>NZ_JACRAW010000134.1 GCF_016213215.1 Bradyrhizobium sp. | reverse complement strand
ATCGCATAGGCCGGAGCGCCGCTGACCGATTTGCGCGCGAATACCTTCAGCGCCGAGATGTCCTCCCCCATGGTCATCATCACACGCGGGCCGATCCACATCATGGCGCTGATCGAGGAGATCAGCCCGATGCAGATCATCGCTCCAACGACGCGGCCGCCGATTTCGCCAAATATGGCAGTACCGGCGATGCTCGCGACGTCGAGCTGACCGGCGAGCTTGTCGATCGGGGTGGTGTACAGGAACACGGCGTTGAGCGCCACGTACAGCACCATCACGATCAGTGTCCCCGCCATCAGCGAACGCGGCAGGTTCTGCTGCGGCGTTTGCATTTCGCCGATGATGTAGGTCGCGGCATTCCACCCCGAGAAGGAATACATGACGAAGACGAGCCCGATGGCGAACGGCGCGCTGGCGATATGGCTGAGGTCGGCGGCATTGGGGGCGAACGAAACCGGTTGCGGCACGCCGCCGACGAAGCCGGCAATGAGGAACGCGACGATCAGAACGACCTTCAAGATCGTCGAGACCAGCTGAAACGTGCTGGATTGCCTGACGCCGGCCAGTTGCACGATCGACACCAGCCAGACAACGCCGATCGCGAGCGCCATCGGCGGCGCGCCCGGAAATACCGACTTGCCGTATTCACCGAAGGCCATGGCGGCGAGCGCGACCGGCGCCGCGAACCCGACGGTAGCGGAGACCCAGCCGGCGAGGAAGCCGAAGGCCGGATGGTAGGCGCGACTCAGAAAATTGTATTCCCCGCTTGAGCGGGGAAACATTGCGCCCAGTTCGCTGTAGGAGAACACGCCGCACAGGGCGACGATGCCCCCCACCGTCCACAACAGCAGGATCGAGAACCCAGAGGGGATGTCCTTGACCTGAAAGCCGAGGCTGGTGAACACGCCGACGCCGACCATGTCGGCGACGACGATCGCGGTCGCAACAAGGAGCGAGACCGTGGACCCGCTGCCAGGAAGCCGGCCAGGCCAAGCCGAGCTTCCCGTCTCTGATGCCGTCATTTGGGTCCGTACCTCAGGCGTGCGCCGTTCGCGCATGGTGCAGATTCAACAGCATCCATTCAAGCAAGGTTAACACGGAGCAAATGAGGCAGATCAAAATCGGTATCAGCATACCTTCTCCCGCCAGCTCCCGGCTGCCTCTCGCGCCCAAAGGGTGATAGCCTCCCATAATGGCGACACGATTTGATGCTCTTGTTGAGTGTTCCGGATTTGGGGAGTTGTTCCGGACACTTAACGTTACCTAAACACCAGCACGCTTAATTGTCTGCAATTTGCTGCTGGACTTGGGACATTGGGGTGAATGGTCGGGGTCGATCCGAAATTCCAGACGCGTGCCTGTAATGACCGAGCGGGGCCGCAGGACGCGCCTCCTGTTGGGCGCATCAGGCGTGTTGCCCGGTGGCTTGGCATCGTCTCGATCTTCGTGCCGCTCTCCTTCGTTTTGGTTCAATGCGGTCAGGCGCCGACCCCGTCGATGCTGGCCGCGAACTCCCAGGTCGACGCCAAGACAAACTCGAGAGTTGCGAGCGGCGACACCTTCGAGGATCGCTTCCCGGCGCCGCAGTTCAGGGACCGCTACCCGAGCGCGAGCGAGCACCTGCTGCAGCGGCAGATGGCGGACTTCACGCCCAAGCGCGCCGTGCGGACCGAACCAGCGCCGTACAAGGTCGCCTCGCTGGAGCCGCAAGTCCCCTATAGGCGGCCCGCAGCCCGCGAAGACCTGACCGCGCTGGTCAGCATGAAGTCCTCCGCCTTCCCCTATTACGGCAACAACCCTGCCTCCGACGCGCCGTTCCTCAACATTTCCAAGGGCGATCGTCGCGGCCATCGCAGCTATTCCGGCCGCATCTACTGGCAGGACGAGACCTACAATGACAACCGGGTGCTGGTGCACGTGCCCGAGCATTTCGACGCGCGCAAGCCGGGCGTAATCGTCGTGTTCTTCCACGGCAACGGCGCGACACTGGAGCGCGACGTGCGCGACCGGCAGCTGGTGCCGCAGCAGATTTCGGACTCGGGAGCGAACGCGGTGCTGCTGGCGCCGCAGATGGCGGTCGCTGCCGCCGATTCCAGCGCCGGCAAGTTCTGGCAACCGGGTGGCTTCAAGCGTTTCATGGCCGAATCCGCCGAGCATCTCGCCCGTCTGTATGGCGATCCCGGCACGGCCAGGACGTTCGCCACCATGCCGGTCGTCATCGTCGGCTATAGCGGCGGTTTCCTGCCGACGGCCTGGAGTCTCGAGGTCGGCGGCATCAGCGATCGCGTGCGCGGCGTGGTCCTCTTGGACGCGGTCTATGGCGAACTCGACAAGTTCGCCTCATGGATCGAGAGCCACCGGAACAGTTTCTTGGTCAGCTCCTACACCCACTACACCGCGCGGCGCACGCGGGAACTGATGAGCCTGCTGAAGGAGAAAGGTGTCCCGGTCTCGGAGGAGATGGACGGACCATTGCGCCCCGGCAGCGCGGTTTTCGTCGAAACGGGCGAAGGCATCACCCATCGCGACTACGTCACCGTCGCGTGGACCCGGAATCCGGTCAAGGACGTGCTGGTCAAAATGGCCGCAACGCCCACCATGGCGCTGACAAGGGTTGCGGCGCGCACCCCGTCATCGACGAGCCGCTAGCCATCTCGCCATAGATTGCACGACATACCGCGGTCGCGAAGCGATCAGTTCTTCGGCAGCTTGGGGATGCTCTCGGCAAAGCCGTTGAAGCAGGCGAGCCGCTCGTCTTCTTCCTTGAAGAAGCGGCAGTCGGCAACGCCTTTGGCCTTCGGCGCCTTCGGCTTCGGCTGTGGCGCGATCACCGCATCGTAGCAATTGAGCCGGTCCTTGGTGCCGTCGTCGATTTCGAGACAGGCCTGCAACCTCACCGCGGTCGACTGTGGTTTGCCCTTTGGCGCCGCCGCTTCCGTCTTGCCTGTCGCGGCGGCCGCGCGCGGCTTGATCTGGACCAGCGGCTTGTCCCCCACCATGGGTGGCTTGTCGGTTTGAGCGAGAGCGGCGGCCGAATAAAGCACTGCGACAAGCGCCAATATCATTCTCATCTCAGTTTACTCTCGTTGATTGCCGAAAGCACCGATCGCTTCCCGAAAGGCGTTTCTAGCGCCGTCCCGATCGGTTTGCCAAGCTCCCGCCAGCGTTAAACACGGTAAAGGCCTATGCGGCCGGCGCAACCGCAACGGCCCGCGGCCTGGTCAGGAAAACCGTGGTCAGCGCCAGGACCAGGAAGGCAACCGCCACGAAACCGATGGCATGCAGCAGCCCGCGCGCAAACAGTGCTCCGCCGACCGCCGAGCCCACGGCCTGGCCGATGTAGAGCACGGACGTGTTGAGTGAGACGGTCACCGGCGCCAGCACTGGGGCCGCCGCGACCAGCCGCACCTGCTGCATCGAATTGGTGGCGGCAAATCCCGCCCCCCAAACTGCAACCGAGACGACCATCAAGGCGTAGCTGCCGGCGCTGAGCGCCCATCCGGCAATTCCGGCGAGCACCAGGCTCGTGAACAACACCGAGGTCCTGTAGGCGCCCCAGCTGTCAACGATGCGGGTTGCGACCACAATTCCAATGAAGCCGAACACGCCGTAGAGCGCGAACACCAGGCCGATCGCGTCGGGGCTCGCGTCCGTCAGCTTCTTCAGGAGCGGACCCATGAAGGTGAACACCGCGAACTGGCCGGACATCTGCAGAACCGTGACTGCCAGTAGCAGCACCACCATGCGATTGCGGCCGACCTCGCCCCAGGTCTTCAGCTCGACGGGCGTGCCCTCAAGCCTGGCCGGCAGCCGCCAGGCCAGGAGCACGAAGCTGATGCAGGCGATTACGCCGATCTCGCCATAAGCGGCGCGCCAGCCGTAGCGGCTGGCGATAAAGGTGATCATCGGCAGGCCGACCGCAGCCGCAACCGACCAGCCCAGGAAGACATAGGCGATGGTGCTGCCGCGCTTTTCCGCCCGCACGATCAACGCCGCAGTGCCTGCGGCCTGCGGAGTATACAGCGCGCCTACCGCCAGCATCACGAGGCGGATGACGAGCAAGCTGGTGTAATCGGGCGCAAGCGCCGACGCGATATTGGTAAGGGCGAGTAATGCGAGCGTTGCCGCAAGCAGGGTGCGGCGTTCGATCCGGCTGGTCAGCCAGGCCGCCAGGGGCGAGCCGACGCACAGCATGACAGCACCAAAAGTGATCAGAAGACTTGCGGTGCGGATGCTGACGTCCAATCCCGCCGACAGTTCAGGCAGCATCCCCGCCGGCGCCAACACCGAGCAACCCGTGACGACGTTTCCAAGCATCAGGGCGGTGGGGGCGAAGCGGTTGGCGGGAGCACTTTCCATGCAAATGCATGTAGGCCACATCGGCACAGGAAGAAAGACCCTGTGACTCTATTCTCCGATCTCCTCGCGCGAGCCGACGCTCATCGTTCTTGCCGGTGACAGGTGGCCAGCAGACTGTCCAGCGCGAGCGGCAGCCCGTCGTTCGAGATTCTGCCGGTGCGGGAACGTCCGACGCCACCTGGTTCCGGCGTTGACTCGGTGAAATCGAAGTGGGGCGCATCCGCGAGTGATCGCACGGGGCTTTCCTGAACTGCGCGCCCCAGAACTCAACCCCCTGCAACTTCGAAGGAACCAATGCAAGAAACTGCGTAAGGAGGTGCGCAACTTCAGGGTACCCGTTTTGCGCCGGCGCGAGCGGCAGCGCCACTGTCGTCATTTGGCCGGTATGATCTGCCTGATTCCGGAGCAGAGATTCGCGGAAGATTCCCCGGTTGCAGGATTGCAGAGGCCGAATCGCCTGATATACCGCTTCTTCCCCGCTTACCTGCGCTCGTTCGCAGGAGTGAGCTTACGGAGACCTTCATGACCGACCACAAGTCCGAATCCGGATTTCAGTACAGCATCACCAATTTGAAACCCGCCACTCAGCCGCTGAAGATCACCCTCACCTTCCCTGACGGCGCCCAGCGCGAATTTCCCAGGGACACGACCGGCCTCGAGATCGCCAAGGGCATCTCGCCCTCGCTCGCCAAGCGAACGGTGGCCATGGCACTCGATGGCGCGCTTGTCGATCTCAACGATCCGATCACGGAGGATGCGAGGATCGAGCTGATCTCCCGCGAGGATCCGCGCACGCTCGAACTGATCCGGCACGACTGCGCACACGTGCTCGCCGAAGCCGTGCAGACGCTGTGGCCGGGCACCCAGGTCACGATTGGTCCGGTGATCGAGAACGGATTCTACTACGACTTCTTCCGCAACGAGCCGTTCACGCCGGAAGATTTCGACGCGATCGAAAAGAAGATGCGCGAGATCATCGCCCGCGACAGACCGTTCACCAAAGAGGTTTGGGACCGCGAAAAGACCAAGCAGGTGTTCCGCGACAAGGGCGAGGCCTTCAAGGTCGAACTGGTCGACGCCATTCCCGGCGACGAGCCGATCAAGATCTACTTCCAGGGCGACTGGTTCGATCTGTGCCGCGGCCCACACATGACCTCGACCGGCAAGATCGGCGGCGCCTTCAAGCTGATGAAGGTGGCGGGCGCCTACTGGCGCGGCGATTCCAACAACCCTATGCTGACGCGCATCTACGGCACCGCCTTCGCCAAGCAGGAAGAGCTGGATACTTACCTCAAGCAGATCGAGGAGGCCGAGAAGCGCGACCATCGCCGGCTCGGCCGCGAGCTCGACCTCTTCCACTTCCAGGAAGAAGGCCCTGGCGTCGTGTTCTGGCACCCCAAGGGCTGGACCATCTTCCAGCAGTTGATCTCCTATATGCGCCGGCGCCTGTCCAGCGACTACAGCGAGGTCAATGCGCCGCAGATCCTCGACAAGGCGTTGTGGGAGACCTCCGGTCACTGGGACTGGTATCGCGAGAACATGTTCGCCGCGCAATCCGCCGGCGACGAGGCGGAGGACAAGCGCTGGTTCGCGCTGAAGCCGATGAACTGTCCGGGTCACGTGCAGATCTTCAAGCATGGCCTGAAGAGCTACCGCGAGCTGCCGTTGCGGCTTGCGGAATTCGGCGTCGTGCATCGCTATGAGCCGTCGGGAGCGATGCACGGCCTGATGCGGGTGCGCGGCTTCACGCAGGACGACGCCCATATCTTCTGCACCGAGAGCCAGCTTGCCGACGAGTGCCTGAAGATCAACGAATTGATCTTGTCGACCTACGCCGATTTCGGCTTCACCGGCGACCTCACCGTCAAGCTCTCCACCCGGCCGGATAAGCGCGTCGGCACCGACGAGATGTGGGACCACGCCGAGCGCGTGATGGCGACGGTGCTGCAGGAAATCCAGTCGCAGGGCAGCAATATCAAGACCGCGATCAATCCGGGCGAAGGCGCCTTCTACGGCCCCAAGTTCGAATATGTGCTGCGCGATGCCATCGGCCGCGACTGGCAGTGCGGCACTACCCAGGTCGACTTCAACCTGCCGGAGCGGTTCGGGGCGTTCTACATCGACCAGGACGGCTCGAAGAAGGCGCCGGTCATGGTGCACCGGGCGATCTGCGGCTCGATGGAGCGCTTCATCGGCATCCTGATCGAGCACTACGCCGGGAATTTTCCGCTGTGGCTCGCGCCGATGCAGGCGGTGGTCGCGACCATCACCTCTGAAGGCGACGAATACGCCAAGAGGGTCGCGGCCGCCGCACGTCAGGCCGGCCTGCGGGTCGAACTCGACCTGCGCAACGAGAAAATCAACTACAAGGTCAGGGAGCACTCGTTGGCCAAGATCCCCGCCCTGCTCGTGGTTGGCAAGAAAGAGGCAGAGACGCACTCGGTCTCCGTCCGCCGCCTCGGCAGCGATGGGCAGAAGGTGATGCCGACGACGGAAGCGCTGGCCGCGCTGGTCGATGAGGCGACCCCGCCGGATGTGAAGCGGGCGCGGGCGGCAGCGGGCGCCTGAAGCTGCCCGCCCGCGGATCTCTGGATGGAGAAGCCCTTGCCCGACGCCCTCGAACTTCTGAAAACCCGCCGCTCGGTGAAGCCGCGCGACATGACCGGGCCTGGTCCCTCGCCGGCCGAACTCGAGACCATCCTGACCATCGGCGCGCGAGTGCCGGACCACGGCAGGCTCGTGCCCTGGCGTTTCATCGTGTTCGAGGGTGATGCGCGCGAGCGCGCCGGCGAAGTGATCGCGCAGGTTTTTGCAGAGAAGCATCCCCAGGCCACCGCCGCCGAGGTCGACGTCGAAAGGCGGCGGCTCACCGACGCACCGCTCGTGATCGGAGTGGTCAGCTTCACCAAGCCGCACCCGAAAGTGCCGGCCTTGGAGCAGGAGCTGTCCGCGGGCGCAAGCGCCATGAACATGGTCAACGCGGCAACCGCACTCGGCTATGGCGCCGCCTGGCTGACCGGCTGGTTCGCGTTCGACCGCGACGTACTGACGGGGCTTGGATTGAAGGCGGACGAAAAGCTCGCCGGCCTCATCTACATTGGCAAGGCGACCAAACCGACCGAGGATCGTCCGCGGCCGCTTCTGTCGGAAATCGTCACGCGCTTCTGACGCCGCGATCCGGAGCATGATCCGGAAAAGTGGGCGCCGGTTTTCGAAAGACCGTGCTCAATCAGTAATCCAAAGCGCGATCGCGATTAGATCTAATCCCATCGCGCTTAGGCGCGCCTTCTAAAGCGGCTGAACTGGAACGACTGGGACGAACTCCACGGCGTCCCGCGAGACTCCGTTCTCACCTCGACCAGTTCAAACGACGGGCCGAGCGCTTCGGCCAAATGCTCGCAATCGTACCGTTGCACCGGCAGGGAACGATGAGCCGAATGTTGAAAAGCGATCGACTGACCAACCACGGAACTTGCTTCAGCGGGCGCAGGTTGAATTCTGCTCCGTCGGATACCACCACCACACCTGGAACGGCCGCTACTGCTTGCAAGTTCTCACTTGAGCAGGACGAAAAGGATAATCGAGTTGTGATTCCGACGCAGCTTGCTTCGATTTTTTTGCGCCAGCCGCTCCGACGGATGGTGTTCCTCGTTTGGGTCCTCGGCCTTCTTGCCACGCCCGGCGCGCTGGCCCAGGACGCGGGCGTGAGCGGCGTTCCACCAGGGCCCGCGAACGCAGGGGGGCTCAACGGTTCGGTGAACGATCCCAGCGGCATCGGCAACGCGGCAAAGACGCCTGCGATCAAGCCGCCAAATATCTCCCCGGTGATGCCGCCCAGTATCAGTACCCCGCCCGCTCCCACCCGACCCTATGCAGCGCGAGGCGCCTCAAGAGGCGGGCGAATACCCCTCTCCAAGCTCAGCCCCAAAGCCGCCCAAGCCGTGATGAAGGAACGCGAGCGAATGCTCGACAAGCTGCACAGCATCTGCCGCGGCTGCTGATTGATCCGCCTGCCTGGCAAAACTGCCGAACGTGAGATCTTCATTACGGCCGAGCCCCGCCGGCACGTTGACGAGTGGGTCACATCCCTAGCGCCGCGGCCCGGTTCAGGTCCGCAGCTTCAGGTTCCGCTCGTATTATTGGTTTTGTCCCAACTGATGCCTTCGAACAGGTTGACCAGCGGCGGCCCGTGATACTGGGCCGGCAGGTCCCGCGGGTGGACGAACTCGTCCTTGAACCACGGAAAAACCTTCGGGTCGAAGTTCTCGATGATCCAGTCGATGAGCCGCCGCACGCGCGGAACACGGGCGGCATCGGGGTGATAGGTCAGCCAGACATCGAATGGAAAGACCGCGCCGATGTCCAGCGGCACCATCTTCGGTCCCATGACGTGGATGTAGGTCGGCGACCATCCAATGCCGGCACCTTTGATGATCGCCCAAAGCAGCGCGGTGCTGTTGTTGGTGCTGAACTTCACGAGCTCGCTCAGCTCCATGTCGGGAAAAAGGCCCGACACCAGCTCCTCGGTCCTGGTCTGCTCGGCGAACTGAAGCGCGAGCCGATGCTTGCGCAAATCGGCAACGCTCTTCGGCGTCCCGTAGATCGAAAGATAGGAAGGAGCCGCAGCGAGCATGGAATGGATGCGGCCAAGCCGAACACCCTTCATGTCGGGGTTGTTCGGGCGCGTAAGCTGAACGGCCATATCCGCCTCCAGCCGGAGCACGTCGGCGTTGCGCATCGCGCACATCAGGTCGATGGTCAGTTGTGGATAGGCGCGCTGGAAATCGACCAGGCGCGGACCGAGCCAAAACGTGCCGAAGGCCTCGGTGATCCCGATGCGCACCTTGCCGCTCATCGCCGGAACCTGGCGGTTGCGGGTTCTTACCAGCCCGAATGCGGCATCTTCCATACGCTTGGCCGCAAGCAGAATTTCCTCGCCTTCAGCGGTCGGGCGAACTCCATCGACGTGCCTCGTCACCAACACCGTTCCAAGCGCGCGTTCGAGATCGTCGATTTTCCGCCGCAGCGCGTTGGCTGACAGTCCCATCCGCTCCGCTGCGGACCGGATGCTCCCACACCGGGCGAGTTCCAGGAAAGCACGAATAGCCTCCCAATCGGGTCCGCCGACCGCGACTCCCAGCTTGGCGTGTTCCTTTTCCGGACCACCCCGGTTCGGAATTGTAGGCATACGGGCTTCCCCCTGCGGGCTAATGTTCCAGAGACGAGGAGCTTTGGCAACCGGAGCGAGCGATGACAATTCACGATCGCAATACGACCCGAGCGGCACAAGCACTAGTGTCAGGCTATCCGAGTCCGGCCAAATACGGTCTTGACGGGCCCGGTGCGATGAACCTTGCCCAGCGGCTGGTCGTGTTCAATGCCACTTTCCAGGACCTCGAAGAGCTGATCCCGCGCGCACGTCGCGTCATGGGCGGCGGCGCCACCAATGAGGTCGTGCACCGGGTCGCCCGGCACAACCCGGACAGCCTCTGGGGTATCGCAAGACGGGAGCGGTACGCCGCCGGCGAGACCGCCGCCGAGGGCTATCTCGCCTTCCTGATGCTGAACGAGGAAGGCGCTGACCGCCTGATGAGCGGACAATTCGACGGGACAAATCCACCTTTTGAATACCTTACCCGCCAGCACCAGAAGCCCGCCGCTATTTACGTCTGGGGCGCCTATGCACCGGGCCTGATCGCCGGCGGCGTGCCCCTTGCGTTCGAGAAGACCTGGACCCGCCTCTATCGCGATGCACCGCTCCTGGCGCGGGCCGTGACCATCGAGGGCGCCCGGCTGATCGAAGGCCTGGGCTTCAAGCGCGGCGCACGCTTCAGGGGCAAGGAGGCGCCGCATCTGCACATGTATCCGCGCGGGGCTTCCGTCGGAGAGAGCCGGCCCATCTACGACGATTTTACAGGTGCGGACGACGACACAGTTTCGATCACGCTCGTGCGTTCCATCGAAGACTTCATGCGTGTGGTGTCGGTCCGCAGCGCCACCTTCGTCGCGGAGCAGGACTGTCCCTACGAGGAAGAGTTCGACGGCAACGATTTCTGCGCGAGCCACCTCATCGGATATGTCGGCAAGGAGCCGGTGGGGTGCCTCAGGGTCCGCTACTTCGCCGATTTCGCCAAGCTCGAACGGCTGGCTGTGCGCCACGAGTTTCGCAGCCGGCAGCTCGGTACCAGGTTGATGCGCGCCGGCGTCGAGCTGTGCCGAATGAAGGGCTACCGCAGCGTCTACGGCCGCGCGCAGAAGGACCTCCTGCAATATTACGTCAACATGGGGTGGCGGCCCCTCGAAGGCAGGCCCGAGTTCTTCTTCTCTGATCACGCCTACATCGAAATCGTGATCGATCCGGAGCCGGACGCGCAGGCGATCGCTCTGGGCATGGACCCCTACGTCCTCATGCGCCCTGAAGGCAAATGGGACCAGCCGGGTATCCTGGACCGCTCGGCAAGCCGCGGCGCGAGCGCCAAGGGCGGAGCGTGCAAACGATGAAAAATGTCATCAATTTGCGAGCTTATGCGAATATCCCGCTCATTCCCACGCTGGTCCTTCTCGATCTGCAGCAGGAATACATCGCGTCGCCGAGATTGTTTTCGATCCCGAAACTCGATCCCGCGCTCGAGAACTGCAGGGCGATCCTCGCCCACGCCCGTCGGATCGGTATTCCGGTCGCTTTCCTGCGCATGGTGGGCAGTTCCCCGTTTTTCAATCCTGTCCTGTCCTACTCGCACTGGATCCCCGGCTTCGAGCCCCTCACATCGGAGATGGTATTCGAGCGAAGCAAGCCGTCGTGCTACGCGAATCCCGAGTTTTCGAATGCGATGGCGGCCTGCGGCGGTCACTTCGTCCTGGCCGGTTTCTCGGGCGAAGGTGCATGCCTTGCGACCGCGCTGGAGGCGTTTCACCGCGGGCACAGGGTAACCTTCTTGTCGGACGCGTCAGCGAGCCGCGGCCTTGCCGGCCTCGAGGCAACGAGAGTTCACGAAACTGTGGTCCAACTCATCGGTCTTTATGCCGATGTCACGACGTCGCGCGACTGGATCGACAGCCAAAGTTCACTACGCGCTTTTGCAGGACAATTCGATGGGAATTACTGACAAGCACGCTGTCGAGTCGCTGATCCGGGCAATCCAGGATCAGATCGGAGCGGCAAACGATCTTGGGCTCGACTTCGCGGTCCGCCTGCTGCGCATGGCGCTGATCGAGGTGAGGTTGAATGCCCACCAGATCTCGCAGGCGGAGGTCGAGGAGCTGTGCAGCCGTATCGAGAGCAATGCGCGCGCCGCCAGCAAGCAGCCCGAAGCTGAAGTGATCAGCCTCGCCGAGGTTGCCCTAAAGCGGCGATTCTAGATTAGCGCGCCACCACCTCTACCTCGCCGTCGACGCCGTTGACGACGTTGAAAGAGCGCTCGTGGACCTTGCCTTCGTTCTTGGCGATGGCGCGGTACTCGCCTTCGGACAGCACGACGCGCGGGAAGGCACCGATTGATTCCTTGATGACGTCGCCGCCCGGCGTGATCACCGACCAGGCGGTGTTGGCGAGCGCCTCGCCGCCCTTTTCGCTGACCAGCTTCAGCGTGATGACGGCGGCGCGGTGGGTAATGGTGACGTCGGTCAGTTTGCCCGCCTGCACCCGGATATCCGAGCGCACCACCGAATTGGCGTCGCCGTAATTGGAGTTGATGTAGTAGGTGCCTTCCGGCAGCAGCACGACGTCGCCCGCGGCGACGTTCGGCACCAGCGCGGCCCGCTCGCCCGCCTCGAACTGGCTGCCCTTGTAGATTGTGAACGATATCTGGTTCTGCGGGATCTTGCTGGTGCCGACGCGGCCCTCGATGCGCAGGCCGCCGGCCGGCAGCACGAATGATTCGCGGTCTGTCTCGGACTTCAGGCTGACTGCACGGACTGCGCTGACCAGTCCGAACGCGACGTGGACCACATAGTTGCCGGGCGACAGCACGATGTTCGGCGTGGCGGTGCGATCCTCGCGGATCATTTTGAAGGTGCCGGTCTCATCCGGCCGGTCGGCGAAGACCCGCCAGACCAGGCCGCTGGTGATCGGTGGCAGATCCTTGCCATAGCGCGCGGACAAGGAGAGCACAGCCTGCCCCGGCGCGGCGGCGCCGATCGGGGCTGGCGGCGGCACGGTTGCGACGGAAGGCGGGGCGAGCGTAGGCGCTGGCTGGGTCAGTGTCGGCGGCAGGCTCGGGCCGGCGGCCGGGCCCGACGGCGGGGCGAGACTGACGGCGGCGCCGGGATCCGGCACGGCAGCCGGCGGCACTGGCGGCGGACGATCGGAGAAGAACTGAGCCTTTGAGGCGCGATCACCGCCAAGGAAAACGAGCGCGGCAAGAATTACCGTTGGCAGCACGCTACTGCGCCGGAATCGAACGATGCCGTCACCCCCGAATTTCATCGTTCTGCTTTTCACCGAAAACGCGGCAAATTCAAGCCGTCGGAACCCGATCAATCCCGGTAGGAACCCTGGGAACCCGCCCGGGTTAGTCTTGATCCAGTTCTCAGCCGACCGCCTTACTCCTGCCCTGCCGCGCCCACAAAGCCGTACGAACAATGCTTCTTCGTTAATACTGGCGAAGTAGAACAGCGGTTTCTGGTCCGGTCGGTTAAATGGCTGGCCGGCCGAGCGCGGGATGATCGTGGGAGATCCTCGGTGCTGGATATGTGGAAAGGTTGGGGTCAGAGCAGCCCCAACGGTGAGAAGGTCGGCCTCGGCAGCATCAGACGGCCGGTCATCGGGCTGGCGCTCGGCGGCGGCGCGGCGCGCGGCTTCGCCCATATCGGCATTCTCAAGACCCTGATCGCACACGGCATTGTTCCCAACGTCGTGGTCGGCACCTCGATTGGTGCCGTGGTCGGCGGCGCCTATGCCGCCGGACATCTCGATACGCTGGAGGAGTGGGCGCGCAGCCTGCAGGTGCGCAACATCCTCGGCTATCTCGACATCCGCCTCAACGGTTCGGGCCTGATCGGTGGCGAGAAGCTCGCGACGCGCCTGGAAACCTCGATCGGTCCGGCGCAGATCGAGGACCTGCCGCTGAAATTCGCCGCTGTTGCCACCGAGGTGCGCACCGGCCACGAAATCTGGCTGACGCGCGGCCGCATGGTCGACGCCATCCGGGCCTCCTACGCCCTGCCCGGCATCTTCTCGCCTGTCATGGTCGGCGACCGCTGGCTGGTCGACGGCGCAATGGTGAACCCGGTGCCGGTCTCCGCGGCGCGGGCGCTCGGGGCGGAAATCGTCATCGCCGCCAATGTTTCCAGCGATATCTTCGCCCACAGCACGACCATCTATTCGCATGGCTCGGCGGCCGAACCGGGGGCCCCGCTCGTCGAGACGGCGCCGAGCAAACGCCGCTTCGGCAGGTTCTTCTCTCCCGAGCGCACCATGAAGCGCGAGTTTTTCGGTGGCCCCGGACGGCCGGGCATCTCCTCAGTGATGGTCGACGCCTTCAACATCATGCAGGACCGTATCACGCGGGCGCGCCTTGCGGGCGACCCGCCGGACCTTCTGATCACCCCGCGCGTCGGCGAGATCGGCTGGTTCGACTTCCATCGCGCCGACGATCTGATCGCGTTCGGCGCCCGCGCTGCCGAACGCGCCATCGATTCGATCCAGGAAGTCATTCACGTGCTGGCGCCCCCGCCAACCGGCGTGGCGCCGGACAAGGCAACGGAGACCTGACCCGTCAGGCGGTCTTGATGTAGTCGCGCAGGGCTTCCTGCTCGCGCTCGTACTCCTCAACGCGCGACTTGACCACATCGCCGATCGAGATCAGCCCGACCACCTTGCCGTTCTCGACCACCGGCACATGGCGGAACTTGCCCGTCGTCATCATTTCCATGATCTCGGCGACCGTATCATTCTCGCGGCAGTTCACGACCTTGCGCGTCATGGCGTTGCTGACCGGCTCCTCCAGCACCGACGCGCCCCGCTCACCAAGCACGCGCACGATGTCGCGCTCCGACAGGATGCCGTCGACGCGGGTCTGGTTCATCACCAGCACCGCCCCGATCTTGCGTTCGCACAGCAGCTTGATCACGGCGGAGAGCTGTGCCTCGGGTTCCACGCTCACGACGTGATGACCTTTGGTGTCGAGGATTGAACGCACCGTCATTGTAGCCTCCCTGAATCCGCCCGGGCTGCGTGGGCCCGGCTTGTTCGCGAGTCTTCAATCAACAGTTCCGGCGCCGATGACCGTTCAGGCGCTCTCGAAGCTCCGCCTCTTGCGGTTTACGGCTTCACGACATTTACGAAGATGATGAATGAAATCGCCTTCTCTCGCAAGTCGACGGTTAGACGCGGTGCGACATGTCCTGAGATGACGCATCCGCAGCAACGATTGCTCGGCGCGGCACCGGGTCGAACAGCGAAAACAACAACAGGCCGGCGAAGAAGCCGCCGATATGCGCCTGCCACGCTACCGTGGCACCTTCGGTACCGATCGAAATCGACCCAAGTCCGAAGATAATGTTGACCGCGAACCAAACGGCGAGGAAACCGACCACCCGGCCGTCGCGCAGCGCGCGCGAAAGAGGCAGCGCCGGTACCTTGGCTGCCGATTCGGCATCGCTGCGGCTGAACGACAGGAAGCTGCCGTGCACGAAGGCAAAGCGGATCGCCGCCGCCATGGTGCCGGCCACCGACGCCGACGCGCCGATCATCGGCGCCACCGCGTGCTCGTGAGTGAGGAAATGGGCGAGCGCGCCGGCCGCCGCGGTCACCGCCATGAACAGGAAGAACCTCGACGCGCCGAAACGCCGCGCCAGCGCGCTGCCGAAAGGCAACAGCCAGAGCACGTTGAAGCCGATATGGGCGAGATTGGCGTGCAGGAGCGAATAGGTGAAGAAGGTCCAGACCTTGGCGCCCGTCCCGCCGGGGAAGCTGATGTTCAGCAGCGTGCTGTCGTAGCGCTTGGGGATGAAACCGAAGACATCGATGGTCCAGTTCTCCAGTTCCGGCGGCAGCAGCACCCGAAGGTGAATGACCGCGATGAGGGCTACGTAAGCCGTCAGCGCCGGCGGCAAGGTGAGGACCGGCTCGCGCGGCGGATCCGGGAGCAATTCGGCCGGCCCATGCGGCGGAGATTGTGGCGGAGCATCCAAGGGATCGATGGCCTTCGGCCCGGTTGAGCGTGGATTCCAGATAGGCGTCTTTTCCCGCGCTGTGCAAGTGCACAAATGCAGACCAGTCGCAATGTGATCCGGCCGCTTACGCCTAAAAGGGAAAAGGGAGAGCTCTGGGAAGCTCTCCCTTTCATGCTTGCCGATCTTTCCGCGCCCCAAGGGACGGGAACATCCCCACCCCTCCCCGCGCGCCGACCAGACTGTTTGACGCCCGTGTTCGTGAGCCGCCGGAGACTGGAAGGAACCGGCAAACTGCAACGGTCGGAACCTTACCAGCCGCGCGTCCCGCGCCAAGGACATCGTTAATTTAACGTTAACGACGCAAAGACGCCGCGGATCGGGCCAAACGGCGCCTGCGGCATGGACGCTGCAAAGCCTCTCCTGCACAACTCCACAGGGATTGCGGTGCGCAGAAGCAGGACAGTCTTGTCCCGCCACGTGTGCCGCGGGGCAAGTTCTAGTCATGAAGCATCCTTCGACCCGCGAATTCTTCGCATATTGGGACAAGAAGCGCGGCACTGCGCGCGCGCCCGACCGCTCTGACTTCGACCCAGGCGCCGTGCGCGAGCTGCTCGGCGACATTTTCGTTCTCGCCTACGAGGCCGCGGGCGGCTTCACGTTCCGCGTCGCCGGCACGCGCGTCTGCGCGCTGACCGGCTGCGACCTCAAGGACAAGAGCTTCAGGGCCCTCTTCTCGGAGGAAAGCCGGTCCGAGATCGACGAGATCGCGACCGTCGTCGCCGAGGAGACGCTCGGCGCCGTCGCCGGCATAACGGCGAAGCGGCCGGACAATTCCCCGGCACAGCTGGAATTGCTGCTGCTTCCCTTCAACGCGCGCGCACACAGCCCGCAAAGCATCACCGGCCTGCTCGCTCCTTTCGACAGCGAGCAAGGCCAGCTCGCCGCCTTCAGGCTCACTTCGTGGCGCTACCTGCACCGGCCCGAAAGGCTCGTGCCGCGGGCCATCCGCAAGCTGCAGATCGCGCGCGGCTTCATGGTTTACGAGGGGCTGAGGTAGTCCGGTTTGCGGCCGATGATGCTGCGCCAACGCATCATTCCGGGTTGGCACCGGCGTAGCGAAGCAATTCCAGACCATCACAGCCGAAGCACTCTGGATAACGCCTTGGCTCGTTGAGCTTCGGCGGACAAGTCGCTCGCAGTGACGCGTCCGACGACAACCCCATTCGACTCTCAAACACCAGACGTGATCTTGCATTCTCGCGGCTCAATGCCCAGCACCGTCATTGCGAGGAGCGTAAGCGACGAAGCAATCCAGACTGTCGATGCGGTGGCAGCCTGGATTGCTTCGCTTCGCTCGCAACGACGAGTCCGACGACAAGCCCATTCGACTCCCACACACCAGACGCGACTTCAACACCAGACACGACTTCGCATTCTCGCCCCGCAATGCTCAACGCCGTCATTGCGAGGAGCGTAAGCGACGAAGCAAACCAGACTGTCGTCGCAGTGGCAGGTCTGGATTGCTTCGCTGAGCCTGTTATCGGGCCGCGCTTCGCGCGGACCCGTTGGCTCGCAATGACGCCTGTGACTGCGTTCGATCCAATTCTCAAACACCAGACGCGCTTTCGTATTCCCGCGGCGCAATGCGTCCGAGTTGTGGGTAATCTCCTCGCCCTCTTCAACGCAGCTTCAACGCAGAGGGCGCAGGGAAGACCGGGTGCCGGCTAGCACCCGCGGTCTCGTGTGCAATTGCGCAAAGCAGCACACGAGCATACAGGTGTAGCCGAGACAACCCGGCCTTCCCTGCGCAGTGGTTTGACGGCTTACTTCGTGATCTCCCCGGCGACGAATTCCTTTTTGTCACCGTCATCCGGCGGATTGGCGGCTCCGCGCACCCGGTTGGGGCAACCAGAACCTCCGCCGGACTTGACTGCAGCAACGGCAGCCAGGACCACACGACTTGGCCGTACGCAGCGCCCGCTCATCGCCACAGGGTTCGAGGTCGCGTGCACGCGAGGCCCCGAAATGTTGGCGAGACGAACTTCCAGCGCCGTTCGTCCGCGCGCCGCCTGATCGCTCACGGGAAACCCGCCCTGCGACCACCTTGCGCGCCGACGCTGCCGCGTCCACCGCATTCCACCCCACGCTCGTGACGATCGCGACCCGCCCCTCCGACGGAATGGAACGGGCGGAGTATAAGCACGATCTACGTTTCGGATAAAGCGAATTATCTTTGTCGCTGAGGATTGACAGGTTTTGTACCGATTTGCCTGTCGGGCAATTGTGTGGAGCACTTTGCTTGTTCGGCTTTGCGCCGGAAGAGGACGCGCGGATCCGCTGTTATGCGATGCTTGTTTCGAGGAACGCTGTTTGTTGAAACTCGCTCTGCGCCACTAGCGCTCGACTGCGAACACTCTTACGCCCTCTTTAAGCCCTTTCAGGGCATGACGACCTTCGTCGCGAAAATGAATGTTTGATCCTGCGACGAGATCGCGGACTGTATTCGACA
The DNA here is from genome assembly GCF_016213215.1 of Bradyrhizobium sp. Classification (GTDB taxonomy): domain Bacteria; phylum Pseudomonadota; class Alphaproteobacteria; order Rhizobiales; family Xanthobacteraceae; genus Bradyrhizobium. The sequence goes on along the minus strand of NZ_JACRAW010000134.1, from coordinate 52,103 downwards.
CCAGAACCTGCCCGGGCTGTGCCAGCGTCGCGACACGGGATGCAATATGGACCGCGATACCACTCAGATCGTGATCGGCCATTTCGACCTCGCCCGTGTGAAGGCCGGCCCTCACCTGCAGCCCAAGAGCTTCGATGCCTTCATTTATCGCAAGGGCGCACCGGATCGATCGAGCCGGCCCATCGAAAGTTGCCAAGAAGCCATCTCCCAGAGTCCTCACCTCATGACCCCGATGTCGGAGAAGTTCCCGCCGCACGATCGCATTGTGGCGATCAAGCAGATCATGCCATGCGCGATCTCCGATTGTCTCGGCGCGCTTCGTTGAGTTCACAATGTCGGTAAACAGAACTGTGGCGAGCACGCGATCAGCTTCGACCGCCGACCGCGATCCCGTAAGGAATTCCTCGACTTCGTTCAATACCCGCTCGGTATCGCCCGTCCACAACAGGTGATCGCTGCCTGGAAGTTCGACGTACTTGGCGTTCGGGATTTGCTTGGCCATGAAGCGGCCGGCTTCAACGTTGACCCGGGTGTCCCCTTCTCGATGAATGATGAGCGTCGGTACCCGGATCGACGAAAGGATCGGACGAACATCAATCTGGCTGTTCATTCGCATAAGTGCGACGACTGCCGAAGGACTCGCACCAAGCCGTTCGAAACGTGCCCAGGACTGCTTGAACGTCTCATCTGAAGCCACACTTGGGGCGAACAAGCCCAGGCTCTCGCCAGTCCCCCACGCCTTTTCCATGCGATCGAGGGCCGCTTCGATCTTGTCAGGCGGCAAGACCCAAGAGCGGAAGTGTCCATAGGTGCCATATAGGACCAAGGCTCGCGTACGCTCCGGATACGTGGCAGCGAACAAGATCGACATCGCGCCACCTTCAGAGATGCCGAACAGCGCAGCCTGTTGTGAGCCGACCGCATCCATGACGGCGCGAACGTCGTCCATGCGGTCCTCCAGAGTTGGCACACCTGCCGCTCTGTCGGATAGCCCAGTACCTCGCTTGTCGAACATGATCAGCCGGCAGAAGCCGGCCAGGCGTGCCCATACCCGCGCACGGTAGGGCTCCTCCCAAGCGACGTCGAGATTCGAAATGAAACCAGGAACGAACACGAGGTCGAAGGGCCCTTCACCAACCACCTGATAGGCGATGCGAACATCACCGCTCTTGGCGTATTGGGTTTTCGGAACCATTGCACATCACTCCAAAGCGGCGTGATCCACTTCGTCGATCTTACTCGAACGTCCCCTGATAGTATAAATCCTAACGGTCTGCCCGGATACGAGGAACTCGGAAAAAGCCGTGCAGCTCGGCCAACCCTTCACAGAAGCGCAAGTAAGGCCGCCAAGCCTGCCACGCGGATTGTTCGCTACATTCCGTCCAGAACAACTGGACTTCCGTTTGCTGTTTCCTGGTAGTCGGGCGACTTATGCCAACCTGTGGGTTAAAAAGCGCCGCTTTGCCCAGCGCCAATGATTTCCGGTTAACCCCGGACGCGGTTATTGTCCGTCGGCAGACGGCCTGGCTTCGTCGACTGCTTGCAGGCTTTGGCGTTCGACGGCGAAGATTTCTACCGAAGCCGCGCGCCCACGCAATCGGGTTAGCCCAAGGGCCTCAACGCAAACGCCACTCCCGGCTGGGATCTGCCTCAGGAGATCGGCAGAAACCAGCAATGTCCGACCGGCTTCCTTGCAATGTTCTTGAATGCGCGCCGTGACGTTCATGCTGTCGCCAAAGAACGCTATTTGCCGGCGCGAATCTCCGCATTCGCTGATCACGATCGGGCCCGCATGCATGGCAGCGCGGAAATGTGGCACGACGCCAAATTCACGCCGATACCCGTTGGCTTTCCCGGCGATCTTGTCCTGGATGGCGAGAAAGCAGTCGATGCAACGCGCGGGCGACGTCCACCCGGAGAGGGGCCAGCTTACGATCACCTCATCTCCTACATAGGCATGAACTTCCCCGCCATAGGCAAGGATCGGCTCGTCGATATCGAAGAAGAAGCTGGTCAGCAGGTCGTGCATCCGAAGCTCGCCCATCGTCTCGGCCAGAGACGTCGAACCGGATAGATCGAGAAACATCAGCACCCGTTGCTCTCGCTTCGGCCTTCGATATCGCCCGAGCACGACGTTGAGCAACACCCGGCCGCCAACGAGCTGCGTCAGCTCGAATATCGCACCTGTTGCAATGGACATGGCAAATGCGATGCCGAATATCCGCGGGAATTTGGCAACGAGCCATCCTGCTTCCAGGCGGTTGTAATAGAGTGCGACTTGCAGAGCGAGAACCACCGTTGCGATGACGAGCGCCATGCTCATGGACCGAATGGCGAGCTCAAGCCACAGTGGCGATCTTCTGATCCATCCGCTACCGCGAGAAGTGAAGTAAAGATGAACAGCCCAGCCTGACAGGGCTGTCAGCATTCCATGAACGCCGCTTCGGAGATAGTTTCCGAGCGTAGATTCGGCCGGATCATCCGCGAAATAGCGGTACGTGAAGCCCGCGAACGTGCCAACCAGAGCAATGACGATTGAAGGTGTCACGAGACGCCGCACGTCTCCTCCAAATTGAGCCAGACCAGGTATCCTTCTCCGCAATCCCCCGATAACAGGGCAGTCAGACGATGCCTTTCTGCGGCGCGCGTGTTGACGGCGGCCACATCAACGTCGAACCCGCGATGATCTTCAATCAACTCGCTGTCGAGTTCGCCCCGCGCTTGGAGACGTAATCGCGTTGGCGAAAACTAGCACAGTTCAGGAACGTGGTCGTAAGGTCTCGTATAGGTCCTTAACCGTCGGCCAGGTCCGAAAGGGTCATTCGACTAAACCGCTCGGCAGCAAGCGGATGATCATCCGCGTGGAACAGGGCAGCCGCAAAGGATCGCTACGTAATGCCCTCGCCGCATTTGCTCAATCTGCTGCGCGCCTGGTCGAAAGCGGCGCGGCCTCGGGGCTGGCTGTTCCCGGGCGGCGATCCGGCCAAGCCGATGACCACGCGCCGGCTCAATCTCGCCGGCCACGCTGCCGCGCAGCAGGCGAAACCCTTCACAACATCGGCCCTCAGTAAGTTCGGCTGAACCGACGTTCGGCATGAATTTCTTCGCAATGTGTCACAAGACGATGTAACCTTTGCAGCCTGCGTTTGGCTCGTTGTCGTGAAACTGCCGCAAGGTTCAGGCGCATGAAGCGCCTACAGTACGTTAGTATCGTTGTTGTTGTCGCTGCGGGCCTGCTTGGCGCCGGGGCTCTGGTGGTCCGCCAGTCCCACGTGCCGCCACAAGCCATCGCGTCTTCAGTGACACGCACACCGGAGCTTATGGAGCGCGCGTGGCGCCTGCCAGTGGCAGCCGCATTCCAAAGGCAAGTCAGCTGGCAGTCGAATGGGTCGCGTTGCGGGCCCGCCGCCGTTGCCAATGCGTATCGGTCCCTCGGGGAGGCGGCAAGCACGGAGGACAAGGTGTTGGCTGGCACGGGTCGGTGCTGGACAGGCGTATGCATCCTGGGCCTCACACTTGATGAGTTGGCGGAGGTCGCCAGAACCAATACGAGCCGGAAAGTTACGGTCCTGCGCGATCTCAGTGAACACCAGTTTCGGGAGCATCTGCGTCGCTCCAACGATCCGGGCCGACGCTACATCGTGAATTTCAGTCGCGAGCAAATATTTGGCGCTGGCGTCGGACATCATTCGCCGATCGGCGGCTATCTCGAAGCCGAGGATCTGGTGTTCGTCCTCGACGTCAATCCGGACTATCGGCCATGGCTGGTCGAGCGGGCGCGTCTGTTCACCGCCGTAAATACGCTTGACGGCGACACGAAGCGCGGGCTGTTGCTGATAGAGTAACATCGTCGCAAACGCCGATCATCGCTTGCCTCTCTTCGACGTCCGGCCTCAAGCGGTGAGACCTGCACGTCAATTCCGGCGGCCCAACTGCAGGCTCATGTGGGAACTCATCTCGCGAATTCGCCGCCGACAGCGATCCTAAGCAGCGGACCTCAACCATTCCGAGAAGGCTCGGATGGCCCTCTCGCGGGGATGATCGGGCCTGCGGATCACATAGAACCGATAGCCCGGCAAGCTGAGCTTGAACGCTTTCACAAGCGTACCAGCGGCGAGTTCGTGTGCCACCAGCACGTCACTGAAAATCCCGACTCCCTGCCCGCCGATCACCGCCTCGATGGCATGCAGTTCCTCCCGGAAGCTCAAGTGCTGCATGTCCTTGAATTCGGGCACGTCGCGCCACCTGCGCTGAGCCGCGGCGAGCCATTTCTGCCATGTGGGCGGCTCACGGTCGGCCGGCGACCAATAGGAGTGGATCAGAACGTGCTTTGCGAGATCGGCTGGTCTCTTCAGGCGTCCCGTTGAAAGCAAACGCGGATTGCAGACGGGCCAGAATGTATCGCTCAAGAGGCCTTCGGTGATGCCGTCCGGCGGCGCTGCCCGGCTGGTCGCATAGCGAATGGCGACATCACAGTCCCCGGCCTGCAGATCGAGCACGCTGTCCGTGCCGATCACTTCCAGCGGCAGGTTGGGATGCAGCTTCCGCCACGCGGGCAGGCGGGGCACGAGCCATCGGCTGGCAAATGCATTCGTCGTCGTGACGCGAAGAGGCTGTTGGTCGCCATCCCGCTTGACGGCCGCGATGGCGGTGGCAAACACTTCGAGCCCGCCGCGAATGGCGGGGAACAGCCGCGCTCCGGCATCGGTCAGCGTCAAGGGCCGCGGTCTGCGGCGGAACAGGGCGCGGCCGCAATAGCGCTCGAGCAATCGGATCTGGTGGCTGATCGCAGTGGGGGTCACGCCCAGCTCAAGCGCCGCCTTCTTGAAGCTCATATGGCGGGCGGCGGCGTCGAACGCGCGGAGCTCTACCAGGGGCGGCAGCTTGTGCATGCCGGCAGTTTAGATGAAATCAGTTCACCTTTGGCTGAATTCTTCGCGTTTGCTCCGGGGCCGGATTCGATGATGATACGGGGTCCGAATTCGAGGAGAGCAACGCCATGTTGTCGATCCCATCCGTGACAAACGCTGCGGCCGAGCTTGCCGCCACCTTCCGAGGCCAACTCCTGAAACCCGCGGACGTGGGCTACGAAGACGCGAGGAAGGTCCACAACGGGCTGGTCGACAAGCGCCCCGCACTGATCGCCAGATGCCGCGGCGTGGCCGACGTGGTGGATGCCCTCGATCTCACCCGCAGGCTCGGCCTCGAGGTTGCAGTTCGTGGCGGCGGTCACAACGTGGCGGGACGCGCGACGATCAATGGCGGAGTGATGGTCGATCTCTCGCCGATGAAGGGCATCCGCGTCGATCCGGAGAGCAGAACAGTGTGGGCGCAGGGCGGCGTCACCTGGGGCGAGCTCAATCGCGAGACGCAACTGCACGGCCTCGGGGTCACCGGGGGCGTGGTTTCCAGTACGGGCATTGCAGGGCTCACACTTGGTGGTGGAGTCGGCTGGCTGATGGGCAAATACGGCCTGGCGCTCGACAATCTGCGGGCGGTCGAGCTCGTCACCGCTGGCGGCAAGGTCTTGCGGGCGAGCAAGCACCAGGATCCGGAGCTTTTCTGGGCCCTTCGCGGCGGCGGCGGAAACTTCGGGGTCGCCACCAGCCTCGAGTACGAGCTCCACCCGGTTGGGCCGACCGTTATGGGCGGCCCAATCGTCCACCCGATCGAACGCTCCCGTGACGTGCTTGAGTTCTACCGGGACAGCACGCGATCGCTACCTGACGAGCACATGCTGTTCGCATCCCTGACACATGCGCCCGACGGGTCCGGCAGGGAGGTGGCCGCGCTGGTCACCTGTCATTGCGGTCCCCTGGCCGATGCCGAAAAGGCCATGCGGCCGCTGAAACAGTTCGGGGGTCCCGCCCTGGATGCAGTCGGGCCGATGCCCTACTGCCAGCTCAACAGCATGCTAGATGCCAACTACCCGAAAGGCGCCCTCAACTACTGGAAGTCCAACTTCCTCACCGAGCTGAGCGACGCTGCCATCGACACGATGATTAGCTGCTTCGCGCGGTGCCCGACGCCAATGGGCCAGCTGCTTCTCGAGCATTTTCACGGCGCGGTCGCCCGGATCGACGTTGGCGAGGCGGCCTTCCCGCACCGGAGAGAAGGGTACAACTTCCTCGTGCTCGCGCAGTGGATGCAGCCGGCAGACACCAGCGCATGCATCGCCTGGGCTCGCGAAACGTACGACAGGATGCGGCCCTTCTTCGCCCCTGGTCGTTATGTCAACTACCTGGACGACGACGAGACGGGCGAACCGGTTGCTGCTGCATACGGGCCAAATTACCGGCGGCTTCAGCAGATCAAGGCCAAGTACGATCCGAAGAACTTCTTCCGCATGAACCAGAATATCCGGCCGCTGGCCTGACGCCCCTTCTGGATCAGTCGAGTGAAGGTGCGCGCACCGGACGCGCGCTGAAGGATGCTGCGAGGATGAAATGACGCGAGCCCGGCTAGCCAAGACACGGTTCGCGCATCTATGTGAGGCTGTCCTTCGCCTGCGGGGCGCCGACATTGACTGCTCGAGCAGGAGCAGCATCCAACATGATCAAGGGCGGCGGTTCACGCAAGAGCCTGATCGAATGCTCGATCGCCTCAAGGGAACGGGCCAACAGCTCCGCGGTGGCATCGTTCCCGCGCACAAGGCGATCCAGGAATTCGGCGGGATAGGAATCGAGCAATCGGTGATGTGCGTCAGTCATTTCACAACCTTACCCTCAAACCTTACCTCCATAGTGCCGCGGCGCGCACTTACGCAGGTGAATCGAACGCGACAATTTCCGACGGTTTGACTCCCCGTCCGACCGTCAGCAATGATTCTTTCTGTCGTCGGTCCTTGGACCCGCCGCGCAAGGGAGCTTTGTTCGCCCCTCGGCCATCCGAGGGCCGTTTTCCAAGCGACACGCCCCGGCCTTTTTCGGCCGAGTCATTCACATTTGATAAAGACGGAACCACCGGCCCCGGAACAGATTTTGTCACTTGCTGCGGCCCCAAGTCCGTCAGCAAGGAAGAAGACTGCGGCTCCGGTTTGCCGCTCAAGCCGGAGCCGCCCTGTTTGTCCACTCCAGGGAAACACGACTGCGTCGGCTTCTTGCGCGGATGGGGCGTTGTCAACAGCACCTTCGATGCGAGGAGCAAAGATGCCTGCCGGTCTCGTTCAGACTTACCGTGCTTTCGCCTGCAACAATGCCTGGGCCAACCATCGACTGCTCACGGCATGCGAAAGCCTGTGCCAGGCGGATTTTGAAGCCGAGCGGACCGGCTTCTTCCCGAGCCTGCAGCTAACGTTGAACCACATCTACGTCATCGACCTGTTCTACGTCGACGCGCTCGAAGGCGGATGGCTCGGTCCGAAAGCCTGGGAGAACGAGGTGCCGTGTCGATCCGTTAAGGAACTGAAACCTGCTCAAGCCGCGGTCGACAGGCGCCTGATCGCTGTGTGCGATGCGCTGACGCCCGATCTGCTCAACGACACCGTGCGGGTCAACCGCGATACGCTGGTGCAGACCGAACGGCGCGACCGCCTCCTGATGCATCTGTTCCAGCACCAGATTCACCACCGCGGACAGGCCCACGCGATGCTGTCCGGAACGACGGTCGCCCCGCCCCAACTCGACGAATTCTTCGCAGCCGCGGAAGCTCCGCTCAGGGCCGCCGAGTTCGCCGCTCTTGGCTGGACCGAAGAAACTGTGTGGGGACGATGACTCTGGAGCGAAGCGCTAGCCGAGCGCACGAGCTTCTTTCGGCACTCCCTGTCTTCCGTATCGTGCTCACCCCACCAATTCCGGCCAAGGCACGATGGTCGACTTCACCGTCTTCATGGCCATGGCGTCCGCCACCGCGCTCGCGACGCCTTGTTCCGTGAACGGATAGATCGTCTGCATCTTGAGCCAGGGATACTCATCGCGGGCACGGTAAAGCATGTCGACGCCGAGCGGCAGGTCGTTGCCGGTAAAGCCCCAGGAGCCGAGCACGGTGAGGTCCTTGGTGCAGATACGATGCCAGGAGGTCTCGATCGTCCCGGCGTCGGTGAACTGGCCCATCTCGACATAGGTGCCTCCGTCGCGCAGCATCTCGATGCCTTCGGGGCCGGCGCTCGGATGGCCCGAGCAGTCCATCACGAGGTCGGCACCGAAGCCGCCGACGATGTCGCGCACGGCCGCGATGCGCGCCTCGGGTGTCTTTACCTCATCGATGTTCACTGTTGCCTCGGCGCCGAACTCGCGCGCCAGTTTGAGCCGCGGCTCTTCGGGCGCGCCGACGCAGATCACCCGCCCCGCCCCCATCTCCTGCGCGGCGGCAACCGCGAGGATGCCGATCGGGCCAGAGCCCTGGATGACGACGGTGTCGCCCCAGGCAAAACCGCCCGCGCGCGTCGCGCGGTTGAAGGCGCGGATACAGGAAGTCAAGGGCTCCGACAGCGCGCCGAGCCGCAGCGCCATGTCGTCGGGCAACTTATAGATCTTGGTGCCCGGCAGCATATCGAGGTCGACATAGACATATTCGGCCCAGCCACCCCACAGATGCGGCGCTTTGTCGAAGCCGAGATAGCGGCCGTAATAAACCGGAGTCAGACACTTGTTGGCGTGCTCGGGATAATGAATGCAATAGTAGCAGCGGCCGCAGGGCATCAGCGGCGGGATCATCACCTTCGATCCCACTCCAAGCGGCTTGCTCATGAAATCCTCGGTGAACTCTCCGCCGCATTCGACGATGACGCCGCCAAGCTCATGTCCCAGCGTGAACGGCCAGGGCAGCGGTTTCGGCCAGTGGCCTTTGAGGATGTGCAAGTCGGTGCCGCACACCCCGCAGGCACCGATCTTGATCAGCGCCGCCTTCCTCCCGACCTTCGGCCACGGCACGGTGCGAATGACCGGCTGCGCGCCCGGCCCCGCATGGGTACATACGCGGATTCGGTCCATGATGCTTTCCTCGCTGCCTGTTTCTTCTGTTGATCGATGCGCGGGCTGACGCGAAGCCTATGTCAACCCTGCGACAATGTAACTGGGGCCAAGGTTGCGGACACAATCAACCTCAACTTCCGAAGTGGCGGGCGCTAACTGCGCGTTAACCTTGTGGGCCGTAGGGTCGCTCGACTCCGTCAGCGGGGGGTCGGGTAGCGAGATGGCGTTGGCGAGCAAGAAATCCGTTCTTCCGGCCACGGAGGAGCGACGACGTTTCCAGCGGGTGAAAGTACACCTGCTGGGTCGTTATATGCTGCCGGACCGTCGCGAATTCCCCTGCCAGGTAATCAACATGTCGCCCGGGGGGCTTGCACTGCTCGCGCCCGGCATCGGCAGTGTCGGCGACCGCGTGGTCGCCTATCTCGACCATATCGGCCGGGTCGAGGGACGGATCACCCGGATCATCGACAACGGTTTTGCGATGACCCTGGGGGCAACCCCGCGCAAGCGCGACAAGCTCGCCGCCCAGCTCACCTGGCTCGCCAACCGCGATATCCTCAACCTGCCGGAGGATCGCCGCCACGACCGTATCGTGCCGCGCAACCCGATCGCGGTGCTCACGCTCGACAACGGCACCAAGATGACCTGCCGGATTATCGACGTTTCCCTGTCCGGCGCGGCGATCTCCGCAGAGCAGAAGCCGGCGCTCAATTCGCTGGTCACGCTCGGCCGGGTGCAGGCGCGCGTGGTGCGAAACCTCGAAGACGGCTTTGCCATCGAGTTCATTCACGAACAGCCGGCCGAGACTCTCGAAGAGAGCGTTACCGCGCGGTAAAGGCGCTGGCCTCGCAACTGCCCGCCTCCAGGCTGCAATCGCAGGCTTCCGCTGCGCCGGAGGGCGTCGCGACGTGCCTTGGACGCGCCCGGAATGCGGTTAACGCGCCGCCGCTCGCCGCCGCCAAAGCGCCTGTTTGCAGGCACTTCCCAGGTTAATCCATAAAATTTGAATCAATCTGGCTCTTCTAAAATTCTATTCGAATTTATCTCAAGTATAGATCGAATCCGCCGCTCATTTTACTTGCATTCGCCTCAATAGTACTTGGCTGACTTAGGCGCGGCGCAAAAGCTTTGTGCGAAACGTGGTCCCAACAAGAAGCGGGGGCCACAATGTTCGAGGTCAGGGGACAGGGGAAAAGATGGGCGATTGCCGTCATCCTCCTTGGGATCACTGCATCGGCACAGGCAGGTGAAGGACGGGTGCTCTATGCGAGCCTCGGCGACACCGCTCGGGCGCCGATCGGCTGGGTCGAATTCTGCGCCGAAAATCCCACCGACTGCCGCGGCGGCGCGTCGCAACCGCGCGACATCGTGATGTCGCAGACGGCGTGGCGCGACCTGCTCAAGGTCAATCGCTGGGTCAACGAAACCATCAAGCCGATGACCGACATGGATCATTGGGGCGTGATCGAGAAATGGTCGCTGCCGACCGACGGCTACGGCGATTGCGAGGATTACGTGCTGTTGAAGCGCAAGATGCTGGTCAACGCCGGCTGGCCGCGCGAAGCACTGCTGATCACGGTGGTGCGCGACAAGAAAGGCGAAGGTCACGCCGTGCTGACGGTGAAGACAGACAAGGGCGAGTTCGTTCTCGACAATCAGAACGAGAACGTCCTGTCCTGGACGGAGACCGGCTACCGCTTCGTCAAGCGTCAGTCGCAGGCCGATCCGACTATATGGGTCTCGCTCGGCGACAACCGCCCGGCGGTGGCCACCGCGAGCGCCAAGGATCAAGCCAAGGATCAATAGGCGCAGCGACGACAGAGAATTTGAGAGGAAGAGTTACGCGAGCCGGTCACATCCCCACCCCTCCCCGTCCCAGACCGGTTCGCGCGCGGCCAGCCCTCCCCCAAGGGCTGGCCGCACCCTTTTGGAAAGGCCTCAAACGCCGGAGATCGGCTGGATCACCGGCGCCTGGCGTTAGGGCCGCATCCTAAGTCCCGATGGCAAGTCGGTTCACTGATTGCCACTCGTTTCTTTCTCCGCACAATGGTGGTCCGCATTCACACGGCCTCGTTTTTCGCTCCTCCTCACGCAGGCGGCACATTGGCAAGATCGGACCGTTGTTTTCCTGTACATTCTGCGATCATGAACCTGGCAAGAGAATCTTCCGGGAACTCCTTCAGGATGTCACGGTAGGCACGCTCTGCGGCCGGCAAATCTCCGGCCTCGAACTTTTGCGAGGCTTGCCAGGTCATCGCGCTCAGTTGCTCATCCCGATCGCGAACCTTTACCTCCGGATCATCGCTCGTACGAAGGGCGAGCAATTCATAGATCATGAACTTGGTCTTGCGGCCCTTCACCTGAACCTGCTTCAGCGGCCGCGCGAGTATGTCCGCCTTTGCCTGGTCATAAATGCTGTCGCTGATGCAGATCGTAGTGCCAAACAGCTTGTTGATGCCTTCCAGGCGGGCAGCAACGTTCACGCCGTCCCCCAATGCCGTGTAGCTCAGCCGCGTCGAAGAACCGACATTGCCGACCAGGACGGTGGCGCAATTGAGCCCGATCCTCAGGCGGATTCGTGGCCGTCCTTCCGCCTGCCAGACATCGTTGACGCGTTCCATGCGGCGCGCGGCCCGCAATGCGGCGGTGCAGGCGCGTAGAACGTGGTCAGGGCGTTGCACCGGGGCATTCCAGAACGCCATGACGCCGTCCCCGATGAACTTGTCGACGGTGCCGCCTTCCTCCGAGATCGCAGACGAGACTTCCTCCAGATAGGTCGAGATCTGGATTAGAAGGTCGCCAGGCGCCAGCGTTTCGGCGTGGCTGGAAAAATTCTCCAGATCGGAAAAGAATACGGTGAGGAACCGCGGCTCGACCCCGGGTGTCAGTGGGACGCCCGACTTGATCAGTTGGCGGACCACATCGAGCGGGACGAATGAGGAAAAGGATTTCAGCGATGTTCGCAGCAGCGAAGCCGCCGATTCCAGCTTCGCGATCTCCTCGATACGCGATGGTGGACGCGCGGGCGCATCAAAATTGAGGCTTTCGATGGCCTGCAATTGCAGGGACACGTTTTCGACCGGCCGCGATAGCCGGCTCGAGGCGAAATAGATGAAGAACAACTCCATCATGGTGAGAACAATGATCACGACCATTATCAATCGATTGGTTTTCTTCAACGTCCCCACGAAATCGTCGATCGGCGTCAACGTGACCACCTGCCAGGGCTGGCCGAAGCCGCCCGGAAAACTGGCGAACGCCGCCGCAAAGTCCTCTCCATTCGTCGGCGATCGGAACACAAATCTGTCGGCGCCGGTGCCAACGTGTTGCTGATGTGCCTCGCGCACCACGGGAACGTCGATGTCAGCCAGGGTCGCGATCTTGAGCGCTCCGTTATCGATACGGACGCCCTTCTGCTTGTCCGGAAAGGCAATGATCTTGCCGTTGTTGCGGTCCGCGACGAACGTGGTGCTCCCTGCGCTCGCCCGATTCTTGTCGAGAAAGCGCGACAGGACGTCCACGGTGATGTTGGCCGATGCGCAACCAAGGAACTCAGCGCCGCGGAAGATCGGAATGCGCACCGAAATAATAGGAGAGCCGGTATCGGGATTGATTGAAGGTTCAGTCACGGCAAGGGTGCGCGTGGTCTTGGCGGACTGATAGCCGGGCAAGGTGCGAATGTCGGTCTCGGTTGCGACATCATACTTGCCGACTTCATGGGGCCATATGTCGAAGAATGTTCGATGGCGCACCCGCCGCAGGGCATACGTGATTGCATCGATGTAGCTGGAGTGCCAGTTAGCGGTCGCGGGGATCCGGGGATCGGCGCGCCGGCGGTCGTCGTCGATACGGGTGACCACCCGATGATAACCATCCTCGAAACTGACGTAGACGGCGTCGATATGCGCGGCCGAGGTCAGGGCGCGATACAACAGATCGCGGCTTTGTTCGGTACGGAAATAGCCGGGATCGGTGGCGGCCACTTCGGCTAGAAAGCGCAGCGGGCTTTCGGTGTTGTCGATCAGATCCTGGGTGCGTTCAACGCCGGCCTGGCTGGTCTGTGCGACCGCTTCGTTCAGGATCGATACAATGCCGGCCGAATTCCTGTTGTAATTATAGATCAGGATGAAAATGAGGATAGGAATGCTGAGGCCGATGAACAGCAGCGACATGATAAGGCTCAGTCTCGGCCGCCTCATCCTGACAAACGGGCTAAGCGCGCTCAGCCGCGCTGTTGTGACCCGCAAGGCGCGGCGGTTTCGAAACGCGACCAGCGCCGCAAGCGCCAGTCCGACCAGGACGAGCACGAGAGGAATTAGCCAGCGCCGCAGGCTGCCGTCAGTTCCATCCCAGATCAGCGCCGCGGGTATCGTATCGTCGGTCAGCAGCCCAAGTTGCCGATAGACGGCGGCGATGCGTTGCCAGCGCGCGGGATCCTGTTCGCCGATCCGTTCGGCGTCCCTCCCAACCAACGTCGCCGTCTGCTCCGCCTCAAACAGCAGGGCGTCTCGGCTCTTTTCTTCCGAGTACTTCCGCAGGATCAGATCGACTGTGGCCTCTTTATGCGCGAGGGCATAGGCCCAGCCTTTCACGCTCGCCGCCCTGAATGATGCGACCCTGTCCGGATGGGCTTTCACTTCCGCTTCGGGGGCGCACAAATTATCGCCGTAGAAATCGATGCCGGATGCTGCAGGCGCGAAGGTGCGGTAGGCCGCGCCCAGCTGTTCAAGAACGAACGGCTCGTTGGTGCTGTAGGCGATCATCGCGTCGGCCCGGCCGGCCAGGAGGTCGCGTGGATTTCCCTCGTGCGGGACGCGCAGCATGGACTGATAGTCGATGCCTTCGCGCTTGAGCATCGCGGCGATCTCGTCGCTTCCCGGAGTGTCCATGAGCGTACGGCCGCGCAGATCCGCCACGCTACTGATGTCTGCCCGACGCGCGACCAGGATGACGGCCGCGGAATGCTGGAACATGGCGGCCAGCACGACCAGCCGGCGGCCCGCTGCCCAGTCACGCAGAACGCTGGCGCTGCAGACTCCGAAATCCGCCTTTCCGCCGGCAACCGCCTCGGAGACATCGATGTCGGGGCCGCCTTCTCGGATGGTAACGTCGAGACCAGCTTCGCGGTAGAAGCCCTGCTCAAGTGCCTGGTAGTAGCCCGCGAACTGAAATTGATGCTTCCATTTGAGCTGCATCGATACGGCTTCGAGCGCCGCGGCAGGATGCGCTGCCGCCAGCACCAGCGAAGCGACCACGATCAGCCCTCTCAGCAAGACCGGTTTCGGCATGATTTTCCGCCAAAGCGAAGCCATTTGAGCCGACTCTACGGCCCCGGCTGGCCGAGTTAGGAAGTTCGTCTCTGTCTTAGCTATGCAATTTCGGACGCAGGCAATCTGAGTCGGCTCCGCCGTTACCAGCAGCGTTCAAACAGGTCTCAAAGTCCGCTCAGCACCAGCGCCTTGAGGGGATAACGGTCGTAACGGCCTTTAGAACAAGGTCCACGTCGTGGTGGATGGATGAAGCCATTGGGCTGAGTGACTTGTTCATGTCGTACTCCATTCCGAAAACGCGCTTTGCACCGCAACGGGCAGTCAGATTCGCCGGTTGGAATGTCTCAAACGCACAGGAGCGAAAGTCGTTCGGCGTGAGCATGCAGGCTCGCCTAACGTTTGCACAATGAGCCTGCAACGAGGCGCAACAGCGTCAAGGTGCGCACCCGTTACGACGTTTGTCCCCTCACTCGAAAAAGAGATCAGTCAACACATAGCGCTATCAGTCGTCGTCAAGGCCAAAGTCGTAAGTCTCCGCTGGCGGGCCTTGGTGAGCCGCGGCGAACTGGTTGAGAGGAACGTTCATTGCTACGGTCGAAGAGTTGAAATCTGCTTGTTCGATTTTGAGTGTCTGCCCGGTTTCCATCTCGTCGATCAGCCTTGGGCTCGCGGGGTCTGCGGCGATGCAGATGTTGGTGAGACAAAAACTGTACGGAATTCTGGTGGGCGCACCCTGATCGACGGTCGCCTTGACGCCCATCGCCAGATTCAGCCCTTGTGGAACGAAAAGTTGCAAACGGGCGGCACGACCAGTGCGTTCGACACCATCAGCGCGTTCGATCAGGTCGACACGTATCACTACCTGACCGGTATCCTCCTTGCCGGTCGACGTTGTCCGACATAACGTAACCCCGTCGGACCCCTCGAAACAAAGTTTGCGCCATGCGGAATATTGAATGTTTTGGGGCAATTGCACGCGGGGCGGTCGGAATTGAGGGCCCTCATTTTGAGCTGAGTTGGTGGGGAGTTGCCGCTCTTGCGCCATAGGCGTTGTCGGAAGGAGCATGCAGATCATGCACGATATCCCAAGGCGAACCGGCAGGTATGCACTGCGGAGAATTCGTGTGCTCATGCTGCCCTCCCATTCAATGCTTCTCAAGAAACTGGCTTACCAGCGGTGCCCATAACGGCACCCCATCTGCCGAATCGATCAGAAAGTGGCCGTCGTCCCCGAAGCTTGGGAGCAAATGGTATTCTGCGTCGCCTCCCGCAGCGGTAAAGGCGCCATGCATGCGTTTGGTTAGCTCCGGTCCAAAATAGCTGTCGTTCTCCGCATATATCCAAAGCATTGGTACGCGCGCCGTGCGACCGAATTCGCCGGTCACAGCAACGAGCTTGTCAGGAGCACAGTTGTTGTTTGGCTTGCCAGCGACTCGGCCGCCACGCCCCGCAGCAAATGTGATGATCGCACGAACCGATGGCGGGTTCCGACTGGCAAGCGCAATCGATCCCCAGCCGCCGCCCGACTGACCCACGACAATTACTTTGCCGGGGGCGATCTGTTTTTTCTTCTGCATGTACTCGATGACCCACTCGTTGAGAGTGGCGATGGCGAGCCCCGGGCCGCGGAAGTTCGGGTTGTCGCAACTGCCGACATGCGCGAAGACAGCCCCGTAAAGCCCACGGTCGTGAACATCGAGACTGGTCGCCCCATATCGAACTGGCGAGATTACGAAATAACCGCGGCGCGCGAACCAAAATGCGGCGTCCCGATACTCCACTGTCGGAAACAGGCTCCGCTCGTTGGCGTTGAGCGAAATTCCATGGTTCATGACGACCAGAGGAAATGGTCCATCGCCGAGAGGCCGGACCGCATAGGCAAGCACCGGCAAGGGAAATGGCAGTGCCCACATCTCCTCCTGGATTCTTGGAGACGAAGCGGATTCATCTCCCGAAGCCGGGCGGCAAGCAAACAGAGCAATTGGCGCTAAAAGGAGAATCTGCAGAAGGCGCGTCAGCATTTCCTTCTCCCTCCAATCGCGGGAGTGGAATGCTACCTACCGGAGGGGTGCCTAATTTGATCTAGATCAAACCAAGGTGGGCGGCACGCTGTGCACCGCAACAAGAAAGAGCGACAGGTCCGAAACGGGTCATTCGCGACGAGGTCGGGCCGCCAGCAAATCCGGCCCATCCCCCAGATGTTGAGGCGAGATGCCAAGTTGGCCCGCCATCAGGCGGCCAGGCCCTGGGCGTCAAACACACCCTCGAACAGCACCGTCGACAGGTAGCGCTCGCCGGAATCCGGCAGCACGACGACGATAGTCTTGCCGGCGTTCTCCGCACGCTGTGCCAGACGCGCCGCAACGGCGGTCGCGGCACCCGCGGAAATTCCCGACAGAATCCCCTCCTCGCGCGCCAGCCGCCGCGCGAACTCGACCGCCTCCTCGTTGGAGACCTGCTCGATGACATCCACCAGCGACAGATCGAGCACCTCCGGAACGAACCCGGCACCGATGCCCTGAATCTTGTGAGGTCCGGGCTTGAGCGGCTCATTGGCCCGCTTCTGGCTCAGGATCGGACTTGCCGACGGCTCGACGGCGACTGAGAGGATGTTCTTGCCGCGGGTGCGCTTGAGATAGCGCGATACGCCGGTGATGGTCCCACCGGTACCGACGCCCGAGACGAAGATATCGACCGCGCCGTCGGTGTCGTTCCAGATCTCCGGACCGGTCGTCTCCTCGTGAATGGCCGGATTGGCGGGATTCTTGAACTGCTGGAGCAGCACATAGCGATCGGGGTTCGCCGCCGCGAGTTCCTCGGCCTTGGCGACGGCTCCCGGCATGCCGCGCGCTCCCTCGGTCAGGATCAGTTTTGCGCCGAAGGCCGTCAGCAGTTTGCGACGTTCGACGCTCATGGTCTCGGGCATGGTCAGCGTCAAAGGGATGCCGCCCGCCGCGGCGACAAACGCGAGCGCGATGCCGGTGTTACCGCTGGTCGGCTCGATCAGCTCCTTGCCCGGACCGAGCAGGTTGCGCTTCTGCGCATCCCGAACCATCGCCGCCCCTATCCGGCACTTGACGGAATAGGCCGGATTGCGGCCCTCGATCTTGGCCAAAACTGTCGCGTTGGCATTACCGACGACGCGATTGAAGCGAACCAGCGGCGTCCGCCCGATCGATTGCGCGTTGTCCTTGAACCATCCGGCCATGCCCACTCCTCTAAAGCTCTGATCCATCGCTTTCGGCGATTTCGCTCAGAGCGTTAGCACGGGTTCCAATCGGCGCGACACCATCAGCGAAGACGAACTCGAAATTTGGAATGAAGACACTTTCCGGTCCCGCCGCCGGAGAATTACGCATTCGCAATCGGCCCGCGCGGTAGCATGACATTCATCGCCCATTCGCGCGAATGAAACGCAGAAGCCTGCAACTAAGCGCAGTCCATGCACGGGGAAGCGAAGCGCAGAACAGACCGGCGGAGATTTGAGTGATCGGCTCAGAGGTGAACCGCGGGGCCCGCCGTCGACAGCTCGCCTCGGCGATCTGCGTCCGGAGAGTAGACGCGTCCTTGCAACAGGCGCGAGAGCCTGCCCCGACCGGTGAGCGACGCTCCAGCACGCAGCCTATTCCTATTCTTGTAGCCATATCGCGCCAATGCGCGTAGGCTGAACTCTCCGGTCGCGCAAAGGGGGACACCATGGCGATCCGGCGATTGTTGGAAAGATCCGGCGTCGGGCAAAAGGATGGCGAGCGTCTGTACCGCGCCTATCAGGACGCGCTGCACGCGCTGCATCTGGTCGATCGCAACGACCCCGTCACCGAGATCATCGCGCGGAAGATCATCGAGATCGGCAAGAGCGGTGGCGATCCGGCCGAGATCGCCAAGCTCGCAATCAAGGAGCTCGGGATCGGCGACTTGGCGCGATGAAACGCGTTTTGATCGCCATTGCACGTCGGTGACGTCCGCGCAGAACGCTCGCTTTCGTGGCGCGCAGATCAGCGGCATCCGCCGCTCCGCCAGTGCATCCGTTTGAATCCGGATGTCTGATCTAGGTCATGGTGTCTCGTCATGGCGGCGTCATCTTTCCCTGATGACGAACATCATTTTCCGCTGTCCCGACACGGGAATTGACGTCCAGCAATGGATCGAGGACCAACCCGAGCCTACGCGCGATGCGTTCGCATCCATCAAATGTCCTTCCTGTGGCAAAATCCACTTCATCAATCGCCTGACCCACAAACTGCTGGGGCATGAGAGCAACAGCTGATGCCAAAGTACCGCGGGATCGAGTACAGCGTGATCCAGGGCGTCCAGCCGCGAAGCTGGAAATGGGAGATTGCCGTGCCGGAGGATGGCGCGAAGGTCGGGCAGAGCAGCAGCAAGCTCGATGCGGTCAGGGCCGCGGAGCGTGCGATCGAGCGAGCCCTCGCGCCGGGCCAGAAGCGGCTGATTTCGCCGAAGGGGAACCGGCCGCACTGAGGTCGCAAGACGCCCGCTTTGGACTGCCCCCTTCCGAATGGAGGGTTCCGGCCATGGAACCTGCCCACACCTTTTGGGATACCAGCCTCGTTTTTGTCGGATTCGTTGCCGAAACCTTTCCTCTTCGGGGGTGATCCGTCTGCGCCGGCGAGGGCGCGGACGGGCTCTGGCGAGCCGAGAGGGCTCGCTCTGTTGCGTTCAGCGTCTCTGGTTCGTTTGGGACATTGCAGCCGATGATCGATATCCCTTCAGACTATCCAAGACTTGACCGCTTCACGCGACTCGGCGCTCAGCCGATTGCATTGGCCGCCGCCGTTCTCCTCACGCTTGTGATCGGCGTTGCCGGCATTGCGGCGTGGCGGGGCTATACCGGGACCTCGCCCGAGCTCGACCGGCAGGCCGCCGCGCGCAAGCTGCAGGCGAGAACGGCGCAGGTCTCCGAACAACTGGTAGAGAAGACAAAGGGCATCGAGGCGACCCAGCAGGAATCGATCGATCAGCTCCAACTCGTGCAGGACCAGCTGCAGACCCTCAAGCGCCAGTTCGCCGTCCAGTACGCTGACAACAAGCGCCTGTCGGACCAGGTCGCCGGGCTGACCGAGGCCGTCGATGGTTTGCGGCAGTCCCTTGCCAGCGCCCAGGCGGCCGAGCCGGCCACTCCGTCCAAGACGCGGAAGAGATTGGGCCGGGCGAAAAACGCGCAATGAGACGCAAGGCTGATCACCGCTGCAGCGGGTCGAGATTCTGCAATTTTCCAGTTTGTGAACTGGATCACATTCGTCCGTGTGAATCCGGAACAAGCTGTGTTTCACCGGATGGCGCAAGCCGATTTCAATGTCCGGGGCTGGCAAGGCCGTTGACGGTATATTGCGTCAACGGCCTTGTTTTATCTTGCGCTGCGTAGGCATTCAGCAGCCGCGACAGATACTCTTTATCTTCCTGTCGACAATCGGGTCCTCGGCATCGATCGCCGCGTCCCCCGGCTGGTTCGGGCCCGTCACGGTGCTGCCGGACGAACGCGTACCTGCGGAACCGGTGGTCACCCCTGCCCTGCTGTTCGGCGCCGAGCCGGAGGATTGGGCGGTGCCTGCCGTGTTGGTACCGGGCGCGGGTGGCGAAGGCAGTTTCGACGAATTGCCGGCGCCGCTCGGATCGTTGGCCGAATTGTTCAGGCCGCCGGCATTGGCGGGGCCGGATGGCACGCCGCTGACGCCCTGCGTACCCGCGCCGGCCGAGCCCGCGGACGGCGTGCCCACGGCGCTGGGGCTGCCGGCGGACGGACCGGTCGCGGCGCCGCCGGGGCTTGCGCCGGTCGCGCCACCACCCCCAGCTCCGGTCTGGGCCAGCGCGGCAATCGGCGCTGAGAGGATCGCGAGCGCGACAAGCGAAGCGGTTTCGGAAAAGCGGGTCATCGGAAAATCTCCCTTTCCGCGTCAACGGCCGTACGGGACACCGGTTCCGGAACCAATCCCGACAGCCGTCATTGGGAAAGACAGGTCCGATCATGCGCAAACTGATCGCCTCGACGACGACACCTTGGACAAGCTCAAGCAGTTGGGGCGCGACAGGATGGCCACGTTCCAGGAGCTTGCCGACGAGGCGTTCGCCGATCTGCTGAAGAAGCACGGCGTTCCGATCGACCTCAAGGACGCGCTGCGCAAGAGCGTCGCTGCTGAGCGGCCTGCGGCAAAGGTGGCGCGGACGCGCGGCGGCAGATCCAGGAAAGCCTGACGATGCCGAACAGCCGCGATCCTTTCGAGGAAGGCGAGCGCGCCGCGCGCAAGAACATCCCGGCCGAGGCGAATCCCTATCGGTTCGGCAGCGAAGAACATGCGCTGTGGGCGGCCGGGCACGAGAAGATCGCCGGCGCAAGGGAGGCAGGCGAGTCCGAGGACGATTGAGACGCGGCTGGATCAGCCGATCTTCTTCAGACCCTTCCGGTAATGCGGTCCCTTCATGATGTAAGACATCGCCGCGCCGCTCATGCGCTCGATCTGCTCGGAATCGAGCGAGCGGATCACGCGGGCCGGCGCTCCGATAATCAGTGAACGCTCGGGAAATTCCTTGCCTTCCGTGATCACGGCTCCGGCGCCGACGATGCTGTCGCGGCCGATCCGCGCGCCGTTCATGATGATCGAGCCCATGCCGACCAGCGCGCCGTCCTCCAGCGTGCAGCCGTGCAGGATGACGTTGTGGCCGACGGTGCAGTTCTTGCCGATCGTGAGCGGAAAACCGGGGTCGGTGTGGCAGGTCGCATTGTCCTGGACGTTGGCACCCTCACCGATCTCTATCCACTCGTTGTCGCCGCGCACGACCGCGCCGAACCAGACGCTCGCGCCCGGCTTCAACCGCACCTTTCCGATCACGGCGGCAGTGTCGGCGATGAAGTAATTGCCGTCGGCGGGAAGATCGGGCCGCTGCCCGTCAAGCTCGTAGATCGCCATCAAAGTCTCCTGTAGGGGCTGACCTTGGCATACGGGCGAACGCGTTTTCAAGCCGGGGATGCCGGCCGGTTCCGCAAGATGCGGAACACCATCCGGCGAATGCTTAAGGTGAAAAGTGAAGGGCGATCAGACAAGCAGCCCGGCGGCGCGCAGCGTCATCACGAAGAACGTGCCGGACATCAGGCTCCAGAAACCGGCAATGATGGTCGCCATCATCACGAATTCGAACCGGCGCCGCTCGAGACGCACGCCGCGCAGGGTATTGCGCATGATGATGAAGGGCGCGGCGAACACCAGGAAGGGTACTGCGGCGAAGGTCTTTGGCGCCACCCCTTCGTGAAGCAGGCCGAAGCCGGCCGGGCGCCGGGCCATGGCCTGGTATCCGTTCACGAGCGCGCCGGCGAGCGCAAAGCCGATGCACAGGGAAAACAATGAATTCAGCGCCTCAGGTGACATCGGACGTTCCCCACAACGCAACAGCCGGCGGCTGGTGTGGCAAAATCGCGTGGTGCGCGCCACCTCATCCTTAAGAAAGGGTTAATGAGGGGACGCGGCGGTCCGGCATGACGGCCGCCGGCTGCCTCCGATAAAACAAGCGGCCGTGGCATAGTCGCGCCTGATTCGGCTCCTCGTTGACGGACCCCCTTGCGGCTGTAGCTCTCGAATGACGGTGCTCTCGACAGTTTCCCATCGCCGCCGCCGTGCGCTTGCGCACGCCCATGTCGTACCGATCCTGCTCGGGGGCGCCTTTGCCGCGGCTGCGGTCGCGCTCGTCGCCTATCTGTTGTGGCCGACCTGGACCGCGCAGCGCGCCGGCCTGCCGGACCGGCTCCCGGTCAGCGTCGGCGGCACGCTGTTCAACGTGCCGACGGCCTCGATCCGCATGAAGATCCAGCGGCACTCCGGGCCGCAGGAGCGCGTCGACCTCAGTTTCGTCTATCCCTCGCTGGAAGCGCCCGCGGCGCCGAAGCACGTCACCGCGGAGACGGTGGATCAGGCAATGCAGCCCATCGACCGCATCTTCCTGTCGATCGCGGCGCATCGCGATTCACTGGCGCCGGATGTCCGCGCACGCACGATCTATCCGCGCTATCTCGGGCAGGCTGCCAACTCGGCGGAGGATGGCCTGACGGTCCGCACATTCCGCAGCGACAGCCCTTATGGCAGCGAAGACCTCGTCGCAGCGAACGACCCTGCCCTCACCGCGCGCTGCACACGCGATGCCGCAACGCCCGGCACGTGCCTTTCGGAGCGACGCATCGACGGCGCCGACCTGACGTTCCGCTTCCCGCGGAGCTGGCTCGCGCAATGGCGCGAAGTGGCGGGTGCGATGGACAGACTGACCGCGCAGCTACGCGGCCCGAAGGGATGAGAGCTCGCGCACACGGCGCGACCGGCTAGCCCTGATCGAGGAGATCGTCTTCCAAAATCGCCATCTGGAATTGGAAGGAGCGGTCGTCGTCCTCGTCGTCGACGAAAAGGACGCCGATGAACTCCTCGCCGATATAGACCTCGGCAGAGTCGTCCTTTTTCGGCCGCGGCACCACGCGGATCTTGGGATTGCTGAACACGCGCTTGAGATACGCGTCCAGCTTTCTGACTTCCTTGACGTCCACGGCGCTCTCCAGATCGGGAATTTTTCGTCGGTTTCTCTGCCGGCGGGGGGTTTTAGGACGAGACGACGGCCACCGCCAGCCAAATCGGACAGAATTTAGGGATCATCGGGCCGTGACGTCACAGCCCCATCGCATTGATCATCTGATCCATGGTGCGCGACGGCTCGGCGCAGCCGGCCTCGCCGACGATCTTGGCCGGAACCCCGGCGACCGTGACATTGTGCGGGACCGGCTTGACCACCACCGAACCGGCGGCAATGCGGGCGCAACGCCCGACCTCGATATTGCCGAGGATCTTGGCGCCGGCGCCGATCATCACGCCGCGGCGGATCTTGGGATGGCGATCCTCGTGCTCCTTGCCGGTGCCGCCAAGCGTCACGCCGTGCAGGATGGAGACGTCATCCTCGATGACCGCCGTTTCGCCGCAGACGAATCCGGTGGCATGGTCGAGGAATATGCCGCGTCCGATCCGGGCTGCCGGATTGATGTCGGTCTGGAAGACGGACGAGGATCGGCTCTGCAGGTAAAAGGCAAAATCCTTGCGGCCCCCCTTGTACAGCCAGTGCGCGAGGCGATGAGCCTGGATGGCGTGGAAACCCTTGAAGTAGAGCAAGGGATCGATGAACCGCGAGGTGGCGGGGTCGCGATCGTAGACGGCGACGAGGTCGGCGCGGAAGGCATTGCCGATGTCCGGATCGTCCCTGAGCGCCTCGACATAGGTCTGGCGGATCAGATCGCCCGACATCGCCGAATGGTCGAGACGGTCGGCCAGCCGATGCACGATCGAATCCTCGAGCCGGCTGTGATGCAGCACGGTGGAGTAGATGAACGTCGCAAGCTCCGGCTCGCGGCGGACGATGTCCTCGGCTTCGCCCCGGACTCGATCCCAGATCGGATCAAGCGCCGCCAGCTTTCCCCCCGGATTGACCTGATGCATTGCCATTGGCTGCTCTCGCGAATTCGCTCGTCTGGACGTTGATTTATGGATTTATAGCACGACCGCCTGTGAAAAGTCCTGCCACCCCTTTGCCAAGGTGAACGCCCCTTTGCCCGACAAGGCCTTGAATTGATACCATTCCTCCGGCCAAAGCCACGAACGGTCGGATCAACGTGGTCAGGGATTTGCCAAAATCAAGCCAGGCGGGCTCAAACCATAGGTAAATTCAGATTTGACCCCTGAAACGGGCATGCTAGCCAAGAGGGCGGGGAGGGACACAGCATCACCACGACCGACTTTGCGCGCGCGCGCGCGACCGGCCAGACTTGGCGGGTCGCTGCCATCGCCCTCCCCGTGATCTTGCTCGCTCCGGCCCTCTGGAACCGTTATCCGCTGCTTCAGTGGGATACCGGCGGCTATTTGGCGCGCTGGTATGAAGGCTACCTGGTCCCCAGCCGTTCAACCGTTTTCGGCCTTTATCTGCATCTCGGCGAAACTTCGAGCTTCTGGATCAATCTCGCCGTCCAGTCGCTGGTGACCCTGTGGCTCCTGCAGCTGACCTTGCGCGTGCTCGGGCTGATGCAGGTGCGCCGCTTCGTGGCGATCAGCCTCGTGCTGGCGGTCGCAACCGCCCTGCCCTGGCTTTCCAGCATGCTCATCACCGACATTTTTGCCGGGCTTTCCGTGCTGTCGCTGGTTGTCCTCATCCTCTTTGGCAAAAGGATCTCGGAGATCGAAGCATTCCTGCTGTTCGTCTTCACTGCCTTCGCCTCGGCGACCCACAGCGCGACGCTGGGCGTGCTGTTCGGGCTGTGCTGCGTGGGATGGATCGCCTACCCGTTCCTCAAGACGCGCATTCCGCTCGCCGGACTGGCGCGCGGCAGCCTGGCGCTCGCGGTGGGCAGCCTGATGCTGCTGTCGATGAACTATGCGTTCTCGGGAAAATGGGCCTGGACGCCCGGAGGCTACGGGGTCGCCTTCGGCCGCATGATGCAGGACGGCATCGTGGCGCGCTATCTCAACGACAACTGCAAGCGCCAAGATTTGAAGCTGTGCCCTTACCGCGACGAGCTGCCGGCGACCGCCGACGAATTCCTGTGGGGCAAGAGCGTGTTCAACAAGCTCGGCCGCTTCAATGGGCTCAACGACGAGATGAGCTTCATCGTGCTGCATTCACTGGCCGAATATCCCGCCTGGCAGCTTGAATCGGCCATCGCGGCAACCGCCCAGCAGATGGTGCATGTCGCCACGGGCGAAGGTACCAATGGCTGGATTCCGCACACCTACGGCATCATCGAGCGCTACATCCCCGCGCAGCTGAAGCCGATGCGCGACGCCCGGCAGCAGCATTGGGAGCTCGATTTTCACTACGTCAACTGGCTCCACGTGCCGGTCGCGCTCGCCTCGATGCTGGCGCTCGTGGCCCTGCTCGGACATTGGCTGGCGCGGCGACGGCTCGACGATCTGACGCTGCTCGCGACGACCGTTGCGCTGGCCCTGCTCGGCAACGCCTTCATCTGCGGCGTGATCTCGGGCCCGCACGACCGCTATGGTGCCCGGATGGTGTGGCTTGCGACCTTCGTGGTTACGATCGCGGTGGCCCGACATCTTTCGGGCGACGAACCCAAGCCTCAGGCCTGGCGCGAAAGGAAATCCAGCACGCCGGTCTTGTAGACCTTGTCGCCGACCGCGCGCATGTGATCGCGGTTGGGGATGTCGAGCACTTCCGAGCCCGGAATGATGTCGCCGAGCGCGCTGGCGGAGCCCGCGATTTCATCCGCCGTGCCGACCGCGATCAGAACCGGCACGGAAATCTGTGCGGCTTCCTCCTTCGTCATCAGGCCGCGCGAGCCGCGGAGACAAGCCGTAAGCGCCCGGCGGTCCGAGCGGGTTTGATCGGCAAAGGCACGGAACGTGCGGCCGACCGGATCGCTTACGTGATCAAGCGAGGGCGCTTCCAGCGCCCGCGCCACGTTCTCGCCGGGCCCGGTTCCCTCGATCAGGCCGCCAACGCCGATGCCCCCGAGGATCGCCGAGCGCAGCCGCTGCGGCTCGTTCACTCCGAGCCAAGCCGTCAGGCGCCCGCCCAGCGAATAGCCCATGACATCGGCCTGCGGGATGCCGAGGTGGTCAAGCAGCGCGAGGATGTCGCTAGCCATTGACGGAATGGCATATTGCGCGGGATCGTAAAGCTTCTCCGACTCGCCATGGCCGCGGTTGTCGAGCGCGATCACGCGGCGGCCGTTCTTCCTCAGCTCCGAGACCCAGGTCGGATAGACCCAGTTCACGTTCTTGCTCGAGGCAAAGCCGTGCACCAGCACGATCGGCTCGCCCTCGCCTTCATCGAGATACGCAATTTCAACTGCGCCGTTGCGAAAATTCGGCATCGATGGTTCCGCGCCTTTTTGGGAGAATGGCCCGAACTTAGGCCGATGCAGCGACGCCCGGAAGTGCGGGTTCGGAAAGTGCGGTCTGCCGCCGGCGCAACCGCCGCGCCTTGCGGCGATCGAGCCAGGACTGCGTCAGCCTTTCGGTCGTTGCCTTGATCGACGACACCAGGCCGAACAGCGCGAGCAGCGCACTGAACAGCGACAGCGCGAGGTCGAACACGCCGCCGGCCAGAAGCAGCGCGCCGCGACCCAGCAGCTTGATGATGGCGCGCGTCTTGCCGCCCTGGGACTCGGCAAGCCGCGCGGCGCGCGCGACATCCTTCGGCCCCTCGGCGATACGCAGCATCTCGAGCGCCCCGCGCGTACCGGTCTTCTCGGTGATGCGTCCGACATCCTTGCCCAGCCGCAGCAGGGCGCCGGCCTTTTCGGCGCGAAAGGCCGCCTTGATCGCGCTGACCGTTTGTCCCGGCCGCATCACCGAGCCTGACGCAACCGCCTTCTGCAACATCGGGGCATCGACCATTTCGCGCGCGGAACGGCCGGCCCATTTGGCGAGCCCCTCGCCAAGTCGTCCGACCTTGCGGGCGCCCTTGACCAGAGTGAGCCCGGCGCGCGCGGGCAGAGCCCCGCCCGCGGATAGATAGGTGGCCCCGGTCACGACCAGCCCCGCCGCAGCCAGGCCCAGCACCAGGTGGTCGGTCTCCTCGCCCGTCGCCAGGTGTTTGCCTTCGCGCACGACGTCCCTGATGTCGCCGAACACGATCAGATCGCCGGCAACCGTTCCCGTCAGGCTTGCCGCATCATCGACTTGGCCGGTCACAAGCCCCGTCGCGAAGCTTCTGACCGCGTGTGAGGTGGAAGCTTCTTCGGCAACCGCATCGCTGACCCGGCGCGACAATTCGTCCGGTAATTCAATGCCGCGCGACCGTGCCAGTTCGACAAAGCTGTTGGCCAGATCGGCGTCCTTGGCAGCCAGCGCCTGCTCGATGTTCTGGGCGAGCACGCCCCGGTCATTTCGCAAGAGGGAATTGAGCTTGAGCTCGGACAGTTCCGCCGGGTCCTCCTGCGCAGCCAGCACCGCGCCGGCCTGCCGGGCATGCGGCAGGATCATCGCGAACGCAAGCGCGCATGCCGTCATACCCGTCACGGCAAAGCCGATTCGCAACCAGCTCATTCGGAAAAGCCTAATGATCTCGCGCCTGCCTGCAAAATTTTCCCTGCCATGACATAGTGCGCCAAATTTGAGGCACAACGGCCCCGACGAAAGAAGGGCTTCTCGGAAACAGCAAGATTGTGTCGAATTCCGATGCTCAAATCAGCATGGGGCCGTTGCGAAACTACGATTTCGCTGTACTAGCAATCAATGGGACCCGCCGTTATGGTGCGCGCCACAGGGTGTGCTGCGCCGGTTCACGTATCTGCCGCCATTGCCACTCAAGGTGAACTACGATGTCTGATCATGTCGTTCCGCATTTCCACAACGATGCCGGCGTAGCCGTCATCGAGATTGGCTCGCAGGAGTTCATGTGCGTGGGTGCCAATCCGCCGTTCGATCACCCGCACGTCTTCCTCGATCTCGGCAACGACAGCGAAATCATCTGTCCTTACTGCTCGACGCTGTACCGCTTCGCGGCGGATCTAGGCGAAGGCGAAGCCCGCCCGCCGGAATGCGTCCTGAAGGACAAGGCTGCCTGATCGGAGGCGCACATGTCGGCCTCGCGTACCATCATCGTCGTGGGTGCCGGAATCGGCGGATTGACGGCATCGCTGACCCTTGCGTCGAAGGGCTTCCGCGTCGTTGTGCTGGAGAAGTCCGATCACCTCGAAGAGGTCGGCGCCGGACTGCAACTCTCCCCAAACGCCAGCCGCGTGTTGACTGGTCTCGGTCTACAGGAGCGCCTCGCCCTGCAGGCGGTCGTCCCCGAGGCGATCAGCATCATGAGCGCGCGGGCCGGCGGCGAGCTCGTGCGCCTGCCCCTGGGAGATGCCGCAAGCGCCCGGGCCGGTGCGCCCTATTGGGTGGTCCATCGCGGCGAGCTGCAGCAGGCCCTGGCGGCCCAGGCCAGTGAGAATCCGCATATCGAGCTGCGACTCGGATGCCATTTCGAGGACACCGCTCCCCACGCCAAGGGACTGACGGTCGCCTATCGCAACGGCAGTTCGCACCAGCAGGAGCTGGCAACGGCGCTGATCGGAGCCGACGGCGTGTGGTCGACCGTGCGCCAACACATCTTCCCGGAAGTGCAGCCGCGCTTCTCCGGCCTGATCGCCTGGCGCGCGACGCTGGAGATCTCGCAATTGCCGCGCGAGTACAGCGCGCGGCGCGTGCAGCTGTGGATGGGCCCGAATGCGCACCTGGTGGTCTATCCGATCTCCGGCGGACGCAAGATCAACGTGGTCGCAGTCGTACCCGGAACCTGGAACCGGCCTGGCGTGAGCCCGCCGGGCGACGCGTTCGAGATCAGGGACGTGTTCTCGCCATCGCAGTGGCCGGCCCCGGCGCGGATGATCGTGGGCGCGGTCGACAAGTGGCTCAAATGGGGCCTGTTCGGAGTCCCGGAAGGCAGCCCATGGAGCAAGGGCCCGGTGGCGCTGCTCGGCGATGCCGTGCACGCCATGCTGCCCTTCGCCGCGCAGGGCGCCGCCATGGCGATCGAGGATGCGGCGGTGCTCGCCAACCTGTTGGCTGACGGTGCGGCAAGCCCGGCGGAGGTGACCGCGACTTTCAAACGTTATGGGGATCTACGGCGCGCCCGCGTCATGCGGGTGCAGCGGACCGCGCGGCAGGCCGGGCACATCTATCACCTCACCGGGCCCATGGCGCTGGCACGCGACACCGTGATCCGCGCGCTCGGCGCGCAGCGCATGCTCGCGCGACAGGAGTGGATCTACAGCTGGCGGCTCGATCGGCCGCCGCAGGGCGCCAGCCTCTCAACGGCTCAGTAGACCGCGCTTCCGGATTTTGGCGGCGACGGAAATTTCGGGCGGACCGGCGGCGCGCCCGACGAATCCCCTGCGGAAGCGCCCTCGCGACACCGGTTGCGCTGCCAGGCCTCGTCGGCAAAGCGCGCCTGCCCGCGCACCGCGATGTGCTCGTTACGGTAGGCCATTTCGGCGACCAGCGGGCCGGCCACGCCGGTCTCGGCTTTCGCCATCAGGCCTTCCAGTTCGGCAGAGCGAGTGGCGAGCCGCTTGCGTTCGGGCTCGAGCTGCTTGCAGTCCCACAATTCATATTTGGCAGGGTCGGCAAAGGCCGTGCTGACGTTGTCGCCCACGCTGGCGCACCCCCCCAGCATCGCGCCTAGCGCAAGGAGCGCGAGAAACGCCGGCGCGGCGGCCCGGCAGGTGAAGGTACGAACGGACATGCGGCTCTAGTAACCTGTTTCGATTGAGATTGCCTAAAGCGACGGGTTTATGCCGTAGCGCTTCAGGTCCGTTTTGCTGGAGCATGATCCTTGCGCAACGCTTTGCCGTTTGCCGCGAGGAAAACCACGCCCCACCTTCCGGATCATGCTCTAAGCAAGGCCGGATGTCCGCATTGAGGCTTTGCCTTTACCTTTGCCTTGGGCCGGCGGCTTCTTTAAGGAAGTGCCATCTCTCCGGCCGGACAAGCTCATTCCAAACGGGCGGAAAACGCGCTAAGTATCTGATCTCGCTGAATCAATGCGGACGTGGCGGAACTGGTAGACGCAAGGGACTTAAAATCCCTCGATGGCAACGTCGTGTGGGTTCGAGTCCCACCGCCCGCACCAATGCTCAAGCTTGAGCGCACCGCCATCAAACACCCGGAGGACTCTCGGCCAGCGTCTTGTCGCGCCAGGCTCTGAGCCGCAATACGCAAATGGCCGGGGCAAGGCCCCGGCCATCGCGCATTGCGTCCGGATCAGGTCCCTCGCCCTAATCCTTCTTCTCGATGTTCCAGAACACCGGGGTTGCCGGGCCGTCGAGCACGCCGGTCAGCGACTTCCGCCAGGCGCTCGGCGCAAGATACTGGCCGAGCGGGATATAGATGACCTGCTCGAAGGCCTGCTTCTGGATGTCGGCGGCGATCTTCTTCTGCTCGTCCGGCGAAGAGGCGCGCACGAAGACATCCTTCAGCTCCTCGATCTTTGCGTCCTCCGCCCAGCCAAACCAGCCGCCATTCTTGCCGCGACCGCCGATCGAAACGTTGGCGATCGGGTTCATCACGTCGGCGGCGACCCAGTTGGTGAAGAACATGTTCCAGCCGCCCTCCTTCACCGGCTTCTGGCTGGCACGCCGAGCGACCACGGTCTGCCAGTCGGTGGCCTGGAGATCGACCTTGAAGCCGGCTTCGCGCAACAGCTGCGCCGCGACAATCGGCTGCGCCTTCAGGGTCACGACGTCACCGGGCGCCATGATCGCGATCGGCGTGCCATCATAGCCGGACTCGGCGAGCGCTTTCTTCGCTTCCGCCATGCCGCTGCCCTTCACCAGCTTTTCCGATCCGACGTCCGTCGCCAGCGGAGTGTCGCAGATGAAGAATGCACCGCAGATCTTGTAGTACTTGGGATTGCCGACCAGCGCGTCGAGCACGTCCTTCTGGTTCATCGCCAGCATGGCCGCGCGGCGTACCTTGACGTTGTCAAACGGCGGCAACAGGAAGTTCATGCGACCGAGGGTCTGGAAGCCGAACTTGTTCAAGGTTTCGACCTTGATGTCCTTGTTGCCTTCGAGGATCGGCAACAGGTCGAAGGACGGGTTCTCCATGAAGTCGACATCGCCCGACTGCAGCGCGTTCACCGCGGTCTGCGCATCCGGCATGGTGATCCATTCGACGCGATCGACCTTCACCACCTTGCCGCCGGCCGTCCAGCTCGCCGGCTCCTTGCGCGGCACGTAGTCGGGGTTCTTGACATAGACCGCCTTCACGCCGGGCTGGAACTCCGAGAATACAAACTTGAACGGTCCCGAGCCGATGTGCTCCGAAATCTGCTTGCCCTTCTCTGTCTCGGCGAGCCGCTTCGGCATCATGAAGGGCACCAGCGAAGACGGCTTGGCGATCGACTCCAGCACCAGCCCGTAGGGCTGCTTCAGCTTCAGCGTGATGGTCTTGGCGTCGGTGGCCTCGATGCTGGCGGTGAAATCCATCAGCTTCTGACCCATGCCATCGTTCCTGCCCCACCGCTGCAGGGACGCGACGCAATCTTCCGCCGTCACCGGCGCGCCGTCATGCCATTTCAGTCCGTCGCGCAAGGTGAAGGTGTAGGTGAGCTTGTCGTCGGAGACCTTCCACTCCGCCATCTGCGGCTGGACCTTGAAGTTGGCATCGGTCGACAGCAGCGTATCGTAGATCATGTAGCCGTGATCGCGAGTGATGTACGCTGTGGTGAACCCTGGATCGAGGGTGCGCAGATCGGAGTGCATCACCGCTGTGAGGGTCTTGCCCGCGGCGAAGGCCGGCGAAATCAACGCGACCGAGAGCGCAATGGCCGACAGTGCGGTACGTCGCCAGCGCGAGAAGTTGGACATTCGAGTTTCTCCTGACGTGAAACTGGTCAAAGGCAGGACATTCCGTGTGCATGCGGTCCGTTATTTAGGCGAACTAACATGCTGCAATGCCTCGAATTTTGAGACTTGCATCAAGACAGGGGGCCGTCAATCCGGTTTCGTTGCATGGGGAGTGCTGCCGGTCCGGGGACCGCCCGCCCTATTTCGCTTTACAAAGCCAACGCCACGCCGTCTCGTAAGCGCGCCGAGCCCATCCATTCGATCGACGCCTAGGATCAACTTAAGAGCCAACTAATGAATCCAGCCAATCTTCCCTTTGATACCGAAGCCATGCTGCAGGGCCTGCGCACCTGGGTCGAGTGCGAAAGTCCGACCTGGGACGCCAATGCCGTCGATCGCATGCTCGACCTCGCAGCACGCGACCTGGCGATCCTGGGTGCGACGATCGAGCGCATCGCCGGCCGGCAGGGCTTCGGCGGCTGCATCCGCGCTCGTTTGCCGCATCCCAAGCAGGGCGAGCCCGGAATCCTGATCGTCGGCCATTTCGATACCGTGCATCCCGCCGGCACGATCGAGAAGCTGAAGTTTCGGCGCGAGGGCAACAAAGCCTACGGCCCCGGCATCTTCGACATGAAGGGCGGCAATTACCTCACGCTGGAAGCGATCCGGCAATTGGCTCGCGCCTCCGTCGGCACGCCGCTGCCGATCACCGTGCTATACACTCCCGACGAGGAAGTCGGCACGCCCTCGACGCGAGACATCATCGAGGCGGAAGCCGCGCGCAACAGGTATGTGCTCGTGCCCGAGCCGGGCCGGCCCGACAATGGCGTCGTCACCGGCCGTTACGCGATTGCGCGATTCAATCTGGAAGCCATCGGCCGCCCGAGCCATGCCGGCGCCACGCTGACCTCCGGCCGCTCGGCGATCCGCGAGATGGCGCGGCAGATCCTCGCCATCGACGCCATGACCACGGCAGACTGCACCTTCTCCGTCGGCATCGTGCATGGCGGCCAATGGGTCAACTGCGTCGCCACCACCTGCACCGGCGAGGCGCTGAGCATGGCCAAGCGCCAGGCCGATCTCGATCGCGGCGTCGAAAGGATGCTGGCGCTGTCCGGTACCAGCAACGATGTGACCTTCAATGTGACGCGCGGCGTGACACGCCCGGTCTGGGAACCGGATGCCGACACGATGGCGCTCTACGAGAAGGCGCGCGGCGTCGCCAAGCAGCTCGGCATGGAGTTGCCGCACGGCAGCGCCGGCGGCGGCTCGGACGGCAACTTCACCGGCGCGATGGGCATCCCGACTCTCGACGGCCTGGGCGTGCGTGGCGCCGATGCACACACGCTCAACGAGCACATCGAGGTCGACAGCCTCGTGGAACGGGGCCGCCTGATGGCGGGTCTCCTCGCGACGCTGGAGTGAGCGCGCAGCCGTCATTCCGGGGCGATGCCAAGCATCAGTCGGCTCCAGCCGGCTTCGACAGTCAGATCGCCGAACTCGGGTAAACCCGAGTTCGGTGGACCATCCCGAATGACAAGCGCTTCCAATGGCACAGGATTTGCTCAATTGGTACGCTTGATTGGGTGGAATGCCGGGCGTCGCAAATGGTACGCTTGGCCGGGGGACAAGGCGGACGACCACGGAACGTGATTGACGCTTAGCGCAATGGATTAGGATGCTCGGATATCTCTTTCGCCGCGTGCTCGCTGCCATTCCCGTGATGGGAGTGGTCGCGCTGTTCGTTTTTCTCCTGCTCAGGCTCACCCCGGGCGACCCCGCCGCGATTCTCGCCGGAGACAACGCATCACCGGAACAGCTCGAGCGTATCCGCACCTCGCTCGGCCTGAACGAGCCGCTATATCAGCAGTTCTTCACCTGGATCGGCCGGCTGCTGCATGGTGACCTCGGCGTGTCGCTGATCTCGAACGTGCCGGTCCTCAAGATGATCGGGCAGCGCGTCGAGCCCTCGATCTCCATCGCACTGTCCACCATCATCCTTTCGGTCGTCGTCGCAGTGCCGCTCGGCGTCATCGCGGCTTGGAAGCACGGCACCTGGATCGATCGCTTCGTGATGGGACTGTCGGTGATGGGCTTTTCCGTCCCCGTCTTCGTCATCGGCTACGTCCTGATCCAGATCTTCGCCATCGACCTGCGCTGGGTGCCGGTGCAGGGCTTCAGGAGCATCACCACGGGCTTCGGCCCGTTCTTCGAGCGCATGATCCTGCCGACGTGCGCGCTGTCCTTCATTTATGTCGCGCTGATCGCGCGCATGACGCGCGCCTCGATGCTCGACGTGCTCGGCGAGGATTACGTCAGGACGGCACGCGCCAAGGGCATCAACGAGGTCGCGGTGCTGCTGCGACACGCGTTGCGCAACGCCGCGGTGCCCGTGATCACCGTGATCGGCACCGGCTTCGCGCTTCTGATCTCCGGGGTCGTGGTCACCGAGAGCGTGTTCAACATCCCCGGCATCGGACGGCTTACCGTCGATGCCGTGCTGGCGCGCGACTATCCGGTGATCCAGGCGATGATCCTGCTGACGTCGCTGGTCTACGTGACGGTCAATCTGCTGATCGACGTCGCCTACACCCTGCTCGACCCCAGAATCCGGTATTGAGAGGTCGGGACCGATGGCGATCGAAACCCTTCCCGAACCGTCAATTCCGATCACGACACCGTTGCGGCCTCGCTTCGGATTCCTGACGGCGACGCCGATCATCGCGGTCGCGACGGTCTGCCTCGTCCTGATCGTGCTGATGTCGATCCTGGCGCCGCTGCTTGCCCCGCACGACCCGATCCAGCTTGCGCCGGCGCAGCGGCTGAAGCCGTCCAGCGCGCAGTTCCTGCTCGGCACCGACGCCTTCGGCCGCGACCTGTTGTCCCGCATCATCCATGGCGGACGCATCTCGCTGATTATCGGCGTCGGTGCGGCCGTCCTTTCGGTCGCGATCGGGCTCCTCATCGGCCTCGTCTCAGGCTTCTTCAAATGGGTGGATGCCGTGATGATGCGGGTGATGGACGGCTTGATGGCGATCCCGAGCATCCTGCTTGCCATAGCCGTCGTGTCGCTCTCCGGCGCCAGCCTCTGGACCGTGCTCGTCGCGATCACGATCCCGGAGATTCCGCGCGTGGCGCGCCTGGTGCGCTCGGTGGTGTTGTCGGCGCGCGAGGAGCCCTATGTGGAAGCGGCGATCTCGGTCGGCTCCAGCCTGCCGAAGATCATGTGGCGACACCTGATGCCGAACACGATCGCCCCGCTGATCGTGCAGGGCACCTATGTCTGCGCCTCCGCCATCCTGACGGAGGCGATCCTCTCCTTCCTCGGCGCCGGCATCTCGCCGGAAACGCCGACCTGGGGCAACATCATGGCAGAGGGCCGCCAGTACTTCCAGATCAAGCCTGCCCTGATCTTCTGGCCGGGCGTGTTGCTGTCCATCGCGATCCTTTCCATCAACCTGATCGGCGATGCCGCGCGGGACGCGCTCGATCCGCGCATGAAGCAGCGGGAGGGCGTGAAGTGATGATCTCACCGCGTCATTGCGAGGAGCACAGCGACGAAGCAATCCAGGCTGCCAGCATGAGGCTCCATTTCTGGATTGCTTCGCTTCGCTCGCAATGACGGAAGAAAGCGAGCAGATGACCGATCCCATCCTCGATATCGACAACCTCGTGGTCTCGCTCGGTAGGAAACCGAACGGGCCCAAGATCATCGACGGCGTCTCTTTACGGGTAGCCCAGCGCGAGACGCTGTGCGTGGTCGGCGAAAGCGGCTCCGGCAAGTCGGTGACCTCCCTCACCGTCATGGGCCTGTTGCAGAAGGGCGCGCTCACGGCAACGGGCGGCAGCATCAAGCTCGTCGGCGAGGACTTGCTGAGCGCGAGTGATCGCCGGCTGCGCCAATTGCGCGCCACGCGCATGGCGATGATCTTCCAGGAGCCGATGACGGCGCTCAACCCGGTGGTGCCGGTCGGCCGGCAGATCGACGAGGTGCTGCGCGCCCATACCGATCTGGATGCCAGGACTCGGCGCAAGCGCATCCTCGACATGATGGAACAGGTGCACCTGCCCCAGGTCGATCGCATCTTCGCTTCCTACCCGCACCGGCTGTCCGGCGGCCAGCGCCAGCGCATCATGATTGCGATGGCGCTCGTGCTCGAGCCGAAGCTTCTGATTGCCGACGAGCCGACCACAGCGCTCGATGTCACGACCCAGAAGCAGATCCTCAGCCTGATCCGCGAGCTGCAGCGCAATCACGGCACTGCCGTGCTCTTCATCACCCACGACATGGGCGTGGTCGCTGAGATCGCCGACCGCGTCGCGGTGATGCGCGAGGGACGGCTGGTCGAGACGGGACCGCTCGAGACGATCCTGCGCAACCCGACCATGGAATACACCCGCGACCTGCTCGCCTCCGTTCCGAGCCTGGTGCCGCGCCCGCCGCGGCCCGAGTCGCAGGAGCCGGTCGTGCTGGAAGCGAACGAGCTCGGCAAGGTCTATCGAGAGCGCTCCTTCTTCGGCAAAGCGCGCGAGGTGGTTGCCGCCCAGGACGTCACCCTCACCCTGCGCAAGGGCCGCACGCTCGGGATCGTCGGCGAAAGCGGCTCCGGCAAGTCGACCGTCGCGCGTTGCATCGTGCGCCTGATCGATCCGACCTCCGGCGGCATTCGCCTGGTCGGGCGCGAAATTTCCGATTTGTCGCGGCAGCTGCTGCAGCCGCACCGCAAGCGGATCCAGATCGTGTTCCAGGATCCCTACCGCTCGCTCAATCCCCGCATCACCGTCGGCGAGAGCATTGCAGAAGGTCCAGTCAACTACGGCATGCCTCGCGAGGAAGCACTCAAGAAGGCAT
This sequence comes from Bradyrhizobium sp., assembly GCF_016213215.1. Classification (GTDB taxonomy): domain Bacteria; phylum Pseudomonadota; class Alphaproteobacteria; order Rhizobiales; family Xanthobacteraceae; genus Bradyrhizobium. The sequence goes on along the minus strand of NZ_JACRAW010000134.1, from coordinate 15,734 downwards.
GCGAACTGCTCGAGCTGGTGCACCTGCCTCCGGACGCGGTCTCGCGCTACCCGCACCAGTTCTCCGGCGGCCAGCGCCAGCGCATTGCGATCGCGCGGGCGCTCGCGCTGGATCCCGACGTGCTCGTCGCAGACGAAGCAGTCTCGGCCCTCGACGTCTCTGTGCAGGCCCAGGTGCTCGACCTCCTGGACGAGATCCAGAGCCGGCTCGGGATCGCGCTGCTGTTCATCACCCACGATTTGCGCGTTGCAGCACAGATCTGCGACGACGTCGTCGTGATGCAGCATGGGCGGATCGTCGAACAGGGACCGGCGGCGGGAGTCCTGACCCATCCGAAGCAGGCCTATACCCGGGCGCTGCTCGATGCCGCCCCCGGCCGCGGCTGGGACTTTGCCAATTTCCGCCCTGTGGACGCGGGCGCGGTGACAAGTGCGTGAGCCACACAATTCTTCATTCCGGGGCGCGGCAAAGCCGCGAGCCCGGAATCCATGCTCATGACTGTGGCGATGGAGTCCGGGCTCGCCGCTACGCGGCGCCCCGGAATGACGGCGGAGTGGTTGCGCGCGCTTGCAATGACCCAACTCCCTGCACGGCATGCAAAACGGAATTGCTTCCTCGCTTGCGCTTGCTGCAAGGCCGGGGCTAACGTCGCACGCCCAGAACCTGGACTGAACTGATGACACGTATCGCCGTAGGCGGCTTCCTGCACGAGACCAACACCTTCGCTCCGACCAAGGCAACTTATGCGGACTTCCAGCATGGCGGCGGCTGGCCGGCGATGGCGCAAGGCGCCGACGTGCTCAAGGTGATGCGCGGAATCAATGTCGGCATCGCCGGTTTCGTCGATGCGGCGGAAGCCAACGGCTGGAAACTGGTCCCGACGATTGCGTGCGGCGCAAGCCCATCGGCGCACGTGACAGAAGATGCGTTCGAACGCATCGTCAAGGTGATGGTCGACGGCATCGCTTCGGCCGGCGCGCTCGACGGCGTCTATCTCGACCTTCACGGCGCCATGGTCACCGAACATTTCGACGACGGCGAAGGCGAAATCCTTGCGCGCGTGCGGCGGGTGATCGGCAGCGACGTCCCGCTCGTCGCCAGCCTCGACCTGCACGCCAACGTCACGCCCGAGATGATCGAGCACGCCGACGCGCTGATCGCCTACCGCACCTATCCGCATGTCGACATGGCCGATACGGGGCGGGCCGCGGCCGAGCATCTCGCCTTGATGCTGAAGACGAAGCAACGCTTTGCCAAAGCGTTCCGGCAATTGCCGTTCCTGATCCCGATCAGCTGGCAATGCACCAACGACCAGCCAACCAAAGGCATCTACCAGAAGGTCGCGGCGCTGGAAGGCGATGCCGTGCCGACAATTTCCTTCGCACCGGGCTTTCCGGCCGCCGATTTCGAGCATTGCGCACCCAGCGTGTTCGCCTATGGCAGGTCGCAAGGAGACGCCGATGCCGCCGCCGATGCGATCGCCTCCCTGGTAGCCGGCCATGAGGACGATTTCGACGGCAAGATCTATTCACCCGACGAAGGCGTGCTTGTCGCGATGGAGCTGGCAAGACACGCACGCAAGCCGATCGTTATCGCCGATACGCAGGACAATCCCGGTGCCGGCGGCGATTCCGACACCACGGGCATGCTGCGGGCGCTGGTGCGCAACCGGGCGACCCGTGCCGCCACCGGCGCCATCTATGACCCCGACTCGGCAAGAGCGGCGCATCAGGCCGGCGTCGGCGCCAGCGTGACCCTGTCGCTCGGTGGGAAGTCGGGCATTCCGGGCGATGCGCCTTACACGGAAACCTTCGTCGTGGAGCGGTTGTCGGACGGCAGGTTCATCGCGCCCGGCCCCTATTACGGCGGCCGCGAGATGGAGATGGGTCCCTCGGCCTGCTTGCGCATCGGCGACGTCCGCGTCGTGGTGAGCTCGCACAAGGCGCAGCTCGCCGACCAGGCGATGTACCGCTACGTCGGCATCGAGCCGACCGAACAGGCCATTCTGGTCAACAAGAGCTCGGTGCATTTCCGCGCCGATTTCGAACCGATCGCCGAAAGATTGTTGATCTGCGCCGCCCCCGGCGCGATGCCCGCCGACACCGCCGCCCTGCCCTGGACACGGCTGCGCCCGGGCATCCGCATGAGGCCGAACGGCCCCGCGTTCACTCCCCGAGACAAATAACAAAACAACCGGATTCAGGAACGATGCCCACGCTCGAACGTATCGAAGGCTTCGCCGACGAACTCACCGCCATCAGGCGCGACCTGCACGCCCATCCCGAGATCGGATTTCAGGAGGTCCGCACCTCCGGCATCGTCGCCGACAAGCTCAAGAGCTGGGGCGTCGAGGTGCACCGCGGTCTTGGCGGCACGGGCATCGTCGGCGTGCTCAAGGGCAAGGGCAACGGGACGAGGCGCATCGGCCTGCGTGCCGACATGGACGCGCTGCCGATGGAAGAGAACACCAACCTGAAATGGCGCTCGACCATTCCCGGGCGCTTCCACGGCTGCGGCCACGACGGCCACACCACCATGCTGCTGGGCACGGCGCGCTATCTTGCCGAAACCCGCAACTTCGACGGCACCGTTCACTTCATTTTCCAGCCGGCCGAGGAAGGCCTCGGCGGCGCGCGCGCGATGATCAAGGACGGCTTGTTCGAGAAATTTCCCTGCGACGAGCTGTACGGGCTGCACAACGCACCCGACCTCAATCACGGCGAGATTGCGATCCTGCCCGGCCCCGCGATGGCAGGCGCGGATTTCTTCGACATCACCATCAACGGCTATGGCGCGCACGGCGCCATGCCGGAGCGCTCCAAGGACGCGGTCGTGATCGCGATGACGCTCGGCAAGGCGCTGCAGACCATCGTCAGCCGCAACGTCGACCCGCTGCAGGCGGCGGTGGTGTCGATCACCCAGATCCATGCCGGCTCGGCCTACAACGTCATTCCGGGCGAAGCGAAACTCGGCGGAACTGTGCGCGCCTTCTCCGACGAGGTGCGCGCACTGATCCGCGAACGCATGCGGGCGATCTGCGCCGGTGTCGCCACCGCTTTCGACTGCGAGATCGACGTCGACATCCGCGACACGTTCAGCGTGCTGGTCAACCAGGAAGAGCAGTCCAGGGTGGTGGAGGAAGTGGCGCGCACGGTCGTCGATCCGAAGAAAGTCTTCACCCGCACTCAGCCGAAGATGGGCAGCGAGGATTTTGCCGACATGCTTCAGGCGATACCCGGCGCGTATTTCTGGATCGGGCACGAAGGCTCGGTCCCCGTGCACAATCCAGGCTACGTGCTCGACGACAAGATCCTGCCCGTCGGCGCCAGCATGTTCGCCCGTATCATCGAAACCCGCATGCCGGCCGCCGCAAATGTCTAAGACCCGTCCCGAACAAGGCGTCACCTCACTGCACGACCTTTCCGCCGTCGACCTGATTGCAGGCTATCGCACCAGGCAGTTCTCGCCCAGCGAGGTGCTGGAAGACGTGCTGACGCACGTCGCCAGGTGGGAGCCGCACATCAAGGCGCTCTACGCCTTCGACGCCGACGGCGCGCGGCAGGCCGCCAAGGCTTCGACCGATCGCTGGACCAGCGGCGAGTCGTCCGGCCCGCTCGACGGCGTTCCTGTCACCATCAAGGAGAACATTGCGACCAAGGGCGTGCCGATGCCGCTCGGCGCGGCCAGCGTCAAGCTGGTGCCCGCGTCTGCGGATGCGCCGCCGGCCGCGCGCCTGCGCGAAGCCGGCGCCATCATCTTCTCCAAGACCACGATGCCCGATTACGGCATGCTGTCGTCGGGACTGTCGAGCTTCCATGCGCTGACGCGCAATCCCTGGGACGTCTCCAAGAATCCCGGCGGCTCCAGCGCCGGCGCCGGCGCGGCGGGTGCGGCCGGTTACGGTCCCCTTCATCTCGGCACCGATATCGGCGGCTCGGTACGCCTGCCCGCCGGCTGGTGCGGCCTCGTCGGGCTCAAGCCGAGCCTCGGGCGGGTGCCCATCGATCCGCCTTATGTCGGCCGCGTCGCCGGCCCGATCACGCGCACGGTCGACGATAACGCGCTGATGATGAGCGTCTTGTCCAAGCCGGACCGGCGCGACGGGATGAGCCTGCCGCCCGACAACATCAACTGGAAGGGGTTGGAAAAATCCCCACGCAAGCTGCGGATCGGCTTGATGCTGAATGCCGGCGTCGGCCAGGATGCGGAGAAGCCCGTGCACGAAGTCGCGGTCAAGGCCGCCAAGGCCTTCGAATCTGCCGGCGCCGTCGTGACCGAGGTCAAGGGCATCCTGACCCGTGAAATGCTCGACGGGCTCGACAATTTCTGGCGCGCCAGGATGTGGGACGATTTCGAGAAGCTTGACCCGGAACAGCGCGGCAAGGCGCTGCCCTATATCCGCCAGTGGGCGGAGCGCGGCGCGAAGCTGTCGGGCGTCGAGGTCATCCGCGGCTTCAACCAGACCATGGCGATCCGCGCCGCCGCGGCGAAGCTGTTCTGCGAGATGGACTATGTCATTTCGCCGACCTCGCCGGTCGTGAACTTCGCGGCCGACCTCGCCGCGCCCATCAATGATCCGGATAAGCCGTTCGAGCACATCTGCTTTACCGTGCCATGGAATATGTCGGAGAATCCGGCGATCTCGATCAATGGCGGCTACGATGCGAAGGGCTTTCCGATCGGCGTACAGATCGTCGGGCGCCGCTTCGACGACATCGGCGTGCTCGGCGTGGCCAAGGCCTTCGAAGGCCTGCGCGGCGCGCAACGGTCCTGGCCCAGCGTGCCGGCCAGATAACCAGGAAGGCGCCGCCGTGTGCCCAGTCCGCGCAAGACGGACGGCGACGGCCGTGCATAACGGCCCTTCAAACGCTGAATTTCAGGGTAACAGGGAAGGAAACCATCCATGGCGTATGAGACGATCAAATACGAGGTCGCCGAGCAGATCCTCACGATCACGCTGAACCGGCCCGACAAGCTCAACGCCTTCAACACCGCCATGCAGCAGGAGCTGATCGACGCGTTCGAGCGCGCCGACAAGGACGACGGCGTCCGCGCCATCATCGTCACCGGCGAGGGCCGTGCGTTCTGCGCGGGTGCCGACCTCTCCACCGGCGCCGACACCTTCGACCGCGACGCCCGCCGTGGGGCGGTGCGACGCCTTGCCGGCCAGGTCGACTACAGCGATCCGCAGGTGCGCGACGGCGGCGGCCAGGTCACGCTGCGCATTTTCAAGTGCCTAAAGCCGGTGATCGCCGCGGTGAACGGACCCGCGGTCGGCATCGGTGTCACCATGCAGCTTGCGATGGACGTCCGCATTGCCTCGGAAGCGGCGCGCTTCGGGTTCGTGTTCTCCCAGCGCGGCATCGTGCCGGAAGCCGCCTCGAGCTGGTTCCTGCCGCGCATCGTCGGCATCGCGCAGGCACTGGAGTGGTGTTACACCGGCCGCGTGTTCCCCGCGCAGGAAGCGCTGGCGGGACGGCTCGTCAGCAGAGTGGTGCCCCCCGAGCAGTTGCTGCCGACGGCACGCGCGCTCGCCAAGGAGTTCGCCGCGAAAACCGCGCCGGTGTCGATCGCGCTGATCCGGCAGATGATGTGGCGCATGCTGGGCGCCGACGACCCGATGGAAGCCCACAAGGTGGACAGCCGCGGCATATACGCACGCGGCCGTTCCGGCGACGTCAAGGAAGGCGTGGTGTCGTTCCTGGAGAAGCGGCCGGCCGTGTTCAAGGACAAGGTATCGAGCGATATGCCTGACTATTTTCCATGGTGGCAGGACCGGGAGTACAAGTAACCGGATCTCGTCACTGCGAGGAGCGCGAGCGACGAAGCAATCCAGTTCGCTGAAGCAGTGCTGGATTGCTTCGCGGAGCCTGTCATCGAGCGGCGCTTCGCGCCGACCCGTTGGCCCGCAAAGACGATTTCAACTCATCATCAGCGCGACGCGGCCGATGGCCTTGCGCTCGATCAGGAGCCGCATGGCTTTCGCATAATCTTCGAGCGGCAGGCGGTGCGAGACGTTGGGGCGGATCTTGCCAGCCTCGGCCCACGCCATCAGCGCCTTCTGGCGCGCCGGACCGAGCGCGGGATTCTTTCGCGTCGCCTCGCCGGCGCGCACGCCGACTACGCTCGCGCCCTTGATCAGGATCAGGTTGGTGCGGGCGATCCCGATGCCGCCGGTGAAGCCGATCACCAGGATGCGCGCGCCCCAGGCGATGCAGCGCAGGCTGTTCTCGAAAACCTCGCCGCCGACCGGATCGAACACGACGTCGGCGCCGCGGCCGTCGGTGACACGCTTGACGGCGTCACGGAACGGCTCGCGCGAATACAGCACCAGATGATCGGCGCCCCTCGCCTTCGCCACCGCCAGCTTTTCCTCGGACGAAGCGGCCGCGATCACGGTCGCCCCCAGCAGCTTGCCCATCTCGACCGCGGCGAGCCCGACGCCGCCGCCCGCGCCATGGACCAGCAACACCTCGCCCGGCTGCAACTGTCCGCGGTCGACCAGCGCGTGATAGGCGGTGCCATGGCCGGCGAGAAAGGTCGCTCCTTCCGCAAAGTCGAAGGTCGACGGCATGGGCGTGAGCTGTGAACTCGCAACCACGGCCTCGTCGGCATAGGCGCCATAGCGCATCTTGACGATGATCCTGTCTCCGACCGCAACGCCTTGCGCAGCCGCATCGACCTCGATCACTTCTCCCGCCGCTTCGACTCCCGGGGTGAAGGGCAGCTCCGGCTTGAGCTGATATTCGCCAGCCACCATCAGAATGTCGGGAAAATTGATGCCCGCGGCGCGAATGGCGACGCGCACCTCGCCCGCCTTGAGCCGCCGTGACGGGAATTCTTCCAGCCGCAATTTCTCGGGCGGCCCGAGCTCGCGGCAAACGACGGCGCGCACCATCAGGCCGCGCTCGCTTTGCGGCGCTGCAGGGCCTCGCGGATCAGCGGCAGCCGGTCGTTGCCGAAATACATGTCGGTCTTCTCGACGAAGATCGTCGGCGAGCCGAAGCCGCCGCGCGCCACAAGCTCCTCCGTGTTGGCCTTGAGCTGGTCCTTGATCGCCTGATCCGAAATGCCGGCAAGGAATTTTTCAGGATCGACGCCGACGTTCCGGCAGATCTCGGCGAGGACGGCGTCCTGCGAGATGTCCTTGTCCTCGCCCCAATAGGCCTCGAACACGGCGCGGGCAAACGGCACCATGTCCTTGCCAAACCAGATGCAGCCGCGCATCGCTTTGACGCTATTTACCGGGAACACGGTGGGCGGCATCTTGATCGCAAGGCCCGACGAGCGCGCCCAGTCGGAAAGATCCTTGAGCATGTACCGGGCCTTCAGCGGCACCGGCTTCTCGCGCTGCGCGTAGACGCTCGGATTGACGGTGTTGAAAATGCCGCCGACCAGGATGGGCCGCCACGAAATCTCCGCGCCCAACTCCTTCGCCAAAGGCTGGATGTTATGGAAGGCGAGATAGGTCCAGGGGCTGGAACAGTCGAAGAAGAATTCGATCATGGCGTTTCCTTGTACTTAGTGGCGCAGCCTATCAACGTCTCCCGTCATTCCGGGGCGCGGCGCAGTCGCGAGCCCGGAATCCATAACCACGGCCTGGGGTTATGGATTCCGGGCCTGCGCCTTTCGGCGCATCCCGGAATGACGATCGGTTAGTTTTGCCTTAGCAGTTCCTTGGCACGTTCACCGAACATATTCCGTCGCGATTCCTCATCGAACGGCTCCTTGACGAACTTGCCGATGGCAAGACCCGCCTGAACCTGCGGCCGGGCGCGCACCTGCGCGTACCAGCGCTTGATATTCGGATAGTCGTCGAGGGTGAAGCCCTGGGCCTTGTGGGTCATTGTCCAGGGAAAGCAGGCGATGTCGGCGATCGAATAGTCGTCGCCTCCTACATAGGCTCCGGTCTTGCCGAGCTGCCCGTCGAGCACGCCGAAGAGTCGCGCCGCCTCGTCGCGATAGCGCGCGATCGCGTACGGAATCTTCTCCGCCGCATAGAGCGCGAAGTGGCCGTGCTGGCCGAGCATGGGACCTAAGCCCGCCATCTGCCACATCACCCACTGGACCACCCTGGAGCGGCCGCGAAGATCCTGGGGCAAAAAGCGGCCGGTTTTCTCGGCGAGATAAATCAGGATCGCGCCGGTCTCGAACACGGAGAACCGCTCGCCGCCGTCGGCGGGCTCGTGATCGACGATGGCGGGAATGCGGTTGTTCGGACTGATCGCGAGAAACTCAGGGCGAAACTGTTCGCCGGCGCGGATGTTGACGTTGACGACCTTGTAAGGCAGGCCGAGTTCCTCCAGCATGATCGAGATTTTCCAGCCGTTCGGCGTCGGCGCGTAATAGAGGTCGATCATGGGCCTTCCCTGCTCGAATCGTCCCGCGCGGGACGACGTTTGTTGTTCTGTACCTCGACGTTAAGACATGGCAGACAGTGACGCAAATCTCAACCGACCGGGAGCGCCCCATGCTGTTTCCAACGACCATCGCTGGATCCCTGCCGAAGCCGGAATGGCTGGCCGAGCCCAACATGCTGTGGGCGCCCTGGAAGTCGCAAGGCGCCGAGCTTGCGCGCGCCAAGCGCGATGCGACGCTGCTGGTGTTGAAGCTGCAGGAAGATGCCGGCATCGACATCGTCACCGAGGGCGAGCAGTCGCGCCAGCATTTCGTGCACGGCTTCCTTGAGAAGATCGAAGGCATCGACTTCGCCCACAAGGTCGAGATGGGAATCCGAAAAGAGCGCTACAAGGCGATGGTGCCGCAGGTGGTGGCCCCTCTCACCCTCAAGGGCCGGGTCCACGCGGACGAGGCCCGCATCGCCCGAACCCACACCGCGCGAGCACTGAAATTCACCCTGCCCGGTCCGATGACCATCATCGACACCATCGCCGACCGCTATTACGGCGACCGGGTGAAGATGGCGTTTGCGTTTGCCGAACTGCTCAACGAGGAAGCCAAGGCGTTGCAGGCCGACGGCGTCGACCTGATCCAGTTCGATGAGCCAGCCTTCAACGTCTACATGGACGAGGTCAACGACTGGGGCATCAAGGCGCTCGAACGCGCCGCCGAAGGGCTGACCTGCTCGACCGCCGTGCACATCTGCTACGGCTACGGCATCAAGGCCAACACCGACTGGAAGGAAACGCTGGGCGCGCAATGGCGACAGTATGAACAGATCTTCCCGGCGATTGACGCCAGCTCGATCCAGCAGGTCGCGGTGGAATGCCGCAATTCCAAGGTGCCGCTGGAGCTGCTCGCGCTGCTCAAGGGCAAGATCGTACAGGCCGGCGTGATCGATGTCGCCAGCGACACGGTCGAGACTGCCGAAGACGTGGTCAAGGTGATTGAGGACGTTTTGCAATTCGTGCCGAAGAGCAACATCATGGCCACCACCAATTGCGGCATGGCCCCGATGCGGCGTGAAATCTCCGAAGCCAAGCTGGTCGCGCTCGGCGCCGGCGCAGCGCTGGCGCGGCAGAAGCTGGGGTAAGCGCCCTGCGTGCAGTGACGCTTGCGTAGACGTTGCGCAGCCCTACAGCAACGTGCACCGCTCCGTTCCCTCTCCCGCTTGCGTGGGAGGGTCAGGGTGGGGGCAGCCCCACGAGCGGTTCCTGTCGCTCGCCCCCTCCAGCTCTCCCCCGCAAGCGGGGGAGAGGGCAGACCGAGCATGCGGCGGACATCAAACGACCGTTCCGATCAAAGCTATCGTTATTGGAGTTGCAGAGCACTAGGATGCAGCAGGGGCTGATAGCCTGCCATGATCGCCCGCAGGGTCGAGGGCGGCGTCAGCAGCATGGCGTGATCGAGCGCATGGTCCGCTTGGGCGTAGCCGCCGGGCGACCATAACAGCGCCCTGCCCTGCGCGATGAGGAAGCCGTCTGCCCCCTGCTGCACCATGGCGCCGTCGGGCAAGCGAGCAAGCTCGACCGGCAACGGATGCAGCCGCTTCCTGCCGCGATCGAGCCGCTCATGATGCAGCACCGCGTCGATCTCGTGTGCGCGAATGCCTTGCACGCGATTGCCCCTCTCCCATGCCGCGCAGAATCGTTTCGCATCCTCGCGCCGGCAGAAGAAGCACGGACGGTGCCCGGCCGCCAGCGCCGTCGCTTCGTCCAGGAAGAACAGTTCGGTCCAGCTTCGTGTGCCCATCACCTTGCGCCGGCGGCCGCGGAATTCGCACACGCAGGTGAGCCAGGCGGGGCTGGACCAGCGCTTCTTCAGAAGCGTCCTGGTCGCGGGATCGTGGATGATGCCACGATTGCCCGTGAACATCCCGCGATGCGGTGTCGCAATGATGTCGCCGGTCGGCGTGACGCGATTTTGCAGCGGCATGAGATGCCCCAACGCGTCATTGCGAGCGAAGCGAAGCAATCCAAAGCCGCTTTCGCCGAACCATACTTGGATTGCTTCGTCGCTTCGCTCCTCGCAATGACGGAGAACTTTACGCCGCGCCGTCCCGGAGCGGCGGGTGATAGGATAGCGCGGTGTCCCAGGGGAAGAAGATCCAGGTGTCCTGCGACACTTCCGTGATGAAGGTGTCGACCAGCGGCCTGCCCTGCGGCTTGGCGTAGACAGTGGCGAAATGCGCATCAGGGAGCATATCGCGCACCAGCCGCGCGGTCTTGCCGGTGTCGACGAGATCGTCGACGATCAGAAGATCCTTTCCGGTGCCCTGACCCAGCCTCGCCACATCATCGCAAACGCCCTTCAGAACCCGCAGTTCGCCCTGCGTGGTGTGCTCGTAGCTCGAGATGCAGACGGTATCGATGACGCGCACACCGAGCTCGCGCGCCACGATAGCCGCGGGCACCAGTCCACCGCGGGTGATGGCGACCACCGCCTTGAACGGGCCGATCTCGTTCAGCCGCCAGGTCAGCGCCCGGCAATCCTGGTGGAACCGATCCCATGATACGGGAAACGGCCTGCCGGCCCGTTCCTGCGCGCCGAGTTCCGGCTTGTTGTCGACCATCGCGTACTCCCGCACTCCCCGATCACTGCTAATGGGCGACGTTCAATCGCGTCAGCATCTCCTTCACCGCGGCCATGGCGGCGGCAAGCTTGTCCGGATCGCGCGAACGCACCACCAGGTTGGTGTTCGGCTTCTTGTCCTCGTCGATGAAGGGGTAGCTGCCGATCATGGTCTCGGGGTGGGCATTGGCGATGTCGCGCAACGGGCCGCCAATATCTCCCTCCCGGGCGTTGGCGCGCACGGTCTCCGACAGCATGCGGACGCCGGACTTCAGCTTGGGCGACACGATGTCCATCATCGCCTGCATGATGGACGGCACCCCGGCCATCACGATGACGTTCCCGATCTTGAATCCCGGCGCGAGGATGGTCGCGCTCTGAATCAGCTCGGCACCGTCCGGGATGCGCGCCATGCGCAGCCGCGCGTCATTCAAGTCCTGCTCGGCCCAGCGTTCGCGAAAGCGCGCCACTACTTCGGGGTGGTGGTCGATCCCGACCCCGAACGCCTTTGCCACGCTGTCGGCCGTGATGTCGTCATGGGTCGGCCCGATACCGCCGGTGGTAAAGACGTAGGTGTACCGCTGCCGCAAGGCGTTCAAGGCGTCGACGATGTCGGTCTCGTCGTCCGCCACGACCCGGACCTCCTTCAGGTCGATACCGATATTGGTGAGGTATTCGGCGATAAAGCCGATGTTCTTGTCTTTGGTTCGGCCGGACAGGATCTCGTCCCCGATCACCAGAAGACCCGCCGTGACGATTTCAGTCATCAGTTTCAACCTCACCTGTCCCTTAGACTTGGCTGCCGTCCATTTAAGCAGGCATCCGCCATTTTTTCAGGCAGCGGCGCGACCGTCCACACCAAATGCCGCTCCACAATGCATATCCCGCTGGCCCGGGCCTTGCTACCATCCCTTCGAGTCATGCACTCTTTCGCATGGGCTCGTAAGAAGTCAGGTTATATGGCAGCTGCGTTCGATGAAATGAACGGCCCTGGCGGAGAGCTTCGCCCAGCCTATCAGGAGCTCTCGCGCTGGCTTAATGAGACGCCCCCCGAGGCCCTTGAGTATCGCCGCCAGGAGGCGGAGCTCCTGTTCCGCCGCATCGGCATCACCTTCGCAGTCTATGGCGACGCCGAAGCCCAGGAAAGGCTCATTCCCTTCGACGTGATCCCGCGCATCCTGTCCGGCAGGGAATGGACCATCCTGGAGAAGGGCTTGAAGCAGCGGGTGCGCGCGCTCAACATGTTCCTGCGCGACATCTATCACGGCCGCGAGATCCTGAGTGCCGAGGTGGTCCCGGACGACCTGATCTTCCAGAATCCGGTCTTCCGCCCCGAAATGAACGGCCAGCACGTGCCGCACGATGTCTACGTCCACATCGCCGGCATCGATATCGTGCGGGTCGATGCCGCCGACTTCATCGTGCTGGAGGACAATGCGCGGACGCCCTCCGGCGTCTCCTACATGCTGGAAAACCGCGAGATCATGATGCGGCTGTTTCCGGACCTGTTCGCCCGCCACAGGATCGCGCCGGTCGAGCAGTACCCGGACGAACTGCTCGCCGCCCTGCGATCGGTCGCGCCCCAGAGCGCCTCGGCGGAGCCGACGGTCGCACTGCTGACGCCCGGCGTCTACAACTCCGCCTATTACGAGCACACCTTCCTCGCCGACAAGCTCGGCATCGAGGTCGTCGAGGGGCGCGACCTCATCGTCAAGAACGACGAGGTGTTCATGCGCACCACCGAAGGTCTAAAACAGGTCGACGTCATCTACCGCCGCGTGGACGACGACTTCATCGATCCCCTCACCTTCCGCCCGGACTCGGCGCTCGGCGTCCCCGGGCTGATGTCGGCCTACGCCGCCGGCAATGTCACCCTCGCGAACGCGGTCGGCACCGGCATTGCCGACGACAAGGCGATCTATTCCTACATGCCTGACATCGTGAAGTTCTATCTTGGCGAAGAGCCGATCCTGAAGAACGTGCAGACCTGGCGCTGCCGCGAGCCGAAGGACCTCGCCTACGTGCTCGATCACCTCGACGAACTCGTGGTGAAGGAGGTCCACGGCTCCGGCGGCTACGGCATGCTGATCGGACCGGCCGCGACGAGAGCGACCATCGAGGCGTTCCGCGACAAGCTGAAGCGCGAGCCGGAAGGGTTCATCGCCCAACCGACGCTGGCGCTGTCGACCTGTCCGACCTGCACCGCCAAGGGGCTGGCGCCGCGCCACGTCGATCTGCGCCCCTTCGTGCTGACCGGCAGCAAGCGTACCACCATCGTGCCGGGCGGGTTGACCCGCGTCGCGCTGAAGGAAGGCTCGCTGGTGGTTAATTCGAGCCAGGGCGGCGGCACCAAGGACACGTGGATACTGGACGAGTAAGAGCCGATGCTGTCGCGTACCGCCGAAAACCTGTACTGGCTGGCCCGCTACGTCGAACGGGCGGAATATCTCGCCCGCACCATCGACGCGACGCTGCGCGTCACGGCGCTCCCCGCCGCCTATATCGGCAAGACCAACGAATGGGACTCGGCGCTGCTCACCGCGGGGGCCGCCGCGAGCTTCTATGAGCACTATCAGGAAGCCAACGAGCACAACGTCATCGAATATCTGTCGTTCTCGCCGACCAATCCGTCCTCTATCAGGAACTGCATCGAGGCCGCGCGGCTGAACGCGCGTTCGGTCCGCACGGCGCTGACATCCGAGATGTGGGACACCATCAACGGCGCCTGGATCGAGCTGCAGGAAGTCTGGAGCAAGGGTACTTTGTCGCGGGACGATCTCGCCAAGTTCCTGCGCTTCGTGCAGGAGACCTCGCTGCGCTTCGACGGCTCCGCCTACCGCACCATGCTGCGCAACGACGCCTACTGGTTCTCGCGCATGGGCGTTCATCTCGAGCGCGCCGACAACACCGCGCGCATCCTTGATGTCAAATATCACGTGCTGCTGCCGGAAGAGGAGCACGTCGGCGGCCCGCTCGACTTCTACCAGTGGAGTTCCATCCTGCGCTCGGTCTCGGCGCTGACCGCCTATCACTGGGTCTATCGCGAGACCCTGAAGCCCTGGCTGATCGCGGACCTTCTGATTCTCAACGACGCCTTGCCGCGATCACTGGCAAGCTGCTATGGCAACCTCGTGCGCAACCTCGACCAGATCGGCGTCGCCTACGGCCGCCAGGGCCCGGCACAGCGCCACGCCCGCGGCATCCGTAATCGGCTCGAGCACTCCAACATGAACGACATCTTCCAGCACGGCGTGCACGAGTTCATCCAGGAGTTCATCGCCGACAACTTCAGGCTCGGCGAGATCATCACCAAGCAGTATCTGATCTAACGGCACCATGCGCCTGCGAGTCACCCACATTACGAGCTACCGCTACCAACCGGCGGCAACCAGCATTATCCAGGTGCTGCGCATGACGCCCGGCAGCCATGACGGGCAATACGTGGCGGAATGGCAGATCGACGTCTCGGCGGACACGCGGCTCGACGCGCATGAGGATGCATTTGGCAACATCACGCATGTGCTGTCTTGCGGACCCCTTGACGACATCACGATCACCGCGGAAGGGCTGATCGAGACCCACGACACCGGCGGCGTGGTGCGCGGCACCGACGAGCGGTTTCCGCCGGGCCTGTTCCTCCGTTCGACGACGCTGACCGAAGTCAACCCGGCAATGGCGACCTTCGCGCGCGAGCTGCGCGCCGAGGCCGAGAGCGATGCCCTCGGCTTCCTGCACACGTTGATGACGCAGGTCAACGAGCACATGACCTTCGACGAGGACCCGACCCACAGCGGCACGTCCGCCGCCGAAGCGTTCGGGCTCAAGCGCGGCGTCTGCCAGGACTATGCGCATATCTTCATTGCCTGCGCGCGCACCGCCGGCGTGCCCGCGCGGTTCGTGTCCGGCCATTTCCTGCGCGCGGACGGCATGGTGAACCAGGTTGCCGGACATGCCTGGGCGGAAGCCTTCGTGCCCGATCTCGGCTGGGTCGGCTTCGACCCGGCCAATGGCATCTGCACCAGCGATGCGCATGTCCGCGTCGCGGTCGGCCTCGATTATCTCGGCGCCGCGCCCGTTCGCGGCACCCGCTACGGCGGCGGCACCGAGACGCTGACAGTCGCGGTCAAGGTCGAACAGGCCGGGCGTCCCGGACAGTCGCAGTGGCAGCGGCAGTCGTAATTAGTGCAGCCACGAGTACGTCCTCGTCCTGAGGAGCTTGCGAAGCAAGCGTCTCGAAGGACGGGCCGCGGGTAGGCCTCATGGTTCGAGGACGCGCCTTCGGCGCTCCTCACCATGAGGGTCGCTTTTCTGCTGCGTTGCGCCCGGCCGAACTTCGGCGTTCACTTGTCCAGCCAGACGCCCTCGAAGCGCAGATTATTGTACAGGCTGTTGTCGTGCGGCTTATAGCCCCTCACATAGGGCTGCCAGCAATTGCCGGCCGCGCCCCACACGATGCTTGGCCGCGCGGCGTCTTCGGCCAAGAGGCGCTCGATCTCCCACACGATCTTCTCGCGCTTTCCCCTGTCGAGTTCACGCGATTGCGCGGGAAGCAGACGGTCGACCTCCGCATTGCAGTATTGCGTGTAATTGCGCTCCGAATTGCAGGAGTAATTCTCGACGATATTGGCATCGGGATCGTCAACGGACACGCCGGTGATGTTCAGCCCGATGGTGTAGTCCTTCTTGGCTAGCCTGGTGTACCAGCGCGGCGTTTCCAGAATGTCCAACTCTCCGCTGATATGGATCTTCTTGAGCTGATCGAT
>NZ_JACRAW010000133.1 GCF_016213215.1 Bradyrhizobium sp. | reverse complement strand
GGATTGAACGAAGCCGCTGTCGCGGCGTGCGTGGCGAGGTGGCGTAGATCGCCTCCTGGCTGAGAGGATGTGGGTGTTGGAGCCCACCCCCTCAGACAGGAGTATTGAGATGGCCGATTTGAGCCCTCTTCGCCGCCGCATGATCGAGGACATGACAGTCCGCAATCTGTCGCCGGCGACGCAGCGATCCTACATCAGCGCGGTTTCGAAGTTGAGCCGATATTTTGGCCGGTCGCCTGACCGGTTGGAGCTGGAAGACGTCCGGGCCTTCCAGGTGCACCTGGTCTCGACCGGAATCTCATGGCCGGCGCTGAACCAGATCGTCTGTGCGCTACGGTTTTTCTACGGCGTCACACTCGGCGGGGCGCTCATCCCGGAGCGCATTCCCTATGCGCGAGAATCCCTCAAGCTACCGGTCGTGCTGAGCGCCGACGAAGTCGTGCAATTCCTCGAGGCGGTGTCGAGCCTGAAGAGCCGCGCCGCGCTCACCACCGCCTATGCGGCCGGGCTCAGGGCCTCCGAGGTCGCGGGACTGCGGATCGAAGACATCGACAGCGCCCGCGGTGTCATCCAGGTGCGCCACGGCAAAGGTGCGAAGGATCGCAACGTGATGCTGTCGCCCCAGCTGCTTGGCATCCTGCGCACCTACTGGCGGCTCGCCCGGCCGCGGCTTTATCTGTTCCCTGGTCGTGACGAAGATCATCCGATCGATCAGACCGTGTTGCATGCCGCCTGCCGGTCGGCGGTGAAGGCTGCGGGCCTGACCAAGCGCGTCACGCTGCACACGCTGCGCCACAGTTTCGCGACACATCTTCTGGAGAACGGAACCGACATCCGGATCATCCAGGTTCTGCTCGGGCACAATAATTTGTCGTCGACGGCGCGCTACACGCAGGTCGCCACCCATACGATCCGGGCGACGCAGAGCCCGCTCGACCGCCTGTCGCTGGAGGTCACGCCATCTGGATGACAGCGCGTCGGGATTGCGGGTTATGGCCCGCCCCGACGTCCGCCCGCACAGGCCCGCCATCGAGATTGCCGATATCTTGCGCCGGCATGGCGGCGCCTATCGCCGTTTGCATGCCGGTCATCTCGGTCGGGTCGAGCGGCGCGTGATGAGTGCGATCGTTGCGTGCCGAACCGAGGCGCTCGGCGGCCACGTCGAGGCCTGCAACGCCTGCGGCACGACGCGCATCGCCTATAATTCCTGCCGTAACCGTCACTGTCCGAAGTGTCAGGGGAAAGCCCGAGCCGCATGGCTTGCCGCGCGAGAAGCCGACCTGCTGCCGGTTCCCTATTTCCACGTCGTCTTTACGCTTCCTGCACCGATCGCCGCGATCGCTTTCCAGAACAAGGCCGTCGTCTATGCCATCCTGTTCAAGGCCGCCGCTGAGGCGATGACGACGCTTGCGGCCAATCCGCGAAGGCTCGGCGCAGAGATCGGCGGCGTCGCGGTCCTGCATACCTGGGGACAGGCGCTGACGCATCATCCCCACATTCACTGTGTCGTGCCGGGCGGCGGCCTGTCACCTGATGGAACACGCTGGATCGCCAGCCGACCGAACTTCTTCCTGGCCGTCAAACCGCTGTCCCGGCTCTTTCGCTGGCTTTTTCTCAAACGCCTGATCGCGGCCTTCAATGCCGGCGCCTTGCGCTTCTTCGGCGATCTTGCATCTCTTGCCGAACTCGACGCTTTCGCTGGTCGCATCAAAGCCATGCAACGCCTCAACTGGGTTGTTTACGCCAAGCGGCCCTTCGGCGGACCCGCACAGGTCCTGGCCTATCTCGGCCGCTACGCCCATCGCGTCGCGATCGCCAACAGCCGGCTCGTCGCACTCGACGACGATCATGTCGCCTTCTCATGGAAGGACTATCGCCAAAACAGCGCGACAAAGATCATGAAGCTCAAGCCCGACGAGTTCATTCGCCGCTTCCTGCTTCATACGCTGCCCGACGGTTTCCACCGCATCCGCCACTTCGGCTTCATGGCCAACCGCCACCGCGCCGCCAAGCTCGCGCTTTGCCGCGAACTTCTCGATCATGAGCGGACAACACCAAACGATGGTCAGCCTTCGCCCGTGAGTTCGGATCATCAGACGCAGGCCGAGGTACCAGCCTGTCCGGATTGTGGCGGCGTCATGCGCATCGTCGAGCGCTTTCGACACAGCTTCAGCCGCTCCAGCCCTCGAACATCACCGTTCCGATGCGATACATCGTGAGCCAAGTCATGCCGTGCACGACGATTATCATTCGTCATTCCGATCCCAGCGTCTCGATCATCGCGGACGATGTCGAATCCGTGCTGTCACACTGCGCGACAACAACCGTCCGATGCAGCAAAAAGTCTATCGCGATCTCCGGCGAAGCGCGTCTAATCTCAACTCTTCCCCGATGCGCACATCTCGTGTCGCTGCCTCACGCGCCGAGCCAGCAGATCGGGCCTTGCGATCCCAAACAATCCCCATAGCTGCAAAACCGCGCATCGCCTCCCGCGCCTTCGTTCAATCCGGCTTCAATGAGGTCGCGTCATAAGCGCCTGCCGCGCCCTCGCGTGAGCGCGACCTCACAGAACCCTCCAGATTCCCGAATCAGATTTTCAATGATTCATGAGTGGTCGGCTTCTGGAGGGCCGACCAATGGTAGACACGACGTCGAAGTGGGAAGATGAGCTTGCACGCTGGCTCGAACCATTTCTGGATCGCTTGGGTCACAAGACGCGGCGGCGGATGTGTCCGCTGTACGTGGCGGGGCTGATTGGACCGGGCGATCGCAAGAGCGTCCAACCGATGGCGGCGCGGCTGGCACCGGGCGACTATGACCAGTTGCACCATTTCATCGCTGATGGCGTCTGGGATGCGGCGCCATTGGAATCGGAATTGCTCGTTCAGGCCGATCGCCTCGTCGGCGGCAAAGATGCGGTACTGGTCATCGACGACACCGCAATGCCGAAGAAGGGCGATCGTTCGGTCGGTGTCGCTCCGCAATATGCCTCGTCTCTCGGCAAGACGGCCAATTGCCAAACATTGGTGTCGCTGACGCTTGCGCGGGGTGAAGTGCCGGTAATGGTCGCATTACGTCTCTTCGTTCCCGAGAGTTGGACGAGTAACCCGGTGCGTTTGAAGCGTGCGGGCGTTCCAGTCGAGTACCGCACGGCGCGGACCAAGCCAGAGATCGCGTTGGCGGAGATCGATCGCGTGATGGCAGCCGGTATGCGCTTCGGCTGTGTGCTGGCGGATGCCGGTTACGGCCTCAGCGCGCCGTTCCGTCAGGGGCTCACGACACGCGGCCTTGCCTGGGCCGTTGGCATCCCTCGTCACCTTAAGATGTATCCGGTCGGGGTAAAGCTGATCTGGCCGGTTGCCGGTCGGGGGCGTCCTCGCAAGCGGTACATTCCGGATATCCTATCGAGGGCGGCCGAAGACATGCTGGCCAATGCCAAGTGGCAAAATGTGAGTTGGCGAAACGGGACCAAGGGTCGGCTGGAAGCTCGCTTCGCCGCTGTTCGCGTGCGTACCGCCGATGGACCTCCGCAGCGGATCAAGGACAAGGGCCAGCAGCACCTTCCAGGCGACGAAGCGTGGCTCATCGGTGAACACAGGGCGTCGGGAGAGAAGAAATATTATCTCGCCAATCTGCCGGCCAAGACGGATTTGCGTACGTTAGCTGCCACGATCAAAGCGCGATGGATTTGCGAACAGGCCCATCAACAGTTGAAAGAGGAGCTTGGTCTCGATCACTTCGAGGGACGATCCTGGCAAGGCCTCCATCGTCATGCCCTCATGACCATGATCGCTTACGCATTCCTCCAGCATCGCCGTCTCGCACAAGCGGGACGGAAAAAAAAGAATCAACGGTCCACCGCCTCAGCCGACCCTGCCGGCCGTACGCCACGCCATCGTCGAACTCATCGTTCGACCACGACCTCAGCG
>NZ_JACRAW010000017.1 GCF_016213215.1 Bradyrhizobium sp. | reverse complement strand
GATCGAGCGCGTGATCTGGCAGCAGGAAGAAGGCGTCTACTTCAAGCTGACGCATCCCTTCCAGATCGGCGAGGGCATGTGCGGCCCGACCGTCATGGCCTTCGGCGGCGAGGAGCACAAGAAACGCTATCTGCCCAAGATCGCTTCCGGCGAGGAAATCTGGTGCCAGCTGTTTTCCGAGCCCGCCGGCGGCTCCGACGTGGCTGGGCTTCGCACCCGCGCCGAGAAGAAGGGCGACAACTGGATCATCAACGGCCAGAAGATCTGGACCTCGGGCGCGCATTATTCCGATTACGGGCTGCTCATCACCCGCACCGATCCCAATGTGCCAAAGCACAAGGGGCTGACCATGTTCTTCCTGGACATGAAGAGCCCGGGCGTCGAGGTGCGGCCGATCAAGCAGGCCAACGGCATGCAGGAATTCAACGAGGTCTATTTCACCGACGTCGTGATTCCGGACAGCCAGCGGCTGGGCGCGGTCGGCGACGGCTGGAACGTTTCGCTGACCACGCTGATGAACGAGCGCATGTCGATCGGCGCGCGGCTTGCGACCGGCTTCCCGGAGATGTTTGAGTTCTGCTCCAGCCTGATGCTCGAGGATGGGCCCGCGATCGATGATCCCGTCGTGCGTTCCAAGCTCGCCAGCTGGGCGGTCAAGTCGAACGGCCTGAAATTCACCAGCTACCGCACCGTCTCCGCGATGTCGAAAGGCGAGCGGCCGGGGCCTGAAAACTCGATCGGCAAGCTGGTCGCGGGCACCATGGTGCAGGATATCGCGGCCTACGCCATGGACCTCCAGGGCGCGGCCGGCGTTCTCACCGGCGCTGACGAAGAGGAAGCGGGCGGCAAGTTCCAGCAACTGCTCCTGACCTCGCCCTCGATGCGAATCGCCGGCGGCACTGACGAGATCCTGCGCAACATCATCGCCGAGCGCGTGCTGGGACTGCCCGGCGACATCAGGGTCGACAAGGACGTGCCGTTCAACAAGATTCCGACCAAGGGCAGGTAAGGAATCTTGCCTGGAGCAAAAGCGAGTTGAATTCATGGACGCTATGGTGAACGAGAATACGGACCGCATCGGCGTTCTGGAAGAATTGCTGGCCGGGCGCTTTTCCTGCCGTGCCTTCCTGCCGAAGCCGGTGGAGCACACAACGATCGAGCGCATCCTCAACGCTGCGCAGCGCACCGCGTCCTGGTGCAACAGCCAGCCGTGGCGGCTCGAGATCACCTCGGGCAAGGCAACCGAGAGGTTCCGCGAGGTGATGTATGCCGCCGCCAGCAGCGGCAAGCCGACGACCGGTGACTTCCCGTTCCCGCGCGAGTACCGCGGCGTCTATCTCGAGCGGCGGCGCGAAAGCGGCTTCCAGCTCTACAACTCGCTGGGCATCCCGAAAGGCGACAAGGTCGGTTACGCCAAGCAGGCGCTGGAAAACTACAACTTCTTCGGCGCGCCCCATGTCGCCATCGTGCACACCGACGAGGCGCTCGGGGTATACGGGGCGATCGACTGCGGCGGCTACGTCACGAGCTTCATGCTGGCGGCGCAGGCGCTCGGCGTCGCCACCGTCCCGCAGGCCGCGCTCGCCTTTCAATCCGAGGTGGTGCGCAAGCATTTCGGTCTGTCCGACGATCGCCGCGTCGTCTGCGGCATCTCCTTCGGCTATCCCGATCGCGAGCACAAGGCGAACAGCTATCGCACCTCGCGCGCCGACATCGCCGATACCGTGAGGTTCTTCGACGAATAACGGCCACCAAGACCATCGTCATGCCCGGGCTTGACCCGGGCACCCACGGATTAGGATCTGACGCCAGGCGGAACTCCGCTCCCTCTCCCGCTTGCGGGGGAGGGCTGGGGTGGGGGTGCCGCAACAGATGCGGACTCCGAGTGGATAGACTTATCCCCCACCCGCGGCGCTCTTCGAGCGCATAGACCACCCCCGAAAGCGGGAGAGGTAGAGCGAGCCTGCGGCTGGACAGTGCGAACCTAAACTCATCACGCTCTAAAACTTCGGTGGACGCTTTTCCGCAAACGCGCGGATGCCTTCCTTGATTTCGCTGCCGTGCATGCTGTCGCGGTGACGGCGGTCGGCCGCTCGCTCATCGAGTTCGCCGCGCGCGAATTCATTGATCGTCCGCTTCATGCCGCGCATGGCAACGGGCGCATTGCCGGCAAGAAGGGTGGCGAGCCGGTCGACCTCTTCATCCAGCCGCTCGGTCGGCACCATGGTGGTGAGATAGCCGATGCGCAGCATCTCGGGGGCGCCGATCCGCTCGGCGGTGAGGAAAAGCCGCTTGGCATTGTCGACGCCGAGCCGCGAGACGTAACGCTTGATGCCGCTCTTGTAATAATGCAATCCCAGCCGCGCGGCCGGCATGAACATCTCGCAAGCCTCGGTGCCGATGCGGAAGTCGCAGGCGAGCGCCAGATCCGTCGAGCCGCCATAGACGCCGCCGTTGAGCCGGCAGATCGTCGGCAAGGCGAGATCCTCCAGGCGATTGACCACGACCTCGAATGCCGATCCCGCGGTCTGTTCCTGCTCTCCCTTCGCGCGTTCGGCGATCGAGCCGAGATCATAACCGGCGCTGAAGGCGCGCCCCGAGCCGGTCAGGACCAGCACCCGCAGCGAGGAATCCGCTTCGATCCGGTCGAACAGTTTCAACAGGGCGTCGAGATCCTCGGGCTGCAGCCGGTTGAGGTGCCTGGGGCGGTTGAGCCGGATGGTGGCGCGGGCGCCGGTTGTTTCAAGTAGCGGGACGCCCGCCTCAGCGTGGGCATGCATCTATTTATTCTCCAGTTCGCGCCGCCTGGCTTCGGCATCGATGGTCTGGGCAAGATCGGGATGCCGCGCCATTAACAGGCGGAAATCGACGAGATCCAGTACCAGGAGCCGCGATACCTTGGTCGTGATGACATTCGCCCCACGGCGATTGTTGCCGAGCAGTGCCATCTCGCCGAAGAAGGCACCGTCGGCCAGCGTTACCTTCTTGCCCGGCAGATCGACCTCGACTTCGCCGGAAGCGATGAAATACATGCAGTCGCCCTGCTGGCCCTTGCGGATGATCATGGTGCGCGCCGGCAGATCCATCGTGCGCAGCATATGGGTGACGTCCGCGATCGCAGAGGGGCCGAGCGAGGCGAAGAACGGTACTTTGCTCACCGATTCCCAGGTCCTCAGGAAGTTGTCGCGACGGGTCTCGGCGGCAAACCCGGTCGCCAGAATACCGGTCCACAGCCCGAACACGCCGAGCCCGGAGATCATCACCAGCGCCGCTACCAGCCGGCCCAGGGGCGTCACCGGTACCACATCGCCGTAGCCGGTTGTGGTCAGGGTGACGACCGCCCACCACAGCGCGGACGGCACGTTGCCGAAGGTCTGGGGCTGAACGTCGCGCTCCAGGAAATGGACAGCGACCGAACCCAGGAACAGGATAAGAAGGAAAATCAAAAGCACGCTGAGCAGCGGCCGCGATTCCAGCACCAGCACCCGGCGCAATTGCCGCAAGCCGGGAATTCCCGGCACCACCTTGACCAGCCAGAGCACGGCCAGGAGCCAGGCCGTTCTGAGCTGGGCGCCGAACGCCAGCGCGAGCGGCACCGCGAATGCGCAGGCGGTATCGACCAGGCCGCGGAAGGACATCAGATAGGACAGGGTGCGATGCGACATCGCCGCATAGCGGATGCGGATCAGCCATTCGAAGACGAAGAAGGTGAGGCACGCCCACAGCACCCCCTGGACCCAATGGTGCGCCGTCTCATAGGCCGGGTTGACGGTCAGAAGGACCATGGTCAGGACGCCGACCACGACTGCGGCATAGGCCGGCGCGGTCATATTTCGGCCCGCGGTGGCGGTCATGAACTGCGCCAGGACGGGTACGATGATCGGCTTGGACATGTGCGAGAGGCGAGCCTGACTGTCAGTCGGGTCCTTTGAGGACCGCGATCCGCGCGCCAAATTGCCCGTGCCGGCCAAAGCCGTCAACGAGCGCGGAAAAACCGCGTTATCGGCCTCCGGGACCAAAACGAACTGGTGGGCGGCGCGAAGCTGAAATCACACGCAAAACGTTCGTTTTCCCCGTATATGGAGGAGGCGCCCGAAGGCTGTGCCCCCCGGGGGTGCCGGCCCGCCCGGCGAGGCGGTAATTTTGTCACAAGGTTGGTTGGCCCGATGGATACCTCACATATCGCAGAACACGCAGGAACGGCCGGCGCAGTATTCGCATCGATCTTTGTGGTGGCCACCACGACCATGCGGACGATGATCCCGCTGCGCGTGTTGGGCATCCTCACCAACATCGTCCTGATCGCCATCGCGATCCCCGTTCACAACTATCTGGTGATCGGGGTGCAGAGCGTGGTGCTGGCGCTGAACGCCTACCGCCTTCATCAGATGCTGCAGCTGGTGCGCGAAGTGCGGAAATCGGTCAACAGCGACCTGTCGATGGACTGGCTGAAACCCTTCATGACCGAGCGTAAATGCATGGCCGGCGAGGTCCTGTTCTACAAGGACGAGAAGGCCGAGGACATGGCCTACATCGTGAGCGGCCGTTTCAGGCTGGTCGAATCGGGCATCGAGCTGCCGGTCGGCGCCATTGTCGGCGAGCTCGGCATGCTTTCGCCCTC
>NZ_JACRAW010000132.1 GCF_016213215.1 Bradyrhizobium sp. | reverse complement strand
GACGAACGGCGCTGAAAGCGTCTTCGCTTCGGCTTCGAGGGTGAGCACACGCCAGCCGTCGAACGCCGGGCGAGGATGTGCGCGGACGGCCAAATCGTGTGGTCCTGGCGCCCGAAGCTGGCGTCAAGCGGCGCGGAGGCGATTCACCCCGACCGGGTGTGAGGCGCCGAAAATCCGCGCGGCGACGGTGGCAATAGAGCTCGTCTCACCGGGGAGATCACGACATAAGCCGTTAAAACCAACCGCGCAGGGAAGGCCGGGATGCTCTCGGCTGCCCTGTGGTCCAACCGTGTGCGTTTCGCGCACGGACCGCGGGTGTCAGCCGGCACCCGGCCTTCCCTGCGCCCTCGGTTCTGAAGAGGGTCAGCTTGAAGCATAACTCGGACGCCAAGCGCCGCGAGGATGCAAAGTCGCGTCTGCTGTCTGAAAATTGAACAGGATCTTGCCGCGCCAACACTCCATCACCTCATCCTGAGGAGCCGCGCGTGAGCGCGGCGTCTCGAAGGGCGAGGCCCGGCTGTTGCCGCGGGGCTGTTGCAATGCAGTGGGGCCTTCATCCTTCGAGACGCGCGCAAAGGCGCTCCTCAGGATGAGGAATTGAGACCAGCATCATTGCGAGCGAAGCGAAGCAATCCAGACTGCATTCGCGGAGATAGTCTGGATTGCTTCGGAGCTCACGCTCCTCGCAAAGACGGATGTGTTGAAGCGCGTCCCGAACATCGTTTGGCCCAAGCGGAGGAGCGAACTCTACAGCGGCCGATCAAATCGTTCGCGCGAACCGGCGAAATCCCGGCGCGCCGATCAGCGCCTCGAATCCGGCATCGCGCTTCTCTTCCGCAAAGCTGAATCCGGCCTTGGCGTAGCAACGCTCGGCGGCTTCGTTGCCGATCAGGAACGAGATGGAGGCGCGGTGAAAGCCGGCCGCTTTCCCAGCAACCAGTGCGCGGTCGATCAGCGCCTGAACCAGCCCGCGGCCACGATAGGATGGATGCGCTGCGACGTGCTCGATCAGCCAATCGCCCTCGCCGCCTTGAACCCAGCACGAGCGCGTATAGGCGCCGCGTCGACGAATGGATGCGGTGAGCCCGATCTCGGTCGCGACCTCGTCGATCGCATGCCATGCAGCGGCGCCGGTACCGGCCGCGGGCAGCGCGCAGAGAGCGGCGGCGGGCTTGGCGTCGATTTCGACAATCAGGAACCGGGACGTGTGCCACCACGAAGCCGAGCGCGCGACCGCGATCCGCGCGATGAAGTCCAGGCACTGTGCTTCAGGCCAATCGAGCGCAATATCGAACCATCCGCGCGGCCTGGGGCCGCGCTGCGCGGACAGGATCGTCCTGGCAATGAACTCGGCGTCTTCGGGGCGCGCAGACCGTATCGTCATACGCGCCCCATTGCGATGGACCTACGCGTTCTTGAGCGCCACTCGGAATTCGGCTTCGGTGTTCGCCTTGACCTCCTCCAGCGTGACGCCGTCGGCGAGTTCGATCAACGCCATGCCGTCCTTGCCGTGCTTGTCGATGGTGAAGACGGCAAGATCGGTCACCACCATGTCGACCACGCGCTCGCCGGTCAGCGGCAGGTTGCACTTCTTGAGCAGCTTCGGTCCGTCCTTGGCGGAATGTTCCATCACCACGACGACGCGCTTGACACCGGCGACGAGGTCCATGGCGCCGCCCATGCCCTTCACCATCTTGCCCGGGATCATCCAGTTGGCGAGATCGCCGTTCTGGGCCACCTGCATCGCGCCGAGAATCGACAGGTCGATATGGCCGCCGCGCACCATGGCGAAGGAATCGGCGGAGGAGAAATAGCTCGTCGACGGCAATTCGCTCACCGTCTGCTTTCCGGCGTTGATGAGGTCGGGATCTTCCTCGCCCTCAAAAGGGAACGGCCCCATGCCGAGCATGCCGTTCTCGCTCTGCAGGTTCACTTCTATCCCCTCGGGGATGAAATTCGAGACCAGCGTCGGAATGCCGATGCCGAGATTGACGTAGTAGCCGTCGCGCAATTCCTTCGCGGCGCGCGCGGCCATCTGTTCGCGGGTCCAGGCCATCAGACTTCTACTCCCGTTGCGGCTTGCGCAGTGCGCGGGCGGGTGGTGCGGAATTCAATGTGCTTCTTGGCAGTACCGACCTGGACGATGCGCTTCACGAAGATGCCAGGGGTATGGATGTGATCGGGGTCGATCTGCCCCGCCGGCACCAGATGTTCGACCTCCGCGACGGTGATCTTGGCCGCAGTTGCCATCATCGGGTTAAAATTGCGCGCGGTCTTGCGATAGACGAGGTTGCCGGCGGTATCGCCCATCCAGGCATGGACGATGGCGATGTCGCCGAACAGGCTGCGTTCCATCAGGTATTTCTCGCCGTCGAATTCCCTCACCTCCTTACCCTCGGCGATCAGCGTGCCGACGCCGGTCTTGGTGAAGAAGGCCGGAATACCGGCGCCCCCGGCGCGGATGCGCTCGGCAAGGGTACCCTGCGGGTTGAATTCCAGTTCCAGTTCGCCGGCGAGGTATTGCTGGGCGAACAGCTTGTTCTCGCCGACGTAGGACGAGATCATTTTCTTGATCTGGCGCGTCTCGAGCAGGCGGCTGAGCCCGATGCCGTCGACACCGGCATTGTTGGAGATGAACGTCAGGTTCTTGACGCCGGAATCGCGGATGGCGTCGGACAGGGTCTCGGGAATGCCACACAGGCCGAAACCGCCGGACATGATCATCATGCCGTCTTTAAGGATGCCTTCGAGGGCCGACTTGGCGTCGGGATAGACCTTGTTCATGCAGGAAACCTTGCTGGGAGGCCTTTGGCCTTTGATCGGCGGGATTATTAGGCGAAATCGCCGGAAGGCGTCAATGATACGGGGTTTTCCCGACCTTCCCCCGTGCTAGAAGCCCTCGCGAGACCCAAGGGCAGAACTTGGCAGTGGCCTTGAAAGCGACAAGAAAACCCATCAAGGTGAGTAGGTTGGGCGTGGGGCGCAGGTCTCCTGGCCCGCCCCTTTGCAGCGATCCAACAACCAAGCCGATCAGGACATGCCGTTGACGATGGCCCAAGGAATGAAGCGCCTCGGGACGCCGTTCGCGGCGTTGCTCGGCTTGGCGCTCATCAGCCTGATCGCCACCTCCTGGCTGATCAATCGCGACGCGCTGCGCGCCGCGGTCGAAGCCCAGATCCGCGCCGTGACCGGTCTCGAGCTCTCTGTGGGCGGCTCGATCGACATATCGGTGTTGCCCGCCAGCTACGTCTCGTTCCACGACGTCCGACTGAAGGGCGGCGGCACCGCCGATCCCGCGCTGCATGTCGACGTGCTCACCGCCAATCTGCGGCTTCTGCCGCTCCTGTTGCAGCGGTTCGAGATCTCCGACCTGATGCTGCTGCGGCCGCAGATCCGGGTCATCCTCGAGGCCGACGGCGAGAGCAACTGGACACCCTTCATTCAGACCATCGCGCGCACCATGAAGCCGGGCGCGGAGAACCAGGTCTCGTTCTCGGAGATCAGGGTCCAGGACGGCGTGCTCACCTACGAGGACGCTGCCAACCACGCTTCCGAAAAGCTCGATGACATCGACCTTTCGCTGGCCTGGCCTTCGATCTCGCGCTCGTTCGCCGCAACGGGGCAATTTGACTGGCGCGGCGAGCGTGTCGACGGCTCGATCAGCTTCGGCGATTTCCTCGCCGCATTGTCGGGCGATCGTTCCGGACTGAAGGCGCGGATCGCCAGCGCCCCCCTCAAGCTCGCCTTTGACGGCAGCGTGGCCAACCGCACCAGCGCGATGATGGAAGGCACCCTCACGATCGACAGCCCGTCGCTGCGCAACGCGCTGCGCTGGACCGGCCAGCCCACACCCGGCAGCGGCGGCTTCGGCCGTTTCGCGCTCAAGGCGCGCGCCAACGTGGTCGGCGGCTCGCTCGCGCTCACCAATGTGAACGTCGAACTCGACGGCAATGTCGCCGAGGGCGTGATGACCTATTCCAACAACGGCCGGCAGACGCTTCAGGCGACGCTTGCGGCCGACGCGCTGGATTTCACGCCCTATATTTCCACGTTCCGACTCCTGGCCAGCGGCGCCCGCGACTGGAACCGGCAGTTATTCGACCTCAACGCGCTGTCCTCGACCGACCTCGACATGCGTCTGTCGGCAGCCAAGGTGACGATCGGGGCATCCAAGCTCGGCCGCACCGCGATTGGCGCCAATCTGCGCGGCGGCGCGCTCGCGCTCAGCGTCGCCGAGGCGCAGGTCTATGGCGGCATCGCCAAGGGCTCGTTCGGCGTCGCGCGCTCCGATGCGGTCGCCGATGTCAAGGCCCAGTTCCAGTTCACCGATGTCGACCTGCAGTCCTGTGCGAGCGAGCTGTTCGGCGTCAGCAAGTTGTCGGGCCGCGGCAACCTCAGCGTCTCGCTGGTGGCCTCGGGCTCGAGCCCATTCGGCCTCGCCCAGTCGCTCGACGGCACCGCCACGCTGACCGGCCATGACGGCGCGATCTCCGGCTTCAATGTCGAGCAGCTCCTGAAGCGGCTGGAACGTCGTCCGCTGTCCGGCGGAGGCAATTTCCGCAACGGCTCGACGCCCTACGACAACCTCAACGTCGCGGTGAAGTTTGCCGACGGCATCGCGACCGCCGAGAACGTCCGCGTCGAGGGACCGGCCGCGCGCATCACGCTCACCGGCACCGCCTCCGTGCCCTCGCGCGAATACGACCTGAAGGGCGTGGCAAGCCTGAATGGCGCCTCCGGCTTCGAACTGCCGTTCGTGGTGCAGGGTCCGTGGGATGATCCCCTGATCTTTCCCGATCCGGAAAGCCTGATCCGCCGCTCGCCTGCCTCCGCGCCGCTGCTTGACGCGGTCAAGGATCGCAAGACCCGAGATGCGGTGCGTTCGGTGCTGGAACGGTTTACCGGCACCAAACAGGCAGTGCCCGACGCCGAGCCGACGCCCTTGCCTTC
This sequence comes from Bradyrhizobium sp., assembly GCF_016213215.1. GTDB lineage: Bacteria > Pseudomonadota > Alphaproteobacteria > Rhizobiales > Xanthobacteraceae > Bradyrhizobium. The sequence continues at coordinate 41,918 of NZ_JACRAW010000132.1, read as the reverse complement.
GGCCGACAGCGCCAAGCAGAACTGATCTGCTGCTGTTCCGCTCCAGGAGTCTCTTCGTTGCGAGGCGCGAAGCGACGAAGCAAATCCAGACCAACCTCGGCGGCGAGATGCGTCTACAGCGGCGCGGCGTTCTCGCCTTGAGCGCTGGACAGCTTTGAGGCGAGCGAGGCCACGACGATAATGACTGCGATGAAACCGACGATCAGCGTGGAAATGGCGTTGATCTCCGGCTTCACCCCGAGCCGCACCTCGGAATAGATCCGGATCGGAAGCGTGGCTGAACCCGGGCCGGTCGTGAAGCTTGCGATCACGAGATCGTCGAGCGAAATCGTGAACGCCAGCATCCAGCCGGCGGCGATCGCCGGCGCGATCAGCGGCAACGTAACGGCCAGAAAGGCGCGAGCCGGATCGCAGCCGAGATCCATCGCGGCTTCCTCCAGGCTGCGGTCAAGCGAGGCAAGCCTGCTTTGCACCACGACCGCGACGAAGCACATGGTCAGCGTGGTGTGCGCGATCGTTACCGTCCAGAAGCCGCGCTCGGCGTTCAGAGCCACGAACAGCAGCAGAAGCGACAGCCCCGTGATAACTTCCGGCATCACCAGCGGCGCATAGAGCATGCCGGAAAACAGCGTACGGCCCCTGAAGCGCTCGCCGCGGGACAGCGCCACCGCCGCCAAGGTTCCGAGCACGGTCGCAATGGTCGCCGACGCCCCGGCAACGCGCAGGCTCATCCAGGCGGCTTCGATCATGGCATCGTCGTTGAACAGCTCGGCGTACCAGCGCAGCGACCAGCCGCCCCACACCGTCACCAGACGCGAGGCGTTGAAGGAATAGATCACCAGGATGACGATCGGCAGGTACAGGAACGCGAGCCCGAGCGCCAGCGAAGCGATGTTGAAGGAGGACACCCGGCGGCGGGCCATTATCGCGCCTCCTCGAGCTGGCGCCGCTGTAATCTCTCATAGAGCAGGAGCGGGACGAGCAGAACGATCAGCAACACGATCGCCGTGGCCGATGCCACCGGCCAGTCCTTGTTGGTGAAGAACTCCAGCCACAGCGTCTGGCCTATCATCAGCGCGTTGGAGCCGGCGAGCAGGTCGGGGATGACGAACTCGCCAATGATCGGAATGAAGCACAACAGCGCACCGGCGGCGACGCCCGGCAGCGACAAGGGGAAGGTGACGAGCCAGAACACCTGCCACGGCGCCGCGCCGAGATCGGCCGCGGCCTCCTCGATTGCCGGCTCCATCCTGGCGAGGGTGGCATAGAGCGGCAGGATCATGAACGGCAGGTAGGAATAGACGATGCCGAGATACATCGCGCTGTCGGTGGAAAGCCACACGACGGGCGAAGGGACCAGGCGCAGCGCAAGCAGGATCTGGTTGAGCAGGCCGTCATGCTGCAGGATGTTGATCCAGGCGTAGATGCGGATCAGGAAGGAGGTCCAGAACGGCACGATCACCAGCACCATCGCCACCGCCTGCCATCGCCTCGGCAACCGCGCCATGCCGTAGGCGATGGGGTAGCCGATCAGCAGCAGCATGAAGGTCGAGGCAACGGCAACGTAGAGGCTGCGGACGTAGGACAGCACGTAGAGATCATCCGAGACCAGCAGCTTGAAATTGTCGAGCGAAAGCGCCGCGAACGCCGACCTGATCTCCGTCCAGCCGCCGCCGAGGTCGAACAGTGGCGTATAGGGCGGCTGCGCAATGGCGGTCTGCGACAGACTGATCTTCAGCACGAAGCCGAACGGCACCAGGAAGAACAGCAGCAGCCAGAGATACGGCGCGATGGCGGCAAGGCGCGCCGGGCGGGCGAAGATGCGGCGGGCGCTCATTGCTCGAGCACCAGGCAGTCGTCGGGCGCGAACCAGGCCACCACGTGCTGGTTGACGCCATAGGCGTCGATATCGATCCGCGCGGTGTTAGCGATCGAGGAGCGCAGATGCGAGCCGGAGTCGAGCTTCAGCTTGTAGTTCGTGCTGCCGCCGAGATAGCAGACCTCCGCGACGACGCCATCCAGCCGGTTGATCGAAGACCCGTTGATGGCGTCGGTAGCCGGGCCGCGCAGGGAAAGCTTCACCTTTTCCGGACGGATCGCCACCGAAACATTGGGCTTCGTCACGGGATTGCGCGGCTCCGCCACGACGAGCGTCCCGGCATCGCGGGTCGCAATGGTCAGGCGATGATTGTCGCGCGAGGTGATCTCGCCATCGAACAGATTGACGTCACCGACGAACCCCGCGATCCAGCGCGAATTCGGCGCCTCATAGAGCTCGTGCGGGGTCGCGACCTGCTCGAGCCGGCCGGAATCCATCACGCCGATTCGGCTTGCCATGGTCATCGCCTCCTCCTGGTCGTGGGTGACCACGATGAAGGTCATGCCGAGCCGCCGCTGCAGCTCCATCAGTTCTCCCTGCGTGCTCTCGCGCAGCTTCTTGTCAAGCGCGGCCAGCGGCTCGTCGAGCAGCAGCACTTGCGGACGGCGGGCCAGGGAACGTGCCAGCGCCACGCGCTGCTTCTGGCCGCCGGACAGCTGATCGGGCTTGCGCTTCTCCAGCCCATCGAGCTTCACCAGCGCAACCATTTCGGCAACCCGCGCCGCGATCTCGCCCCGCGCCATTCCGGCCCGCTTCAAACCGAAGGCGATGTTGTCCCGCACCGACAGATGCGGAAACAGCGCGTAGTTCTGGAACATCATGTTGATCGGGCGCTCGTGCGGCAGGACCTGCGCAATGTCCCTGCCTCCCAGCAGGATGCGGCCTTCGTCCGGCGTCTCGAAACCGGCCAGCATGCGCAGCAACGTGGTCTTTCCGCAGCCGCTAGGGCCGAGCAGCGCAAAGAACTCGCCGGCGGCGATGTCGAGCGAGACCCCGTCCACGGCGCGGAAGGTACCGAACTTCTTGGCAACCTTGTCGATGCGCAGCAACGGCACGTCGCCGTCGGCGGGTGCCGCCTGTCGCGGCCCGGGTCCCGCCCCCGCATCGATCCTGGACGACTCTTCAGCCATTTTCCCTGCCAGCCCCATACCCGTGCACGCTAGCGGCGGATAAGGCTTCGCTCAACCGTTCGAAAGCGCCATTCACATGGCACTTGCCATGAACGCGACCAGTGCATCGCGATCGGCCGGCGGCATGGTCAGGCCGAGCCTGGAACGGCGCCACAAGACATCGTCGGCAAAGCGCGCCCACTCCCTCTGCATGAGGTAGCGCACCTCAGCACCCGTGAGTTCGGGGCCGAATGCGGGACCGAGATCAGCCCGGCTCCTGGCGTCGCCAAGCACTGCCGTCAATCGCGTACCGTAGGCGGCGACCAGACGCTGGGCCTGCGCTTCGCTAAGGAAGTCCCAGCGGTCCCGTGCGGCCTCGACCTCAGCGTCGAAGCGGTGCCAGTCGAAATCGCCGCCCGGCATCGGCGCCCCCGCCGTCCAGCGCCGCGACATCGGATAGAATGGCAATAGTCGCGACACCGCGCGTTCCGCACGCAGACGCGAGGTGGTGACATCGCCGCCATGTATCGTGATCAGCGGCGCCCTGCGCCGCTTTGCATCGAAGCTTATGCCGCCGTCCCGCCCAACGCGTCTGTTGGGATCCAGGGCCAGGTTGGCGCCGGAAAGCGTCCTGACTACGTCGCTGGGCTCGACACGTTCGCGGAAATACCGGTTTGCGGCTTCGCAGAGATAGGCGACGTCCCCTGCCGACGTCGCCACGATCGCGGGATCGCCCTTGAACGGGTGGACCGCTGTGCCGATCAGCGTGAAATCCCGCTCGTACGGACTTGCGAAAATCAGCCGGCCGTCGTTGTTCTGGAAGACATAGACAGTGTCCGTATCGAACAGCCGCCGGACGATGATCTGGCTCATCTGCATCACGCCGGTAGCCGGCGGCGGCATCCGCAACACGGTCTCGGCCACGATCGGGACCCAGGCACCGCAGGCATTCGCCAGTGCCCGCGCGGTAATGACCTTCCGATGACCGCGATCGATGATCGCAAGGCGCCAGCTGTCGTCCCGGTCGGCGCGGACGCACCGGGCGCCCGTGCGGATCACGGCGCCGCGTTCGGCCGCATCCATCGCCGTCAGCGCGACCAGCCTCGAATCATCGACCAGACAATCCGAATACTCGAACGCGGTCCCAAACGGGCGCTTCAGCGCGAAGCCAACCGGATGGTGGGTGATATCGATGGTCTCTGATTGCGGCAGGCCATCGTCCTGACCAAGGCGGTCGTAGAGCAGGAGCCCGGCGCGAACCAGCCATGGCGCGCGCTCATCGGCATGCGCAGGGATCACAAAGCGCATGGGGCGGACGAGGTGCGGCGCAATCCTGAGCCAGCTGCGGCGCTCGGCCAGCGCCCGGCGCACACGAAGGAAGCCTCGACGTTCGAGCATGGCAAGATCGCCGTGGATCAGCCGAGAGCTTGCCGAAGACGCGCCGCCGCCGAGATCGCCCTGCTCGAAGAGGATGACCCGCAAACCGCGGCCGGCGGCGTCGCGCGCGATGCTGACCCCGTTCAGCCCCCCGCCGATGACCGCCAAATCGTAATCCGCCATGCCGTGCTTGTAGCGGAGAGCGTGGCGACTGCGCCACCTCTAAGCGCAACGAGATCAGATCGAATCGCGATCGCGCTTCAGATTCCTGATGGAGTTTGATCTGCCAGCCTGCACTTTGCGCGGAAGACCGGCGCCCAGTCTGCAAAAACGCGGTCCTTCGGGGCGGATGCTTTAGCCCGTCTTGCGGACGAGCTCCATGTTCTCGGCGTCACGGCCGACCAGTTCGCAGTACTCCACGATCGGCTGCGGTCTACCGATCAGATAGCCCTGCACGCCGTCGCAGCCTTCATCGGCGAGGAAGCCGAGCTGCTCGGCGGTCTCGACGCCTTCGGCGATGATCGACATGTCGAGGCCATGGCCGAGATCGATGACGGCGCGAATGATCGCGGCAGACTGCGGGTTGCGTCCGAGATTCATGACGAAGCCGCGGTCGATTTTGATCTTGTCGAACGGGAAAGCCTGCAGATAGCTGAGCGAGGAGTAGCCGCTGCCGAAATCGTCCATCGAGATCCGGACCCCGAGTGCCTTCAGCCGCCGCAGCAGTGCAAGACCTCGGTCGAAATCCTCGATCAGCACGCCTTCGGTAATTTCAAGTTCCAGGCGGCCGGGCGAGAGGCCGCTCTCGAGCAGGATCGAATGCACCAGCCCGACCACGTCGCCGTGCATGAATTGCGCCGGCGAAAGGTTGACCGCCACCTGCAGCGGCTTCGGCCATGACGCCGCTTCGCGGCAGGCCTCGCGCAGGATCCACTCTCCCATCTGCACGATTAGGCCGCTTTCCTCGGCCAAAGGAATGAACTCGGCCGGCGATACCATGCCGCGCTGCGGATGGCGCCAGCGTGCCAATGCCTCGAAGCCGATGATCTCGCTGTCGTCGACGGAACGGCCGGAGTTTGCCTGCGGCTGGAAATGCAACGAGAGCTCGCCGTTTGCGACCGCACGGGACAGGTCCTGGTGCAGCACGCGCCGGTCGCGGACCTGCTGGTCCATCTCCGGCTGGTAAAGGCTGATCGTGCCGCGGGACTTCTTCTTGGCCCGAAACAGCGCCGCGCCGGCATTGGCAAGGAGCGACGCCGCGTTGGTGCCGTTGTGCGGGAACACAGAGATGCCGATGGTCACGCCGGCGCGAACCGACCTGCCATCGATCTGGAACTCCCGAGTCAGAGCTTCACAAAGCTGCTCAGCCAGGGCGATTGCGGCTGTCGGCTGCTTGCCGTCGATGATCATGCCGAACTCGTCGCCGGACAGCCGAGCCACGACACCGCCGCGTGCGGCGTTCTGGATCCGGTGCGCCACTTCGATCAAGAGCTTGTCGCCGATCGCGTGGCCGAACACATCGTTGACTTCCTTCAGACCATCGAGGTCCATCGACAGAACGGCGAATTCCTCCTCGGATCCCGCACAGGCCTCGATCATCTGGGTCAGCGCCTGCAGGAACGCGGCGCGGTTCGGCAGGTCGGTGAGGCCGTCATGATAAGCCATGTGGGCCATTCGCGACTCGGTCTGCCGGCGATCGGTGACGTCTTCGTGAGTCTTGATCAGATATTGCGGCTGGCCGCTTTCATCGAGCACCGTCATCCGGCGCGTCAGGAACAGGCGCAGACCGTCCTTGGTGCTGATTGGATGCTCCTCGGTCAGCAGGCTGCGCGCCTTGATCGCCGCTTCGTCGCGCGCAATGATGAGCTTGGCCTCCTTCGGATTGAAGATATCCGCTGCCGTCAGGCCCGTGACGTCCTCGCGCTTACGATTGAGGATGGTTTCGGCGCTCCGGTTGGCCAGAAGATAACGCCCGTCGCTGGCCCGCTCGACGATCACCGACACCGGGATGTTGTCGACGACCAGTTCGAGGAATTTCTTGGTGCTCTCGAGCTCCTCCGAGAGCGATCGCCGATCGGTGACATCCTCGAACAGCGCGATCAGAAACTGCGGCTCATCGCTTTCGCCGCGCGCGATGACGCGGGTCGACGACAGGACGCGTTGTTCTGTTCCACGCTCGACTGTCATCTCGCTGCGGAATATGCCCTTTGCCGACTTAAGCGCGGCGCGGTCGGCCGCCTCTATGGCGGCAGCCGTGGCGGGGCGGAAGATCTCGTCTGCGCGCCTGCCGACGATGCGATCGCGCGAGAGGTGCGAGAAACGTTCGAAGGCGCGGTTGGCGAAGATGTAGCGGCCATCCTCAATGCTCTTGGCCGCAACGCAGACCGGCACGTTGTCGAGCACGGATTCCAGGAACTGCTTGGTCGAGGCCAGTTGCTGCGAAAGATTGCGCAGTTCGCTGCAATCCTGATGCGTGGTGATCGAACCGCCCTTGGGGAGCACGAAATGCCTGACCAGGATGGATCGCCCGTTCGGCAGTTCGCAGATGAACCCGGTCGGACTCGCAGCCTTGTCAAAGAAGTCCTCGACGCGGACTCCAAGGACCCCGCGCTGGCGCCGCAGCTTGAGAAGCTCCACCCCGTCCATGTTGAGCGGGATATCCGAACGGGACAGACCGTAGATTTCCAGGTAGCGGTCGTTGCAGAAAATGACGCGCTTGCGCGTATCCGTTATCACAACACCCTGGTTCAGGTTGTTCAGCGCGGAACTGATGAAGGCGTTGCGCCGCAACTCGGCACGCCTCGCCCGCCGCAGGGCCGATTGGATCCACATCGCGACCGCCATTACGAAGGCGCAGATTACAACGCCGCCGATCAGGGCTTGCCAGACCATGGCAGGATCAAGGTTGCCGTAGCTCGGCGGGGCCAGCTCCTCCGTCAGCGCGAAGGCACGTCGGGGCGAAATGCTGAGAGCCAGGCACAGTACGGCCTGCGCAGCAATTAAACTCGTGCCGCCCGCCTGCCAGTTCTTGTCAGCCATCAGTCACCCGCGGATGTTCAAGGCGGATTTTCTGGCTTCACGCGTTTGGATCGGGTAAACGCGTGCTCAGGCCCCTGATAAAACAGGCTTAATTTAGGGCAATTACCCTGACATGATTAATGGAAGGCTAACAGGATTCCGCCCACAGGCGGTTCTCTTCACCACATCGGCAGCTGTTACGGGATTTGCTTCCGGTCATGGATAGGGTCGACTGCGTCGTCATCGGCGCGGGCGTGATCGGGCTCGCGGTGGCGCGGCGCCTCGCGCAGGCCGGGCGCGAGGTGATCGTGCTGGAGGAGGCTGAGGGCATCGGCACCATTACTTCCTCGCGCAACAGCGAGGTGATCCACGCGGGAATCTACTACCGCGCCGGCAGTTGGATGGCGCGCATGTGCGTCAGCGGCAGGCATGCGCTGTACCGCTACTGCCGCGAACACGGCATCCCCCACAAGAATTGCGGCAAGCTGATCGTGGCGACCAGTCCGAAGGAAACCGAACGGCTGCAATCAATCAAAGCCCATGCCGAGGCCAACGGCGTGCTCGACATGCAAATGCTGTCAGGCGAGGCCGCCCGCGCGCTTGAGCCGGCGCTCGCCTGTGATGCCGCCCTGCTCTCCCCTTCGACCGGCATCCTCGACAGCCACGCCTACATGCTGGCGCTGCGTGGCGACGCCGAGACAGCCGGCGCAGCCTTCGCCTTTCATGCTCCGCTGCTTCGCGCAAGGGCCGCCGATAAACGGATCGAAGTCGACGCGGGCGGCGAATCCCCGATGAGCTTGGAATGCGGGCTGCTCGTCAATGCGGCAGGACTCTCCGCCACCACGGTCGCGCGCAACATCGACGGCATGCCGCTGGACAGGATTCCATCCGCTTATCTCGCCAAGGGAAACTATTTCAGCTGCAGCGCCAAGGCGCCGTTCTCGCGCCTGATCTATCCGGTGCCCGAGCCCGGCGGGCTCGGAGTCCATCTCACCCTCGACATGGCGGGACAGGCGCGGTTCGGCCCCGACGTCGAGTGGGTCGAGACCATCGATTACGCCGTCAACCCGGCGAGGGCGGAGCGGTTTTATCCCGCGATACGCAGGTACTGGCCTGGCCTCCCGGATGGGGCATTGATGCCGAGCTATTCCGGTATTCGGCCCAAGATCGTTCCGCCGGCGGTGGCCGTGCAGGACTTCCTGATCCAGGGCCCGCGCGATCACGGCGTCGACGGCCTCATCAATCTGTTCGGGATCGAGTCGCCGGGACTGACCTCGTCGCTGGCGATCGCCGACCATGTCGGCGAGCTTGCAGGCGTGTGACCATTCCGCGCGTGAAGCCGGTCGCGTCGCGTGAGCCGTAACGTCAGTGCCGGCCCAGGGACGAACGCGCGCGCGTCATCCCTGCAACCGGGACAGTTCGGATTTTAAGATTTTCGCTAGTGCAGTGTTCCGTCGGAGTTCTGTCTCAATCGCTCGATCTGGTCCTTGACCATCAGTTTCCGGCGCTTCAACTCAACAATTTGCAGGTCGTCTGTTGAAAGGTGAACGAGCGCTTCGTGCAGTTCGTTTTCGAGAGTTTGATGCTTCCGTTCCAATTCAACCAGATGTGCCTGAATTGTCATTCGAAACCTCCTCGGTAAGGTTAGACCTTGGATTCGATCCGGACGTCGAAGTCTACATCAGCGATTCGTTCTGTCGATGGGAATCGTCGTCGCAGTGTCACATTCGAGAATCTTGCGTAACGCAGCGTAAGCTCGGAACCAGGTAGGGATTGCAAACGATGGTCTTGATCCTGAATGCGATCTTGGTTCAACCGCACCGGCTTGCAATATCCTGCACTCGTAGAACTACGGGTCGGATCACTTGCAGATCGGCCCGGCTCGGACGATAATTTCCACAGGCGTCCACAACGTTCGCAACCTCATCGTTTTTTTCGGCTAACGTACATCATGGGCCAGGAAGATGTGGGCGAACTCCAAGCCGAGCTCGCCAGGTTGCAGCAGGAACATCGCGACCTCGACGCGGCGATTGATGCGTTGCATCAATCGCCCGCACCAGATCTCCTGCGGCTGCAGCGGATGAAGAAACGCAAGCTGCTGTTGCGCGACCGCATCGCCTTCATCGAAGACCAGATCACGCCCGACATCATTGCCTGATTGTCAGCTTGGGAACGGCATGCGCCTGAATCTCAAAGCCTCTTGACTCAACGAGAACAAACAGAGAACATTTGCCCGGGTTCACCCATCCGGGAGTTTCGCATGCCTGCACCCGCCTCACCCTTTGACGACAGTCGTTACGAACAGGCCTGCGACCAGGCCATCGCCATGTGCGACGGCAATCTGCGCAGCACGATCAAGGCGCTGATCATGGCCAATGAATATCTGGAAGCCGAGCTCGAGGAACTTCAGTCGGCGATCGCAGGCAACGTGTCCGACCTGCCGTGCACGAGACGCGGCGCAGCCTAGCGCTGGGGATCCGGAGCCAAAGCCATGGCTGATGTCACCTATTACGTCGCGCTGGCGTTCCTGCGGGACGATGACGGTTCGCTCGTCCCGGGCGACGCGCAGGAATGCCAAACTCCCGCCGCCGCGTTGCGTCGAGCAGAGGTGTTGTCGCGCGCCGCAGGCCATAGCGGCGCCGTCGCCTTCAGTCGCAACGGCAATCCGATGACCGGCGAATTTAGTGATGCCAAGCTGCTGAAGAAATTCGGAGAGGTGCCGGACGATCTGAGCGCGCTGTAAATCCGCATCGCGGCGCGAAGGCGAGTGCGAGGATGCCATGGTGCGTCATTATCGCGTTACATGGCTCGCACCGTTCGCGCGCCTAGGGTTTGATCATCTGCCGTTCGTGACGCCGCTGCGCCTTGCGCACATACATGGCGGCGTCGGCCTCCGCCATCGCCCTGCCAGCTTCCACATGCGAGCCAAGCAGCGCCACCCCTGCGGAGGCACCGGCGGTCACGCTGCGGCCGTCAAATTCAAATGTCAGTCCATCGATGGCCTGCTCAAGCCCCGCCGCCTTCGCCCTGGCGTCGGTCTCGCTCAGGTTCCACAACAGCACCACGAACTCGTCGCCGCCGAGTCGCCCGACCACATCGGAAGAACGCACCTGCCCGGTCAACGTCGCTGCGATGGCCTTCAACACCTCATCGCCGGCCGCGTGGCCATAGGAGTCGTTGATTGGCTTGAGCAGATCGACATCCAGCACAATCAGTGCACCGCTCGCATTATAGCGCTGGATGTAGGCGATCGCGCGATGGAGCGCATGCTCAAAGCCGCGGCGGTTCGGAATACCGAGCAGAAAATCCGTGTCGGCGATCGCCTCGAGTTCCTCGATGCGCCTCAAGGCTGCGGCAAGCTCGCGTCTAAGACCGTGAACGGTGTCCCGGCCGCGGTCAGCCCTCTTGGACCGAACCCGCGCAGGCGGAGCTGCGACGCTCGCGACCGTCTTGCGCTTGACCGTGCTCCTACCACCTTTTCCGGCCTTCGCAGCGATCGCCCTCTTTTGTTTCTTCATGGGCATCCTGCTCAATGAAGGCTTGCGGGGATTCACCAAGTCAGGATAGTCCATTCCCGTCTCCTTGCCACGTCTTCCCGAAGTCGGGCCTGAACCTATAATTCGGCCTATGTTTTTGGATTCCCGAGAAAATTGAGATCATGACCGCGCCCGTCGCCATTATCATGGGAAGCCAGTCGGACTGGGAAACCATGCGCCACGCGGCCGAAACGCTCGCCGCGCTCGGTGTCGCTTGCGAAAAACGCATCGTCTCTGCGCATCGCACCCCGGAGCGACTCTTCGCCTTCGCCAAAGGCGCCAAGGCAGCCGGCTTCAAGGTCATCATCGCCGGCGCCGGGGGGGCGGCGCACCTTCCCGGGATGACGGCGGCGCTCACGGAACTTCCGGTCTTCGGTGTTCCCGTCGAATCGAAGGCGCTTGCCGGGCTCGACTCGCTCTATTCCATCGTTCAGATGCCAGCGGGCGTGCCGGTCGGCACTCTGGCCATCGGCAAAGCAGGCGCCATCAACGCGGCGCTGCTCGCGGCCAGCGTGCTCGCGCTGAGCGATCCGGCCCTGTCCGAACGGCTGGCCGCCTGGCGCGAACAGCAGACGGATGCCGTCGCCGAGCGCCCGGAGGAGAAGGCGTGATCGCTTCCAACCAGCGCAAGCTGAGGCCTGGCGACACCATCGGAATTCTCGGCGGCGGCCAGTTGGGCCGGATGCTGGCGATGGCGGCGGCGCGGCTCGGCCTGCGCTGCCAAGTGTTCTCGCCGGACCCGGACTCGCCGGCCTTCGACGTCGTGCTGAACGGGACCTGCGCCGAATATGCCGATGTCGAAGCCCTGGAACTGTTCGCCAACGACGTCGACGTCATCACCTACGAATTCGAGAACGTGCCCTCGGCAGCCGCCATGGTGCTCGCAGCACGGCGGCCGGTGCTCCCCAACCACAAGGTCCTGGAGACCACCCAGGACCGGCTCGCGGAGAAGGACTTCGTCACGGGGCTCGGCGTCGCCACGGCCGCGTACGCCGACGTATCCTCGGTCGCATCGCTGCGCGAAGCGATCGTGCGGATCGGACTTCCGGCCGTGCTCAAGACACGCCGCTTCGGCTACGACGGCAAGGGCCAGGCCATCATCCGCCAAGGCGAGGATCTGGTGCGGATCTGGGCCGACCTCGGCACCAAGCACGCGATCCTCGAAACTTTCGTGCCGTTCGAGCGCGAGATCTCGGTGATCGCCGCGCGTTCAGCCGACGGCGCGGTGGAGTGCTTTGACGTCACTGAAAACGAGCACCGGGATCACATCCTGAAGGTCTCGCGCGCGCCGGCGCCCATTCCTGACGCGCTAGCGGCACAGGCGCGCGGTATCGCCGAGAAGATCGCGCATGCGCTGGACTATGTCGGCGTGCTTGCGGTCGAGATGTTCGTGCTCGCCAATGGCAGCAACGGGCCGGCCGTGCTGGTCAACGAAATTGCCCCGCGTGTGCACAATTCCGGGCATTGGACGCTCGATGGCGCCTCGATCTCCCAGTTCGAGCAGCACATCCGGGCCATTGCCGGCTGGCCGTTGGGCAAGCCGGTACGGCACGGACCGGTCACCATGACCAACCTGATCGGAGACGAGATCAACGACTACGAGCAGTGGCTGACGGTTCCCGGTGCCACCGTCCACATCTACGGCAAGGGCGCGCCCCGGCCGGGCCGGAAGATGGGCCATGTGACCCAGGTCAGCGGCCCGAAGACCGGCTGATCCCGGCCCAAAAAGACCCTATTTCCGTCATCAAACCTCCCGCGGCGGGTGGACATATTGGCGTTTGTCTGATACATCCGCGCGCTCAAGGTTGAGGGTCGGCCTTTCCGCCACCCCTTCGCTTTACCAGAATTCCATTCCGATACTTGAAAGAGGATGCCGCGTGCAGGTTCTCGTTCGCGATAACAATGTCGATCAAGCCCTCAAGGCGCTGAAGAAGAAGATGCAGCGCGAGGGTATCTTCCGCGAGATGAAGCTCCGCGGGCACTACGAAAAGCCCTCCGAGAAGAAGGCCCGTGAAAAGGCCGAAGCCGTACGCCGTGCGCGCAAGCTCGCACGCAAGAAGCTGCAGCGCGAAGGCCTGCTGCCGATGAAGCCGAAGCCGGTGTTTGGCGCGGGTGCCGGTGCCGATCGTGGCGCAGGTGGCCGGGGCGGCGCTGGTGGCGGTCCGCGCGGGATGCGCTGATCCGGTCGTCCTGTTGAGATTGAATGTCGATCCGACGCGGGCCTCGTGCCCGCGTTGTTGTTTTCAAGCGGTGCTTTTCGCGATGTGACGCGCTATCAGTGTTGAAAGGCGCGCGAGCGAGCCGTGCATGGTGATCATGGTACCCGACCGCTATTCCGAAGTCTCGCGCCCGCGCCCGCCGTCGTGCGCCACCATCATGCTGCTCGCGATTGTGCTCGGCGGGTGCTCGTTCGACCTGGGATCGATCGGACCGGAAAAGGAAAAGCCGCAACAACTCTCCGAAGCTCCGCCCGCGCAAGCCGACACCGCTGTGAGCGCAAGCAATGTCAGGGAGGCTCAGGGGCATGCCGCACGCGGCCAGGCGCTGGCAAGATCGGGCAAGAGCGAAGAAGCGCTGGAAGAATTCAACCGCGCGGTCACGCTTGATCCCTACAACGCGCAAGCTCTGTATGGTCGCGCGCTGATCTACCAGGCCGCCAATCAGCACGAATTCGCGATCGCCGATTTTGCTGCAGCCAACGGACTGAACCCGCAAAAGCCGGAACCGCTGCTCGGCCGCGCCGTCAGCTATCTCGCCGTGGGCAAGGTCAAGGAAGCCGCAGCAGATCTCGACGAAGCGTCCGAATTCGAACCGAACAACGCGCAGATCTGGACGACGCGCGGACTCGCCTATGAGCGCATGGGCGACCGGACCAAGGCGGCAGCATCCTATGGCCGCGCGGTGACCTTGCGTCCGAGAGACGACGCCGCGCGCAGCGGCCTCGCTCGCGTCGGCGGCTGATCAGAAAAGAAAGCGCAGTTGGCGCCAGTCACTCGACGGCGCTCTTCGGCAGAACGGCGTTGAACATCGATTTTGCCGCCGACAGCATGTCGTCGGCGACCGTCGGACGTTCGCGCGCCGGGGTGGTCGCGTCCGCACGCAGGTCAAGCGGCGGCGCCGACTGCGGGGCTGGAATGTCGGCCGGAGGAATCGGCCGGTTCGGATCGTCGGTGCGGATTGCCGACGTATAAGGCGGGTTGGCGATCGCAGCACCGTAGGTCTCCGATCCCGGCGTCGAAGACACGGTAACCGGCGGAGGAAGAGGCCGGAGGGCTGGCTGCACTCCCCGCGCAGGATCGACCACCCGGGGCGGTTCGGGAGTTCGTGCCGTTTCCTGGGTCCGCGGCTCCTGCGCTCGCGACTCTTGGGCCCGCGGAGCACCTTCCGATGTGTTGCGCAACCGTTCGATCGCCGCGCGCGCAAGGTCAGTCGCGTCCTTACGGTCTTCGGAAGCGGCCGGCGCCGCGCCCTCGATCGAAGGAGCGGCGGCCGACGGGGCGGTAACGACGGGCGCCGGCACCGGAGCCGGAACTGGCGACATCTTGGCGATGACCTTCTCGCGCAGGGTCGGCACGTGGCGGCGCGGCTGCTCGGAAGGGGTGTTCACCGCCTCGGTCGGTTTAGTGTCGGCGGGCTTGGCCTCAATGGGCCTGGTTTCGGCTCTGTCCGCGGCCGGTCTATCCATCACCGCCCTCTCGGAGATTCCGCGGGCGGTCACGCCCGGCGCGGGAAGGCTGGCGACATCAGCCGACGTCTCGGCAGGCTTGCCGTTGCTCTTGCCGGCATCGGCCTTTTTCGGATTCGACGGCGCCACGGCGGCCGCGACGGGAGCCTCGGCGGGCTTGGCGTTGATGTAGTGATTGACGATGTAGGCCCCGATGATGGTCGCGAGCACCGAGGGGAACATATCCATCGCGATTTTAGTGAGGTATTTCAGCATGCCGAGCCACTCCCCATCATTTTGATGCGGGAACTTTGAGGCAGAGTGAGGGATCAACTGCGACGGATCGGTGGCAATTCGTAAAGACCGGTTTACGGTTTCAGCTCGATCTCCAGGAATATGATCTCGCAGGCGGTTTCGTTGAGCACGTCGTGCTCGACGCCGGCCTTGCGGAAGTAGGATTTGCCGGCCGCAAGCTGCGCCTTGGAGCGCTCCCCGCCCGGCGCCACGATCGTCATCTCACCTGAGGTGACCGGGACGATCACATAGTCCATCCCGTGAACGTGATGCCCGGTGGCGCTGCCCGGCGCCAGCCGCCACTCGGTGACCCGAACTTCGGCGGTGTCGACCTGAATCTCGGACTTGGCGCCAAGCATGACCGGTGTTCTCCTCGTTCCCCCGCGGGGCGCCCGCTTGATAGCGTACTCAGTTCAGTCTGAGAACCGGCGCGACCGGCAGGAGGGTCAGCAGCAGGAAAAGCGGCACTAGGACGGCGCCCGCCCGCAGAAGGTATCCGAAGAAGCTGGGCATCCGGATGCCGTGCTCCGCGGCGATGCTCGCCACCATGAAATTGGGCGCGTTCCCGATATAGGTCAACGCGCCCATATAGACCGCGCCCATGGAGATCGCCGCCAGCGTGCCGGAGAGCTCGCCCATCAAGACCTGCGGATTGCCGCCCGCGAGCTCGAAGAACAACAGATAGGTCGGAGCATTGTCCAGGAAGGCGGACATCAGCCCGGTAAGCCAGAAATAGGCAACCTCCCTTGGCGCGCCATCCGGTGCCGTCACGGCCGACAACAGCCAGGCAAAGGCGCCATGACGGCCGGCATCCAGCATCGCCAGCACCGGAATGATGGCGGTGAAGATCGCGGCAAAGAGCTTTGCCACCTCGCGGATCGGCTCCCAGGTGAAGCCGTTGGCCTCGCGGTGCTCGTCGGGCGTGAGCCAGATCGAAAGTCCCGCAATGCCCAGCAGCACCGCATTCCGGATAACGCTTTGCAGCTCCAGTCTTGTGCCGAGAATGTCGACAGCGATATCGGGTTTCCACACCGCCGACACCAACAGGCTCACAATAATAGCTGCGATCAGGGGCAGGTTGATGAGACCGCGGATTCGAATCGGCTCTGCGGTGCGGCCCGCCAAGCCAATCGGCGGCTCGGCACGGTAGCGGAAGACGTCAACGACCACGAAGGCGACGAGCAGGAATCCCGACACGATCACCGTCTGCAGCCAGATGTGGCGCGTCGTCCAGAAGAAGTCGACCCCGTGCAGAAAGCCGACGAAAAGGGGCGGATCGCCGAGGGGGCTGAGCGCGCCGCCGACATTGGCAACGAGGATGATGAAGAAGATCAAGACATGGGTGTTATGTTGGCGCGTCAGGTTGGCACGTATGAGCGGGCGCACCAGGATCATTGCAGCACCCGTCGTACCTACGATGCTGGCCATCAGCGTGCCGAGCGCAAGAATCCCGGTGTTGGTCCATGGCGTGCCCTTCATGTCGCCGCTGACCAGAATGCCGCCGGCCACCACGTAAAGCGAGAACAGGAGCACGATGAAGCTGAAATATTCGGCAAGCATGGAATGAACGAAGGCGGCCAGCATGGTCATGCCACCGGCAAGCCAGGCAATCGAGGCGAGCGCCAGCGCCGCCCAGCCGGCTGCGATCTTGCCGTAGTGGTGATGCCAGATCTTGGGAAGCAGCAGCGGGCCCAGCGCGATCGACAACAGCAGACCCGCAAAGGGAAACGCATATGGCCAGCCCATCGCGGCGCCGTCGAGCCCGGCGGCAGCCAGCGCCGGCTGCGGAGCGAGCGCAAGCGCAGCCGCGGCAAGCATGCCGCTGCGCAGCGGCAGTCGCCGCTCAGCCGCCAATGAACCGCCTCGCCGTCTCGATCGCGCCAAACTGGTCGAGATCGTCATGTCCTCCTGCCGGAAACCGCACGAATTGCTTGGGTTCGCGGGCGAGCGCAAACAATTGCTCCCCGAAGGAAATCGGAATCGCAAGATCGCTTCCACCATGCATCACGAGCAGCGGCACCATGACGCGCGTGATGCGCTGATCGGAATGGAACTGATCACGCATTAAGAGGCCTACCGGCACGACCTTGAGCAGGGCAGCAGCAACATCGGCCGTCGAGGTGTACGGGGCTTCCAGGATCAGCTTGCTCACAGGATGCTCGGCGGAGACCGCAACCGCCACGCCGCTGCCGAGTGAAAAGCCCCACGCTATAATTCGTTCGGCAGGATAACGCGCCAAGGTGAAGCCATAGGCGGCCGCGGCATCTTGCAGCAGCCCGTGCTCGCTCGGTTGACCGGTCGAGCCGGCATACCCGCGATAGGACAGCGCGACCAACCCGGTGCCGTCGGCCGTCATGGCCCTGAAGCGGCTGATGCGGCCCGCCAGAAAATCGCCGTTGCCGGGAAAATAGAGGATCACAGGACGACCGGGCTTTGCCTTCACGTGCCAAATAATGACCCTCTCGCCGTCCGACGTTGTCAGGACATGTTCCTCAGCCTGGGGAAGCCCCGCGATGTCCGGCGACGTACGCCCGACCGGCGGAATGGGAAACAGCATCGCGCGTTGATTGAAATACAGCACCGCGAGGCCGCCGAGATAGACCAGCGAAACGACGATCAGGAGCCACTTCAGCAGGGACATGAATTCCCTTCGCTGCCTCGCACAGCCTCACATCGCCTTGACGACGCTCTCGGTCACTTTCTTGGCATCGCCGAGCAGCATCATGGTGTTGTCGCGATAGAACAACGGATTGTCGATGCCGGCGTAGCCTGAAGCCAGCGAGCGCTTGATGAACATGACGGTCGCGGCCTTCCAGACCTGCAGTACCGGCATGCCATAGATCGGAGATTTCGGATCCTCTTCGGCCGCAGGATTCGTAACGTCGTTGGCGCCGATCACGAAGGCGACATCGGCCTGGGCGAATTCGGAGTTGATGTCCTCGAGTTCGAACACTTCGTCATAGGGAACATTGGCCTCCGCGAGCAGCACGTTCATGTGACCGGGCATGCGGCCGGCGACCGGGTGGATCGCGTATTTCACCTCGACGCCTTCCTTCTTCAGGGTGTCGGCCATTTCGCGCAGCGCGTGCTGGGCCTGCGCCACCGCCATGCCGTAGCCGGGCACGATGATGACCTTGGAGGCGTTCTTCATGATGAAGGCGGCGTCATCGGCCGAACCGAGCTTGGCCGGCTTCTGCTCGCCGCCTCCGCCGCCGGTCGCAGCGGTCTCGCCGCCGAAGCCGCCGAGGATGACGGAGATGAAGGACCGGTTCATCGCGTGGCACATGATGTAGGACAGGATCGCGCCGGAGGAGCCGACCAGCGCGCCGGTGATGATCAGCGCCGAATTGCCGAGCGTGAAGCCGATGCCCGCCGCGGCCCAGCCGGAGTAGGAGTTCAGCATCGAGATCACGACCGGCATGTCGGCGCCGCCGATCGGGATGATCATGAGCACGCCCAGCGTCAGCGCGAGGATGGTGATCAGCCAGAAGTAGACCGCGCTTCCGGTGAGGACCAGGCCGATGATGCAGGCTACGAGCGCAATGCCGAGCGCAATATTGATGAGATGACGCGCGGGCAGGATGATCGGCGCACCGCTCATCCGCGCCGATAGCTTGAGAAACGCGATCACCGAGCCGGTGAAGGTCAGCGCGCCGATAGCGACGCCGAGCGACATTTCGACCAGGCTCTGCATGTGGATGTTGCCGGGCGTGCCGATCTCGAACGCTTCCGGCGCATAGAAGGCGCCGGCCGCGACCAGAACCGCGGCCATGCCGACCAGCGAGTGGAATGCGGCGACAAGTTCCGGCATCGAAGTCATCGGCACGCGACGCGCAATCACCGCGCCGATAGTCGCGCCGATCGCGATGCCGAGCACGACCAGGAGCCAGGCAAGGCCGTCGGCCGGCGGATGGTTCGCAAGTGTCGTGGCCACCGCGATCGCCATGCCGATCATGCCGAGCAGATTGCCCCTGCGCGACGTGGCCGGACTCGACAGGCCGCGCAGCGACAGGATGAACAGCACACCCGCCACGAGATAGAGCAATGCAGACAGATTGGCGTTCATCTCAGGTCCCCATTAGCCTCTTCACCCCGAGGGGCCCGCTCACTTGGACTTCTTCTTGTACATCGCCAGCATGCGCTGGGTGACCAGGAAGCCGCCGAAAATATTGATGCAGGCAAAGACCAGCGCCACGAACCCGAAGCCCCGCGCCAGGGCGCTGCCGCCCGAGACCATGCCGACGCCGCCGGCGAGCAGCGCGCCGACCACGATCACCGAGGAGATCGCGTTGGTCACCGACATCAGCGGCGTATGCAGCGCCGGCGTCACCGACCAGACGACGAAATAGCCGACAAACACCGCGAGCACGAAAATCGACAGCCGGAAGACGAAGGGGTCGACGACCTGTGCGACATGCTCCATGGCTTCTCTCCTTATGCCTTCGGCTGGAAATTCGGATGGACGACCGCGCCATCTTTGGTCAGCGCCGTGGCTTTCACCAATTCGTCGTCCCAGTTCACCGCGATCTTCTTGTTCGCCTTGTCGATCATGGTCTCGATGAACGCGTGCAGGTTGCGCGCGTAGAGGCCCGAGGCCGAGGCCGCCACGCGGCCGGCCACGTTGGTGTAGCCGACGATCTTGACACCATCGACCTCGACGATCCCTCCCGCCTTCGCGCCCTCGACGGTGCCGCCGCGCTCGACTGCAAGATCGACCAGCACCGATCCCGGCCGCATCGACTTGACCATCTCGGCGCTGACAAGGCGCGGCGCCGGCCGGCCGGGGATCAAGGCGGTCGTGATCACGACGTCCTGCTTCTTGATGTGCTCGGCGGTGAGCGCGGCCTGCTTCGCCTGGTATTCCTTCGACATTTCCTTGGCGTAACCGCCGGCGGTCTGGGCGTTCTTGAACTCCTCGTCCTCGACCGCAAGGAACTTGGCGCCGAGACTTTCGACCTGCTCCTTGGTCGCGGGCCGCACGTCGGTCGCCGTAACAATGGCGCCCAGGCGGCGCGCGGTCGCGATCGCCTGCAGGCCGGCGACGCCGACGCCCATCACGAAGACCTTGGCGGCGGGGATGGTGCCGGCCGCAGTCATCATCATCGGAAAGGCGCGGCCAAATGCCTCCGCCCCTTCGATTACCGCGCGGTAGCCCGCCAGGTTGGCTTGCGACGACAGCACGTCCATCACCTGCGCGCGGGTGATGCGCGGCATCAATTCCATCGCGAAGGCCGCAATGCCGGCATCCGCCATCGTCTTCAGGGCGGCCTCGTTGCCGTACGGATCCATGATGGCGATGACCAGCGTACCGCGCTTATAATTCGCAAGTTCAGAGGCCTCGGGCCGCTTCACCTTGATGACGATGTCGGCGTCCTTCACCGCGTCCGGCGAGACGGTTGCGCCGGCGGCGGAAAACTCCGAATCGGGCAGGCCCGACTTGATGCCCGCACCGGATTCGACCGCGACCTCCAGACCCAGAGCCTTGAACTTCTTGATCGTGTCCGGCGAAGCGGCGACCCGCGGCTCGGACGGATCGATTTCCTTGGCGACGGCAATCTTCATGAGGCCTCCGGCGGCGCAAAGGGCGCGCGCAACTCAAGCGTGGAGCATTTCAGAAGTTCTTGTTGTTGCACAGGCCGTTCCAGGGGAACGGCCTGCACGGTCAGGTGAGGAAGATCGCCATCAGAATGAGAATGAGCGCGACCGCGGCCGTGCCGAACTTCACCAGCCGGATGAACCCTTCATAGGTCTGCTCGTGGGCGGCGTAATCGTTGCCCTCGGCGGTCGAGTAGGTCACTGCGCTATGCTCTGCCATCAGGATCCCCAGTGCCGTTGTTATCGATCTTTCGGTCGAATTACCCCAATCCCGGGAACAGGGCAACGGCGACGCTGCCACTTTGCCCGGCAAATCAGGTCATTTCGAAATTCAATCGCCTCTTGTCCACGGGGCGAATGGGCGATCGCCCCCGCGGGCCATGCCGTTATGCACATGTCCAACCGCAGTACAGGCTGCGTTCAACAGATGTTCTGCGCCGCGGCGCAGCGGTGTTCCCTCAGACCATCGCCTCGAGTTCGTCGATCATGCCCGATATTACCGACAGCCCGCCGTCCCAGAACTTCGGGTCCCTGGCATCGAGCCCGAACGGCCGCAGCAGTTCGGAATAGTGCCGGCTGCCGCCGGCAGCGAGCATTTCGAGATAGCGCTCGGCAAAGCCTTCGGCAGCCTTCTCGTAAACGGCATAGAGCGAGTTCACGAGACAATCGCCGAACGCATAGGCGTAGACGTAGAACGGCGAATGGATGAAATGCGGGATGTACATCCAGAAGTTCTCATAGCCCGGCTTGATCTCGATCGCCGGCCCCAGGCTCTCGCCCTGTACCGAAAGCCAGATCTGGCCGATGCGCTCGGCGGTGAGTTCGCCGTTCTTGCGCTCGGTGTGCAAGGCACGTTCGAACGAATAGAACGCGATCTGCCGCACCACGGTATTGATCATGTCCTCGACCTTGCCGGCGAGCAGGGCCTGGCGCTGCCTGACGTTCCCGGTCTGCGACAACAGCCGCTTGAAGGTCAGCATCTCGCCGAACACGCTCGCGGTCTCGGCAAGCGTCAGCGGCGTCGGGGCCATCAAGGGGCCGTTCCCGGCGGCGAGCACCTGGTGCACGCCATGCCCGAGTTCATGGGCCAGAGTCATCACGTCGCGCGGCTTGCCCTGGTAGTTCATCAGCACATAGGGGTGCGCGGAAGGCGTGGTCGGATGCGAGAAGGCGCCGGGGGCTTTTCCGGGACGGACCGGCGCATCGATCCAGCGATCTGTGAAGAAGCGCTCGGCGATATCCGCCATCCTGGGCGAGAAGCCGTGATAGGCCGTCAGCACCATGTCCTTCGCCTCAGGCCAGGCAATGGTGCCCTTCGGTGCAAAGGGCAGCGGCGCATTGCGGTCCCAATGCGCGAGCTTCTTCTTGCCAAACCAGCGCGCCTTCAGCGCGTAGTACCGGTGCGACAGTTTCGGATGGGCGGCGCGCACGGACGCAACCAGCGCGTCAACCACCTCGCGCTCGACGCGGTTGTTGAGGTGCCGTGAATCCGCAACATCCTTGAAGCCGCGCCAGCGGTCGGAAATTTCCTTGTCCTTGGCAAGCGTGTTGGTGATCAGGGCAAACGTCCGCTCGTTGGCCTTGAAGGTCTTCGCCAGCGCTTCGGCCGCCGCCCTGCGCTTTGCCCCGTCACGATCCTGCAACAGGTTGAGCGTCGGCTCGATCGCGAGTTCCTTGCCCGCGACCTTGAAGCGCAGGCCCGAGATGGTCTGGTCGAACAGCCGATTGAAGGCGGAGTAGCCGGTCTGGGCTTTTTCGTGGAACAGCTGCTCGAGGCGATCCTCGAGCTGGTACGGCTTCTCCTTGCGCAGGTCCTCGATCCAGGGACGGAAGTGCCCAAGTTCGGGAGTCTGCATGGCGCGCTCGATCACCTCATCATCGATGCGGTTGAGCTCGAGCGCAAAGAACAGAAGATGCGTGGACGCGATTGTCAGCCGTTCAGAAACGTCGCCATAGAATTTCGAGATCGCGGGATCGATGTTGTCGCCGGCATGGACGAGACCCGCATAGGAACCGAGCTTGCCGACAAGGTCGTCGATCGCCTCGTAACGGCGCACCGCCTCGGCGAGCCATTTTCCGCCGCCTTCGGCTGCCGCTCCTGTCGCCAGCTTGCCCTTGTAGTCGGCCTCAAACGCGACGCATTCGGAATCCAGTTTCTGCAAATCGCGCGTCACTTCGGGCGCGTCGATCCCGGCATAGAGATCGCTCAGGTTCCATTCCGGCAATTTGCCAGTCTTGTTGACGATCCTGGCCGCCGGCTTGGCGAAGGCCTTGGCTTTGGCCGCTGCTTTTTTCGTGTTCGGCTTGCGGAGAGCGGACGTGGAGCGCGATTTCATCGTGTTGGAAACCTGTGTTCAGTCAGAGCAATGGACCGGGATTGCAACATTTAAGAGGGCGTTAATCGGCATCGGCGAGAGTGCCCCGATTCGAGACAGATAGTTGTAGCGTGCGGGGAACACCATGGCTGCCAGTATTTTGATTGCCGACGACGACGCCGTACAGCGCCGCCTGGTCGAAAACATGGTGCAAAAATGCGGCTATGAAGCCATCGTGGTCGATTCCGGCGATGCGGTCATCGCCGCCCTCACCGGCCCCGACGCACAGACTGTCGACGCCGTGGTGCTGGACCTCGTGATGCCGGGCCTCGACGGCATGGGCGTGCTGGCGAAAATGCGCGAAGCCGGCATCAACATCCCGGTAATTGTGCAGACCGCCCATGGCGGCATCGACAACGTGGTCTCCGCGATGCGTGCCGGTGCCATGGACTTCGTGGTCAAGCCGGTCGGCCTGGAGCGGCTGCAGGTATCCTTGCGCAACGCCCTCAACACGAGCGCGCTGAAGGACGAGTTGCAGCGCATTCGCCACAGCCGCGAGGGCCGGCTGACTTTCGCCGACATCATCACTCGCAGCGAGGCCATGGCGAACGTGATGCGGACCGCGCAAAAGGCGGCGGCCTCGTCCATTCCCGTGCTGATCGAGGGCGAATCCGGCGTCGGCAAGGAATTGTTCGCGCGCGCCATTCACGGCAGCTCCGAGCGCAAGTCAAAACCGTTCGTGGCCGTCAATTGCGGCGCGATCCCCGACAATCTCGTGGAATCCATCCTGTTCGGCCATGAAAAGGGGGCGTTCACCGGCGCTACCGAACGCCACGCAGGCAAATTCGTCGAAGCGCATGGCGGCACGCTGTTCCTTGACGAGGTCAGCGAATTGCCGCTGACCGCACAGGTCAAGCTGCTGCGCGCGCTGCAGGAAGGGGCGGTGGAGGCGGTCGGCGGGCGCAAGCCGGTGAAAGTCGACGTCCGCATCATCTCGGCGACCAACCGCAGGTTGCTGGAGCGGGTGAAGCAGGGACACTTCCGCGAAGACCTCTTCTATCGGCTGCACGTGCTGCCGCTGACGATTCCGCCCTTGCGGGCACGGCGCGAGGACATTCCGCATCTACTCAGACATTTCCTCGCCCGCTTTGCAGCCGAGGAAAACCGCCCCATTGCGGGAATCAGCGGCGATGCCGTTGCCTATCTCTCGCAACTGGATTGGCCCGGCAACATTCGCCAACTCGAAAATGCGGT
This sequence comes from Bradyrhizobium sp., assembly GCF_016213215.1. Taxonomy (GTDB): domain Bacteria; phylum Pseudomonadota; class Alphaproteobacteria; order Rhizobiales; family Xanthobacteraceae; genus Bradyrhizobium. The sequence goes on along the minus strand of NZ_JACRAW010000132.1, from coordinate 17,877 downwards.
CTACCGCGCCGTCGTCCTGAGCGAGGCCGACCAGCTCGGTCTTGATGATTTTCCGCAGCTCGCGGCCCAGGCACATCACGTTCCTGAGATCACCCCCGAGCCACTCCTTGTCGAGTCGATGCTGCATTCCGCGCCGCCAACGATGGTTTCGGGTAGTGAAATACCAATCGCACCGCTGCCTGCCGCCGGAATGCTGGCGATGCTGACCAATGCCGGCGAGGTTCGCCCCCTTGAAGAAATGGAAAACGAAATCATCCGCTTCGCGATCTCGCATTACCGCGGCCAGATGTCGGAGGTCGCGCGCCGCCTCAAAATCGGCCGCTCCACCCTTTACCGCAAGCTCGACGAAGCGGGCGTCCATGGTGCAGCTGGGCGCGGCGAGGAGACGCATTGAGGTAGCCAGATGGCCGCTCGGCTGTCCGGCCTTCAGAAGGCTTGAACCGTTGCCTGGAGGTGACAGACAAAGGGGAAAGCTCGTGGCAAGAACGCCCGATCGGTTGCAAAGAGGCTTCGTTGAAGTCAGTTTGTCGTGAGTTGCCCCGGGTAGCGCTGGCTGCAAAAACGGGCTGTATATATCGTCTGCGTGTGAGAATCGTTGTGTGCAGGCGTTGCAACTTCGACGGGCTGGCGCGTTAAAGCCGAAGCTGAAGGACGAAACGAAGCTGTTCCCGGTCGGACAGCTCACCCAAGGGGTGCGACACAATGCGTGACTGTTTGAAGAACCGTGCGGGGTTTGACCGCGTGCTGATGACGGTCGCCGCGACCTTCCTCACGGTTTCGGCAACTTCGGCCCTTGCCCAGGGCCAGGTGCGCAGCAGCGCCGCGGAGCTGGCGATCGAAGCTGCGATCCCGCGCCCTGAGCCGGCCAACGTCCCGCCCCCGACCATCAACGACTTCAAGACGGATACCGCGGTTTCGGCGCCCGAGCCGAAAACCGACACGCCGAAGACTGCGGACAATCCGGACAGCAAGCCCTCCGTCGCAACCGCACCGGCCACCCCCGCACCGGCTTCGGCTAACCCGATCGCGCCCGCCCCCGAGCCGGCCAAGGCAGCCAGCAACGTTGCGCCGGCGGACCAGCCGGTCGCCGACCGCCTCAAGGACCTCCTCGCCGCAAAGAACTCGCGCTATTTCGACCGCAAAGCCGAGCGCGCGGCCGCCGACAAGTTCTATGGCGCGCGCGAATTCGCCCCCGTGTGGACGCAGGCCGGAAGTCTCACGGAAGCCGCTAAGGGCGTGATCGCACGCCTGAAGGACGCGGCCGCCGAAGGCCTCAATCCCGCTGACTACCTGGTGCCGGATTTTGCCGCCGCAACCACGCCGGACGCGCTTGCCGATGCGGAACTGAAGCTCACCGCCAGCGTGCTCGACTATGCCCGTCACGCCCAGAGCGGCCGGATGCACTGGTCGCAGGTCAGTGGGGACATCCTGTATCCCGAGCATCCGGTCGATCCCAACGAGGTGCTGGCCAACGTCGCCACCGCCAAGAACGCCTCGGCCGCGCTCGAGAGCTACAACCCGCCGCACAAGCTCTACAAGGAGCTGAAGGCCAAGCTCGCGCAATTGCGCGGCCAGAGCGATGGTCCGGTGATCGAAATCGCGGACGGTCCTTCGCTCAAATACGTGCCCGCCCGCGGCAAGAAGCAGGCCGAGGTCGTGGTGGAAGATCCGCGCGTGCCGCAGCTTCGCGCCAAGCTCGGCATCTCCGGCACTGCCGACGATACACGCTATGACGCGGCGGTCGCCGAAGCGGTACGCAAGTTCCAGGAGAGCGCCGAGCTCAAGCCGACCGGGATTCTCGATGACCGCACGGTCAAGGCGCTGAACAGCCCGAAGCGCGACAAGCAGATCGATATCGTCCTCGTCAACATGGAGCGCTGGCGCTGGCTGCCGCGCGAACTCGGCGCGCCCGCGCTGGGCGATGCCTATGTCATTCTCAACATTCCGGACTTCACCCTGAAGGTGATGCAGCGCGGCCAGCAGGTGTGGACGACGCGGGTCGTGACCGGCAAGCCCGGCGGCCACGCCACGCCGCTTCTGAGCGAGACGATGAAGTACATCACGGTCAATCCGACCTGGAACGTGCCGCCGTCGATCGTCTACAACGAATACCTGCCGGCACTGCAGCAGGATCCGACGGTGCTCCAGCGCATGGGCCTGCGCCTTGAACAGAATCGCGACGGCTCGGTGCACATATCGCAGCCGCCGGGAGAGGCCAATGCGCTCGGCCGGATCCGCTTCAACTTCCCGAACAAGTTCCTGGTCTATCAGCACGACACGCCGGACAAGCATCTGTTCGCCAAGGAAGAGCGCGCCTTCAGCCACGGCTGCATGCGGGTACAGAACCCCGATCAGTACGCCTCGGTGTTGCTCAACATCATCCTTCCGAACGATCGTTATACGCCTGAGCGGATCCGCAGCATGTACGGCCGCAGCGAGATCGACATCAAATTCCCGACGCCGATTCCGGTGAACATCACCTACCAGACCGCGTTCGTGGACGATGCCGGCAAACTGCAATTCCGCAGGGACATCTACGGTCGCGACGCCATCATGGTCGCGCTGATGAAGAACAGCCGCGGCAAGGACCTGGAGAACATCGTCGCTCGCGCAGGTCCGAGCTACGCCCGCCCGGCCACCACGCTGCCGTCCGGCGTGACCTTTGCCAACAACGGTGGCGGCTTCTCTTCCGGCCCCTCGTTCTTCGAGCGGCTGTTCGGGCCGCCCACGCCTCCCCCCGCCCCGGTCGGCCGGCGGCCGCAGCGCGTCTTCACGCGCTGATCCATCGCGGCGGCGCCTGGGCAGAATTCTTCAATCAAATCAGCGATCCCGTTTCCCCGGGATCGCTTAACGTTAACCATTCTCCACCGCGCGAGTGGCAGCGGGCACTTTTTCGCCACACTCAACGGGTTAGGTGGCTTATTCTCAATTGGGGGCGAGAAGGTAAATCTCGATTAACCTTCTCGCTTTAAGAAAGCGTTCATCCTCTTTCGCGCGGTTGCGGGGTTAGCGGGAGAGTCCATTTGAACGCTGGTCGACTGGGTGGGCTCATACGTGCTGGCTGGTTTCGCACGCCAATTCACTTGGCTGTCGCTGCCCAAGGCAGGATCGAAGGTCGGATCGACCCTCGGTCTGACCTCGCTGTTGCTGTTGGCAGGAGCCGGATCGGTTCATGACGCGGCTGCGCTGAACGAAACCCGCACCCTCTCCTTCCATCACACCCATTCCGGCGAAGACCTCACCGTCACTTTCAAGCGCAACGGCCGTTACGACGAAGCGGCGCTGAAGGAACTTAATCATTACCTGCGCGACTGGCGTACCCAGGATCAGACGGTCATGGACCGCCATCTCTTCGATATCCTCTGGGAAGTCTATCGCGACGTCGACGGCAAGCAGCCGATCAACATCATCTCTTCCTATCGCTCTCCCGCCACGAACTCGATGCTTCGCCGCCGCTCTTCGGGCGTGGCGCGCCACAGCCAGCACATGCTGGGCCACGCCATGGACTTCTTCATCCCGGGCGTATCGTTGGAGCAGATCCGCCACGCCGGCCTGCGCCTGCAGCGCGGCGGGGTCGGTTTCTACCCGACCTCCGGCTCGCCCTTCGTCCATCTCGACACTGGCAGCATCCGGCACTGGCCGCGGATGACCCCTGACCAGCTGGCCAAGGTCTTCCCGGACGGCCGCACGGTTCATGTCCCCACCAATGGCGTGCCCCTGAAAGGATATGAGCTCGCCAGGGCCGACATCGAGCGGCGCGGCAACGGTGACGATGTCGCCACCATCGCCAAACCGGCGAACTTCCTGACGGCCCTGTTCAGGGGCAAGTCCAGCGCCAGTGACGACGAGGATGAAGGCGCAAGCGCGCCCGTCGCTAACAAACCCGCCCGGCCAACCGTCGTCGCGGCGGCCCCACCCGCCAAGGCGGCCGATCCCATCCCGACGCCGCGATCCAAGCCGCAGGTTGCCTCCACCCTGCAACTTGCCTCGGCCGATGCGCAGCTTGCGGCGCCCGCCAAGCCGAAGCCGGCGGCGGAAAAAACCGAGGGCAAGCCGCAGAATCCGGCTGACATCATCAATGCCCGCGGCTTCTGGGACACGCCCGCCACACCGCAGCAGGCGACACCCGCCCAGGTCGCTGCGATCAAGGCCCGACAGGCGCTTGCCGCCGCGGCCGATCCACAGCCCACCGCGAGCGTCCCGACGGCCTATCAGGCGCTGGCCTACGCGCCCGCGGCCGCTTCACCGGTTGACCGCGCCAATATCGTTGCCGCTTCCGCGCCGATCCCGCGTTCAGCCCGCCCGGCATCCGCGGCTCGCAACTCCGCGCCCGCGACCGAGATCGACACCGTCGTTGCAAAGGGATCGCAGGTTCCCTCGGGCATGATCGCGATTTCGGCACGGATCTCCGCCGCCAAGGGCGAAAGCACCTGGCTCAGGATCGCGATGCTGGCGCCGAGCGTGAGCAAATCGATGTCGGTAACGATCATGGGCGATACCGACATGACGTCGATGCGCGCTCATTTCGTGAAGCCCAAGGCCGTGATCGCCATGGCCTTCACCGACGATCCGATGATGGGCATGTCCTGTGACAGCTTCTCCGGCTCGGCGATGGCCAGGCTCGATACGACCTCCTTCGTGATGCGCACCGCCTCGCGGTGACGTCGCAATGGAACGAGGCGGCATAATCCGCTCTTCTCCCGCCATTTCGTTCGCCGGCATCTTTGCTCGAGATCGTCGCTCAGCGGTCAGGCCGGATCACGCCGGCAAACCTGCCGTCAGCAGGCCGGTCTCGTGGCGCTGGCGGTCCACGTCGCGCTTGTAATGCTGGGTCGCGAGGTAAGTCGCGACCGAAAAACCCGGTTCGCGTTTGAGAACCTCAGCGGCGTGAGCGCCGGCCGCGACCGCATCTCCCATCTGCGCGAATGTGGCCGCGAGAAAAGCGTGATGCGTGTAATCAGGCCGCGAAATCCGCGTAAATGCCTCAGCAGCTTCGGCGTATTTCTCGGCACAATAGTAGGCGCGCCCGAGATGGCTCCAGAAGCGCTCCGGATGGTATGGGTTGAGTCGCATCGCCTTCTTGATCCAGTCGACGCCCTCCTCGGGCCGACCGAGCCAGGTCAGAAGCTCGCCCTGTTGCACCACCACGAGATCATAATTGGGGTTGAGCGCGAGCGCCCTCTCCTGGTGGTAGGCGGATCTGTCATAGTCGCGGCGCATCAGATTCAGCGCGGCGAGGATGCGGTGCACGTCACTGTCGTTGTCGTCGAGAGCCAGCGCGACCTCGAGCTCTGAAGCCACGTGGCTGAAGGTGGCGTCGCGGTCCGCGCACCAGCCATAAACCCAGGTCTGCCCCAACACGCATGCCTTCCAGGCGTGCGCGTGAGCATAATTCGGGTCGAGCGCGATTGCCCGGTCGAGCAGGCGCTGCGCCTCTGAATTGTCGTCCCTGTTCGAGCGGTGATGCAACAGCCTTGCGGCCAGCACGCATTCATAAGCCGCCATATTGCCGGTCGTCTTGCGTTTTGCACGATCGTGCGTGGCTGCCTCGACCCGGCCGGGCAGTATCGCAACGATCGCGCACGTCATCTCGTCCTGGATGGCGAAAATATCCTGAAGCTCGCGATCATAGCGTTCGGCCCAGATGTGCCGGTCGGTTTCCGCGTCAATCAGCTGCACGGTGACACGGATGCGCCCCCCCGCCTTGCGCACGCTTCCCTCGATGACGTAATCGACGCCAAATTCGCGCGCGACCTGCTGCACCTTGACGGCTTTGCCCTTGTACACGAACGTCGAGTTGCGGGAGATGACAAGCAACTCGTGAAAGCGTGAGAGCTCCGTGATGATGTCCTCGGTCAGGCCATCCGCGAAGAATTCCTGCTCCGGATCGCCGCTCATATTTGCGAACGGCAGGACGGCGACAGACGGCTTTCTGGAGATCGCCGTCGCGACGCCGTCCTTCTCGGGCGCGCTTGATCCGGCTTCATTTAGTCGAACCCGAAACACCCTGATCGGACGAGCGATATTCTTGACGGCCTGCTCGCCGAGATCCTCGAAGTCGACGCCGTCCAGCCGCTCGCCGACCTGATCACGCACCGCGCTCGAAACGCAGATACCGCCCGGCTGGGCGAGGATTTGCAGACGCGCCGCGACGTTGACGCCGTCGCCGAAAATATCGTTTTGATCGACGATCACGTCGCCCAGATTGACGCCGATGCGGAACTGCATCCATCTCGCCGGCGAGACGTCGGCGTTGCGTCGAAGCATCCGGCGTTGAACCTCGGCGGCGCACAGCACCGCGTCGACAACGCTGTGGAATTCCACAAGCATGCCATCGCCGGTGGTCTTGATGATGCGGCCGCGATTCTTGGCAATGACCGGATCAATGAGTTCTATCCGATGGGTCTTGAGGCGCGCGAGGGTACCGGCCTCATCAACCTCCATGAGTCGACTATAGCCGACCATGTCGGCGGCGAGGACCGCGGCGAGCCTGCGCTCTGGTCCAGGCACGTCCATTGCTCGGTTCCTTCACCGAGCACTGTAGCAGATCGGGGGAATTTGCCCAAGCTTGCGCGGGACCGGTCGCCTCACATCATGCCGAGCGCGTGCATGTAGGTTTCCAGGATCGTTTCGTGTTCCTGGCGTTCGTTCGGATCCTGCTTGCGCAGGCGCACGATGGTACGCAGCGCCTTGACGTCGAAGCCATTGCCCTTGCTCTCGGCGTAGACGTCGCGGATGTCGTCCGAGATCGCCTTCTTCTCTTCTTCCAGCCGCTCGATGCGCTCGATGATGGATTTCAACTGATCTTTGGCGAATTTCGTCGCGGGCGCGTCTTCCTTGACGGCGGCTGGGGTAGCCATCTTGTACTCCTGAATGGAACTGACGATTGAGTTGACGCCGGCGTCCTCACGCCGCGCCTCGTCACCCGAACCTCGATTTTGCGAGGGCTTACGTCAAGGCGACATCGCGCTCGTCCACAGCGCCGCCCACAGGAGATACGGAAAGCGTAGTTTACGCGGGGCCGGCCAAGCCGCGAAGGAGGGCTGCCGGGAGCTCAATGCCCGGGATGGACCTTCTTCATCGTCTCCAGTTGCTCGGCCGTCGCGGGCTTCTGGTATTTCTCCTTCCAGTCCTCATAGGACATGCCGTAGACCGCTTCCCGGCTCTCGTCCTTGGTCATGGGGGCGCCCGTGGCATCGGCGGCCTCCTTCAACCAGTTGGAAAGGCAGTTGCGGCAGAAGCCCGCCAGATTCATCAGTTCGATGTTCTGCACGTCCGTGCGCGCCCGCAGGTGTTCGACAAGGCGCCGGAAGACGGCAGCCTCGAGTTCCGTTCTGGTTTTGTCGTCGATGGTCATGGCCTCTCGGTCTCACTGGTTACCGGCAGGTTAGGGCTTTTAGGTGGTCGTTGACACAGATTTTGCCATATCACACCCCAAACAGGGTTCTTGACACCCCGTGCGCCCGTGCACGAAATCATCAATGATTTGATATAGCTTCGCGCAATGTTCGCCGAATCTTTCGATCGTCCAGCTCGCCGCTCAGCCATCCTCGCCGGCCTCGTGCCGGTCCTGGCGCTCGTCGTCCTGGGCCTGTCGAATGCCCCGGCCGCCGCCGATTTCCGTCTCTGCAACAACACTTCAAGCCGCGTCGGGATTGCGCTCGGCTACAAGGATGCCGAGGGCTGGACGACCGAAGGCTGGTGGAACATCTCCTCGCGGACTTGCGAGACCCTGCTGCGCGGCACGCTGATCTCCCGCTACTACTACATCTACGCGATCGATTATGACCGCGGCGGCGAGTGGTCGGGACAGGCCTTCATGTGCTCGCGCGACAAGGAATTCACGATCCGGGGCACTGAAAACTGCTTGGCGCGTGGCTTCGACCGCACCGGCTTTTTCGAGGTCGATACCGGCGAGCAGCGGGCCTGGACCGTGCAGCTGACAGACGCCAACGAACAGCCGGCACCGCAGCGCGTTCCGGGCATCCCGGGCACGGTGGGACCCGGCGGAGGTGTTCCGGGGCTGCCAAATTCGCAGGGAGGCACGCCTCCGGGCGCGGCTGGCCTGCCGCCAGCCCCAGCGCCCGGAAGCAAGCCATGAGGCGGCTGCGCCGCATCAAGATTATTGCAACGCTGGGACCCGCGTCTTCAGACAGCGCGATGATCCGCCGACTGTTCGAGGCAGGCGCCGATGTCTTCCGCATCAACATGAGCCACACCCCGCACGACAAAATGCGGGAGCTGGTCGCAACCATCCGTAACGTCGAAAGCAGCTATGGCCGGCCGATCGGGATCCTGGTCGACCTGCAGGGCCCCAAGCTTCGCGTCGGCTCGTTCGCCGACGGCGCGGTCCAGCTGAAAAACGGCCAGAAGTTCATCCTCGATTCGGACAAGACGCCCGGTGACAGTACCCGCGTCCAGCTTCCCCATCCGGAAATTCTCGCGGCGCTCAAGCCGGGCCACGCGCTCCTGCTGGACGACGGCAAGGTGAAGCTGATCGCCGAGGACACCTCCCATGACCGCGCAATCACGCGCGTGGTAATCGCCGGGAGAATTTCCGACCGCAAGGGCGTCAGCCTGCCCGATACGGATCTGCCGGTGTCGGCCATGACGCCAAAGGACCGCCTCGATCTCGACGCGGCGCTGGCCACCGGCATCGACTGGATCGCGCTTTCCTTCGTACAGCGCGCCGAGGACGTCATCGAGGCCAAGCGGATGATCCGCGGGCGGGCCGCCGTCATGGCCAAGATCGAAAAGCCGCAGGCGATCGATCGCCTCGCCGACATCATCGAGGCCTCCGATGCGCTGATGGTGGCGCGGGGCGATCTCGGCGTCGAGCTGCCGCTGGAGCGCGTGCCGAGCCTTCAGAAGCAGATGACACGGATGGCGCGGCGCGCCGGCAAGCCGGTCGTGATCGCGACCCAGATGCTCGAATCGATGATTCAGGCGCCGGTGCCGACGCGCGCCGAGGTCTCGGACGTCGCGACTGCGGTATACGAAGGCGCCGACGCCATCATGCTGTCCGCCGAGTCGGCGGCCGGCAAGTTTCCTGTGGAAGCGGTCTCGACCATGAATCGCATCGGCGAGGAGGTCGAGCGCGATCCGACCTACCGGTCGGTGGTCACGGCGCAACGGCCGGATCCGGAGCCGACCGCGGGAGATGCTATCGCGGACGCCGCGCGGCAGATCGCCGAGACGCTCGATCTGCCGGCGCTCATTTGCTGGACGAGTTCGGGCTCGACGGCAATCCGGGTGGCGCGCGAGCGGCCGAAACCCCCGATCGTGGCGATTACCCCGAACGTCGCGACCGGACGCAGGCTGTCGGTGGTCTGGGGCGTGCACTGCGTGGTGGCGGAAGATGCCCGCGACCAGGACGACATGGTGAACCGCGCCGGCTCGATTGCCTTCCGCGACGGGTTTGTCCGCGCCGGCCAGCGCGTCATCATCGTCGCCGGCGTGCCGCTCGGCATTCCCGGCACCACCAACATGGTGCGGATCGCCTCGGTCGGTCCCGAGGGCGAGGCGAACATCTGACGCTGCGGACTGGCGCTTGAACCCGCGCCGCGGTCCGGATCACCAAATGCGGCGAATGAGGCCATGCCGGACATCATTCATCCCGGTGCAACATGCGACGCCTTTTCGGCATGGGCCTGTCCACCGAACCCGAGTGCTACATGGTGAAGGCCAGCCATCAGCAGGCGATCTACGACCTTTTGATCGCAAGTCGCGCCGTGCTCAATCACATGAAGCTGACCGGCACCAAGCTCTTTCTCGCCGGCTGGTCTCAGGGCGGGTTCGTCACCATGGCTTTCCTGCAGAAGCTGGAAAGCGCGGGCGTCGCCGTGCAGGCCACCAGCACCGCGAGCGCACCGGTCGACGTGTTCGTCACCCTCAACGGCTTCTTGAACTTCCCGCGCAAGAACGATGCGACCTGGGTGACCTCGCTGTTCATCCTGTCGGCCTTCGCGTTCGAGAACTATTACGGCGTCCCGGGCCTCGCCCGTTCCGTCATCACCGACGCCTATTACGATCTCTCGCGCAAGGCTTACGAACGTCAGCCCTACGATCCGGCCGAGGTTCCGACCGATCTGCACAAGCTGGTGCGAGCTGAATATTTCGACCCGCAGTTCTTTGCGGCCTCGGCCTATGGCCGGCTAGTCGCCCAGACGGAGGCCTATCGCTGGACCATCAAGACGCCGGTCCGCAACTATTATGGCGACGTCGACGAAGCCATCAGCAACGGCCTTGGCCAGTTGGCGATGGCGTATCAGCGGGCAATCGGCAGCGGGAACATGCGCGTCGAAGCGATCTCGACCGGGGAAACCACCCACCGCGGCACGTTCGCCAAGGGCGTGCCGCAATGGAAGAGCTGGTTCGACTCGCTCTGAGCGGTGGGTTCGAGGTCTAGGCTCCGACCAGCGTCTTTGCCGGCAGCAGCGTCTGCTGCACGACCAGCCCGCGGGCACGAGCGTCCATGACGCCGACGGCGCGCAGCGCGAGCAACGTGACGGTCTGCACCGCATCGCGCAGTTTGGCGGGGTCCTCGAGATTGTCGGGCGCTAGCGGGCCCACCAGTGCCTCATGCAGCGCGCCGAGCAGCGCCGTTGCAGCCAGCACGGTGTCCTGCGCCGGCAGATGGCCAGCGCGCACCGCGGCATCAATGCGCAAGGCGATCTCGCCGGCGATTTCGCGTCGGCTTGCCAGGCGCGAGGCGCTGACGTCGACATCGACCGGCTCGGCGAGAATGCCCCAGGCGAGTTTGCGCTGGGAAAGCGTGTGGACCGCGACCGTGCTCACCGCCGCGGCAAGCGCCGAGGACGGTCCCGGCGCCGCGTCCGCCGCCCGACGAATAGCGGAAAGCTCGTCGCGGGAGACCTCGGCGATCAGTTCGGAAATCAGGTCGGCCTTGGAAGGGAAGTAACGATATACCGTTCCGGCAGCAACATTGGCGCGGACCGCGACGGGTGCGATTTGCACTGCTGCCATACCGCCTTCCGCCGCCGCCTCCCGCGCAGCGGCCATAATGGCAGCCCGCCGGGCAGCAAGCCGTTTCACAACCTGATGGGTCCGCCGGTACACCATGGCGCTTCCAGTCCCTGCGCCGGACCGGAACGCTTCCGCCGAACGCTTCTTCACTGTTTTGGGGCGAGCCGACAAATCAGCCCCGAAGAACTGAACACCTATTCAGAGCCAATAACAAGTGGGGCGTCGCAGCGGTCGCTTCAGACGTGCGCCACGGCAAGGCCGGAAGACGCGGCCGGCGCTCGCCACCACCGGCCGGCGCGGCGCAGGATAAGGCCCGCGACGAGCACGGTGGCGGCAAGGCCGACCGGCTCGCCCAGGAAGAGAAAGCTCGCGAGCAGCACGAACACGCCTGCCAGAACGGCAAGCTCGTAGCGGGCAAAACCTTCTTCGAGCCCAAGCCGCACAAGGAAGGCGACGGCAATGGCCAGCACCACCATGTCGTACATAAACAGGTAAGGCGTCGTAAGCAGCGTTCCCGCCGCGAGCGCCGCCGCCTTCAGCGCTTAAGGCACCTTGCTCCGCCACATCATCACCAGCACCGCGGCGACGATTGCGGTCAAGGTCCACTGGAATAGCCAGGCAAGCTGTTCGGTACCGCCGAAATACCTAACCAGCGCAAAGATGCTCTGCAACTTGAACCACGGCGCCTTCCCCTCCGTGAGGAAAGCCTGGGAGAACATCGGCATCCAATGGAAGAACGCCTGCCAGCTTTCACTGCCGAAGGCCAACCATGACGCCAGCGCCATCGACACGGCGACGATTGCGGCCGAAACAAACGCGGTCCACTGCGCGGCGGCAACCAACACCAGCGGAAACAACAATCCGTATTGCGGCTTGTAGCTCAGCAGTCCCAGGCAGATGCCGGCAAGGATGGGCCGCACAGGCATGAGATAGAGCGTGCCTCCGATCAGCGCGGCCGTCAGAAAGCCGTTCTGCCCCACCAAGATGTTGTTGAAGGCAGCAGGAATGGCGATCGCGAGCATGAGACCGAACGGGCGCGCGACGATCGCGCGCATCACCGCGAGATAGGGCAGCATGCTCACGGATGCCCAGCCGATGAAGGCGACTGCGTATGGAAAGTGAGCGAGGAGCGATGCGATGAACAGGAACGGCGGCGGATAATGCCAGGCGAAATAGCCGTCGAAGTCCTGCTTGAGCAGCGCGAGTTCAACCTGCTTCTGGATATCCCAATCCCAGGCCTGGGCCGGCTGTCCTGCAAGCGCCAGTTTTCCCGCCGCCCATACGTTGACAAAATCGGTGGGGATCCCGAGCCCGTCCGGATTGTAGATCCACCAATGGGTGAAAAGCGCCGCGGGAAAATAACTTGCGGTGACAACCACCAGAACGAAGCAAAGGTTGAAGAATGCCGGCGGGATCGTGCCCTCATGCGAGGCAACCGGAGCGGCAGAAGTGGCGTCGGGCATGCGGGCTCCTTTCGCGCCGCATGACGGCGCAGTTCGGGCTTACGCCTTTCTGCTTGCAGAAATCCTAAGCCCCACCGCGCCGCCCGTTGCGGCCCGCCCCGGCCCGAGGACCTGCCTCCAAACTAAAAGAGCCCCGCCAAGGCGGGGCTCTTTCTGATTGATCTTGGTCTCAAGCTTATTTCAAGCTGGACGAGATCGAGCCGAACTTGGCGTTCAGCGAGGTGCCAAGGCCGTTGACGACGGTGATGATGGCGAGCGCGATGCCCGCGGCAATCAGACCGTATTCAATCGCGGTGGCGCCGGACTCATCCTTCACAAAGCGCGCGACGAGGTTCTTCATAGATCTAGCTCCAAAGAGGTACACAAGGCTGCAACAAGTCTGGTCTTCTCGGCTTCCCAGCGCCGCGACCATGGAATCGACCCTATCGGCAGAACATTGCACCGCAGTTAACTCCATTGCGTAAACATGCTGCGGTTTGCACCTATTTCCCCATGGTAAATCGAACTCTAAAATAATCGATTAAATCGCAAACGATCCGTCTCCGGCGATGGCGGTTTACCGGAATTTATGCCGGGCATGTTCAAATGACGTCGCGCGGCCCATGAAGCCGAGCATCCTCAAGGATGAAGAGGCGTCATGTTGCTTTCCCTGGCGAACCGTATGGCGATCTACGGCCGTGCGCGTGGCCTTGTGCCGCTTTGCGTCGGCGCGGCGGCCTACCTGTTCTTCCTGTTCACGGGCGACAGCCTGCTGCAGGATTCGGACTCGTTCTGGCAGATCAAGATCGGGCAATGGGTTCTCGATCACCACGCCGTTCCGCAGACTGACTTCTACTCGTTCACCCGCTTCGGCGAGCCGTGGATCTCCTCATCCTGGCTGTCGCAAGTGCTCTACGCCGTCTCCTATGCCGAATGGGGCTGGGCCGGCCCCGTCATTCTGGCCTCACTCGCGATCGCGGCCGCCGCGGCGATCTTCGTTCATCTCCTTGAGCCTCACCTGGAATTGCCGCGCGCGGTACTGCTGGTGATGGCGGCGCTGTTGCTGTCGATTCATCATCTGCTGGCGCGGCCGCACATCCTTGCCTTGCCTGTGATGGTGGCGTGGGTCGGTGCGATGATGGCCGCATCAGACCGGTGCCGGGCTCCGTCGTTCTTGCTGCTGCCCGTGATCGCGCTCTGGGCCAACCTGCATGGCGGTTTCGTGCTGGGGCTCGCCCTGATCGGGCCGGTGGCGCTGGAAGCGGTCTGGAGCGCCGAACGCGACCACCGCGTCGGCCTGGTGCTGCACTGGGCCCTCTTTGGCGTCTGCGCGGTCGTGGCGAGCTGCTTCACGCCCTATGGCTGGAACACGCTACTGGGGGCGGCGAAGATACTCAATCTAGGCGAGCTATTGTCGCTGATCTCGGAATGGCGGCCCGCAGACTTCAGCTCGTTCGGCGCCTTCGAAGCCGCGCTGCTCGCGCTGATCGGCTTTGCGTTTTATCGCGGCGTTGTCCTTTCGCCGCCGCGAATCCTCCTGCTGCTCGGCTTCATCTGGATGGCGCTGACGCATGTCAGGAGCATCGAGGCGTTCGCCTTCCTGGTTCCGCTGGTGCTGGCAAAACCGCTCGCGGGACACGGTGAGACGACCGAGACTGCGGATTCGCGTGGCATCGAGTTCCCGCCGATCTCCTACATCACCGCGCTCGCCGCGCTGACGATCGTCGTCGCGGTCTTGGCTTCGACCTCGATCTACATGGGCCATCACCGGTTCATCTTCACGGAAAGGCAGACGCCGGTTGCCGCCGTCGACCTTCTCAAACAGCGCGAGGCCAAGCGCGTCTTCAATGCCTACGAATTCGGCGGATATCTGATCTCGCGCGACGTCCCGGTCTTCGTTGACGGACGGGCCGAGCTCTATGGAGAAAAGTTCGTCATGGACTTCTTCAACGCCGTCGAGGCGCGCAAGGTCGACACCCTGCTGGGCCTGCTCGATCGGTACAAGATTGACGCCACCCTGCTCGTTGCCACGGCCCCTGCCGCGAAGGTGCTGGATCACGTCCAGGGCTGGAAGCGGCTCTACGCCGACGGCGTCGCCGTCATCCACGTCCGGACGAACCCGGCGGGGTTCGCCGCGCCGGCGCCGGAAACCGCGCATTGAGCGGCCGGCCCATGTCGTCGCTCTCCATGTCGACGCAACGGTCTCGTTTCGGTTCACTCAACCCTGCCATCCTGCTGACGCTGGCGTGGGCGGCAATCGTCGTGGCGCTCGCAGCGCCCGCGATCAAGACCGGCGTGTTCGACACGATGTCCACCGACGATGCGATGAGACTCGTCGAGGTGCGCGATCTGCTTGAAGGACAGGAATGGTTCGATCTCACCCAGCACCGGCTCGATCCGCCCGGCATTGCCATGCATTGGTCGCGTATCGTCGACGCCCCGCTTGCGGGCATGATCCTGCTGCTGCGCCCACTGATCGGCCAACACAACGCGGAAGCGATCACATTGGTGCTGTGGCCATCGCTCCTGATCGGCGCGGCCTTGGCTCTCGCTGCATTGATCGCGCGGCAGGCGAGCGAAGGCGCCGACCGGGAGAGGATCCAGCTTGCCGCGGTCCTGCTGGCGGCGCTGTCGATCCCCGCCTTGATTCACTTCCGGACCGGCGCGATCGATCATCACAACCTGCAGATCGTTCTGATGCTGGCGCTTGTCCTCTGCGCAAGTGACATCGAGCGAAGCTCGGTCAAGGCTTCCCTGGCCGGACTATTTGCGGCGCTGTCGCTCGCGATCGGACTGGAAATGCTGCCGGCGATTGCGATGGCGTGCGTCGCCGTCGCGGGCCTGTTGCTCTGGAAGGGAACGGCGGTCGCGCGCGGGGCCGGCTTATATGGCGCAAGCCTTGCTGCCTCCTCCGCGCTTCTCTCGCTTATCCTGATCCCGAGCTCCGGCCTCGCGGCTCCGGTTTGCGATGCCTTCGGCGGGCCGGTGCTGCTTCTGGCCGTCGGGGGCGGCATCAGTCTTGTCGTCACCGCAGCCGCAAGCCGTGCCGGATGGCCGGTGCGGCTGGCGACCAGCGTACTCGCCGGCGCGTTGCTGCTTTGGGGATTCTTCGGTCTGTTTCCCGGCTGTGTTGCTTCGCCTTATGCGCAGGTAGATCCGCTGCTGACGGACTTCTGGCTTGATCGTGTCGCCGAGACCATGTCGATCGGAACGGTTGCGCAGCTGCAGCCGCAAAAGCTGCTTGGGTACTTCGCCTTTCCTGCGCTGACCCTCGCCCTTTGCCTTGCCGCCTTGAGCCGCAGTACGCCGCAGGCGCGCTTCCGGTGGATCGTGGCAAGTGTCACCCTCGCCGCCTTGTTCGGCGTCAGCCTGTGGCAGCTCCGCGGCGCGGCCGCCGCCACGATCGTCGCGGCGCCATTGTTTGTCCCGGCAATCGCCAGCCTTCGAGTTGGCCGCACGGATGGATGGCAACTCCTGCGCGCGGCGCTTATCATTTCGCCGGCAAGCCTCGCGGGCATCGGCCTCCTGCTCTGGCCGGCATTTGCGACGTCGACCCAGTCGCAAATCGCGACCGTCGAGCACGGTGCCGCCTGCCAGACCCTCTCAAGCGTCACGCCGCTTTCCACGCTGGAACCCGGACGGGTGATGGCGCCGATCGATTCCGGTCCGGCGATCCTGGCGGCAACAGGCCATGCGGTGTTCGCCGCGCCGTATCACCGCAATAACCACGGCAATCTCGTCATGGTACACAGCATGCTGGCCTCGCCCGAGAACGCACGCGAGCTGCTCGCCCGCCACAAGGTGGATTACATCCTCACCTGCGGCGCTTCGCCCGATCAGTTGGATCTCGTCCGCATGGCTCCCGACGGTCTCGCCGCCCGGCTTGGCCGCGGCGAGGCTCCGGATTTTCTCGAGCCGGTGTCGTCCATCTCAAGACCCGGACTTGCAGTGTGGCGCGTTCGGAAGTAGCCGCTCCCGCCTGTCGCGAAAATGCGAAAGCCCGGCTTGATGCAGCCGGGCTTTGCACAATGGGTGCCGGTACGACCGGCCTTGTAGGAACAAGCATCATGCCTGCGGCTGCGGCTCCAGGCCCGGATCGGGGCGCGGGCGCGGCTTGCCGGCCGGCGGCACCGCGGAAGCGCGCGGCGTGGTCGGCTCAAGCACCGACTCGCGGTTCGGCTTCTTGCCCTTGAGCAGGTCGGTAATCTCATCGCCGGTCAGCGTCTCGAACTCCAAGAGGCCCTTGGCCAGCGTCTCGAGGTCGGCGCGCTTCTCGGTGAGGATTCGCTTGGCCTCGTTGTAGCCTTCTTCGACCAGGCGCTTGATCTCCTTGTCGATCTTCTGGACCGTCGCTTCGGAAGCGTTCTGGGTGCGCGAGACCGACATGCCCAGGAACACCTCGTCCTGGTTCTCGCCGTAGGACACGGTGCCGAGCTCTTCCGACAGGCCCCAGCGCGTCACCATCATGCGCGCAAGGCGCGTCGCCTGCTCGATGTCGGACGCCGCGCCCGAGGTAACCTTCTCGCGGCCGAAGATCAGCTCTTCGGCGACACGGCCGCCCATCATGATGGCAAGGCGCGAGGTCATCTGCTCAAGCGACATCGAGAGCTTGTCGCGTTCCGGCAGCTGCATCACCATGCCGAGGGCGCGACCGCGTGGAATGATAGTCGCCTTGTGGATCGGATCCGTAGCCGGGACATTGAGACCGACGATGGCGTGACCGCCCTCATGAAAGGCAGTGAGCAGCTTCTCTTCCTCGGTCATGACGAGCGACTTGCGCTCGGCGCCCATCATCACCTTGTCCTTGGCCTCTTCGAACTCGGCCTGCGTCACCATGCGCTTGTTGCGCCGCGCCGCGGTGAGCGCAGCCTCGTTGACGAGGTTCATCAGGTCGGCGCCGGAGAAGCCCGGGGTGCCGCGCGCGATGGTCTTGAGGTTGATATCGGGCGCCAGCGGCACCTTGCGGACGTGAACCTTCAGGATCTGCTCGCGACCGACGACGTCCGGGTTCGGCACCACGACCTGGCGGTCGAAGCGGCCGGGACGCTGCAGTGCCGGATCGAGCACGTCAGGCCTGTTGGTGGCCGCGATCAGGATCACGCCCTCGTTGGCCTCGAAACCGTCCATCTCGACAAGCAACTGGTTCAGCGTCTGCTCGCGCTCGTCATTGCCGCCGCCCAAGCCTGCCCCGCGATGACGGCCGACCGCATCGATTTCGTCGATGAAGATGATGCAGGGCGCGTTCTTCTTGGCCTGCTCGAACATGTCGCGGACGCGCGAAGCACCGACGCCGACGAACATCTCGACGAAGTCCGAGCCCGAAATGGTGAAGAACGGCACGTTGGCTTCGCCGGCCACCGCACGGGCGATCAGCGTCTTGCCGGTGCCGGGCGGGCCGACCAGCAGCACGCCGCGCGGAATGCGTCCGCCCAGGCGCTGGAACTTGCCG
>NZ_JACRAW010000131.1 GCF_016213215.1 Bradyrhizobium sp. | reverse complement strand
CGGCGTGACGGCAGACCACGAGGTCTTCCGTGAAGCGGCCCTTGGCGTCGAGCGGCACGTTCGCCTGCGCGACTCGGTAGCGGCCCTCTTCCATGGCCGAGAGATAGACCACCTCGTCGGTGACGCGGCCGTCCTTCACCTTGCGATAGGGCGTCTCGACGAAGCCGTACTTGTTGACGCGCGCGAACGTCGCGAGCGAGTTGATCAGGCCGATGTTCGGACCTTCGGGCGTCTCGATCGGGCAGATGCGGCCGTAGTGGGTCGGGTGCACGTCGCGCACTTCGAAGCCGGCGCGCTCGCGGGTCAGGCCGCCCGGTCCGAGCGCGGACAGGCGCCGCTTGTGGGAGATCTCCGACAGCGGATTGGTCTGGTCCATGAACTGCGACAGCTGCGATGAGCCGAAGAACTCGCGCACGGCGGCGGCAGCCGGCTTGGCGTTGATCAGGTCCTGCGGCATGACCGTGTCGATGTCGACGCTGGACATGCGCTCCTTGATCGCGCGCTCCATGCGAAGCAGGCCGATGCGGTACTGGTTCTCCATCAGCTCACCGACAGAGCGAACGCGGCGGTTGCCGAGGTGATCGATGTCGTCGATCTCGCCCTTGCCGTCGCGCAGGTCGACCAGCGTCCTGATGACGGACAGGATGTCCTCCTTGCGCAGCGTGCGCTGCGTATCGGGGGCATCGAGGTCGAGACGCATGTTCATCTTCACGCGACCAACGGCGGAGAGGTCGTAGCGCTCGGAGTCGAAGAACAGTGACTGGAACATCGCCTGCGCCGACTCCAGCGTCGGCGGCTCGCCCGGACGCATGACGCGGTAGATGTCGAACAGCGCGTCCTCGCGCGTCATGTTCTTGTCGGCCGCGAGCGTGTTGCGGATGTAACCGCCCACGTTGACGTGGTCGATGTCGAGCAGCGGCAGCTCCTTGTAGCCCTGCTCGGAAAGCAGCTTCAGCAGCTTGTCGGTGATCTCCTCACCCGCTTCGGCATAGATCTCGCCGGTCTTCGGGTTGACGAGGTCCTCGGCAACGTAGTTGCCGATCAGGTCCTCGTCCGCCATGCGTAGCGCCTTGAGCCCCTTTTCCTGGAGCAGGCGGGCGGAACGCACCGTGAGCTTCTTGCCGGCCTCGAGCACGACCTTGCCGCTATCGGCGTCGATGAGGTCGTTGACCGTCGAGTAGCCGCGGAAGCGGTTGGCGTCGAACGGCACGCGCCAGCCTTCCTTGGTGCGCTTGTAGAGGATCTTCTTGTAGAAGGTGTTGAGGATGGATTCGCCGTCGAGACCGAGGGCGAACATCAGCGACGTCACCGGGATCTTGCGGCGACGGTCGATACGCGCATAGACGATGTCCTTGGCGTCGAACTCGATGTCGAGCCAGGAGCCGCGGTAGGGAATGACGCGGGCGGCGAACAGGAGCTTGCCCGAGGAGTGGGTCTTGCCCTTGTCGTGGTCGAAGAACACGCCCGGCGAACGGTGCATCTGCGAGACGATGACGCGCTCGGTGCCGTTGACGATGAAGGTGCCGTTCATCGTCATGAGCGGGATGTCGCCCATGTAGACGTCCTGCTCCTTGATGTCCTTGACCGACTTGGCGCCGGTCTCCTCGTCGATATCGAAAACGATCAGGCGCAGCGTCACCTTCAGCGGCGCGGCGAAGGTCATGCCGCGCTGGCGGCACTCGTCGACGTCATATTTAGGCGGCTCGAATTCGTAGCGGACGAACTCCAGCATCGAGGTGCCGGAGAAATCCGAGATCGGGAACACCGAGCGGAAAACCGCCTGCAAGCCTTCGTCCGGCCGGCCGCCGGCGGGTTCCTCGACCATCAGGAACTGGTCATAGGAGGCCTTCTGAACCTCGATGAGGTTCGGCATCTCGGCAACTTCCTTGATGTGTCCGAAGAACGTGCGTACGCGTTTGCGACCGGTGAATGTCTGCTGCGCCATCGTGGCCTCTCGTTTCGTCGCCCTTGATCGGGCGGACCTTCCGGAGCACGGCTGCCGCCGTCCCCGGGTTGAATTTCGAACCCATTTCGAGGGTCAGAAGGCCATTTTCAGGTTTTGAGTCCTGAATTCGTTCTTCCGACCATCAAAACGCAAAACGACGCGCGGGGCGCATCGGCGCGCCCGCCCGTCACAACCCTAGCTTCACGGACTGCAAAAGCCCGAAATCGCCTGCTCTCCCAACGGCCTACGGGAAATACCGCCGTTCCCGCCAACCGACATTTCGTGCTGACATCCCGATATGGGATGACCATAGTGAAGATTCGAGGGGCAACCCCAGGCATCCCCACACGTTTTCGTGTTCGCCGTGCTCCGGGCCCTCCCGTCGCACGTCTCTTGCATCCACTCGTCATGGCCGGGATTGACCCGGCCATCCAGGTTCGGGTCGAGATCCCCGGATCGTGCTCGGCTTTCGTCTCGCTGGTCCGGGGATGGAACTGAAGCAAGCTGCGCTTACTTCAATTCCACCTTGGCGCCAGCCTTCTCAAGCTGGGCCTTGACCTTCTCGGCCTCGTCCTTGCTCACGCCTTCCTTCACGGGCTTCGGCGCGCCTTCGACGAGGTCCTTGGCTTCCTTCAGGCCGAGGCCGGTGATGGCGCGGACTTCCTTGATGACCTCGATCTTCTTGTCGCCGGCGGAAGCCAGCACGACGGTGAACTCGGTCTTCTCTTCAGCCGGAGCGGCGGCAGCGCCAGCAGCGGCAGGTCCCGCCACGGCGACCGCGGCAGCGGCCGAAACGCCCCACTTCTCTTCGAGGAGCTTCGCGAGCTCGGCGGCTTCGAGCACGGTCAGGCTCGAGAGGTCGTCGACGATTTTCTGCAAGTCAGCCATTGATCTGTTTCCTTAAACGGTTTGGTTCGGGTTTCAGTTTTGCGAAGGGCGTCAGGCCGCTTCGCCCTTTGAGGCATGGGCCTGAATGACGCGCGCGAGCTTGGCCGCCGGCGCATTCGCGAGCTGGGCGAGCTTGGTCGCCGGCGCCACGATGAGGCCGACAATCTTGCCGCGCAGTTCGTCAAGCGACGGCAGTGAGGCAAGCGCCTTCACGCCATCGACATTCAGGACGGTTTTGCCCATCGAGCCGCCGATGATGACGAACTTTTCGTTCGCCTTGGCGAAGTCGATGGCAACCTTTGGCGCCGCCACCGGATCGTTCGAAGTAGCGATCACGGTCGGTCCCTTGAGCATGGGCCCGATGGCAGCGACGTCAGTGCCTTCAAGAGCGATTTTGGCGAGACGGTTCTTCGAGACCTTCACGGATGCGCCCGCCTGCTTCATCTGCTTGCGCAGGGTCTGCATCTGGGCCACGGTGAGGCCGGAATATTGAGCAACGATCGCGACGCTCGTGGTCTTGAAGACCTGGTTGAGCTGTTCGACCGCTTCTTTTTTTGCCGCTCGTTCCACAGCAAGCTCTCTCCGGTTGGCGGTCTTCGCGAAGAGCGGGACCGCCGGGTTGCACCCATCGTCCCACCCAAACCTGACCTCTGGACAGAAAGCCCCAAGGACACGCCGGGCACGACGACGATTAGTAGCCTGCCCTCCCGAGCCTTCCGACGCGGGGTGTCGAGGTCCGAACCAAATCCAATTCGAGCCGCCCAAAGCGGCACGAAGCGAAATCCGGTCTTCACCCGTCTATGCAGGCTATGGGATTAAGCCGTTGAAGAACCTGAGTTCTCTCGGGCGCCTGCAGTCTTGGACAGGACAAGGTCATCCGGCACGCCGGAAGACCTTTGCGCGCCTTCCACGAAACGACGGGCTCTTCTTCCTTTTGAGCAAATCCCTTCGGACATCCTCAAAAGGAATGATCTCCTATCGTGTCGGGTTTTCGGAATGCGCACACGAACGTGCCAGCTATCGCCAGCACGTCCGGAGAGGTGTTGTTTACCGGTTCTCGCCTCGCTTGCCAAGAGCAAAATTCACACCAGTTCGGGGGCCGTTCGACCCCGCCATGAGCGTCTTGGCCGGTTTCAGCCTACCTTCACCTGGTGCGGCAGGGGCTGGCCGGCGAAAAACGCGGTGAGGTTGGCCAACACGCAATCCTGCATGGCAACGTGCGCTTCCAGGGTGTGGCCGCCGATGTGCGGCGTCAGCACGACGTTGGGAAGCGCGGTGAGCGCGTCCGGCGTATGCGGTTCCCTTTCATAGACGTCCAGCCCTGCGCCCGCGATGGCCTTGTCGGTCAGCGCAGCCACGAGCGCCGCTTGGTCGATGACCGAGCCGCGCGCGATGTTGACGACACAGCCATCTTCGCCGAGCCGCTTCAGGATGTCGGCGCTGACGACGTGGTGGGTTTCGGCGCTGGCGCGTACCGCAATCATCAGGACGCTGCACCAGTCCGCCAGCGCCTCGAGCGTTGGAAAATACTGGTGTGGGACCTCGTGGCGGCTGCGGCTGAAATAGCCGACTTCGGCCTCGAAAGCCGCCGCGCGGGCCGCGATCTTGCGGCCGATCTCGCCCATGCCGAAGACGCCGATGCGCCGGCCGCGCAAGCCTGCCTGCGGGCGCATCATCGGCGACGGCTTTGACGCCGCCCAGTCGCCGCTGCGCACGTAACCGTCCGCAGCCAGCAGCCTCCGCGTCGCCGCCAGCATCAAGATCATGGCGATGTCGGCAACCGACGAGGCGTTGGCGCCGGGACTGTGGCCGATCGCAATGCCGCGCCGGGCCGCTGCGGTGAGGTCAACGCCGTCGTAACCGGTGCCGTAACAGATAATCGCTCCGAGCAGGGGCAGCCGGTCCATCGCCTCCCCGTCCAGCGGCGTTCCGCCGGCAGTGACCAGCGCCCGAACGCCGGCCAATTCTTCAGCCGAGAACACCTCGTGCGGCGACTTGCCCGCTGCATCCAGGAGTTCGAATCGCTCGGCAAAACGCCCCATCACCGATTTCGGAAACCGCGAGTAGATCAGGACCTTGTCTGGCATTGCTGCTGTTTCCCGCGAGCTTGGCGTCCAACGGCAAGGGGCGGAATTGGTTGCCCAATTCCGCCCCTTCGCTTGATCTCTCTATATGGATATCGGCCTCAGTGGATCGAGCCCGGCTCGACCTTCACGCCCGGTCCCATGGTGGAGGACACCGCGACGCGCTGGATGTAGGTCCCCTTGGAGCCGGCCGGCTTTGCCTTGGCCACGGCATCCGCGAGCGCCTTGATGTTTTCGACCAGCTTTTCCTCGGAGAACGAGGCCTTGCCGACGCCCGCCTGCACGATGCCGGCCTTCTCGACGCGGAATTCGACCGAACCGCCCTTGGCGCCCTTCACGGCGTTGGTGACGTCCATGGTCACGGTGCCGATCTTCGGGTTCGGCATCAGGCCGCGCGGGCCGAGCACCTTACCGAGGCGGCCGACCAGCGGCATCATGTCCGGGGTGGCGATGCAGCGGTCGAACTCGATCGTGCCGCCCTGCACCTTCTCGACCAGGTCTTCGGCGCCGACGACGTCAGCACCCGCGGCCTTGGCCTCGTCCGCCTTGGCGCCGCGCGCGAACACGCCGACGCGGAGCGTACGGCCCGTTCCGTTCGGCAGGGTGACCACGCCACGCACCATCTGGTCGGCGTGCCGCGGATCGACGCCGAGATTGATCGCGACCTCGATGGTCTCGTCGAACTTCGACTTGGCGCGTTCCCTGACCATCTTGATGGCTTCCGCGAGCGGATAGAGCTTCTCGCGGTCAATGCCTTCGCGGGCCTTCTTCAAACGCTTTCCGATTGCCATGGCCCGTTACCCCGCAACTTCCAGACCCATCGAACGGGCCGAGCCCTCGACCATCTTCATGGCCGCTTCGACGGTGTCGCAATTGAGATCCTTCATCTTCTTCTCGGCGATCTCGCGCACCTGCGCTGTCGTCACCTTGCCGGCCTTGTCGCGGCCCGGCGCCTTCGAACCGGACTGGATCTTGGCAGCCTGCTTGAGGAAGTAGGACATCGGCGGCGTCCTCATCTCGAAGGTGAAGGAACGGTCCGCGTAAATGGTGATAACCACCGGGATCGGGGTGTTCTTCTCTTCCTTCTGCGTCTGGGCGTTGAACGCCTTGCAGAATTCCATGATGTTCAGACCGCGCTGACCAAGCGCGGGACCGATCGGGGGCGAAGGGTTCGCCGCACCGGCCGGCACCTGAAGCTTCAGGTATCCGGTCACTTTCTTTGCCATTCTATCACTCCTGTTCTGCCGGCTCGCCGCCGGCGGTTTCAGGTTCCGTGGTCGGGATCAGTAGCGACTGGCGATCGCCCCGCTCCTCCCACGGCCTCTACTGACGCGAGAACGAGCCTCGCGTTTCCGCTCAGATCTTCTCGACCTGAGCGAATTCCAGTTCCACGGGGGTCGCGCGACCGAAGATAGACACCGCGACCTTCAAGCGCGAGCGCGCCTCGTCGATTTCCTCGACCACGCCGGAGAAGGAGGCGAACGGCCCGTCGGCGACGCGCACGTTCTCGCCGATCTCGAACGAGACCGACGCCTTCGGCCGCTCCACGCCCTCCTGCACCTGGTGCAGGATCCGCATGGCCTCGGCCTCCGAGATCGGCATCGGCTTGTTTTCCGCGCCGAGGAAGCCGGTCACCTTGGGCGTGTTCTTGATCAGATGAAATGCCTCGTCGGTCAGCTTCATCTTCACCAGAACGTAGCCCGGGAAGAACTTGCGCTCGGAATCGACCTTGCGGCCGCGGCGAACTTCGGTGACCTTTTCGGTCGGCACCAGCACCTGCTCGAACAGTTCCTCAAGCCCACGCTGCTTCGCCTGCTCGCGGATCGATTCCGCGACCTTCTTCTCGAAGTTCGAATAGGCGTGGACGATATACCAGCGCTTGTCCAAGGATTGAGTTGCGGCGGTAGCCATCAGTGGATGCCCAGAACGAGGGTGATGAAAAAGCTGATCAGCTGGTCGGCCGCGAAGAAGAAGACTGACGCCAGCGCGACCATCACGAACACCATGATCGTGGTGATGGTCGTCTCGCGGCGGGTCGGCCAGGTGACCTTGGCGGTCTCCGAGCGCACTTCCTGCAAGAATTTGAACGGGCTTATCGCCATCGTTGAGGTCCGAAGCCGTCGTGAGACGAAAAGAGTTTTAAGGGACCGAACAGCCGTCTTTCGCCCAACCCTCTGCTTGAAGGAAGAGCCGGTTACCGGGCTCGATTGTTCGGGGATTTAAAAGCCGCGCCGGAAATCCGTCGAGACGGGCCGGCTGCAGGTGCCGGCTATGTACTGCCGAAGCCGCCAAAGGTCAAGGCGCAGGCAAGTCCGGCCGACCGTCCATTCGGCGGGCATGAAGCCGCACCGCTGTGACATTTAGGGCTCAGGCCCGTTTCGAGTGGCGCCCGTGATCGAACCGTCGATGCGCTGGCCTCCACCAAGGGGGACGTTGATGCGGAGGGGACCATCGTGGCGTTGCAGTATCCCAGTCTTGCGCTGATCGCTGTCGTCGGATCGCTCGCTAGCTCCAGCGCCGATGCGTCCGGGCTGTCGCCGGGCCTGAACATCCGCACAGCCACGACGACCGCCGCGCTCGCTGTCGACCGCCTCAATTCGGGCCGGCTCGCGCGCGACCCACAAGCCGACCAATCGGTCCGCAGGGCCCGGGCCGGCCGGAGATCGACCAAATCGGTGAAATAAGGGGAACGCTCGCCTCGCTGGCAGGAGTGGCAGGGCTCGAACCTGCGACCCCCGGTTTTGGAGACCGGTGCTCTACCAATTGAGCTACACTCCTACGGGACCGAAGCGTTGCCGCCGGTCCGCGCCGTTAAAAGCACAGGGGGCGGCCGGAAGGCAAGTCAGAAGCGCACTATCGTCCCTGTTCAGGCCGCAAGTTCTGCGCCACAGTTCAACTTCAACAACAAAAGCAATGGGAGAGACCATGAACGCCCAGGCCGCACCCAAATCGGCTGCCACCCCGCAAACCCCACCCCTCCCCGAAAGCCGCCCCGAAGCGATCGGCCTGTCGCCGGCCGGCCTGCAGCGGATGTCGGACGCCTTCAAGCGCGAGATCGACAAGGGAACCGTCCCCGGCGTCACCGTCCTGGTGGCGCGGCGCGGACAGGTCGGCTGGTTCGAGGCAATGGGACGGCAGAACCCGTCTTCCGGGGTGCCGATGGCGCACAATTCGATCTTCCGCATCTTCTCCATGACCAAGCCGATCGTCTCCATCGGAATCATGATGCTGCTGGAAGAGGGCCGGCTCCTTCTCAGCGACCCGGTCGCGAAGTTCATCCCCGAATTTGCCAATCAGCAGGTCGGCGTCGAGAACAATGGCAAGCTCGAACTCGTTCCGCCGAGGCGGCCGATGACGGTCCAGGATCTGCTCCGCCACACCTCCGGCATCGCCTACGAGCACACCGGCAACGGCCTCGTGCAACAGCTCTACCAGCAGTCGCGCGTACGCAGCCGCAAGATCAGCAATGCCGAGCACGCCGCGCTGATCGCCGGCATGCCCTTGATGTGCCACCCGGGCGATGAATGGAACTACAGCCGCTCCACCGACATCCTCGGCCGCGTCGTCGAAGTCGTGAGCGGCAAGCCGCTCTCCGCATTCCTCACCGAGCGGATCCTCATCCCCCTGCAGATGACCGACACCGCCTTCCACACCGCCGAGCACAATGCCGGCCGGCTCGCCGAGCCCTTCCCGACCGATCCCTGGAGCGGCGACAAGGTGCAGCTCTTCAACATGCTGGAGAAGCCGGTGATGGAGTCCGCCGGCGGCGGCCTTGTCTCCACCACCATGGACTATGCGCGCTTCTGTCAGATGCTGCGCAATGGCGGCGAACTCGACGGCGCGCGGATCATCGGCCGCAAGTCGCTGGAACTGATGGCCGCCGACCACCTTGCCGCCGGCGTCAGGATCAACGGCACGCTGCTCCCGGCCGGGCACGGCTTCGGTCTCGGCTTTGCCGTGCGCACCCATGAGGGGCTGGCGCCGACCGGCGGCTCGGTCGGCCAGTACTTCTGGAGCGGCATCGCCGGCACCTTCTTCTGGATCGACCCGAAGGAGGACCTGTTCGCCGTGTTCATGTCCCAGGGACCGGGGCAACGCGAATACGTCCGTGAGCTCGTGCGCAACCTGGTCTATGCGGCGGTGGACTGAGCGGCGCGGCACCCATCCTTCCCGGTCATGCCCTGCGAATGCGGGGCATCCAGTGTCCGGCACGGTCTCGGCTCAAGCACCACGGCCTCCGCGAAACGCTTTTCAACCCTCATGGTGAGGAGTCGCGTAGCGCCGTCTCGAACCATGAGGCCGATCCGGGCCTTCATCCTTCGAGACGCTTGCTTCGCAAGCTCCTCAGGATGAGGAGAAACAGCGCACTCCAGGATGAGGTCACACAGCGCGGCGCCTCAGCTGATCGTGGAGCCGCCGTCGATGACCAGGGTCTGGCCGGTGGTGAACGAGCCGGCCTTCGAGGCCAGGAACACGGCGGCACCGGCGATCTCGTCGGGCTCGCCGATCCGCTTCAAGGGCGAGCGCGCGGTCGATGTCTTGAGCGTCTCCGGGTTGTCCCACAGCGCCTTGGCGAAGTCGGTCTTGATCAGGCCCGGCGCGATGCAGTTCACGCGCACATTGTGCGGGCCGTATTCGCAGGCGAGATTGCGCGCGAGCTGCATGTCGGCCGCCTTGGAAATGCAATAGGCGCCAATCACCGTGGATCCGTGCAGGCCGCCGATGGAAGAGATAATGGTGATGGTGCCGTCCTTGCGCTCGATCATCTGCGGCACCACCATCGAGATCAGCCAGTTGTTGGCGACAATGTTGTTGTCCAGGATCTTGCGGAACTGATCGTCTGAAATGTCCGCCAGCGGCCCGTAATAGGGATTGGACGCGGCGTTGCAGACCAGCGCGTCGATCCTGCCGAAGGTGCGGTTGGTCTCCTCGACGAGGTTCTTCAGATCGTCCTTAGTCGAGATGTTGGCCGCGACCGCCAGCGCCACCTGCTTGCCGGCCTTGTCGTTGATGGCCTTGGCGACCTCGTCGCAGGCCTGCTTCTTGCGCGAAGAGATCACGACCTTGGCGCCATGCTCGGCCATGCGCTCGGCAATCGCCCTCCCGATGCCGCGCGATGAGCCGGTGACGACGGCCACTTTCCCGGTCAGATCGAACAAGGTCATGTCTTCCTCCCAAATCATGCGGCCGATCGGCCGTCAGGTTTCCATCGAATTTTCGTGGCTCAGGCGAGCTTGGTGGTTTCCACTTCCGGTCCCGCGGGCTGGTGCATCGCCTCATGCCGGGCGTCCGCGATCCACGGCTGCTGATTCACCATCGGCAATCGCCAGCTGACGTGCCCCGGGGCTGCGAAATGGTCGAGCCGGGTCACCGAGCAATTGTCGATGTCGAAGGCAAGGCCCCTCTCCGGCTGTCCGCCGAGCGCAAGGCCGACGGCCGCCTTGATCGTACCGCCATGACCGACTGCAATGACGTCCTTGCCGGCGGCTTCGACGTTGATCCGCTCGATCGCGCGGCACACCCGGTTGTAGAGGTCCATGTAACTCTCGCCGCCCGGCGCCGCCTCGTTGATGTCGGCAAACCAGTGGCTGCCGAGCGGGCGGCCGGCGAGGAACGCGGCGCGGTTCATGCCCTGCCATTGACCGAGATTTTGCTCGGCGAAGTCGGGTTCCCTGGTCAGGCTTGCCGGCTTCGGAAAGCCGGTGGCCCAGATCGCTTCCGCCGTCTGGTGCGTCCGCGTCAGGCTGCTCGCATACCACACCGCTTCGCGCGGCAGTATCTTTGAGACCGCCTCGAACACCTCGCGGTCCCTGGTATCGCAGGCAATGTCCTTCTGGCCATAGATGTTGCCGCCATCGTTGCGCACCGGCGCATGACGGACCCACCACCACCGAGTCGTCACCACCTTTGGCTTGTCCGGACCGGACATCGAACACCCTTCCATCCTGTTTGCGGTCGCTGTACGTCAGTGCATACATCGTCTCAAGTGACTTCGGTGTTTCAAATCTTGTTTGAAATTCCGCAGCGCGGCAAGCGTCGCGCGGAGTTTAAGAAAGGAAGGAACGCATGGGCCGCCTCCAGGGTAAATCCGTCATCATCACCGGCGCAGGCAGCGGCATCGGGCGCGCAGCCTCGCTGCTGTTCAGCAAGGAAGGCGCGAAGCTGATCGCGGTCGACCGCACCGAGGGCGTCAAGGAAACCGTCGAACAGGTCAAGCAGAACGGCGGCATCGGCGAAGCGATCATGGCGGACGCCGGCTCCGAGAAGGACGTCACCGGTTTCATCGACCGGGCGGTCGCAACCTACGGCCGGCTCGACGTGATCTGGGCCAATGCCGGCGTGTCGGGCGGTCTGGTGCCGCTGGCCGAACAGACCGTCGAACACTGGCAGGAAGTGCTGCGCGTCAACCTGATCGGCCCGTTCCTCGCGGTCAAATACGCCATGCCGCACATGATCCGGCAGAACGGCGGCGCAATCGTCTGCACCGCATCCGTCGCAGGCCTCAAGGCCGGTGCCAGCGGTCATCCCTATGCAGCGAGCAAGGCCGGCGTCATCAGCCTGGTGCAGACCACTGCCTATTCGCTGTCCGGCACCGGCGTGCGCATCAACGCCGTCTGCCCGGGGCTGATCGAGACCGGCATGACCAAGCCGGTGTTCGAGCGCGCCAAGGAGCGCGGCACTTCCGACAAGATCGGCCAGCTCAATCCGCTCAAGCGCGCCGGCCAGCCGCACGAGATCGCGGCGATGGGACTGTTCCT
>NZ_JACRAW010000130.1 GCF_016213215.1 Bradyrhizobium sp. | reverse complement strand
TTGGACAGGTCGCCGCCGGCAATGGCCGTTGCCACGTCCGCGATGTTGCGGACTTGCGCGGTGAGGTTCGAGGCCATGAAGTTGACGTTGTCAGTGAGATCCTTCCAGGTGCCGGAAACCCCGGGCACCTGCGCCTGGCCTCCGAGCTTGCCTTCCGTGCCGACCTCGCGCGCCACGCGCGTCACTGCGGGGGCGAAGGAGTTGAGCTGGTCCACCAGGGTATTGATGGTGTCCTTCAGCTCGAGAATCTCGCCGCGCACGTCCACGGTGATCTTGCGCGACAAGTCACCGCGCGCGACTGCCGTGGTGACGTTGGCGATGTTGCGCACCTGTGCGGTGAGATTGCCGCACATCGCGTTCACGGAGTCGGTGAGGTCCTTCCAGGTGCCGGCGACGCCGGGCACGATGGCCTGACCGCCGAGCTTGCCGTCCGTGCCGACCTCGCGCGCCACCCGGGTGACTTCGGAAGCGAAGGAGCGCAGCTGGTCCACCATGGTGTTGATGGCTTCCTTCAGCTGCAGGATCTCGCCGCGCACGTCGACCGTGATCTTCTTGGAGAGATCGCCGTTGGCGACCGCAATCGTCACTTCGGCGATGTTGCGGACCTGATTGGTCAGGTTGTTCGCCATGGAGTTGACGCTCTCGGTCAAATCCTTCCACACGCCTGTCACTTCGGGCACCTGGGCCTGGCCGCCAAGCTTGCCCTCGGTGCCGACCTCGCGCGCCACTCGCGTCACTTCGGAGGTGAACACGCCCAGCTGCTTGATCATGGTATTGACGATGTTGGCCGATTGCAGGAACTCGCCACGCAGCGGACGGCCGTCGACGTCGAGCTTGACGGTCTGCAACAGATCGCCCTGCGCCACCGCCGCAACGGCGCGGGTTACCTCGCGCGTCGGCCACAACAGGTCGTCGATCAGCGTGTTGACCGATCCTTCCATGTCGGCCCACGAGCCGCTGGCCAGTCCGAATTTCACGCGCTGGCGCGTCTTGCCTTCCCGGCCGACAACCTGCCCGACCAGTTCGAGCTGCTGCGCCATGCGCTGGTTGGCCGCGATGATTTCGTTGAAGGTGTCCGCGATCTTGCCGTCGATGCCGAGACGGTCGCCGCTCATGCGCACCGAGAAATCGCCGCTGCGCATCGCCTGAAGCGCAAGCAGCAGCTCCTGGCGGGAATCGGGCTGGGACGTGCCGTTGGTTTTACGTTTGGAGCCCCGACGACCGGATTGCGAAGCCGTTCCGGGACCAAGGTCGCTCATCTCATTCCCCCCGCGAGTGCAGCCGAACGCGTGCAGAATTTGAAAATTGAACGTCAGCAAAATCCGAAGGTCGAGGAGCAGCCCCGGGCACCAACAAATGGAACCTGCATTGCTCGGCCTGACGAAAACAACACAATGGCTTGCATGATGTTCCTGCCCTGCCGGGGAATTCTCGACCATCTGGCGGCTCCGCTGCGCGTGGAACTCGCCGGTGCAAGCGCTTCTCAGGGAACGGGGCGCGGAGGCGGAGGTTAGGCCGGCAGGGAGATTGATGATGAGAATTGCACTCACGACGCTGGCAGCATTGCTGCTCTTGACCGGCGCCGCGCAGGCCCAGAATCAGAACGGAGGACCTAGCGGCCGCGGCGCGGTGACCGGCGATCCGGCGGCGAGCTCGGCAAACCCGCGCGCCGAGCCCACGACGGGCACCGCGATGAAGCCCGGCCCCAGTGGCAGCGGGACCTCCACGTCAGGCGGCCGGGATGACAATCTCGATCAAGGCCGTGACAAGATGCCCGAAAGCAATCGCACGGTCAGGCCGCAAAGCGAACAGCGTCCGGAGAGATGAACGATAGGTGGCATTCTCGACGGACTCCGAGCGGGCCACGACAAAGT
Organism: Bradyrhizobium sp.; assembly: GCF_016213215.1. Taxonomy (GTDB): domain Bacteria; phylum Pseudomonadota; class Alphaproteobacteria; order Rhizobiales; family Xanthobacteraceae; genus Bradyrhizobium. The sequence continues at coordinate 16,044 of NZ_JACRAW010000130.1, read as the reverse complement.
CCAATGCGCTGACATGTTAACATCGATGCGGACAGCGCCTGGCCGCGCAGAGGGCCATCCCAAGATACCTTTTGTCGGTTTTTTCGACACCGGATATCATGCCGACTTTCGGCCCTTGCCGCACAAATTTTTTGCATACATTCAAGTTTACAATCAATACCTTATCGCATTTTTGCGGGATGGAGGCCCAAGGCTGCTCACAATTTGGATCACACCATCATTGACGGAAAACATCGACAAGGCTTAGCGTCGCCCTCCATCGCAGTCCCAGCGAAGGTGGTCTCTTATGTTTTCCATTCCTTTCAATCGGCGCCACGCAGCTTGCGTCATGCTTGCAGCGGGAGCCGCACTATTGTCGTCTCCGGTTCAACCAGCCCGCGCGGCGGACGAGGTGTTGGTGGGCGTCATTCAGCCGCTCTCCGGTCCCAACGCCCAGTTCGGCATAGGCGCCCAGCGCGGCACCGAGCTCGCAGCCGAGATGATCAACGCTGCAGGCGGCATCAAGGCGCTTGGCGGCGCCAAGATCAAGCTGGTAGCCGCCGACGTCCCAACGCCGAATACTGCCGCCGCCGCTACCCAGCGCCTGATCTCCCAGAACGGGGTCAGCGCAGTGGTGGGCGCCTTCGTTTCCTCCACCACGATCGCCGCCTCGGAAGTCACCGAGCGTGCCGGCATCCCGCTCATCACCTTCGCTTTTGCCGACCAGATCACTTCGCGAGGCTATCAGCACGTATTCCAGGTATCGCCCAAGGGTACCGTGTTCGGCGAGGCGCAATTCAACTACGCCACTGAGATCGCCAAGGCCGGCGGCGAAAAAGTCGACAAGATCGCAATTCTTTACGAGGACACCGCTTACGGCACAGCCCAGGCCAAGGGCCTGCGCGACGCGGCGAAGAAGGCGGGCGTCGAGGTGATGCTCGACGAGGCCTATCCGCTCGGAATTACCGACGTGTCACCACTGGTGAACAAGCTGCGCGCCTCCGGCGCCCAGATGGCCTTCCCGGTCTCCTACCTCAACGACAGCCTGCTCATCATCCGCGCGCTGCGCCAGCAGAAGATCGACATTCCCGTAGTCGGCGGCGCGGCAGGTTACATCATCCCCGATTTCAAGAAGGGTCTCGGCGACTATGCCGAAGGCGTGCTGTCCGTCGCGGCCGCAAGCGGCGACCTGATCCCCGAACTCGCCGCCAAGTACAAGGAGAAGCACGGCTCCTTCATCACCCACGAGGCCATCATGCACGCAGCGGCGCTCGATGCGGTGGCGCAGGCCATGGAGAAGGCGAAATCCTCGGATCCGCAAAAGGTGCGGGACGCCCTCGCCACGCTCGATTACTGCGCCGGCTTCGCCCGTGGCGTGCCGGGCGGCTGCATCAAGTTCGACAAAACCGGCCTCAACACCTCCGCTTTCCCGGTCATGGTGCAGTGGCGCGGCGACGAGCCTGTCACCGTCTATCCGCCCCAGGCAGCCAAAGCTGCGCCGATCTGGCGCGGCAAGCCGATGAAGTGAGATCGGGCCGGCGGCGCCGGCCCCCTTCCCCTCCCATCGCGGAGGCCCTTTCCAGCCTCTCAGGACACTTATGTTCCAGGCCCTTGTCGATGGTATCTTGCTGGGTGGCGTCTATGGCGTGATAGCCACAGGATTGTCGCTCGTCTTCGGAGTACTCGGCGTCGTCAATTTCGCCCATGCCGAGTTTCTCATGCTCGGGATGTACGTGGCATGGTTTGCCTGGCGCTGGCTCGGGCTGGATCCGATGCTCGGCTCCGTCCTTTCTTTCATCGTGGTGTTCGCGGTGGGCTACCTCGTGCAGCGCACGCTCATCGAGCGGGTACTAAAGGCACCGCCCGCCGCGCAGGTTTTCCTCACGGTGGGCCTCCTCATAGTCATCGAGAACGCCGCGCTCATGGCGTTCGGCTCGGAATTCCGCTCGGTCAGCGTGCCTTACCAGGTGGAGGGCTACAGGCTCGGCGACATCTTCATCGGCGCGCCCTATCTCTACGCCTTCATCGCCGCCATCATCCTTGCCGCCGTCCTTTGGCTATACCTGGAGCGCTCCTGGACGGGACGGGCCATCCGCGCCGTGGCGCAGGATCCGATGGCCTCGACGCTGGTGGGTGTCGATACGAGGCGCACCTATGCGCTGGCTTTCGGACTCGGCGTCGCGCTCACTGCCTTCGGCGGTGCAGTTATCCTGCCCTACATCACGGTCAGCCCAACCGTCGGCGGACAATTCGTGGTGCTCATGTTCACGGTGGTGGTGCTGGGCGGCCTCGGTTCGGTGGCGGGGGCGCTGGCGGGCGGCATCGTCGTGGGCGTCGTGCAGTCCATGTCCACCCTCGTCTTCCCCATCCAGTTGCAGAACCTCTGCCTGTTCGTGATCTTCATCGCCGTCCTTGCCCTGCGCCCGCAGGGCCTCATCAAAGGCGCCTAAAGCCATGCGGTCCTTCCTTTCGCCCGGACGCGTGGCGCTGCTCCTCTTCTTCCTCGCGGCGGCGTTGTTGCCCTTCTTCGTCGACCCCCGCGGACACCTTCTGCGCGTCGCCGCCATGGTCCTGCTGTTCGCGGCCATGGCCCAGTCCTGGAACGTTGTCGGCGGCCTCGCCAACCAGATCTCGCTGGGCCACGCCGGCTTCTTCGGCCTCGGAGCCTACACTTCGACCCTGCTTTTCCTGAAGCTCGGCATCTCGCCCTGGTTCGGTTTGTTCGCCGGGGCTTTGGTGGCGGGCAGCGCGGCGGCGCTACTCTCGATCCCTACCTTTCGTTTGAAGGGGCATTACTTCGCACTCGCCACCCTCGCCTTCGCGGAGGTGATGCGGGTGATCGCCAATAGCTGGGCGAGCTTGACGGGGGGACCGGTGGGTCTCTCAATTCCCTTCATGGGCAGCCAGCCGGCCTATTTCGCTTTCCGCGCCGTGTCTTCTTACTACTGGATCATCCTGGCACTCCTCGTGCTTGTGTGCCTTGTCTTCCACCTGCTCGCGACCGGGGCCATCGGCTACCGGCTGCGCGCAGTGCGGGAGAACGAGAACGCGGCGGAGGTCGCAGGCATCGACACTTTCCGGGTAAAGCTCACCGCCAGCGTGATCTCCGCGGCACTCACTGCCGTGTGCGGCACGGTGTTCGCCCAGTTCACTTTCTACTTCGATCCGGACTCCATCTTCGCGCTGGCCAGCATATCGGTACGGATGGCCATGATCGCCATCGTGGGCGGGCTCGGCACCCTCGCCGGTCCAATCCTCGGCGCGCTGTTTCTGATTCCGCTGGAAGAAGTGGCGAACGCCTTGCTCTCCTCCAAGGCGGCAGGCCTCTCCCAGTTCGCGTTTGGCGTAATCCTGATCGCCGCCATCCTCATCCAGCCGCGAGGCCTCATGGCCTACTGGCCGAAAAAGCGGCACCCGGCCGGCTCGAGGGGAGCCTGACTCATGGGCGCACTCCTTGAAGCCGACGCCATTTGCGTCACGTTCGGCGGCCTGAGGGCGGTGGACGGCGTGTCTTTCACCGTGAACGCTGGCGAGATCATCGGCCTGATCGGCCCGAACGGGGCGGGCAAGACCACGATCTTCAACGCCCTCGTCGGTCTCCAGCCGCTCACCTCCGGCTTCGTCAGGCTCGGTGGGGAGAGAGTCTCCGGTCTCAAGCCCCACCGTGTGGCCCAGAAGGGCATGACCAAAACCTTCCAGAACGCCGCTCTCTTTCCTGACATGAGCGTGGTCGAGAACGTCACCACGGCCGCTCTCCTGCGCCACGACCTCCATGGCGCGCGGACGAAGGCCGAAGCAGTGCTCGAGAAGCTCGGCCTCAACGGTATCGCCCAAGCCGATGTGGCCGACCTCACATTTCCTCAGAAGGCACTGGTTGAAATGGCCCGCGCGCTTGCCACCGAGCCGCGCGTGCTCCTGCTCGACGAGGTGATGGCGGCGCTGACCCATAGCGAGATGGACGAGGTGATGGAGGTGATCCGTGGGCTCCGCGCCGAGGGCCTGAGCTTCCTCGTGGTCGAGCACCACATGCGGGCGATCATGGCCCTGTGCGACAAGCTGCTGGCGGTAAACTTCGGGCGCCTGCTGGCCCATGGCACCCCCGCCGAGGTCGCCGCAAACCCGCAAGTGATCGAAGCCTATCTCGGCCACGGTGCCGTGGGAAAGGAGGCCGCGCATGCTTGAGGTTTGCGACCTTTCCGCCGCTTATGGCGGGCCGGACGTACTCTCTGGCGTGAGCCTTGAGGTGAAGGCGGGTGAGACGGTAGCGGTGCTCGGCGCCAACACCGCCGGCAAGACGACTCTCCTGCGCGCCATCTCGGGCCTCGTCCCCAAGGCGCGGGGCCATATCGCGTTCGAGGGCACAGCGCTGCTTGGCCGGCCAGCCCACGCCATTCCTGACCTCGGCATCGGGCACGTGCCGGAGGGCCGCCATGTATTCCCGCGCATGTCGACGCTCGACAACCTCCTGATGGGCGCATTCTGCCATCGCGACGCGCGCGACCTGACCGAGCGCATCGAGCGCGTCTTCAAGCTATTCCCGCGCGTAAAGGAGCGGCAGACGCAGATGGCCGGTTTAATGTCCGGTGGCGAGCAACAGATGATCTCCATCGGGCGCGCTCTCATGGGCACGCCGAAGCTCCTCCTCCTCGACGAGCCGAGCCACGGCCTCGCGCCCCTTGTCGTGGACGAACTGCACGTCGCCATCGGCGAGATCAACCGGCAGGGTGTCTCCGTGCTGCTCGTCGAGCAGAACGCGATGCTCGCCCTTTCGGTCGCACATCGCGGCTACGTGCTGGAAGCGGGTCACGTCGTGCTGTCCGGCACGTCGGACGAACTGTCCGCCGATCCCGGCGTCAGGCGCGCTTATCTGGGCATCTAATGCTGCATCAAATCCTCATGGAGAAAGACAGATGAAGGTGAAAGCCGGCGTTGCGCAGGTGGGCGCAGTTCCGTTCAACGTGGAAGCTTCCGTTACCAAGGCGGGGGAGTGGATCGCCAAGGCGGGTGCGGAAGGATGCCAGATCGTGGTGTTCCCGGAGGCGTTTATCTCGGTTTATCCGAAGGGCGTTAACTTCGATATTTACATCGGCGGCCGCACCGTACGCGGGCGCGAGGAGTTCCGCCGCTATTTCGACGCCACCATCACCGTGCCGGGACCGGAGACCGAGCGCATCGGCAAGGCTGCTGCGGCGGCCAAGACCTACGTGGTCATCGGCGTCATGGAGCGCGATCTCGGTACCATGTACTGCACCGCGCTCTACTTCGGACCAGACGGCAGCCTGCTCGGCAAGCACAGGAAGCTCATGCCCACCGCCGGCGAGCGCCTCGCCTGGGGCTTCGGAGACGGCTCGACACTTCCGGTTTTCGATACGCCCATCGGCAAGATTGGCGCCGTGATCTGCTGGGAGAACTACATGCCGATGCTGCGCATGGCTATGTACGCCAAGGGCGTGTCCCTCTACTGCGCCCCCACCGCGGACGACCGCGAGACATGGCTGCCCACCATGCGTCACATCGCGCTGGAGGGCCGGTGCTTCGTGCTCTCCACATGCCAGGTGGTAAAGCGCCGCGACTTTCCGGCGGATTATCGCTGCGCCATTTCCGACGATCCGGAGGCCATCCTTATGCGCGGCGGCGCAGTGATCATCGATCCGCTCGGAAAGATACTGGCTGGTCCCGTCTTCGACGAGGAAATGCTGCTCACCGCCGAGCTCGACCTGGACGAACTGGGGCGCGCCAAGTTTGATTTCGACGTGGCCGGGCACTATGCACGCCCCGACGTATTCACCCTCACGGTCAACGAGGCGCCCCAGCACGCCGTCAGCCTTAAAGGCTGACGGAAAAGTGGATACAGAGCAGACAGAATCCTGCATTCTCCGGTTCGGTGCCATCGCACCGCACTGTGAGCGACACGCCTCATGGACATGGAAGAAAAGCTCGCCAAGATCGGCATAACCGGAAAGCTGTACCGGCTCTACCTCGCCGCCGTGGAATTAGGCGAGGCACCTGTGCAGGAGGTGGCGGCCCGTGCCGGGCTTCCTCGCACGACGGCCTATGACGTGCTTGGCCGACTTGAGCAGGAAGAGCTCATCCGGATCGAGGAGCGCAACGGCCGGCGCTACGTCGTCGCCGAAGATCCGGTGGGCATGCTCCAGCGCCTCGAGCTGCGCCGCCAGGTGATCAGCGATCTGATGCCCCAGATCCGCTCCATCTATAACCGTGCCAAGGGCAAGCCGCAGATCCGCTTCTACGAAGGCGCGGAGGGTATCCACACGGTCCTGTGGAATACCCTGACCTGCCAGAGCAGGACACTGCGCGGCATTCTGTCCATGCACGAGCTGATCGAGACACCCGGCCTCGCCGAGATGGACGACTACATCACTGAGCGCGTGAAGCGTGGCATCGCGCTGAAGGTTCTTCGCTCACGCGACAGGGACGTGGAGAAGATTTGGCCCTCAGCCAGGGAGCAACTGCGCGAGCTGCGTTACGCGCCGGAAGGCATCACGCTCGGCGTCACGCAATATGTCTATGACGACAAGGTTTCCATCATCTCGTCCAAGCGGGAGAATTACGGCCTGATCATCGAGAGCGACGACTTCGCACGCCTGCAGCTGACATTGTTCGAGACCCTCTGGTCCATATCGATTCCCGCGGCGCCTCCTGCCCTGCCGCGCAAAGGAGCAGGCGCGCGCAAGCAAGCGAAAGGAGCGTAGATGGAACGCCGAAGGGCGGCGAAACGCTGGATGAATGTGGGGCCGCCCCACTGAGTTGGACGTGCGTCCGCCGACATCAGAGGACATGCGCACAGGAAGAGGGATAAGCAGGCGATGAGTATGTCCATTCGCGCTGGTGCGGTTGCGGCGGCGCTGGCTGGTTCGTGCATGGCGGCCCCGGCGGTGCTGGCTGCCGAGTGCAGGATCGGCGCGGCGGTGACTATCGAGACTCCAGTCTGCAGCATAAGAACGGCGGAAGCGCTTGGGGAGCCGACGCAAGCCATCGAATGGGAAGACGGCGGGATCTTCCGTTCGTTGATTGTGGTGACCTTGACCAGGCCGACTTCCATCAAGGGATATCTTGCCCGGTGGCGCCATCACCACAAATGCGCCGCCACGACGCGGCCGTTCGATTATCCCGTACCCTATTCGACCCGGACCGGCGCGGCGCGCACAAACCCGCCGCAGCTGGAATGGGAGGGATCCTGCGCAGGCGGAGACAGCTATATCATCCGCGCCATCCATCTCAGGACACAGGTGGTGGAGGTGCACGTGGACCGGAGGGCGCTGCGAGGGCCAGATCTCGAACCGGCTTTTCTTGCGCTGCTCCGTCAGATCCGCTTGCTCCCCACAGCTCCATGATGGGCTGATCGGATCAAGCGCGAAGATGCATTGCGGCGACATCGCTCCTGCGCCAATGTCCGCGCGGGAGTTTGCTTGATGCCCGCACAACTGGACATCGCGACGGTTCGAGAGCACCGGATTCGAGCCGCCTTTGTCGCGGTGACCCTCGCCGCGCCAGTGATCATCATTGTCACGGTCGCTCAGCCACTGTTGGTCTATTCCCTGACCCTGGCCACGTTCGGTCTCGCCCACGTGCTCTCCGAGTTGCGCTACGTCGACCGCCGGTTTTCCAGATCGCTTGAAAGGCGCGAGCTCGTGGCAATCGCGGTGCTGCTCCTCGGCGCGCTGGCAGCACGCATCTCGGGCGTCTCAGGGCTCGTCGGCATTGGGACGGCCTTGCCTGTCGAGCTTGGCTTCGTCGTTGCCATGGCGCTGAGCGTGGCGCGGGGCAGCCTGGCCCAACGCGGCCTGGCCGCGACCATCGGCACCGCGCTTGGCGCAGCCACCTTCGCTGCTCCCTTCGACACGGCGGTATCGCTTTCCATCCTGCATAACCTGACACCTCTCGCGTTCCTGTGGGAGCTCGCGCCGCGCCGGTCACGCACTATCATCATCCTCGTGGCGTCAATCGTCTTTGTCGCCCTGCCGCTGCTCGTCGCCACGGGTCTGCCCCGGCTGGTCCTGCAGACGTGGTTACCGGCAACCTCGGCATTGGACCCACTGGCAGCCGGTCCGCTCGCATCCCAGCTCTACGTCTACGTGCCCTCGCCTCTGCTGCACCGGGCGGAAGCGATTGACCTGTTCTCGGCCTCCGTGGTGGCGCAATGCGCCCATTACGCGGCGGTTATCATCGTGCTGCCGACGATGCTGGCCGCTCGCGACCCTGAAGCGCAAGGCATCGTCCCCTGGCCAAAGGGGGTGATCTTCGCCGCGCTGCTCGCCGCCGCATCCGCCTTCGCAGCCTACCGGTTCTCGCTCGGCTTCGTCTCGGCCCGCGCCCTCTACGCAATCGCTGCCTCCGTGCACGCCTGGATCGAGGTGCCGCTGATTGTCATAGCATTGAGCCGCGGTACAGATCAGCCGTCGAGCAGCAGTCCCACGCTGGCCGAGGCCGCATTGGCGAGCGCCGAGACCGCAAGCGCTCGTCGAGCGGCAAGCCCGCAGCCCCAGTGAACGATCGCCGCCTCCGCGAGGATGACCACGACCTCGATCGCGGCAAACGCCGCCTCGTAGCCAAGACGGGGATACAGCCACTCGGCCGCCGCCCACGCCTGCGGATGTGTGACGCAGGTGGCGATCGCGATGGCGACAGCGGCATGGCCCGAGCCGCGGCACGGCCACGCCGTCGCCCGGACGAGGCCATAAGCGGCCACCCCCTCGACGGCGATGGAAGTCAGCAATGCCTGCAGCTCAGTCATGGCGCTTAGCCCTGTTCTGTGGAAATAGAACGTTGAGGGAGAACCACCATGCGCATAGTCCGGACCGCCCTTGTTGCGACGCTGATCGCAATGACAACTGCCTCAGCCGATGTGCTTCCACCACGGCCAGAGCCACCTCCGCCCCCACCGTCCGGGCCGAGCAAGGCCATAATCCGAGGCCTGGCGGTGGAGCAAGTCTACGGGCGGCGGCGCGATCGCTGGACGGTGATGATCCGCTCGTGCACCAGGGAGCAGCCTGGCTGTCATGGACTCAGGCCGGGAAATTGCATCGTCACCGCGGTGGAGGGCCGGGAGCTTGCAGGCGGAGACATCGCAGCCTTGGTCGCGGCCGCAGACGGGTCCAGCGCGGCACAGTTGAAATTGCGGCTGGACGGCGACTGCGGGCTACGCGAGTTGAGCCTCGTCAACTGAGGTTCTACGCGGAGCTTGTCGAAATCCTGAGGCTTCGCACCGCGTGCCTCAGTGACATTGCAAATGCGATGGTCACGCAATTGAACCTGGTTTGCAGCTCCTGGTGATCTCCTAAGAAGAGACCATCACTTTGCGATCAAGTACGGACCGAGACACAAATGCCGCAACCCTGATCGGAGCAACACGTCAACGGCCTCGGCGGGCCTGGAGACAATCGGCTCCCCGTGCAGATTGAACGACGTGTTCAACAGCGCGCCCACCCCGGTCTTGTCGCGGAACGCGGACATGATCCGATAATATTCGGTATTCCATTCCCTTGTGACTATCTGCGGACGAACCGAAAGGTCTTCTGGATGGCAGCCGGCAATGATCTTGTTCGCATCGCGCGCGTCAAAGGTCATGATCATGTAGGGCGCAGACAGGCCTTTTGGATTGTGAACGAATGCGTCTGCCACTTCTTCCATGATGGAGCAGGCGAATGGCATCCAGAAATCGCGACTCTTGATCGCCCGGTTGATTGATTTGACTACGTGCGCGCGAGACGGATCGGCAAGGATCGAACGGTTTCCAAGCGCCCGCGCCCCGAACTCCTCTCGATCCGCAAACCGGGCCACGATCTCTCCTCGCGACAACAAGCTCGCGACTTCCTCCGAAATGTCGTCGGGACGGCACACCGTGCACTGCGCCGCATTCGCCGTTGAGGCGGCATGCTCATAATCGGCGCAGGAAGGAGGCAGCCCGAGGTAGAGCGGCCCAACCGGCCGAATGCTGCGCGATTGCCCGTGGTCTTCGAGATGGGCCCACGCGGCGCCGATGCAATTTGTCTCGTCTCCACAAGAAGGAAAAACGAACATCTCTCGCAATTCGGACAGCTCCATAATGGCCTTGTTCATCTTGACGTTCATGAAGACGCCACCCGACAGTCGGACCGACTTGAGGCCCGACCGCTTCAGCCAGTACCGAATCCAGTTGCAAACGAACTCCTCGGTAAACAGCTGAAGCCCGCCGCATATCGCGTCGAAACGCTTGAACTCGAGCCTATCGCGCCAATAGTTGTATGCATACATCGCCTCGGGTAGACCATTGGCACGTCGCCAGCTGCCCTTCTCCATTTTAAATCCGCTGTGAAATATGTCGGCCGTATCCCGCGCTGCATTGAGCGCGGCGTAAGGCGCCATGCCCATCATCTTGTACTCGTGCTCGTTGGGAACCATCCCCATCAACGACGTCAGCAACGCCCACAAGATACCAATCGAGTGCTGTTCCTCGACGGCGACGATGCGCCGTAGCACGCCGGACTCGTCCGGAACTGCGACTGTCGCGCACAGACCGTCTCCCGCGCCGTCGAGTGTCATTACAAGCACGTCGGGCCGCGACCTTGCTCCATAATACGCAGTCATTGCATGACAGCGATGATGTTCAATTTTGGAGACAGCGCCTGGAGCAACGCGGTGGGCCAGCACGGGACCTGTCCTTCTGCTCCATCGATGAGCGTGCGTCAGCGACCGCAACGGCGTGTGCCGGGCCCAGCGCCTCGGGTATTGGCCGAGACTTGTTTTTTCCTTGTAGGCAACGATTTGCGAAGCGCGATCACCGGGAGTGCCCGGCAGATAGTAGTGCTCATGGCCCGCAAACACATACGCATCTACATCTCGCCAGCCTGCACCGATCGCATTCAATTGCGCCTCGATCGACAGTGCGGGAAAGCCGGTCCAATTCTTGATGCGCGTGATGCGCTCTTCCTGAACCGCGCTGACCAGCTGACCATCCCGGACCAGACAGGCCGCCGCGTTGTGACCATCGTGAATGCCACAAATCAGCATCGTTTGCCCTCCCCGCAATTGAGAAACAAACAGGACACGCCGGCCGCTTGAGACGTTCGACAGCCTGACTCCGCTGTCGCGATCGCGCAGCATTTTTCTTAGAGGTCGCTGAGATCACAGGCGATTGGCCGCCCGGAGTCGTTGGGTCCTTTCCTAATTCGCTCCGACCTTCGCCGCTCCGTTCGGCCCGCCTGCCACGCCGCTTGCCACTACCCGCCAAAACCAGGCCGTGCCGAAGGACACCAGCTCGCGCTGACGGTGTGGTTCACCGGACAACCGCGGCGCATGTAGATGGTTCCAGGAACGGGCATCGCCCCTAGCCCGACGTCGCCCCACGCCTCCCGGCCGAGGAAGGCCCCGCAACAATCACGAGGCCGAAGCGGTTGCCGTTGGAGACCCTGCCAAGAAAGTCCCGCCCGCGTCCGTCTGGCCCTTCAGGGGAGTTTTGCCGACTCGGGCGAGGTTGCTTCCAAGCGACATAGGGCGATACGGACGCTAGCCCGCTTTAATGGACCACGCTGCGCGCCAGCGAGCTCATTCATTTTGTATGAAGATATGGTGGGGGAGGCAGGACTCGAACCTGCGAAGCCATGAGGCGGCTGATTTACAGTCAGCTCCCTTTGCCACTCGGGACACTCCCCCGCTCGACGGCAGCACACCCGCCCGGACGAGCCGGCGACGGAAGGGCCATGGAGACGAGAAGACCGCGGCGCGCCCTTGAGACGGCGGCGGACGGCGCGTTTATGGTCGAAGCGGCAGGGCAAAGTCAACCAACCCGGGCGCCAAAATCCGCCCCTCGGATACCCAAATTGCCATATTCCGGAAGCCGTGACACAAGCTCCCCATGAACGAGCGCGAATCCAGGCCCCGATTCCGCCGCGGGGGCGGTAAGCCCTTCGACAAAGGGCGCAAATCCGCCCCCCGCCCGACCTCCTCGCGCTCGACCTGGCGCGAACGGGAGCAACGGCCCGACGGGCCGGTCATCCTCTACGGCTGGCACACCGTAACCATGGCGCTCGCCAACCCCAAGCGGCGGATCCAGAAGCTGTTCGTCACCGAAAACGCCGCCCGGCGTCTTGCCGAGGAGAACATCGCCACCCGCGTTGCCCCCGAGATCGTGCGCCCGCAGGAGATCGACCGCCGGCTGTCGCCCGACGCGGTGCATCAGGGCCTGCTGGCGGAAGCCGATCCCTTGCCCTCGCCCGACATTGCGACCCTTGAGCCGGAAGGCCTGGTGCTGGTGCTCGACCAGATCACCGACCCGCACAATGTCGGCGCGATCCTGCGCTCGGCCGCCGCCTTCGCGGTGAAGGCGATCGTTACTACCGCCCGGCACAGTCCGGAAGCGACCGGGGTCCTCGCCAAGGCAGCCTCCGGCGCGCTCGAGCTGATACCGCTTGTCACCGTGCAGAACCTGGCGCGTGCGCTTAACCAGCTCAACGAGCGCGGCTTCATGACCGTCGGACTCGACAGCGAGGGCAGCGAGAATCTCGACGCCATCACGCTGCGCGAGCCCCTGGCGCTGGTGCTGGGCGCCGAAGGCAGGGGCCTGCGGCAGTTGACGCGCGAGACCTGCAACGTGGTGGCGCGGCTCGATATGCCGGGCGAAATCAAGAGCCTCAATGTCTCGAATGCCGCAGTGCTCGCGCTCTATATCGGCGCCAGCCGGCTCGGACTGATGAAAAGCTGAAAAGCAAAAAGGCTCGCCCGCACATTGCGGACGGGCCTTCAGAAACGACTTAACCGATCAGCCGATCAGTAATAGCGCCGCAGCACCGGGCCGTAGTGGTGGTGGTGACCGTGCCAGCGATGCGAATAGCGGTGGTGACGCGGATAAACGGGAATCGCGTTTTCCTGATACACCGGATACGGGGCGAAGGCGCCGGGTCCGGTATAGGTCGGGCCCTGGTTGACATAGTAGTACTGCCTGGTCGGGTAGTACTGCGTAGCCGGATCGACGAGACGCTCATAGTAGCCGCAACCGCTGGCGCAGCCCGCATAGGTATAGGCCGGAACGTAGGCCGGCGCGGCGCACGGGCTGCCATAGACCGTACCGCACGGCGAGCAGCCACCCCATCCGCAGGCCATCGCCGGCGCAGCTCCCGCGATCATCACGGCAAGCGCCGCGACCAGTCCTGAAATCGTGTGACGCATCACTCTCACTCCTGTCGATTGCTCTGGGTTTAGTACGGAAGCTTCTTCGGTCCACCTTGCTTGAAATTGTGCGGCAGCGGCTCGGGATTGATCTGCGGCGCGATGATGATCGGCGGCGGATCCACCGGAACGTCGGACTGCGCCGGCAGCGGCGCCGAGTGTGAAGACCAGGACCGGTAATAGCTCTCGGCCGGCTGAGGCAATTTGCGACCAGCCGGCGGCTCGATCTCCAGGCGCCCATAGCCCGGACGCAGGCCCAGAGTCGGATAGTAATGGCCGACATTGGGCGGACCGTCGATGTAACGGCCGCCATAGATCGTAAGCTCGTTTTGCGCGCCCTTGCCGAGCCCAAATGTGCCCTCGACGACGGCGTACGAGGCATCGATGCCGTTGATGATGATGGGCACGCCGGGACGACCGGGAATGACGCGATCGAAGCCCTCGCCGGCAAAGGCCGCCGACGGCAATCCGATCAGAAGGGCAAATAGGGTTCGCACTCGCATGGGCTGTCCGCTTATCCGGGACGAGCCTAACCTCGAGGTGGAATCTCAAGGGTTAAAGTCGCGCATGAATGTTTTGGTAAGCCTAACGCCGCGTTCTTCCGCGCGCCTGGGCGGTCGAGCGCGATATCGCAATGTTAACGGCGCGTGGGAACTGCCGCGGGCTCCGCCCGGGACCCGCCCGTTTTCTCCCCAGCGCGTTTCGAGGTTCTGGCCCTTTGCCGCCAAGTCTGGTAATTCGACCGCCGAAACGGTTTGGTCGGCTATCGTCCGGCCGTTGCCAATCCCCAACAACTGGCCGGCTTAGCTCAGCGGTAGAGCAGCGGTTTTGTAAACCGAAGGTCGGGGGTTCAATCCCCTCAGCCGGCACCAGTAATACTCATCCTTGGTGTGATTGGTGGCCGTCGCGGCGCAATGGCGCGCGTGCCGGAGCTGACCCGAACGCGCTGCAATCAGCACGAATCTCGCTGGTGTGTGGCCACACGATTCCATGGACCCGAACGGATTAAGTGCTCTCGCTTTAAGGTTGCTGTATCTGCAAATATCGCGCCGGCTCCTCGTGACAGAAATTTGCAGGTAGAATTATCTGGTTCCCTCAATCGAGGCGTTACATCCGATTAACGCATCAAGGAGAAGATGCGTTCAGAACGGCCGCACGAACTTTGATCAAACGCAAGGTGCCGGCCCACCCACTGGTTCAAATGTACCGTGCCGGCAAGAGTCGAGGAGCGTCCATGTTTCAGGTTCGAATCCACGGTCGCGGTGGACAAGGCGTCGTCACGGGAGCCGAGATGCTTTCGATCGCCGCCTTCTTCGAGGGACGGCACGCACAGGCATTTCCCAGTTTCGGTTCCGAGCGCACCGGAGCGCCCGTCATCGCATTCTGCCGAATTGCCGATAAGGAAATCAGGCTGCGTGAACCCATCCTCGAACCCGACTGTCTGATCGTGCAGGATCCGACGTTGTTCAAGGTGATCGACGTGTTTGCCGGTCTGCGCAGCGACGGCTATCTGCTGGTCAACACCAACAAGAGCTTTGCCGAGCTTCATCTTGGCGAGGCCGTCAGTCGCCTGCCCAAGGGACACGCCGTGATCGTGCCGGCGACCGAATTTGCGCTCAAGCATATCGGCCGGCCGGTACCGAACGCCGCCCTGCTCGGCGCCTTTGCCGCGCTGACCGAATTCGTCCACGTCGACAGCGTCAAACGCGCCATCGAAGAGGCATTCCCCGGCAAGGTCGGCGCCGCCAACATCGCCGCGGCGACAGAAGCCTACGAATTCGTCTCGTCGCAGCAACACGCCACAACGGCGGCCTGAGGAGTAGCGGCATGCTCAAGCAAATCGAGGGGTCGCGCGCGATGGCTGAGGCGATCGCGCTGTGCCGGCCGGAAGTGATCTGCGCTTATCCCATTACGCCGCAGACCCACATCGTCGAAGGCCTCGGCGAACTGGTCAAGGACGGCAGTCTGGTCGACTGCGAATACATCAATGTCGAGAGCGAGTTCGCAGCCCTTTCGGTCGCGATCGGCGCGTCCGCGGCCGGCGCGCGGGCCTACACCGCCACCGCCTCGCAGGGGCTGCTGTTCATGGCCGAGGCGGTCTACAATGCCTCCGGCCTCGGCCTGCCGATCGTGATGACGCTCGGCAATCGCGCCATCGGCGCCCCGATCAATATCTGGAACGACCATTCCGACGCCATGTCGATGCGTGATTCCGGCTGGCTCCAGCTGTTTGCCGAGACCAATCAGGAAGCCGCCGACCTGCATATCCAGGCGTTCAAGATCGCCGAAGAACTGTCGATGCCGGTGATGGTATGCGTCGATGGTTTCATCCTGACCCATGCAATGGAGCGCATCGACGTTCCCGACCAGGCGACAGTGGACGGCTACTTGCCGCCCTACGATCCCGTCCAGGTGCTCGACCCCGGCTCCCCCGCCTCGATCGGCGCGATGGTCGGACCCGACGCCTTCACCGAAGTGCGTTTCCTCGCCCATTACAAGCAAACCCAGGCGCTGCGGCTGATCCCCGAGTTCGCGCGCGAATTTAACGAAAAGTTCGGGCGCGAATCGGGTGGCCTGTTGCGCAGCTATCGCACTGATGACGCCGACATGCTGGTGGTCGCGATGGGCTCGGTCTGCGGCACCATCAAGGACACGATCGACGAGATGCGCGACGAGGGCATCCGGATCGGGCTCGCGACCATCGTCTCGTTCCGGCCCTTCCCGGTCGATGCGCTGCGCAACGCGCTTGCCGGCGCCACGGACGTCGTGGTGATCGAGAAGAGCATCGCGGTCGGCATGGGCGGACAGCTTGCCGACAATGTCGGCGTCGCGCTGCGCAATCTGCCGCGCGCGCCGCGGCTGCACTCGGCGGTCGCGGGGCTTGGCGGACGAGCCATCACG
>NZ_JACRAW010000129.1 GCF_016213215.1 Bradyrhizobium sp. | reverse complement strand
TGATGCCGCCCATGCTCGCCATCTGCGACAGCTGCTCGCGCATGTCGTTGAGGTCGAACTGACCCTTGCGCATCCGCTCGGCCGTGCGTGCGGCCTTTTCGGCGTCGATGTTGGCGGCGGCCTTCTCGACCAGCGACACCAAGTCGCCCATGCCAAGGATGCGGACGGCAATGCGGCTTGGGTGAAAATCTTCCAGCTAATCGGTCTTTTCGCCGGTGCCGATCAACTTGATCGGCTTGCCGGTCACTGCGCGCATCGACAGTGCCGCGCCGCCGCGGCCGTCGCCGTCGACGCGGGTCAAGACGATGCCGGTCAGTCCAACCCGCTGGTCGAAGGAGCGGGCGAGGTTGACGGCATCCTGGCCGGTCAACGCGTCGGCGACCAGCAGCACCTCGTGTGGATTGGCGGCGGCTTTGATCGCGGCTGCCTCCGCCATCATCTCTTCGTCGAGGGTGGTGCGGCCGGCGGTGTCGAGCAGCACGACGTCATAGCCGCCGAGCTTGCCAGCCTCCATCGCGCGCTTGGCGATCTGCGTCGGCTGCTGGCCGGCCACGATCGGCAACGTCGAGATGTCGAGATCGCGCCCGAGCACGGCCAATTGCTCCATCGCCGCCGGGCGGTAGACGTCGAGCGAGGCCATCAGCACCTTGCGCTTGTCGCGCTGGGTGAGACGCCGGGCGAGCTTGGCCGTGGTGGTGGTCTTGCCGGAACCTTGAAGGCCGACCATCATGATCGGCACCGGCGGCACGGCATTGAGGTCGATGGTCTGGCCGTCCGCACCCAGCGTGTTGACCAGCTCGTCGTGGACAATCTTGACCACCATCTGGCCGGGGGTGACCGACTTGACGACGGTGGCGCCGATCGCCTGCTCGCGCACCCGTTCGATGAAGCTGCGCACGACGTCGAGCGAAACGTCGGCCTCGAGCAGCGCGCGACGCACCTCGCGCATCGCGGCGTCGACGTCCTTTTCGGTGAGCGCACCGCGGCCCGTCAGCCGATCGAGGATGCCACCAAGCTTTTCCGACAGATTGTCGAACAATGCCGTTGTCCTGTTACTGCCTCTGCCTTCGAGTAAGGAAAAGGCTATTCCAAACACTTTCGCGCCCGAGGGCGCACAGCGCTGTCGGGCGTTGACCTCCGGCCTCATGGACCGGTCGGCGGATCGAAAAGAAAGCCTTTCCGAGAAGTGTCCGGCCTTAAACCCTTGCAAGGCCGAAAAGTCAAGGAAATCCGCCGGAGTACGGGTCTCTCGCGCCGAGATTTGACCGGCGGGCGGGACTTGCCGAAACGGGCATTTTCAGGCCAATCGGGCGTTGAAATGACCCGCCGCCACCACAAGCGCTATTCAGGCCCGCCGTCCGATCATTTCGACGGGCGCAGGTTCTTCGATCATCTCGACGGGATGCCGCCGAAATCGTTCCGCGAGGTACTGCGCTGGCAGTTCGACGGGAACCGAAGGCGGGCGGTCTGGCCCACCTGGGCGCCCAGTCCACATCTAGACCAGCCGCCGCCGCGGGTTGACGGTGGTAGGGTACGGCTGTCGTTCGTGGGCCATGTCAGCTGGCTCATCCAAACCGCCGGGCTCAACATCCTGGTCGATCCCGTCTGGTCGATGCGGGCCTCTCCGGTGTCGTGGTTCGGCCCGAAACGCTGCAACGATCCCGGCATCCCCTTTGAGGCGTTGCCCGACATCGACATCGTGCTGGTCTCGCACGGCCATTACGATCATCTCGATGCCGCGACGCTGTCCAGACTCGCCGCCCGCTTCGCGCCGCGCGTGATTACCCCGCTCGGCAATGACGTTGCGATGCGCCGGGCCGATCGGGCCATCAAGGCCGAGACCTTCGACTGGCACGACCGCGTCGAGCTCGGCAACGGAGTTGCGGTGCATCTGGTTCCGACGCGGCACTGGTCGGCGCGCGGCCTGTTCGACCGCAATGCGGCACTGTGGGCGAGCTTCGTCCTGGAGACGGAAGCGGGTAAGATCTACATCGTCTGCGATTCCGGCTATGGCGAAGGCAAGCATTTCCGGAGTATTGGCGAAGCCCACGGCCCGCTGCGGCTGGCGATCCTGCCCATCGGGGCCTACGAGCCGCGCTGGTTCATGCAGGACCAGCACATGGACCCGTCGGAGGCGGTGAAGGCGCTGCTCGATTGCGGCGCGGAGACCGCCATTGCCCATCATCACGGCACTTTCCAGCTTACGGACGAAGCCATCGACGCGCCGCTGATTGCGCTGGGCGAGGCGCTGGATGAAGCGGGTATCCCGCGCGAGCGCTTTGTCGCCTTGATGCCCGGGCAGGTGGTGGAGATTTAGGCGCGCCTTCACTGCGAAGATTGCGCGGCCTTGATCGCCCAGGACACATGCACCGTGACGGACAGCGTCTCTTCGCCGCTTGCGACCGGCACGCTTGCGGCCATGGACGCTGCGCCCATCGCCTTGCCGGCGCGGA
This sequence comes from Bradyrhizobium sp., assembly GCF_016213215.1. Lineage (GTDB taxonomy): Bacteria > Pseudomonadota > Alphaproteobacteria > Rhizobiales > Xanthobacteraceae > Bradyrhizobium. The sequence continues at coordinate 40,895 of NZ_JACRAW010000129.1, read as the reverse complement.
ACAGCGGAACCGCTCCGCCGCCCTCCGAAATGCTCAACGGGGCGCCGAGGGTCACGCCGGCGGCCCCGGCGTAGATCTCGGCCTTGCGGCGCGCATCCGCCAGCGCTTTCTGGCGTGCCTCGTCCAGCACCTTGGAAGCCTCTGTCACCATGAAAATGATGTTGCCGATGTCGTTGGCACCGGCGCCGACCAGGGTGTCGATCACGGTTGCTACCTTGGTCACGTCACGGATCTTGACGGTGACACGGTTGCTGGCGCGAAAGCCCACAATGGGAGAGGCGCCCGTTCCAGAAGGGCTCATTCGGCTCACACCATACTGCGGCTGCAGCGACAGGCGCGAGGTCTGATAGTCCTTCTCGTCGATTCCCGCGCCTTTCAGGGCCAGCAGCACTTTGCCCATCGCCGCATTGTTGGCTTCGGAAGCTTCGCGCGCAGTCTTGGAGTCGGAGACGACCCCGGCATCCACTTGCGCGCGATCCGGCGGCACCGAGACGGTCGCTTCGCCGGCAACCGTAATCGCGGGTGGAAAATCATTATCGGCGAGCGCGGGCGAAGTCGTCAGCAGCACAGCAGCGACGACCCGGAAGGTGGCGTACTTCTTGATCCTTGTCATTTCAGCGGCACAAAAACGTTGATCACGAGCTTGTCTTCGGCGGTCTTGAGCGGATCGGTCAGGTATTCCTCGATGAACGTATCCTTGGCCTCAAGCTTCTTCTCGTCGAGGTGGTTGGTGATCGCCTCGTAGGTGTTGTCCATGTTGTCGTAGGAGCCGCGGTGAACGAACTTGAGCGCCTTGCCTTCGGGCGATTTGCCGATGCTCATGTCCTTGGCGAGGTTCTTCGGGTCCTGCTCGATCGGGATCTCTGCAAGATAGGTAAAGCCGGTATCGTCGGTCGAGGTATAGACGATCATTGGATTGCCGCTCGGCTTGATGCCCTGCTTGTCGAGCAGCGTGCTGAGCGCCTTGAAGGAATCGATCAGGGCATCGAACGCCGAATCCCAGTTGGCGTTTCCCTTGGCGATCAGTACCTTCTTCGCCTCGAGCGTAACCTCCTGGCCGAAAGGATCGGCGGTTTGTACCGGTGCGGGCGTCGTGGGCGGGGTCTGCGCGCTAGCCGGTGGGGTCGCGGGCGCGGGTGAGGCGCTTGTCGTAGGGGTGGGCGTTGCTGACGGCGCGGGCGATGGGCTGGCCGAAGCTGCCGGGGCGGGTGTTGCCGCTGGCGCCGGCCCGGGGCTGGCGGAAGCCGCGGGAGCGGGCGATGGGCTGGAGGCGGCTGGAGCCGGGGTCGGACTGGCCGAGGCCGCTGGGTTCGGTGCCGGCGATTGAGCCAGCGACGGAGCCAGATTGAGCCACAGCGCCGCTGCCGGGAGCAGGGCGGCGGAGGCGAGACGGAAGAAAAGGCGGTTCATCTTGCTTTCTCCAGGGCCGTGGCCAACGCCGTGTCGCGCACCCCGGCTGCGCCGGCGAAGGCGGTCCGTATCTAACACGCCGGCCCCGCTGTCGTCCCATGACAGATGCGTCATGGGACCAGGCCCAATTGACTGGCCAATCCGCCAACATTCGCCATATAAGGCAGGCGAAATCGGGACATTTCATGAGCGCGCTCGCCAACCACGCATTCGCCAAGATGAACGGCATCGGCAACGAGATCGTCGTCGTCGACATGCGCGATTCCGCAGGCATCGTCACGCCGGAGGATGCGCGTGCGGTGGCCTCGGCCAAGGGCGTACCCTATGACCAGCTGATGGTGCTGCACAAGCCGCGCCTGGAAGGTACCGAAGCGTTCATCCGGATCTACAACAATGACGGCTCGGAGGCGGGCGCCTGCGGCAACGGCATGCGCTGCGTGGTGCGCCGCCTGTTCGAGACGACCGGCCAGCGAGCGGCTACCTTCGAGACCAGGGCCGGGCTTCTGAATTGCTGGCAAGGGCCGGCGCCCGATCTCTTCACCGTCGACATGGGCGTGCCGAAATTCGCCTGGCAGGACATTCCGCTCGCCGAAGAGTTTCGCGACACGCGCTACATCGAGCTGCAGATCGGGCCGATCGACAATCCGATCCTGCATTCGCCGTCGGTCGTCAGCATGGGAAACCCGCACGCGATCTTCTGGGTCGACGATGACGTCAATGCCTATGATCTCGGTCGCTTCGGGCCGCTGCTCGAGAACCATCCGATCTTTCCGGAGCGCGCCAATATCACGCTCGCCCATATCGTCGATCGCGACCACATCACGATCCGCACCTGGGAACGCGGCGCCGGGTTGACCAGGGCCTGCGGTTCGGCGGCCTGTGCGACCGCGGTTTCGGCGGCCCGGCTCAAGCGCGCCAATCGCACGGTACAGATCACGCTGCCCGGCGGCGATCTCACGATCGAGTGGCGCGCCAGCGACGACCACGTGCTGATGACCGGGACGGCTACGTTCGAGTTCGAGGGCCGCTTCGATCCGGCGCTGTTCGCGTCCGTGGCGTGATGAGCGTCGAGGTCGTCACCTTCGGCTGCCGCCTCAATGCCTTCGAAGCCGAGGTCATCCGGCGCGAAGCGGAAAGCGCCGGGCTTGCCGACACCATCGTCGTCAACAGCTGCGCCGTTACCAACGAGGCGGTCGCCCAAGTGCGCCAGTCGATCCGCAAGCTCAAGCGCGAGCGACCTTCGGCGCGCATCGTCGTCACCGGCTGCGCGGCGCAGACGCAGGCGGAGATGTTTGCCGACATGGTCGAGGTCGATCGCGTCGTCGGCAATGACGACAAGATGCGCGGACAGGCTTGGCACGAGGCACGCACCGCATTAGACGCCGGCTCGCAGGAGAAGATCGCGGTCGGCGACATCATGGCTGTAAAGGGGATGGCGCCGCATCTTGTCGACGGCTTCGCAGCCGGCCTGCCGCGGGTCTTCGTGCAGGTGCAGAACGGCTGCGACCATCGCTGCACCTTCTGCATCATTCCTTTCGGGCGCGGCAATTCGCGTTCGGTACCGATGGCCGCGGTAGTCGAACAGATCCGTTCGCTGGTCGAGCGGGGACATGCCGAAATCGTGCTGACGGGCGTGGACCTCACCAGCTATGGCGCCGACCTGCCCGGCGCGCCGAAGCTCGGCATGCTGACCAGGCAGATCCTGCGTCATGTGCCCGAGCTAAAGCGGCTCCGGATCTCTTCGATCGATTCGATCGAAGCAGATGGCGATCTGCTCGATGTGATCGCGCAGGACGAGCGGCTGATGCCGCACCTGCATCTGTCGCTGCAGTCCGGCGACGATTTGATCCTCAAGCGCATGAAGCGGCGGCATTCCCGCAACCAAGCGATCGCGTTCTGCGCTCACCTCAAGCGCCTGCGGCCGGACATCGCGTTAGGCGCTGACATCATCGCAGGCTTTCCGACCGAGACCGAGGAGATGTTTTCGCGTTCGCTGGATCTGGTCGACGAATGCGATCTCACCTTCCTGCACGTGTTCCCCTATTCCCCGCGTCCCGGCACACCGGCGGCACGAATGCCGCAGGTCCGGACCTCCGTCGTCAAGGAGCGCGCCAGGCGCCTGCGCGAGGCGGGTGAAGCGGCGCTACGGCGTAGGCTTCGGGCTGAAATGGGTGCAACGCGCGCGGTGCTGATCGAAAATGCGAGCGCCGGGCGCACCGAGCACTTCCTGCCTGTTGTCGTCTGTGGCGGAAGGCCAGGCACGATCCAGCCACTTGAGATCAAGGGCGATGATGGCGCGCGCCTGCTGGCCTAGAGCCGGCGTCGTCCTGCATCGCCGCTGCTCAATCGGCACTTCAATGCATCGTCAGGGAGTTCGAGCGAACCTGCCAGAATCTGAGGGTGCGCTGCGCGTTCTCGATCGCCAGTTTTGCAAACTGGCTCTTTGCCTTCGCGAAGTCGGCCGGTTTCATCGATCCGGTCGCATACCGGCTCTCCAGCACGGCGCTCGTCGTTTCCCAGCTGAGTTGCGCCGCCCGGCAGGCGACGAGCAGGCCATCATCGCGGAGGCTCTGCATCAGCGGACGAATGACCTCGACCGCGGAATCCGACAGCAGCGCCAGGGCGACGACGGTTTCCTGATATTTCCGTTGCATCGCGAACTCGAACAGCGCGGTTTCGTCGAGCCGGCCGGCTTCCCTCAGTTCTGCAATGGCGCGCTTGGCCGCCGTGAAGTCGCGCACGACCGACATTTCCCGGCCGACGCCCGCCGCGACCGCGGCGATGGCGTTCTGGATTTCCTCGAACAAGTGAGGCGGAGCGCGGGACAGGAGGCGAGTTCGCACGGCCTCGGTCGCATGGCGCAATAACTGACGCCGGAGTTCGGAGGGCAGATCGACCCGGATGCCGGTTTCGACGGCCAGTTCGGGATCAGCTTCCGCCTGCCCGACCAGAATCGCAAATCCGCTCGCGGAAACCCGTGCACCGGGATTGGCCACGATCCGACGGGCGACGCTGGGATAGCGACGCGCCAACAGTGCATCGGTGACGACCTCCTGCAGCCACCAGCGGCCCGAGATCGCCAGTAGATGCTGCTCGCTTTTCGTTGTCGCGATCTTGATCAGGTCCTCCTCGGTGAGGCGAGCGGATTCCTGCAAGACAGGGCCGGCAATGCGGATCTCGTTGTTGTTGGCAAGCCGGCGAATGACGGAAGGCGGCGCCTGGGGGATGGGCGCGAGCTGCACGCTGATCTCGGCAAGCGCAATGCGCGCGCTCACGTCGGCGATCGACCGCAGCTCGATCGTCTTGATCAGCCGCTCGAGCACATCGTCGAACAGCTCGATCTGGGTGTTGTTGAAACCGCCGGCGGATGCAAGGAACAGGTCGGTGATACGTTTGGCCGTTTCCAGCCGCTTCTCGTCCGAGCCAAGCCTTATCGCGGCTTCGACCTCATCGATAATCGTTTGCTCAGCCTTCGGCATGAAGCATTGCTCGTCCTGAGCTTCCAATTCGGGGGGCTTGTCCTAAGCATTCGCATCTGTACCGACCAAGCCTGAACGTTCCGTAAAATTCGGCTAAATTGCCGGATATGCTCGATGGCGCAAAAAAGGGCGGCTATTCGTCACGCCATCCGCAGGCGCGGAGCCGCTGGTGCATATGGGAGGGCGCCGGCGCCACTACGCGCACCGGCTCCTTGTTCCTTGACATCGGAATCACGATCTCGCGCGAATGCAGGTGCAGCCGTGGCTCGCCGAAACGCGGCCCGCTGCCATAAATATTGTCACCGACAATCGGCCAGCCCATTGCCGCCGCATGCACCCGCAATTGATGCGTGCGCCCGGTGACCGGTTCCATGGCGAGCCAGGTGAGATCCTCGCCCCGTCCCAGCACCTTCCAATGGGTGACGGCAGGTTGCCCCTCCGGATCCGGTTTTTGCCACCAGCCGCGCTCGGCATTGCGGCGGCCGAGCGGCAAATCGATCGTGCCTTCGTCTTCGGTGGGGCCACCCTCGACCACGGCCCAGTAGGTCTTGCCGATCCTGCCATGCTTGAACAAAAGGCCGAGCGAAGCCGTTGCCTTGCGATGACGGCCAAGCACGAGGCAGCCCGAGGTGTCCCTGTCCAGCCGGTGTGCGAGCACCGGCGGGCGCGGCAGGCCAAATCGCAAGGCGTCGAAGGACGCTTCCAGGTTGGTGCCGCCTTTTGGCCCCCGATGCACCGGCAGGCCAGCCGGCTTGTCGATCACCAGCATCAGTCCGTCGCGGTGAAGGACGCGGGCCTGAATTTCTTCCGCTGTCAGTTCGGGAACATCGACCACTCTAGGGGACTCTATTGCCAAGACTTTCGTTTGCAGGCGGGAACGGCTAACACACCCTCATCATGAACGACACCACTTCCGAAGCCCCCAAAATGAGCTGGTGGCGCCGCCTTTCCAGCGGGCTGAAGCGTACGTCTACCTCGCTGGGTGCGGCTGTTGCCGATCTGGTGACCAAGCGCAAGCTCGACAGCGCCATGCTCGAGGATATCGAGGATGTGCTGCTGAGGGCCGACCTCGGAACCGAGGTTGCCGCGCGGATCGCAGAAGCTGTCGGAGCCGGCCGCTATGACAAGGCGATTTCGGCTGACGAGGTGAAGAACGTCGTCGCCAGCGAAGTCGAGATGGTGCTTGGTCCGGTGGCAAAGCCGCTCGAGATCGACGCGGCGAGAAAACCGTTCGTAATTCTGGTGGTCGGCGTCAACGGCTCCGGCAAGACCACGACCATCGGCAAGCTGGCGGCGAGATTTACCGCGGAGGGCCGCAAGGTCATGCTGGCCGCGGGCGATACCTTCCGCGCGGCCGCGATCGAGCAGCTCAAGGTCTGGGGCGAGCGCACCAGGGTGCCGGTGATAGCCGGCGCGCAGGGCTCCGACTCGGCGAGCCTTGCCTTTAATGCGCTGACCGCGGCCAGGGAGCAGGGCACGGACGTGCTTCTGATCGACACCGCGGGCCGGCTGCAGAACAAGGCCGAGCTGATGAACGAACTTGAAAAGGTCGTCCGCGTGATCCGCAAGGTCGACGTCTCGGCCCCGCATTCGGTGTTGCTCGTGCTCGACGCCACGGTGGGACAAAATGCTCTGTCGCAGGTCGAGGCCTTTCACCGTATCGCCGGCGTTACAGGGCTTGTCATGACCAAGCTCGACGGCACGGCGCGCGGCGGCATTCTGGTGGCGCTCGCCGAGAAGCACAAACTGCCGGTACATTTCATCGGGGTTGGCGAAACTATCGACGATCTCGCACCCTTCACGGCGCGCGATTTCGCGCGGGCGATTGCCGGAATCGAGGGCTAGATGGACAAGACCCAGCCGCATCCCCTGTTCAAGCTGGCAACCGAGCTCGGGCCGCTCATCGTGTTCTTCGCCGCGAACGCGAAGTTTCAGCTCTTCGTTGCGACAGGTGCCTTCATGGTCGCGATCGTCGTGGCGATCATCGCATCCTACGTGGTGACGCGCCATGTGCCGATCATGGCGCTGGTCACCGCCGCTATCGTTTTGGTGTTCGGCACGCTGACCCTGGTACTGCACGACGAGACCTTCATCAAGGTCAAGCCGACTATCATCTACGGCCTGTTCGCGGCGGTGCTCGGCGGCGGCCTGCTGTTCGGCCGTTCCTTCATCGCCATCCTGTTCGACCAGGTGTTCAACCTGACGCCGAAGGGCTGGCGCATCCTGACCTTCCGCTGGGCACTGTTCTTCCTCGGCATGGCGATCCTGAACGAGATCATCTGGCGCACGCAGAGCACCGATTTCTGGGTCGCCTTCAAGGCGTTCGGGGTGATCCCGCTGACCATGGGCTTTGCCATCGCCCAGATGCCGCTGACCAGGCGCTATCATCTCGAGCCGGTGTCGCTCGAAGCCAGCGAGGCCGAAGCAGGAGACGTGCGTAAGGGCTAAAGCTGCCCGGTCAGCTTCCCGCCTTCAGTGCCTTCTCGATCTCGGGCATGAGCACGCCCGGGATATTCTCCCGCGTGACCGGGCCGACCAGCTTGTAGACGATCGTGCCCTCGCGCCCGACAACGAAGGTCTCGGGAACGCCGTAGACGCCCCACTCGATCGAAGCGCGGCCGTTGCCGTCGACGCCGACGCGACTGAACGGGTTGCCGTAGCGGCCGAGGAAGCGCCGCGCATTGTCGGGCGCGTCCTTGTAGTTGATGCCGATGATCTGCAGCCGCGTGTCTTTGGCGAGTTCGGTGAGCAGAGGCGCCTCGTCGTGGCAGGGTATGCACCAGGACGCCCAGACATTGACCAGGCTGACCTTGCCCTTGAAGGCAACCGGATCGAGGCCCGGCACCTGCGCCCCTTTCTCGATCAGCCCTTCCAGTGGCGGCAGCGCGGTTTGCGGCGCCGGGCGGCCGATCAGGGCGGAGGGAATTCGCGAGGGGTCGCCGCTGCCGAGTCGAACCCAGAACAGCACCGCGACGGCGAGGAACGCGAACAGCGGCAGGGCCACCAGAAAGGTGCGGCGCGGTGCCGGCGCGGTGGAAGAGGGCGACTGCTCGCTCATTTGAAATCCGTTGCGCTGCGTCCCGAGCGGCGGGCGACCCCGCCTTCTTCCAGTTGGCGCAGCCGACGTTTCTGGCTGCCGTAGTCGATCGCGACCCATGCGATCAGGACTGCAATGACCACGGCCGCCGAAAGGTACGACGTGACGATGAAGGATGCGTAGGGACCGAGTGACATGTGATTACGCCGCCTGCCGGCTTGCCTGCATCATCTGCAGGGAGCGTACGCGACGACGCAGGATTTCGTTGCGCATCGCCGCCAGATGCAGGGTCAGGAACAACAATGTGAAGCCGATTGCCATGACGAGCAGCGGGATCAGGAAGGAGCGGTCGAGCGTCGAGCCGCCCATTCGCACAACCGAGGCCGGCTGGTGCAGCGTGTTCCACCAGTCCACGGAGAATTTGATGATCGGCAGGTTGATCGCCCCGACCAGCGTCAGCACGGCCGCGGCCCGCGCGGCGCGGGAAGGATCTTCGACGGCGCGCCACAGCGCGATCAGGCCGAGATACATCAGGAACAGGATCAGCACCGAGGTCAGGCGTGCATCCCACTCCCAATAGGTGCCCCACATCGGCCGGCCCCAGAGCGAGCCCGTGACAAGGGCAAGGAACGTGAACGCGGCGCCGATCGGGGCGGCGGCCTTTGCGGCGACGTCGGCGAGCGGATGACGCCATACCAGCGTGCCGAGGGACGCAAGGCTCATTACCCCCCAGACGAACATCGACAGCCAGGCATTCGGAACGTGGATGAACATGATCTTCACGGTGGCGCCCTGCTGGTAATCGTCGGGCGCAAGCGCAGCCTGATAAAGCCCGATCGCGAGCAGGATGACGGTGGCACCCGCCAGCCATGGCAGGACGCGCGCGGTCAGCGCGAGGAATCGCGTCGGGTTGGCGAGGTCGATCAGCGTCATGGTGCCCTGATTAAGCATTGGTGGCCGCCGTAGGCAATCAGCACACAAGGAGGCGCCAAAAGTTGATCCGAATCAAGGCTGGGGCGCGATGGGCTAATCGAGGCCATGCCGAAGGCTCGCTGCGGCTGCCAAGGGTCCGATCACGAAACTGACCAGCGATAGTGCGCACAGGATCGAGAACGGTGCGCCGAAGGAAAGCGGTCCGGTAATCGCGGCCTGCGAGGCCGCAACTCCGAAGATCAGCACCGGTATCGACAACGGCAGCACCAAAACCGCCATCAGGAGTCCGCCACGGTGCAGCGTCACGGCGAGCGCGGCGCCGATCATGCCGGTGAAGGTCAGCGCCGGGGTACCGGCCAACAGGGTCAAGGCCACGGCCGCGGTCGCGAGCATGTCGAGATTGAGCAAGAGGCCGAGCACGGGGGTTGCCACGATCAAGGGCACCCCGGCGGCAAGCCAGTGCGCCAGCGCCTTGGCGGCGCAGGCCAGTTCCAGCGGAGTCCGGCTCATGGTGATCAGGTCCAGCGAGCCGTCTTCCTGGTCGGCCATGAACAGCCGGTCCAGCGTGAGCAGGCTGGCCAGCAGTGCGCCCAGCCACAGGATGGCCGGCCCGAGCCGGGTCAAAAGTGCAAGGTCGGGGCCGACCGCGAACGGCATCAGGACCACGACGGTGAGGAAGAACAGGACGCCGATCAGCGCTCCGCCTCCTACCCGCAGCGCGATGCGGATATCCCGGCGAATCAGTGCGGCAAGCGCGCTCACGCGATCCCCCCGATCCGCAGCTCCCGCGATTCGATGCCGAGTGGGGCGTGGGTGGCGGCGATGATCAGGCCGCCGCTGGCGAGGTGATCCCGCATCAAGCGGGCGAACATGTCCTGGCCGGCGGTATCAAGTGCGGTGGTCGGCTCGTCCAGGAGCCAGACCGGCCGTCGCACCGTCAGCAATCGCGCGACCGACAAGCGGCGTCGCTGCCCGGCGGACAGGAATGCCGCGGGCAGGTGGGTGGCGTGGTCGAGCCCTACCGCGGAAAGACCCTCCGAGGCGTCGAACCGCTCGCCGCCCAGAAAGCCGGCCCAGAATGACAGGTTCTCCCCAACGCTCAGCGCCGGTTTCAGGGCGTCGCGATGGCCGAGATAATGGCATTGTTCCGCAAGGGTCATCTCCGCCTCGCCGCCCTCGAGCTCGATGGAGCCGCCGGCCGGCACAAGAAGCCCCGCGATCAGCCGAAGCAGCGAGGTCTTGCCCGACCCGTTGCGGCCGGTCACGGCAAGGGCTTCGCCGGAAACAGCCTCGAAATTGAGCCCGGCAAAGACCGCGCGGCCGCCCCGAACACAGTTGATTCCACGTCCTGAGAGCCGCATCTCGCCTCGTTCGAAAGCCCTCAAGAAAGCTGGGGGTAGCGCATCAGAATTTGTGGGTTGCACGTTGCTGCAGCACGATGGTCGGTGTGGCGGTGCCGTTAGAAAACTTCTATAAGCCCGGAACTTGATGCAGCACTCGCTCCTCCGCTGCAAGCGATCAAGCTGGATTCGCTGAAGGTGTTAAAATACCCGCCCCCGGGTATCACTGACAATTGGGATTTCCTCACATGACCTCGCTCGACAGCTTCAAATGCCGCAAGACCCTCAAGGTGGGTGGCAAGAACTATGTCTATTACAGCCTGCCCGCCGCCGAGAAGAACGGTCTGAAAGGGATTTCCAAGCTTCCCTATTCGATGAAGGTCCTGCTGGAGAACCTGCTGCGGAATGAAGACGGCCGCTCGGTGACCAAGGAAGACATCGTTGCGGTTTCGAAGTGGCTGCGCAAGCGCTCGCTCGAGCACGAAATCGCGTTTCGCCCGGCGCGCGTCCTGATGCAGGACTTCACCGGCGTGCCGGCGGTGGTCGATCTCGCCGCGATGCGCAACGCCATGCAGAAGCTCGGCGGGAATGCGGAGAAGATCAATCCGCTGGTGCCTGTCGATCTCGTCATCGACCACTCGGTGATCGTGAACTTCTTCGGCGACAACAAGGCTTTCGCCAAGAACGTGGCCGAGGAATACAAGCAGAATCAGGAACGCTACGAGTTCCTGAAGTGGGGCCAGAAGGCGTTCTCGAACTTCTCGGTGGTGCCGCCCGGCACCGGCATCTGCCACCAGGTCAATCTGGAATATCTCGCCCAGACGGTCTGGACCAGGAAGCAGAAGATGACGGTCGGCAAGAAGACCGGCACCTTCGAGGTTGCGTACCCGGATTCGCTCGTCGGTACCGACTCCCACACCACCATGGTCAACGGTCTCGCCGTGCTCGGTTGGGGCGTCGGCGGCATCGAGGCGGAAGCCTGCATGCTTGGCCAGCCGCTGTCGATGCTGCTGCCGAACGTGGTCGGCTTCAAGCTCAAGGGCGCGCTCAAGGAAGGCGTCACCGCCACCGACCTCGTGCTGACGGTGACGCAGATGCTGCGCAAGCTCGGCGTCGTCGGCAAGTTCGTCGAGTTCTTCGGGCCCGGCCTTGACCACCTCTCGGTGGCCGACAAGGCGACGATTGCCAACATGGCTCCTGAATACGGCGCGACGTGCGGCTTCTTCCCGGTCGACGCCGCCACCATCGACTATCTGAAGACCTCGGGTCGTGCATCGGCGCGCGTGGCACTGGTTGCCGCCTATGCCAAGGCACAGGGCCTGTTCCGCACCGCGAAGTCGCCGGACCCGGTTTTCACCGAGACCCTCGCGCTCGATCTCGGCGACGTGGTGCCGTCGATGGCCGGACCGAAGCGTCCCGAAGGTCGCATCGCGTTGCCGGCGGTGTCCGAAGGCTTTTCCACCGCCCTCGCCAGCGAATACAAGAAGGGCGACGACGCGGCCACGCGCTATCCGGTTGACGGCAAGAACTTCGATCTCGGTCAGGGCGACGTCGTGATCGCAGCGATCACCTCCTGCACCAACACCTCCAATCCGAGCGTGTTGATCGGGGCCGGCCTGCTGGCACGCAATGCCGTCGCCAAGGGGCTTAGGGCCAAGCCGTGGGTGAAGACCTCGCTGGCGCCGGGAAGCCAGGTGGTCGCGGAATATCTTGCCAATTCCGGCCTGCAGAAGGATCTCGACAAGATCGGCTTCAACCTGGTCGGCTTTGGCTGCACCACCTGCATCGGCAATTCCGGTCCGCTGCCGGAAGAGATCTCGAAAACCATCAACGACAACGGCATCGTTGCCGCCGCCGTGCTGTCCGGCAATCGCAATTTCGAGGGCCGCGTAAGCCCGGACGTCCAGGCGAACTATCTCGCCTCGCCGCCGCTCGTCGTCGCCTACGCGCTCGCGGGCTAGGTGACGAAGAATCTCGCCACCGATCCGATCGGCGAAGGCAAGGACGGCAAGCCGGTCTACCTGAAGGACATCTGGCCGACGACGAAGGAGGTCAACGCCTTCATGAAGAAGTTCGTGACGGCCTCGATCTTCAAGAAGCGGTACGCCGACGTGTTCAAGGGCGACACCAACTGGCGCAAGATCAAGACAGTCGAGAGCGAGACATACCGCTGGAACATGAGCTCGACCTACGTGCAGAACCCGCCCTATTTCGACGGCATGAAGAAGGAGCCGGAGCCGGTCACCGACATCGTCGATGCACGGGTGCTGGCCCTGTTCGGCGACAAGATAACCACCGACCACATCTCGCCGGCCGGCTCGATCAAGCTGACCTCGCCCGCGGGCAAGTATCTCAGCGAGCACCAGGTGCGACCCGCCGACTTCAACCAGTACGGCACGCGGCGCGGCAATCATGAGGTGATGATGCGTGGCACCTTCGCCAACATCCGCATCAAGAACTTCATGCTCAAGGGCGCCGACGGCAACATTCCGGAAGGCGGCTATACCAAGCACTGGCCGGACGGCGAGCAGATGTCGATCTACGATGCCGCCATGAAGTACCAGGCCGAAGGCGTGCCGCTGGTGGTGTTCGCCGGCGCTGAATACGGCAACGGGTCCTCGCGCGACTGGGCGGCCAAGGGCACCCGCCTTCTTGGCGTGCGCGCGGTGGTCTGCCAGAGCTTCGAACGCATCCATCGCTCCAATCTGGTCGGCATGGGAGTGCTGCCGTTGACCTTCGAAGAGGGCACATCGTGGCAGTCGCTCGGGCTGACGGGCAACGAGACGGTGACGATCCGCGGCTTGCAGGGCGATCTGAAGCCGCGCCAGAAGCTGACGGCCGAGATCGTCTCCTCCGACGGCTCGCTGCAGCGCGTGCCGCTGCTCTGCCGTATCGATACGCTCGACGAGCTCGACTACTACCGCAACGGCGGCATCCTGCACTACGTCCTGCGCAAGCTCGCGGCCTGACCGCGCATTTGTGATCGATCCCTCACTGCGAAGTGAGTGGCAGGTACAGCGAAGGCGGCCTATCAAAGGCCGCCTTCGCCTTTACGGGCATGATTTGCAGCACGCGGTCCGGCGGAGATCTACAGTGCGAGTGCACGTAATGCTGCGTCGCGTCCGTAGGAATACGGACCATCGATCGGATGACTGGACCAACGGCAAAGGTTGCTACGACAAGAGTGGCAGTGTGCGGCATTCAACATGACCATGACAAGGATGACGGCCTATAGTCTGGTTTCGCGGTTTTCAGGTGCGCTCGGCATCTGCGCGATCATCGCCATCATTCGTCCGGCCCATGCCGATCCGCGCGCCGTGGTGGAGCTGTTCACCTCGCAAGGCTGCTCGTCCTGCCCGCCCGCCGACAAGATCATCGGCGAGCTTGCCAACGATCCCACCATCATCGCCATGAGCATGCCGATCGATTATTGGGATTATCTCGGCTGGAAGGACACGCTGGCGGATTCGCGTTTCACGGCGCGGCAGCGTGCCTATTCCCGGATGCGGGGCGATCGTGACGTCTACACCCCGCAGGCCGTCGTCAACGGCTCCGTGCATGTGATCGGCAGCGATCGCGCAGGCATCGAAACTGCGATCGGCAACACCGCCAAGCACGAGGGCGTCATGTCGGTGCCGGTCTCGATGTCGCTCTCCGGCAAGCAGATCAACGTCTCGGTCGCACAGAGCAAGGTCCCGGCCGCTTCGCATGGCGAAGTGTGGATCTGCTCGGTATCGAAGGCGGTGCCGATCTCGATCAGCCGCGGCGAGAATCGCGGCCAGCAGATCATCTACCACAACGTGGTCCGCAACCTGCTGAAGGTGGGCGACTGGGACGGCACGCAGGCGAGCTGGAGCGTGCCGCTCGAAAACCTGATTCGTGAAGGTGTCGACGGTGCGGTCGTCTATGTCCAGGACGGCAGCCGCGACAAGCCGGGGCCGATGCTGGGCGCCGCCTATACGTCGTTGCACTGATCCTACGAGTACTATCCCGCCGGTTCGGACCCGCACCCGCTCTCAATCCTCAAGGTCAGAGGAGAGAGCTCCAGCGCAAACAGCTCACACAAAAAAAGGACCAACTCTCGTTGGCCCTCGCTTTGGGATTTGCTCCCGTGCGACAGGCCCGATCCTGACGACCCCGGGGGGCTGGGGGCTGAGGAATCCGGAACCGAAAGGACCGGGCCAACGCACACGTTCTTTTTCACAATTCAGGGCGGCGGGCGGTTGGCGGAAGTGAGGCGGTATTATGATTCCTGCTAACGATCCCGTGACGGCATGTCGCAGGTTAACCTTTAAGGCTCCTTGCGCCCCGCGCCAGTTCGGCGGCGCCATACCTGGAGCTCCCCTTGCGGTCGCCCCGAGTTGGCGCAATCATGCAGTTGTCATGATGCGAGGATGGACGCGGTTCCGTCTACGTATCGTGCTCGACGCGACAGGAGGCGCTCCATGAGTTTGACGTCGGAGGATGCCGATCCAAGCGAGCAGCGCGCAGTGGCACGCGGCGCCGCTGCGGGTTCCGTACCCAACCGGGTCACTTTCGACCGCTATGAGCTGAACCGCATTCTCAATCTCTACGGCCGCATGGTCGCGGACGGCGAATGGCGCGATTACTCGATCGATTTCCTGAAAGAGCGCGCCGTGTTTTCGGTCTTCCGCCGCTCCTCCGAAGTCCCCCTCTATCGCATCGAGAAAGATCCACGGCTTGCCCGCAAGCAGGGCATGTACAGTGTCATCTCGGCGACCGGGCTGATCCTGCGCCGCGGCCACGAGCTCGAGCGCGTGCTCCTGGTGATCGACCGCAAGCTCGCGGTGGTCTAGCGGCCTCCATTCGTCCCTGCCGCGGGGCGCGGCCGCGCATCGCTCCGAATAGCCTGGCGACAACTAGTCCTACCCGGAATCTGTCGTCGGCACCGTTGCGGAGCCTTCGCCGAGCGATCGCTGCATCATCACGGTGTCGAGCCAGCGACCAAACTTCAGACCGACATTGGGATGCGTGCCGATCAGCTTGAATCCGGTTTTGGCATGAACCGCTATTGATCCGGTATTGGCGGAGTCGCCGATCACGGCGATCATCTGTCGGAAGCCGCGCACCTCGCATTCGAGGATGAGGCGCTGCAGCAGCCGCAGGCCGATGCCGCGGCGTTGAATCGCCGGATCGAGATAGATTGAATTCTCCACCGTAAACCGGTAGGCGGGGCGCGGCCGATAGGGGCCGGCATAGGCATACCCCACCACGCGCCCGTTCAGCTCGGCAACGAAATAGGGATAAGCGCCCTGCATCAGCGCGTTGAAGCGCCGCGTCATCTCGGCAAGATCGGGCGGGATCAATTCGAAGGTCGCGGTGCCGTAACGCACCGCGTGTTCGTAGATGCCGGTGATGGCGGGAAGATCGGCCTCGGCGCTGGGCCTGATTTCGGGCACGGACATGTCGCCAGACTAGAGGCTTGTCACCCCGGCTGGAAGCCGAAGTTTCGGCATCGTCGGCGCAAGCCAGCAATCCCATGCGCGCCGAAGCTGGCCGTGACGCGAGACAAACAAAAGCCCCGGCGGTGAGGCCGGGGCTTCGGTTAGGTGCCGCCCTGAGGCGGTCAGTTATCGCGCTGACCGAGCAGCTGAAGCAGGAGCGTGAACAGGTTGATGAAGTTCAGGTACAGCGACAGTGCACCCATGATCGACGCACGTTCCGCCGTTTCACCGCCGGCCGAGGCATAGCCGTAGATGTAGTCGTTCTTCAGACGCTGGGTGTCCCAGGCGGTGAGGCCGGCGAAGACCAGCACACCGACGACCGACACGATGAACTGCAGCATCGAGCTGGCCAGGAACAGGTTCACCAGGCTCGCGATGATGATGCCCACGAGGCCCATGAACAGGAAGGAGCCCATCCCGGTCAGGTCACGCCGCGTGGTGTAGCCGTACAGGCTCAGCGCGCCGAAGGTGGCGGCGGTGATGAAGAACACCCGTACGATCGAGGTGTGCGTGTACACCAGGAAGATCGAGGACAGCGACACGCCCATCAGCGCCGAGAACACCCAGAACAGCAGCTGGGCGGTCGAGGGTGCCAGGCGGTTGATGCCGGCCGAGATCGCGAACACCATGACAAGCGGCGCCAGGATGAACAGCCACTTCAGCGGGCTCACGTACATCGCGTAGCCGAACGGCGTCAGGAAGGCGCTGCCGAACTTCGCGGCGGCACCCGACGGATCGGACGTTACCGCCGCCATATAGATGCCGAGCGCGGCAAAGCCGGTGATGGCCAGGCCAATGCTCATGTAGTTGTAGATGCGCAGCATGTAGGCGCGCAGACCGGCATCGACCGTCGCGGCGTCTATGCGCCCGGCGGCCCGGCCGAAGGGAGAGGCGTAGTTACGGTCTAGGTCCGACATGGTCGAATTCCCGTTGGTTGCCCGGTCCGGTACAAGGGTCTGCACCGCCGGCTCGTCTAGTTCAATCCCGGATACGTCAGCCTGCAGAGCATTAATTTTGCGTCATCAGGCGGGTATCCGAACCCACTGAGTATGTGGGAAATTAACACGGCTGCTGCAAGCGGAAACGCGCGGCTGAATGTCGCTCTGCGGTCTGGGGCCGGCCAACAGCCGCCTTTTGCCCGCGAAATGAGGGTTGTACCGATCATCGCAGCCACCCGCTTCAATTTGTCACAAATTGCGGAGCACGGTTGCGGGCTTCTGATTAAGCGCAAGCAGGGTCCCGGCGAGGCCCAGCCCGACGGTGACCAGAAGGGCCGCCAGCACCACGGCCGCCGAGCTTCCGGCCTGCCAGGCATAGGTCAGGGTCATCAGCTTCGTCACGATGAGCCAGGCCGCGACACTGCCGGCGATGACGCCAAAGACCGCGGTGGCGAGCCCGATCAGGAGATATTCAAGCGCATAGGCGCCGAGCAGCCTCAGCCGGGTAGCGCCCAGCGTCTTGAGGATCACGGCGTCATACACCCGGTGGCGGTGGCCCGCGGCGAGCGCCCCCCCCAGCACCAGGATGGCGGAGATCAGCGTGACTGCGCTGGCACCGCGGATTGCCGTCGCTAGATTAGTGACGACCGATCCCACGGTTTCCATCACCTCGCGGACCCGGACACTCGTCACCATCGGATAGGCATCCGCGACGTGCTTGATGATCCGGGCATCCTCCGCCGCGTCCGAATGGTTCTCCGTCAACGTCGCCACATGGGTGTGTGGGGCGCCTTTGAAAGCGTTGGGGGAGAACACCAGGACGAAATTGATGCCGAGCCCCTGCCAGTCGATGTTGCGCAGGTTGCCGATGCGCGCCGGGATGTCGCGGCCGAGGACGTTGACGACGACCTCGTCGCCGATCTTCAGCCTGAGGCCGTCGGCGATCTTCTTCTCCATCGAGACCAGTGGAGGCCCCTTGTAGTCGGCGCCCCACCACTCGCCCTCGACCACTGTGGATCCCTTCGGCAATTCGCCGGTATAGGTCAGGCCGCGGTCGCTCTGCAGGACCCATTCGGCATCGGTCGAAGGCTGCAGTTCCTCGGCCTTGACGCCGCGCGCGGCGACGATCCGGCCGCGCAGCATGGGCACGTCTTCGACCTTCGAGCCTGGCGCGATCTGCTGAAGATAGGAATCGAAGCGGCCGGCTTCCGCGCTCGGAATGTCGATGAAGTAGAACGAGGGAGCCCGCTCAGGCAGCGCGGCGAGAAACTGCTGCCGCAGATTTCCGTCGATCTGGGTGATGGTGACGAGAACCGCGAGGCCGAGACCCAGCGACAAGACCACCGAGGGCGTCAGGGCGCCCGGCCGATGAATGTTGGCGATTGCCAGCCGCAGCATCGGAAGGTTCGTGCGCGGCAACTGTCGCGCCAGCGCCATCAACGCTGCGGCGATGCCGCGCAATAACGCGAACACCAGGATGGAGGCGAGCACGAACACGATCGCGACGCGCTTGTCGTATGAAAGCCCGACCACGACGGCAACCAGGGACGCGATCACCGCGGCCATCAGCGCGAGATAGCGCCAGCGCGGCCGGTGCCATTCGGTACTCACGGCGTCGCGAAACAAGGCGGCCACAGGCACATCGTGCACCCGTCCGAGCGGCCACAGGCCGAAGGCCAGTGCGGTGAGGAGACCGTAGACGAAGGACAGGCCAAGCTCGTCCGGATGCACCGCCGGAACCACCGGGAGCGGCAACAACTTGCCAAACAGCCCGACGATGATGAAAGGCAGGGCGCCGCCCGCGGCAAGGCCGACCACGGAGCCGATCCCGGCCAGCAGGATGACCTGCGCAAGATAAATGCCGAACACGTCGCGCCCGGTGGCGCCGACCGCCTTGAACGCCGCGATCACCTCGATCCGGCGATCGATGTGGCTCTTGACCGCATTGGCGACGCCGACGCCGCCGACCAGGAGCGCGGCAAGTCCGACGAGGGTCAGGAACTGCGTGAATCGGTTGATGTTGCGTTCGAGCTGCGGGGAGGCATTGGCCCGGCTGCGCATCTCCCAGCCCGCGCGCGGCAGTGTGCTCCGGACCTCGTCGATGAACGTGGCGGTGGCGCGATTATGGTTGGCTCCATCGGGCAGCTTCACCCGATACGTCCAGCGCACCAGACTGCCGGGTTGCAGCAGGCCCGTGGCGCGCAATCCGGTGTCGCTGATCAGGAACCTGGGGCCTAAGCCGATACCGCCGGCAAGCTTGTCCGGCTCGCCCTGGAGCGCGCTGCGGATCCGGAAACTCGCATGACCGATGGTGACACTGTCTCCGGCCTTCAAACCGAGCCGCGCCAGCAGCGCCGGGTCGGCGGCCGCGCCGAAGGCGCCATCGCGGTGGCCGAGCAGTTGGTCGAGCGGCAGCTTCGGGTCCAAGATCAACTCGCCCATCATTGGATAGGCGTTGTCGACCGCCTTCATCTCCACCAGCGCCAGTTTGCCGTTATCCGTACGGGCCATGGCGCGCAAGGTCGCCGCAACGGATACGGCTCCGCGCGCGCGCAGGAATTCGACTTCCGCCGGTCCCGCTTCGCGCTGGAAAAGCGAGAAGGCGACGTCTCCGCCAAGCAGCGTGCGGCCCTCGCGCGCCAGCCCGTCGCTGAGGCTGGCCGCAACCGAGCCGACGCCGGCAATCGCCATGACGCCGAGCGCGATACAGGCGATGAAGACGTAGAAGCCGCGCAGCCCGCCGCGCAGTTCGCGCAGCGCGTAGCGCAATGACAGCGACGCCGCCCGACCGCGGCCGATCGGTTCGGCGGCAACGCTCATGGGTGCACTTTCTGTTCGATACGGCCCGAGCGCAGACGGATCACGCGGTCGCAGCGATGCGCGAGCGAAGAGTCGTGGGTCACCAGCACCAGCGTCATGCCGCGTTCGGCGTGCTTGGTGAAGATGAGATCGACGATCTGCTTGCCCGTTGCCTCGTCGAGATTGCCGGTAGGTTCGTCGGCAACCAGGATGGCCGGGTCTGGGGCCAGCGCGCGGGCCAGTGCGACTCGCTGCTGCTCGCCGCCCGAGAGTTGCGTCGGATAGTGGTGCAGGCGATCGCCGAGGCCGACTGAGGCGAGCTCCTGCGCGGCGCGTTTGGCGGCATCGGGACTGCCCGCGAGTTCCAGAGGCACCGCAACATTCTCCAGCGCCGTCATGGTGGGGATCAGATGGAACGATTGAAACACGATGCCGACCTGGCGGCCGCGGAAGCGCGCGAGCGCGTCCTCGTCGAGGGCATTGAAAGGCGTGCCGCCCACCACCACCTCTCCGCTGTCAGGACGCTCCAATCCCGCCATCACCATCAGCAGAGTGGACTTGCCTGAGCCTGAGGGGCCAATCAGGCCTACCGCTTCGCCCGCCGCGATGCGCAGGCTAATATCCTTCAGAATGTGGACGCGCGCCGCACCCGTGCCCAACGAGAGATTGACGTCCGAGATGGAAATGGTGTCCGGCGCAAGGCCGTTCAGAGCTGAGGGTTCGATACGACTGTCCATGATCCGGTCATATGGCACTTGGCAGAGCCTGGTCGAGAGGCCTTACGGATTGTTCATGCACATAGCCGTGTTGATTCTCGCTTTCATGACGATCCTGGCCAGCGGCCCGGTACGGGCGGAGAACAGGCCGGTCAAGCTCGTCGTGCTCGGCGATTCCTTGAGCGCCGGTCTAGGGCTTGCGGGACAGGCGGCATTTCCGGCCAGGTTGCAAAAAGCATTGCGGGACAAAGGTATAGCGGTCGACATCGGCAATGCCGGGGTGTCCGGGGATACCGCATCCGGAGGACGCGACCGCCTCGACTGGTCGGTCCCGGAAGGAACCGAGGGTGTCATTGTCGAGCTCGGCGCCAATGATGCGCTGCGTGGCATCGATCCGGCTGTCACGCGCGCGGCGCTGTCGGACATCCTGACGCGGCTGAAGGCGCGCGGCATCAGGGTGCTTCTGTGCGGGATGCTGGCGCCGCCGAATTACGGCGCCGACTTTGCGGAGCGCTTCAACGCGATATATCCGGAGCTCGCCAGGAAATTCGACGTGCCGCTCTATCCCTTCTTTCTCGATGGGGTTGCGGCCGATGCCAGGCTCAACCAGGCCGACGGCATTCACCCGACGGCGGAAGGCGTCGATGTGATCGTCACGCGCATCATGCCTACCGTGGAGGCATTTGTTGGCACCATGAACGAGCAGCGCCGTTGAAAAGCAGGCAGCACAATTCCTGATCGCGAGAGTTTCCCCGGGCTTTCGCGGGGCATGCTTCGCAGAGTCACATAACTGCGATAGTAATCAGATTACCGGTGATTCGTTGCCGGCTCCATTCAGGACACGGTCCTTTCGATTGCGGGATCCGTGTCCCAGCATCGGGAGTGTTTAACGATGCCGCGTTTGTTTACTGGTCTGGAAATTCCGGCCGATGTCGGCCAGACGCTTTCCAACTTGCGGGGCGGCCTCCCGGGCGCCCGTTGGATCGATCCCGAAAACTACCACGTCACTCTGCGCTTCATCGGCGATATCGACGGCGTTTCGGCCAACGAGATTGCCTCGATGCTGTTTCGCGTCAACCGCGGGCCGTTTGAGGTGACCGTGCAGGGCTTGTCGAGCTTTGGCGGGCGCAAGCCGCGCGCCGTTGTCGCAACGATTGTTCCGAGCCGGCCACTGATCGAACTACAGGCTGAACTCGAGCGGCTGATGCAGCGCATGGGCCTAAGTCCCGAGGGACGCAAATTCATCCCCCATGTGACGCTGGCCCGCCTGTACGATGCGTCCAGCCAGGACGTCGCCGAGTATCTTTCGGTGCGCGGCTGGTTTCCAAGCAAGGTGTTCACCGCCGACCGGTTCGTGCTGTTCTCGTCCCGCGCCTCCACCGGAGGGGGGCCCTACGTGGTCGAGGATTGTTACGAGCTGAGCCGTAGGAACGCGGTGCGATCCGCCCCTTGATCTGGCGCGGTCTCCGCCTGGCTTAACCATGATGCCGTGAGGCGAACCGGTACGTAGCCCGGCGCATACCCCCTGCACTGATTCACGGCTTGCATTTTTCGTGCGCCTCTGGCGGTAAAGGAGGCCATGCTCTCTACCCCGCCATCCTCATTCCGCGCCCAGTATCAGGCTCTCGTCTCGTCAGGGGAGATCGAAGCAGATCCGGCCCAGGCCGAGGCCGCAGAGGCGTTTGCCAGCCTGGAACGGCGGCTTTCGAACCACAAGCCGCTGCGCAAGCAGGGCTTGTTCGGCCGGCTGTTTGCCGACAAGGAACAGCCGCCGCGCGGCCTCTATATCCATGGCGAGGTCGGCCGTGGCAAGACCATGCTGATGGACCTGTTCTTCGAGTCCAGTTCGGTCCCGCTCAAGCGCCGTGCGCATTTCCATGAATTCATGGCCGAGGTGCATGAGCGCATCTATGGCTACCGCCAGAACATCGCGCGCGGCGAGATCGCGGACACCGACGTCATTGGCATGACCGCGTCTTCGATCTTCGACGAGAGCTGGCTGCTCTGCTTCGACGAATTCCACGTTACCGACATTGCGGATGCCATGATCCTGGGCCGTCTGTTCGCCAAACTGTTCGAGCTCGGCACCGTGGTGGTGGCGACCTCCAACGTGGCGCCGGCGGATCTCTACAAGGGAGGACTGAATCGTGCGCTGTTCCTGCCCTTCATCGCCCAGATCAAGGACCACATGGACGTGCTGCGATTAGAGGCGCGCACCGATTTCCGCCTTGAAAAGCTGGCGGGCGTCAACATGTGGCTGGTGCCTGCGGACCCTGCCGCCGACGCCGCACTCGATCATGCCTGGGGCAGCTTGACCGGGCACGCCAGGTGCATGCCGCGCGACATCTCGATCAAAGGGCGCATCCTGCACGTGCCGTGGTCGGCGCACGGCGTGGCGCGGTTCTCCTTTGCCGACCTGTGCGAGAAGCCGCTTGCCGCGTCCGACTATTTGCGGCTCGCGCACGAGTACCACACGATCCTGGTCGACCATATTCCGGTGATGGACTATCAGGACCGCAACGCCGCCAAGCGCTTCATCACCCTGATCGATACGCTCTATGATAACGCGGTGAAGCTGATGGCTTCGGCGAAGGCCGATCCGCTGTCGCTTTATCTCGCGACAGAAGGCACCGAAGCCAACGAGTTCAAACGGACTTCCTCGCGCCTGATCGAAATGAGCTCGGAATCCTATTTGGCTCTGCCCCATGGCCGCAAGGATTCCGCCGCCAGCGACTCGACCAACGGATTGGTGGAAACCTGACAATTCGCTGTCATCGCGGGCCGGCGGGTCAGGGAAGGCGCACTCCCATGACAGGCGCTGCGTGACAAAGACGCGAGGGCTGGCGCGGCTGCCGCACCAAATCTCGGCACGCCCGACAATTGGGCATTCGGCGACTTGAACGCGCCGGTCGAAAGCGATAACCACCCATCCAGTTTCTCTCTCCGGGTTCAAAGGACAGATTTCCCATGGCGCGCGACAAGATTGCTTTGATTGGCTCCGGCCAGATCGGTGGAACCTTGGCTCACCTCATCGGCCTGAAAGAGCTGGGCGATGTCGTGATGTTCGACATTGCGGAAGGCGTGCCTCAGGGCAAGGCGCTGGATATCGCGCAATCCTCGCCGGTTGACGGTTTTGATGCGCATTACACCGGCGCGAATTCCTACGAGGCGCTGGACAACGCCAAGGTGTGCATCGTCACCGCCGGCGTGCCGCGCAAGCCCGGGATGAGCCGCGACGATCTTCTCAGCATCAACCTGAAGGTGATGGAGCAGGTCGGCGCCGGCATCAAGAAATACGCGCCCGAGGCTTTCGTCATCTGCATCACCAACCCGCTCGACGCGATGGTGTGGGCGCTGCAGAAGGCTTCCGGACTGTCGCAGAAAAAGGTGGTCGGCATGGCCGGCGTCCTGGACTCGGCCAGGTTCCGCTACTTCCTCGCCGACGAGTTCAACGTTTCGGTGGAGGACGTCACCGCCTTTGTGCTTGGCGGCCACGGCGACACGATGGTCCCGCTGGTTCGCTATTCCACCGTGGCCGGTATTCCGTTGCCGGATCTCATCAAGATGGGCTGGACCTCACAGGCGCGACTCGACGAGATCGTCGACCGCACCCGCAACGGCGGCGCCGAGATCGTCAACTTGCTCAAGACCGGCTCGGCTTTTTACGCGCCGGCCGCCTCCGCCATCGCCATGGCCGAGAGCTTCCTGAGGGACAAGAAGCGCGTCCTGCCGTGTGCGGCCTATCTGAACGGCGAGTATGGCGTGAAGGACATGTATGTCGGCGTGCCCGTGATCATCGGAGCGAAGGGCGTCGAGCGCGTCGTCGAGATCGAGCTTTCCGGCAAGGACCGGGAAGCCTTCGAGAAGTCGGTTGCCGCGGTGCAGGGTCTGGTCGATGCCTGCAAGAAGATCGCGCCCGACCTGCTCGGACGTTGATTTGGCTCGGCTTTCGCCCCTTCGCGGGGCGAGAGCGGTTTCAGGGTTGCGCTATTGGTATATGGCATGCCAACTACCAATGCCGGTGAACTGTAGAATTCGCCGCTACGAGTTTTGGGGAGCGTCCAGATGAATATCCATGAATACCAGGCCAAGGCTCTGCTGCGCGAGTTCGGCGTGCCGGTGTCGCGCGGTGTCGCGATCATCAAGCTATCCGACGCAGACACCGCCGTCGACGAACTCGGCGGCCCGGTATGGGTGGTTAAGAGCCAGATCCATGCCGGCGGCCGTGGCAAGGGTAGGTTCAAGGAAGCTTCCGCCGGCGACAAGGGCGGCGTTCGCGTCGCGAAGTCGGCTGCCGAGGTTAACGGGTTCGTCAAGCAGATGTTCGGCGCGACCCTCGTTACCGAGCAGACCGGACCCGCCGGCAAGCGGGTGAACCGTCTCTACATCGAGGAAGGCTCCGACATCGACAAGGAGTTCTATCTCTCCATTCTGGTCGACCGCGAAACCTCCAAAGTATCGTTCGTGGTTTCGACCGAGGGCGGCGTCAATATCGAAGAAGTCGCGCACAAGACACCAGAGAAGATCATCACGTTTTCCGTCGATCCGGCGACCGGAATCATGGGGCATCACGGCCGCACGGTAGCGAAAGCCCTGAAGCTGACTGGCGATCTCGCCAAGAAGGCGGAAAAATTGGTGGCACGGCTCTACACCGCCTTCGTTGCCAAGGACATGGCGATGCTGGAAATCAATCCGCTGGTCGTTACCAAACAGGGCGATCTGCGCGTCCTCGACGCCAAAGTGTCGTTCGATGATAACGCCGTCTATCGCCATCCCGACGTGGTCGCGCTGCGCGATGAAACCGAGGAGGATGCCAAGGAAATCGAGGCGTCGAGATTCGATCTCAATTATATCGCGCTCGATGGCACCATCGGCTGCATGGTCAACGGCGCCGGCCTCGCGATGGCGACGATGGACATCATCAAGCTCTATGGCATGGCGCCAGCCAACTTCCTCGACGTCGGCGGCGGCGCCGACAGGACCAAGGTTACGGCGGCATTCAAGATCATCACTGCCGATCCCAACGTGAAGGGCATCCTCGTTAACATCTTCGGCGGCATCATGAAGTGCGACATCATCGCCGAAGGCGTGGTCGCTGCCGTGAAGGAAGTCGGCCTGAAGGTGCCGCTGGTGGTGCGGCTGGAAGGTACCAACGTTGAGGCCGGCAAGAAGATCATCGAGGATTCCGGTTTCAACGTGTTGACTGCCGATCACCTCGACGATGCCGCGCAGCAAATCGTGAAAGCCGTCAAGGGAGGCTAGCGATGGCTGACCATCTCGCCGCACCGACACCGTTGGAAGAACACCGCCGGCTCGCGGTTTTTGCGGGCGAATGGGCCGGCGAGGAAATGGTCTATCCGTCACGCTGGACCGCGGGTGGACCGGCCACTTCCCGGGTTGTGGCGCGCATGGATCTCAACGGCTTCTATCTCATCCAGGACACGCGCCAGGAGC
The DNA here is from genome assembly GCF_016213215.1 of Bradyrhizobium sp. Lineage (GTDB taxonomy): Bacteria > Pseudomonadota > Alphaproteobacteria > Rhizobiales > Xanthobacteraceae > Bradyrhizobium. Next base: position 15,324 of record NZ_JACRAW010000129.1, on the reverse strand, counting down.
GTGACGGCAAGCAGATATTTGCCACCCACGGCTTGTTCACCTACGACCGCGACGATCGGACCTACAAGTTGTTCTGGTACGACTCGCTTGGCTATACCTCGCCGTCGCCGGCTTCCGGCGGCTGGGTCGGCGCCACCCTGACGCTGGTGCGCGGCTCGCTGCGCGGCAACGCGCGCCACCTCTACGAGATCATCGACGATGATTCCTACTCGATGAAGATCCAATTCTCGCCCGACGCCGAAGGATGGGCCGACGTCCTCACCGGCATCTACCGGCGCATTCACTGACCTCATACCGTTTGTTTCGCGAAAGCAGTCTCATGTCCATCCTGATCGACAAGAACACCAAGGTCATCTGCCAGGGCTTCACCGGCAAGAACGGCACTTTCCATTCGGAGGCCGCCATAGCCTACGGCACCAAGATGGTCGGCGGCATCTCGCCGGGCAAAGGCGGCTCCACCCATCTCGGCCTGCCGGTTTTCGACACCGTGCGGGAAGCGCGCGAGAACACCGCCGCGGATGCGTCGGTGATCTACGTGCCGCCGCCGGGCGCGGCGGACGCGATCTGCGAAGCGATCGATGCGGAGATCCCGCTGATCGTGTGCATCACCGAAGGTATTCCCGTTCTCGACATGGTGCGGGTCAAGCGCTCACTGTCCGGCTCCAAGTCGCGCCTGATCGGGCCGAACTGCCCGGGCGTCATGACCGCCGGCGAGTGCAAGATCGGCATCATGCCGGCCAACATCTTCCGGCCGGGCTCGGTCGGCATCGTCTCGCGCTCAGGCACGCTCACCTATGAGGCGGTATTCCAGACCACCCAGGAAGGCCTTGGCCAGACCACCGCTGTCGGCATCGGCGGCGATCCGGTCAAGGGCACCGAGTTCATCGATGTGCTGGAGATGCTCCTCGCCGATCCAAAGACCGGATCCATCATCATGATCGGCGAGATCGGCGGCTCGGCCGAGGAAGACGCCGCCCAGTTCATCAAGGACGAGGCGAAGCGCGGTCGCAAAAAGCCGATGGTGGGATTCATCGCTGGTGTTACAGCACCCCCGGGTCGCCGCATGGGACACGCCGGCGCGATCATTTCCGGCGGCAAAGGCGACGCGGGTTCCAAGACCGACGCCATGCGATCGGCCGGAATCACCGTTTCTCCGTCGCCTGCTCGGCTCGGGAAGACGCTTGCCGAAAAATTGAAATCGTAATTCAGCACTTGGTTGTTTTCCGGGCGAAGTTTCGCACCAGATAGGGTAAACGGTGCGGGTCGCGCCGATCCTTGCCGGGGGTCGGTTTACGCGCCGCCTATCTGTGCGCTCCGAAATCGCCAGGAAGCTAATTTATGTCTCGCCAAGACGCGAACGCCGCCTTCGCCCTCTCGTCCTTTCTGCAGGGCACCAACGCTGCCTACATTGATGATATCTATTCTCGTTACGAGAACGACCCGGCCTCCGTGGACGTCGAGTGGCAGGAGTTCTTCAGAAGCCTGAAGGATCCGCCCGCCGATGTTCGCAAGAACGCCGAAGGGCCGTCATGGGCCCGCAACAATTGGCCGCTGACACCGCGCGACGAACTCACCTCCGCGCTCGACGGCAATTGGGTCGAAACGGAGAAGGCGGTCGGCGCCAAGCTTGCCGCCAAGGCGCAAACCAAAGGTGCCGAGCTCACCGCTGCCGACCTGCACCAGGCAACGCGCGACTCCGTGCGTGCTCTGATGCTGATCCGCGCCTATCGCATGCGCGGCCACTTCCACGCCAAGCTCGATCCGCTCGGCATCGAGGCGCCGCGCAACCGCGAAGAGCTCGATCCGCGTACCTACGGTTTCACCGAGGCGGATCTTGACCGCAGGATCTTCCTCGACCACGTGCTCGGCCTCGAATACGGCACGCTGCGCGAAATCGTCGCCATCTGCGAGCGCACCTACTGCCAGACGCTTGGCGTCGAGTTCATGCATATCACCAACCCTGCGCAGAAGGCCTGGATTCAGGAGCGCATCGAAGGTCCGGACAAGGAGATCAGCTTCACCCGGGAAGGCCGCCGCGCAATTCTCATCAAGCTGGTCGAGGCCGAAGGTTTCGAGAAGTTCTGTGACCTGAAGTTCACCGGCACCAAGCGTTTCGGGCTCGACGGCGGCGAAGCGCTGATCCCGGCCCTCGAGCAGATCATCAAGCGGGGCGGCAATCTCGGCCTGAAGGAAATCGTCCTCGGCATGCCGCATCGCGGTCGCCTCAACGTGCTGACACAGGTGATGGCCAAGTCGCAGCGCGCGCTGTTCCACGAGTTCAAGGGCGGCTCGGCCAATCCCGACGCCGTTGAAGGCTCGGGCGACGTGAAGTATCACCTCGGCGCCTCCTCCGATCGCGAGTTCGACGGCAACCGCATTCACCTTTCGCTCACCGCCAATCCTTCGCACCTGGAGATCGTCGATCCCGTCGTGCTCGGCAAGGTGCGTGCGAAGCAGGACCAGCATGGCGATCCGCCGGACATGCGCATTTCGGTGCTGCCGCTCCTGATGCATGGCGACGCCGCGTTCGCCGGCCAGGGCGTCGTCGCCGAGTGCTTCGCGCTGTCGGACCTGAAGGGCTATCGCACCGGGGGCTCGGTGCATTTCATCGTCAACAATCAGATCGGCTTCACCACCTATCCGCGCTATTCGCGTTCCTCACCCTATCCGTCGGACGTGGCGAAGATGATCGACGCGCCGATATTCCATGTGAACGGCGACGATCCGGAAGCGGTGGTGTTCGCGGCCAAGGTCGCGACCGAGTTCCGGCAGAAATTCCACAAGCCCGTCGTCATCGACATGTTCTGCTACCGCAGGCATGGCCACAACGAGGGCGACGAGCCGGCCTTCACCCAGCCGGTGATGTACAAGAAGATCGCCTCGCACCCGTCGACGCTGGAGATCTACTCCAAGCGGCTGATCGCCGAAGGAGTCGTGACCGAGGGCGAGGTCGAAAAGGCCAAGGCCGACTGGCGCGCGCGTCTCGATGCCGAGTTCGAGGCCGCCGCGAGCTACAAGCCCAACAAGGCCGACTGGCTGGACGGCAAGTGGGCCGGCTTCAAGATCGCCGACCAGGACGAGGATGCGCGCCGCGGCGTCACGGGGGTCGATCTGCCGATCCTGAAGGACATCGGCCGCAAGATCACCAAGGTGCCGGACGGCTTCCGCGTTCATCGCACCATCCAGCGTTTCCTCGAGAACCGCGCCAGGGCGATCGAGAACGGCGTCGGCATCGACTGGGCGACCGGCGAGGCGCTGGCGTTCTGCACGCTCCTGAACGAGGACCATCATGTGCGCCTGTCGGGCCAGGACTGCGAACGCGGCACTTTCTCGCAGCGCCATTCGGTCCTGATCGACCAGGAGGACGAGAGCCGCTACACGCCGTACAACCATCTCGGCGGTCGCCAGGGCCATTACGAGGTCATCAATTCGCTGCTGTCGGAAGAAGCGGTGCTGGGCTTCGAATACGGCTATTCCCTCGCCGAGCCGAACACGCTGGCTGTCTGGGAGGCGCAGTTCGGCGACTTCGCCAACGGCGCGCAGGTCCTGTTCGACCAGTTCATCTCCTCGGGCGAACGCAAATGGCTGCGAATGTCGGGTCTCGTCTGCATGCTGCCGCACGGCTATGAGGGTCAGGGACCGGAGCATTCCTCGGCCCGGCTCGAGCGCTTCCTGCAGCTCTGCGCCGAAGACAACATGCAGGTGGTCTATCCCACGACGCCGGCCAACTACTTCCATGTCCTGCGGCGGCAGCTGCATCGCGAGATCCGCAAGCCGCTGATCTTGATGACCCCGAAGTCGCTGCTGCGTCACAAGCGCTGTGTTTCGCGGCTCGAGGAACTCGGCCACGGGACGAGCTTTCACCGCATCCTGTACGATGACGCGCAGATGCAGCGGGACGAGGGTATCAAGCTGGCGCCGGACGACAAGATCCGCCGCGTGATCCTGTGCTCGGGCAAGGTCTATTATGATCTGTACGAAGAGCGTGAGAAGCGGGGCATCGACGACATCTACCTGATGCGAATCGAGCAGCTCTATCCGGTGCCGCTGAAGGCCCTGGTGCATGAGCTCTTGCGGTTCAAGAAGGCCGAGGTGATCTGGTGCCAGGAAGAGCCGCGGAACATGGGTGCGTGGCATTTCATCGAGCCCTATCTCGAGTGGGTGCTCAATCAGGTGAACGGGGTGAGCAGGCGTCCGCGCTACGTCGGGCGCGCAGCTTCCGCGGCGACGGCCACCGGCCTGATGTCGAAGCATTTGGCGCAGCTCAAGGCGCTGCTGGACGAGGCATTGAACTGAACTTTCGTATTGCGTCATGCCACGCGAAAGCGGGGCTCCAGTACGCCGTCCGGCAGTTGTGATCACAAACGACGCGGGGTGCTGGGCCGTCCGTCTTGGCGGACGATGGCAGCTTGAATTTGCGACCGCATAGGCGATCTGAGGAAAAGACCATGACTGAAATTCGTGTGCCGACGCTCGGCGAGTCCGTCACCGAGGCCACCATCGGCCGCTGGTTCAAGAAAGCAGGCGATCCCGTCGCGGTGGATGAGCCGCTGGTTGAGCTCGAGACCGACAAGGTCACCATCGAGGTCCCGGCGCCGTCGGCCGGCACGCTGGGCGAGATCATCGCCAAGGACGGCGAGACCGTCGCGGTCGGTGCGCTGCTCGGCCAGATCAATGAAGGTGGTGCGCCGGCAGCCGCAAAGCCCGCCGCCGCTCCTGCCAGGCCGGCTGCGTCGGCACCGGCCGCGCCCGCACCGGCTGCTGCGGCCGCAAAGGCCGCACCGTCCGAATCGCCGCTCGCGCCGTCCGTCCGCAAGCTCTCCGCCGAAAGCGGGATCGACGCGTCCACCGTCCCCGGCTCCGGCAAGGACGGTCGCGTCACCAAGGGTGACATGCTCGCGGCAATCGAACGGGCGGCATCGGCGCCGACTCCGGTCAATCAACCCGCTGCCTCGGTGCAGGTGCGCGCGCCGTCGCCGGCCGACGATGCCGCGCGCGAAGAGCGCGTGAAGATGACACGGCTGCGCCAGACGATCGCGCGGCGCCTGAAGGATGTGCAGAACAACGCCGCCATGCTCACGACCTTCAACGAGGTCGACATGACCAACGTCATGGCACTGCGTGCTCAGTACAAGGACGTGTTCGAGAAGAAGCACGGCGTGAAGCTCGGCTTCATGGGCTTCTTCACCAAGGCCTGCGTGCAGGCCCTGAAAGACATACCGGCGGTCAATGCCGAGATCGACGGCACCGATATCATCTACAAGAACTATTATCACGTCGGTATCGCCGTCGGCACCGACCGCGGCCTGGTGGTGCCCGTGGTGCGCGACTGCGATTACAGGTCGATCGCCGAAATCGAGAAGTCGATCGGCGACTACGGCCGCAGGGCCCGCGACGGCCAGCTCAAGATCGAGGAGATGCAGGGCGGCACCTTCACCATCACCAATGGCGGCATCTACGGCTCGCTGATGTCGACGCCGATCCTCAACGCACCGCAGTCCGGTATTCTGGGCATGCACAAGATCCAGGAACGCCCGATGGTGATCGGCGGCAAGGTCGAGATCCGCCCGATGATGTATCTGGCGCTGTCCTACGATCACCGCGTGATCGACGGCAAGGAAGCGGTCACTTTCCTGGTGCGAGTCAAGGAAGGCCTGGAAGATCCGGCGCGGATGGTGTTGGACCTCTGATCTGGATCGGTGCGCTAAACTGCCATTTGCGCGCACAAGCGTGGTCGTACGCGGCGGATGAAGGAGGTGGACGTGACGGATAGGGTTGCGATCATCACGGGCGGCAGTCGCGGCATCGGCCGCGCCACCGCGATTGCGGCGGCGGAGCGTGGCTTTCGCGTATGCATCGGCTATGCCAGCAACGAGGCCGCCGCCCACAAAGTGGTCTCGACGATCGAGGCCACCAATGGCAAGGCGATCGCCGTAAAATGCGACGTAGGCGAGGAGAGCGACATCCTCGCGCTGTTCAAGGCGGCGGACAAGTTCGGCACTCTGGGCGCGCTGGTGAACAACGCCGGCGTCGTCGGTCCGACCTCCCGCGTCGATGAAATGTCCGCCGACCGCATCCGGCGCATCATGGCGGTCAACGTCACCGGCAGCATTCTTTGCGCGCGCGAGGCGGTGAAGCGGATGTCGACGCGCCACGGCGGCAGAGGCGGCGTCATCGTCAATCTGTCTTCGGTCGCCTCGAGGCTTGGTTCGCCCAATACTTATGTTGACTATGCCGCTTCGAAGGGCGCGATCGATTCTTTCACCGTCGGCCTCGGCTATGAGGTCGCCGGCGAAGGCATTCGTGTCGCTGCCATCCGCCCGGGGCTGATCGACACCGAAATCCACGCTTCAGGCGGCGAGCCGGACCGTGCCCATCGGCTCGCGCATATGGTGCCGATGAAGCGCGTCGGCAACGCCGAAGAAATCGCCAAGGCCATCGTCTGGCTTATGTCGGAAGATGCTTCCTACGTCACCAGCGCCATTCTTGACGTGTCGGGTGGACGCTAGAGCATGGTGCGGAACAGTGGGCACCGGTTTTCCAAAATGGGCCATGCTCAATCGAAAAACTAGAGCGCGATGGTGAGCCCATCCCGCTCTAGCGCAACGCTTACCTACAGGACTTCCTCTTATGGCTACCTACGATCTCGTTGTCATCGGCACCGGTCCAGGCGGATATGTCTGCGCCGTGCGCGCGGCGCAGCTCGGCATGAAAGTCGCCGTGGTGGAGAAGAGTGCCAGCCTCGGCGGTACCTGTCTCAATACCGGCTGCATGCCGTCGAAGGCGCTGCTGCATGCCTCCGAGATGTTCGAGGAAGCCGCGCATTCGTTCGCCAAGATGGGCGTCGGCGTCTCTGCGCCGAAGCTCGATCTCCCGGCGATGATGAATTTCAAGCAGCAGGGCATCGACGGCAACGTCAAGGGCGTCGAGTTCCTCATGAAGAAGAACAAGATCGACGTGATCCATGGCCGCGGCAAGATTCTCGGCACGGGCAAGGTGGAGGTCACCGGCTCTGACGGCAAGGCGCAGCCGGTCGAGACGATGAACATCGTGATCGCCACCGGCTCCGATATCGCGCGGCTGAAAGGGATAGAGATCGACGAAAAGCGAATCGTTTCGTCCACCGGAGCGCTGTCGCTGGACAGAGTGCCCGGCAAGCTGCTCGTCGTCGGCGCCGGCGTGATCGGACTGGAGCTCGGCTCGGTGTGGCGCCGGCTGGGAGCCGAAGTGGTGGTCGTTGAATTCCTCGATCGCATCCTGCCTGGCATGGATGGCGAGGTCGCGCGGCAATTCCAGCGCATGCTGGAAAAGCAGGGTTTCGCGTTCAAGCTCGGCACCAAGGTCACGGCCGTCGACACGTCAGGCAAGGCGCTGAAGGCCACCCTCGAACCGGCGGCCGGCGGTCCGGCGGAGACGCTGGAGCCGGACGTGGTGCTGGTCTGCATCGGTCGCGTTCCCTACACCGAAGGGCTCGGCTTGAAGGAAGCCGGCGTGGCGCTCGACAGCCGCGGCCGCGTGCAGATCGATTCGCATTTTGCGACCACCGTGAAAGGGATCTATGCGATCGGCGACGTGGTCGCAGGCCCGATGCTCGCGCATAAGGCCGAGGATGAGGGCGTCGCGATCGCGGAGATCCTCGCCGGCCAGGCGGGCCATGTGAATTACGACGTCATTCCCGGTGTAGTGTATACGACGCCGGAAGTCGCTTCCGTCGGCAAGACCGAGGACGAGCTGAAGCAGGCCGGCGTCGCCTATACCGTCGGCAAGTTTCCCTTTACCGCCAACGGCCGCTCCAAGGTCAACCAGACCACGGACGGATTCGTGAAGGTTCTCGCAGATGCGAAGACGGATCGTGTGCTCGGCGTGCACATCATCGGCCGCGAAGCCGGTGAAATGATCCACGAGGCGGCGGTTTTGATGGAGTTTGGTGGCAGTGCGGAAGATCTCGCGCGCACCTGTCACGCTCATCCGACCCGCTCGGAAGCGATCAAGGAAGCGGCGCTTGCAGTCGGCAAACGCGCCATCCATATGTAGGCCACGCTCCGGCTAAGAACCTTCCATGCTGCGCCGCCTACTTCAACCTCTCTGGGTCCTGCTGGCGATCATCTTCCTGATCGAAGCCTGGCTATGGGACCATCTCGAACCGGTCGTGGCGCGAGTCGTGGCGGCGATTCCGCTCGCGGAATGCAAGCAGTGGCTCGCCGAACGCGTCGACGCGCTGTCGCCGGCGATGACGCTCATTGTGTTCATCGTGCCGATCATTCTGCTGTTTCCGCTGAAGCTGGTCGGCATCTGGCTGCTCGCCCACGAATACTGGATGAGCGCCGCCTTCACGATCGTGATCGCAAAATTCCTGGGCCTCGGCGTGACGGCGTTCGTCTTCGACGTGACGCGTGAGAAGCTTCTCGAGATGGCGTGGTTCGAAAAGCTCTACGAATTCGTGATGATGCTGCGCGCCAAGGCGGCGGCTCTGGTCAACCCGATCAAGCAGCGTATCAGGGACATCATCAGCGGAAACGGCGAGGGTTGGGCTTCGCGTACGCTGCGCTTGATCCAGCGCTTCCGCAAGAGCGTGCACGAAGCGCGCTAGTGCCGTGAACCCTGGCGTCATTGCGAGGAGCGAAGCGGCGAAGCTTCGCTCGCAATGACGATCTCGGCCCGATCAAGTCACATTCTGGACGTCATGCCGGGCTTGCCCAACGCGACTTCAAAGAATTCGCGTGGGGTCTCAATGCAGATGCAACAGCTGCGGCCACCACAGGCCGAGCGCGGTCATGAAGAGGCCTGCAAGCGTCAGCACGCCGGAAATCCAGGACAGCGCCAGCATGCCGGTGATGATGGTGGCCGAAGCCAGCACGATCCCGATCTGGAACGCGGCCGAGGCCAGCTCAAAGTGATGGTATTTAGCCGTGGCAAGATTGCGCTCCTCCTCGGCGTGCTTGGCTCGCGCGGCGAGCTGCTCCGATCCTTCGCCGGTCTCCGGCTCGGAGCGGTAGCGTGCCGCGCTCTTCTGCCAGTCTTCGATCTGCTTCTGCACGGCGGCCTTGGTGGCGTCGTCGGCCGGTGCGGCGAGACTCAGCTTTGATTGTTCGGCCGCCGTCTGCACCACGGTACGGCGGATGCTCTTGGCCTGGAAGAACGCCCACAGATTGGCGGCCTCGACGTTCTTGCTGATGGATTCGGTCTGTGCGCCCTTGCCCAGGGTCTCCGAGATCGCCAGAAAGAGCGCGAGCACCGCGATCAGAAGTGCAATTTTCCTGTTCTCGCTCGAAGCGTGCTCGGCGTGTTCGGCATGCTCCATGCTCTCGTGTGCGCCCATGATTCCCTCCTGCCTCGGACGGCTGCACGAATGACCGAACCGCGAGGAGAGCGCAAGAGGCAAGCTGTTTATGACGAACCCGTGTCAGCCCTTAGGCAAGGCCGGGGTGGCATCAGCGGCGCGGATGAGCGCTCGCGTAAACTTCGAGGAGGCGCTCGGTGTCGATGCCGGTATAGATCTGCGTGGTCGAGAGCGAGGAATGCCCGAGCAATTCCTGTATGGCGCGCAAATCCCCGCCGCGGGACAGAAGGTGCGTGGCGAAGGAATGGCGCAGGGCGTGTGGGGTTGCGCTCTCCGGCAACCCCAACGCGCCGCGTAGCCGTTCCATCGCGAGCTGGATGATGCGGGGACTCAGGGGCCCGCCGCGCGCGCCGACGAAGATCGGCCCCTCCGCCGGCAGTGGGTAAGGGCAGATCGCGACATAATCCTGGATCAGCGCCAGCACGTTCTGCAGCACCGGCACCATCCGGGTCTTGTTGCCTTTGCCGGTGACGATCAGCACGTCCCCCTGGCCGGGCAGGGGCACGTCGCGGCGCTTCAGGCCAAGGGCCTCGGAAATGCGCAGCCCCGAGCCGTACAGGAGCGCCATCACCGCCGCATCGCGCGCCAGGATCCAGGTCTCGCGCGATTCGCCGGCGCGCTCGTCGGCGTCGGCAAGCCTCTTTGCGGCCGCCATCTGGATCGGCTTCGGCAAACTCTTTGCGATCTTGGGCGCGCGGATTGCCGAGAGCGCGCCGACCCTGCCCTTGCCTTCGCGCTCCAGGAAGCGGCCGAATGAGCGCAGGCCGGCGAGGGCGCGCATCAGCGAACGACCTGAGATGTCGTCGCTCCGTCGCATCGCCATGAAGGCCCTGACGTCGGTAGCCTCGAGCGCGGCGAAGCGCTTCAGCGTGACGGGTGCGCCCCAGTGCTCGCAAAGGAATTCGAGACATTGCCTGAGATCCCGGGTGTAGGCCTCCAGCGTCTTCGGCGACAGCCGTCGTTCCGCACGCAGGTGCGACAGCCATCGCATCATCTGAAGCGCCAGACTCTCATCGGCGCATTCGAGGGCGATCGCTTGCACGGGAGCCGCTTTGGCCATGGACCCTTGGGACTCGGTGATCTATGCGATTATATCGCACCTTCTTCGTTTAACGTTCGCTAACTCCGCCCGGCGGGGCTAGCTTCGCCGGCACCGCAACCCGATTCCCGCCAATGGACCCTTCCACGCGTACCGGTATTTCCGCAACTGCATCAGCGCGCGTCGTCGACGTGCTGGTGCCGGTCGCGCTTGACCAGACCTATTCCTATCGCGTGCCGCGCGGAATGGAACTGGAGGCGGGCGATCTCATCGGCGTGCCGCTCGGTCCGCGCGAAGTACTTGGCGTGGTGTGGGCGAAGAATCCCAATCCCGATCCGCGTCTGCACAACCGCCTGAAGGACGTCGGCGAAAAGCTCGACATTCCGCCGCTGAAAGCCGAATTGCGCGCGATGGTCGACTGGGTCGCCAACTATACGCTCAGCCCCCGCGGCATGGTCCTGCGCATGTGCCTGCGCATGGGCGAAGATCTCGGCCCGGAGCGGGTGCGGGTCGGCGTGCGGCTGGTCGGCGATCCGCCGCGGCGGCTGACACCGGCGCGCCGCCGTGTGATCGATGTGCTTTCGGACCATCTGCTGCATGGCAAGTCAGAAGCGGCGAAGGCGGCCGGCGTCTCGACCAGCGTGATCGACGGGCTTGTCGATGAGGGTACGCTGGCGACAGAACCGATGCCGCCGGCACCGCCGCCGCCCGCGCCGGATCCGGCCTATGCGCAGCCGGAGTTCACGCGCCAGCAGCGTGCGGCGGTCGATGGCATGCGCGCGCTCGCCGCCAACGGCACCTTTCATGTTGCCCTCCTCGACGGCGTCACCGGGTCCGGCAAGACCGAGGTCTATTTCGAGGCGGTCGCCGAGACGATGCGCCGCGGCAAGCAGTCCCTGATCCTGATGCCGGAGATCGCGCTCACCGGCCAGTTCCTCGACCGTTTCGCGCAGCGTTTCGGCGTGCGGCCGATCGAGTGGCATTCGGAGCTGACTCCGCGCACGCGCGCACGGAATTGGGCGGCGATTGCGGCCGGCGAAGCGCCCGTGGTGGTCGGCGCGCGCTCGGCGTTGTTTCTGCCCTATGCGAAGCTCGGCCTGATCGTGGTCGATGAAGAGCACGATCAGGCCTACAAGCAGGAAGACGGCGTGCGCTATCACGCCCGCGACATGGCCGTGGTGCGGGCGCACATCGCCAGGATTCCGATCGTTCTGGCCTCTGCGACGCCGTCCATCGAGACAGAGGTCAACGCCCGCAAGGGCCGCTACCAGCGTATCGAGCTGTCCTCGCGTTTCGGCGGCCAGCACATGCCGCATATCGAGGCGATCGACCTGCGCCGCGAGGTGCCGCCGCGCGGCCGCTTCATCTCGCCGCGGCTTGCAGGCGAGATCAGAAGCGCGATCGAGCGGCGCGAACAGGCGTTGCTGTTCCTCAACCGCCGTGGCTATGCGCCGCTCACACTGTGCCGCGCCTGTGGCCATCGCTTTGCCTGCACCATCTGCGACGCCTGGCTGGTCGATCACCGGTTTCGCCAGCGGCTGGTCTGCCACCACTGCGGCTTCTCGATGCCGCGGCCGCACGTCTGCCCGAACTGCGCGGCGGAGGAATCGCTGGTGGCGGTCGGGCCGGGCGTCGAGCGGCTGCAGGAAGAGGCCGCCGCCCTGTTTCCCGAGGCGCGGACCATGGTGCTGTCGAGCGACCTCATCACCTCGATCGACACCATGCGCAGTGAGCTCAACGAAATTGCCGAGGGCCGGGTCGACATCATCATCGGCACGCAGCTCGTGGCCAAAGGCCACAACTTCCCGCGCCTCAACCTGGTCGGCGTTGTGGATGCCGATCTCGGCTTGAGCAACGGTGATCCACGGGCGGCCGAACGAACCTGGCAATTACTCAACCAGGTGATCGGGCGCGCCGGGCGCGACCAGGGCCGCGGCGTCGGCTACCTGCAGACGCACCAGCCCGAACATCCTGTCATGAAGGCGCTCGTCGCCTGCGACCGAGAGGCCTTCTATGCCAGCGAGATCGAGGCGCGCGAACGCACGCTATATCCGCCGTTCGGCCGGCTCGCGAGCCTGATTGTCTCTGCGGGGGATCGATCGAGCGCGGAAGGTTTCGCCCGCAGGCTGGTCGGCCTGGCGCCGCGCGACGAGCGGGTGCAGGTGCTGGGGCCTGCCGAGGCGCCGCTCGCCGTCATCAAGGGCCGGTATCGTTTCCGCCTGCTGGTGAAATCGGCGCGTGGCTTCGACCTTTCGGAATATCTGCGGCAGTGGCTCGCCGCTGCTCCCAGGCCCAAGGGCAATCTCAAGCTCGAGGTCGATGTCGACCCGCAGAGCTTTTTTTGATCACGCGCAAGAAAGCCCGCCGTCATCGGCGACGGCGGGCTGTTTTGCATGCAGCAGGTTCCCGCGTCCTGAACTTGGACGGAAAAGGTGCTGAGCTGTTCCTGAGCTGAAAAGCGTCTTCGACGCCTTAGGAAACGACCTCGGCCGTAACGCGGCCCACGCCGACCCCGGTCAGGCCGATGGCGCGCGCCGCGCCCGTGGAGAGGTCGAGGACGCGGCCGCGGATGAACGGGCCACGGTCGTTGATCGTGACAATGACGCTGCGTCCGCCATGGGTCACCCGGAGCTGGGTGCCAAACGGCAGCGAGCGGTGGGCTGCGGTCAAGGCGTTCTGGTTGAAGCGCTGACCGGAGGCGGTCCGGCTCCCGGACTCATTGCCATAGTAGGAGGCCATGCCCGAGAAGGTGCGCCCACCGGTTCCAAACGACGAGGTGACCGCCGCATTGGCGTTCCGCCACGAGCCTTCGGTGGCGCCGGCGCTCTTGGAGGCGTGGTGATGCCGGTGATGGTGATGTTTGGACTTGGCCGAAACCTCAGTGGTTGTCCCGCCGATGAGGAGAGTTGCGGCGGCCACAGCGAGCGCCGTACGCGACCGCGTCATATTCCCCAGCGTCTTCGAAATTAGCATTCAATCATCCTCTAGGTAGTATTGCCACATTCGTGGCCAGTGGAGCTCCCATCCATTGCGAGCCAGGTGCCGTTTCACGTCGCAATGCGGCGTGAATTGGGCAGTAAATCTGGTTTATCTCAGGCTGAAATATCTTGTTACCGCATCGGGTAATCGCTTGATATTCCGTAATCTTGCCATTTAACGGATTTTTAACCAAATCGATACTTGTCAATACTGTAAATACAAGTCGTCGCCAGTAGGCGGGGAGGTTTGCGCAAGTAAACGATCGGTAAAATCTTTCATCGCGGGTTCCCGCAATGCCGAGCCGCGTTCATGGGCCCTATGCGCTGGGCGCAGGATGAATTCCCACAAGGCACGTCGGAGCCAATCGGCTCCGGTTCCCAATCCGGCAAGACTGCGGCATGTGGTTGGGTGGGGCCGCCGGTGTGTGCGCATCCGTGAACGCAAGACGCCGCAGCCTTTAGCGTTGCCGTCATGTTGCACCTGCGCGCCTGCTATGTTAGCAAAGCCGCGATTTTAACGATCTCGGCAATCTCTTGCCGGTCGAAAATCGAAGTCCCGCTTGAATTCCAAGGGCTTGGATCGCTAGGCGCCGCTCTGTGGCGACGGTTTTTCCCTTGCGAGTTTGACAGCTATAAAGAGCGCGTCTGTGGCTGCTGAAGATCCTTCTGTCTCAGGTGTATCCGGCCGTTATGCTACGGCCTTGTTTGAACTGGCCCGCGACCAGAAGGCGGTCGACGCGGTCAAGTCCGATCTCGACAAATTCGATGCTCTGCTCAATGAGAGCGCCGATCTCAAGCGCCTGGTGCGCAGCCCGGTATTCTCCGCGGATGCTCAAGCGAAGGCCCTGGCGGCGGTGCTCGAGAAGGCAGGCATTGCCGGCACCTCTGCCAATCTGCTGATGGTGCTGACGGCCAACCGCCGGCTGTTTGCCGTCACCGACGTGATCCGCGCCTATCGCGCGCTGGTCGCCAGGTTCAAGGGCGAGGCATCCGCGGACGTGACAGTGGCGGAGCCGCTCAGCGACAAGACTCTCGACTCCTTGAAGGCTGCACTGCAGTCGGTGACCGGCAAGGACGTCGCACTCAACGTGAAAGTCGATCCCTCGATCATCGGCGGCCTTGTGGTCAAGCTCGGCAGCCGGATGGTGGATAGTTCGCTTCGCACCAAACTCAATTCGATCAAGCACGCGATGAAAGAGGCAGGCTGATGGACATCCGCGCCGCGGAAATTTCCGCGATCCTCAAGGAACAGATCAAGAATTTCGGTCAGGAAGCTGAGGTCTCCGAAGTTGGACAGGTGCTGTCCGTCGGCGACGGTATCGCCCGCGTCTACGGCCTCGACAACGTCCAGGCCGGCGAGATGGTCGAGTTCGAGAACGGTACGCGCGGCATGGCGCTGAACCTCGAAACCGACAACGTCGGCATCGTCATCTTCGGCGCGGACCGCGAGATCAAGGAAGGCCAGACCGTCAAGCGCACCCGCGCCATCGTCGACACCCCCGTCGGCAAGGGACTGCTCGGCCGCGTGGTTGACGCGCTGGGCAACCCGATCGACGGCAAGGGGCCGATCCAGGCGAGCGAGCGTCGCCGCGTCGACGTCAAGGCGCCAGGCATCATTCCGCGCAAGTCGGTGCACGAGCCGATGGCGACGGGCCTGAAGGCGATCGACGCCCTGATCCCGATCGGCCGCGGCCAGCGCGAATTGATCATCGGCGACCGCCAGACCGGCAAGACCGCGCTCGCGCTCGACACCATCCTGAACCAGAAGCCGCTCAACGCGCAGCCTGACGAGAAGATCAAGCTGTATTGCGTCAATGTCGCGATCGGCCAGAAGCTCTCCAGCGTCGTCGCGGTCGTCGAGACGCTGCAGCGGCACGGCGCGATGGACTACACCATCGTCATCGCGGCCTCGGCCGAAGATCCCGCCCCCCTGCAGTACATCGCCCCGTACGCCGGCTGCGCGATGG
>NZ_JACRAW010000018.1 GCF_016213215.1 Bradyrhizobium sp. | reverse complement strand
CCGCGCCCAAGTCGGCTCCGCCATGGTCAGCCAGCGGCGATAAGCCTCCAGCCGCCACTGCAGCATCCAGGCGGGCTCGTTCTTCTTCTGCGAGATGAACTTGACGGTGTCTTCCGAAAGACCCTTGGGGGCCTTCTCGGATTCGATGAGGGTCTCAAACCCATATCGATACTGATCGACGTCGATGCGCTTGACGCGATCAACGGTTTCCTGGACCGCTACCATGGCTCGCTCCGCTGCCGCAGCGACCGGATCCTGGCGGCGCTCCTCAGATCACGGCGCAGGCGCGCCTGCTCCGCTGCACGCGCGATCGCCGCGGCCACATGCAGTTCCGGTCCCAATGCGAGCAGGCTCAGTATCGCAACGAGTCGGCGCGCGATCGCCCCGGGGATCCCGCTTCTTCGGCCAGATACCGCGCGCGCCATTGGTTCGATCTTTCAGACCGGCACGCAGGTATCAGGGACCGGACAGACCGCGACGCACTGCGGCGCGTCGAAATGTCCTTCGCACTCCGTGCACTTCTTGGGATCGATGATGTACATGTCGTTCTTCAGCCGAATGGCGGCGTTGGGACATTCGAATTCACACGCACCGCAAACCGTGCATTGCGAGGCGACAATCTTGTAGGCCATGGGTCGAGACTCCTGATCAGGCAATGCCTTTTGGCATCTCTCTTTCAAGCGTCGTGCCAACTGTCACTCGCTTGATTTGTAATGACTATTTGCGGGAGCCGCGTTGTCGTGGGCCCGACAGCATGTCGCAAGTGCGACAGTCGCCGTCAGAGCCGTTTGACCTCGATGCCGTACTTCTTCAACGCGTAGCCGATCTGGCGCGGCGTCAGGCCGAGCAGGCGGGCGGCTTTGGCCTGCACCCACCCGGACTTCTCCATGGCGGCGATGACGCGATCGCGGTCGGTCATCTTTGCGCCGGCGGCGGCACTCGCAGCGCCTGACGGGGCGGCCGCGTCCATGGGAGCTTGCGAGGTCGCGGAAGCACTAACGCCAGCAACTTCTGGACCCCGCGGAGTCGCGACGACGGTCAGTGGAACCATCGGCGAGGGCCGATGGTCTTCCTGCGCGCTCTTCCACAGCATCGCCGACAGACACTCGCCATGACAGCAGGCGAAGTCGCTCCTGACGATCGCCGGCCCCATCGCCAGCGTCGCGGTCCGCTGCACGCAGTTTTCCAGTTCGCGCACGTTGCCGGGGAATCCGCAGTGCATCAGCACTTCGATCGCGGCCGCATCGAAGGTCAGCGCACGGCCGTTCTCGCCGTTGAAATTCTTCAGGAACTCGTTGGCAAGGAGCGGGATGTCGCTGCGGCGCTCGCGCAGCGGGGGCAGCACCATCGGCACCACGCTGATACGATAATAGAGATCGGCGCGGAATTCGTTGCGCGAAACCGCCTCCTCGAGATTGCGGTTGGTGGCCGCGATGACGCGGACGTCGACCTTGAGGGTCTGGTTGCCGCCGACTCGCTCGAACTCCTGCTCCTGCAGCACGCGGAGAAGCTTGGCCTGGAACGAAGCGGAGATCTCGCCGATCTCGTCGAGAAACAGCGTCCCCTTGTCGGCCAGCTCGAAGCGGCCCTTCCGCGAACTGAGGGCCCCGGTGAAGGCGCCCTTCTCGTGCCCGAACAGTTCCGACTCCAGGACGGTTTCGGGCAACGCGGCGCAGTTGATCTTGATGAACGGACGCTTGGCCCGCGGCGACAATTCGTGGATGGCCTTGGCGATCAACTCCTTTCCGGTCCCGGACTCGCCGCGGAGCAGAATCGTGGAGTTCGACTTGGCGACGACGGCGATCTTTTCCAACAATCCGCGGAGCGCCGGACTGTCGCCGATGATGCCCTGGATATGCACCTTCTTGCGTTCGCGCGACGGCTTCAGCTCCGACAATTCCTTCTGCAGCCGATAGCTTTCAGCCATCAGCCGCTCACGGTCCCGGGCGACCACGCGGTGCAGCTTCACCGTTTGCCCGACCAGATTGGCGATCATGGTGAGCAGCCGCACATCCGAATCCAGCCGGTAGTATGACTTGTCGTCCAGGACGCGGTCGATCGTCAGCGTGCCGACGACCTTCGCATCGATGCGGATCGGGACGCCGATGAAGGACACGCGCGTGGTATCGGAAGCGCCCAGCGCGGCCATGTCGGCTTGGTCGAAGGCGGGATGGATCGCAATGTTTTCGGCAACCAGCGGCATCGCCGTCGCCACGACCTGGTCGACCGCCTTTTGCGGCAGGCGGACCCGGTAGCGCTCGTCGCTGCCCTCGCTCCAGCCCGCGCCTACGGTGATGTCGGGTATGCCGTCGTCAGCCAGCAGAGCCACCACGCCGTGGCGCAGCTGCAGAAACGACTGCAGCAGATTAATGACATTGGCGAGAGTCGTTTCCAGCCGAGACGGCGCGGTCAGGATTTTCGAGATTTCGAAGATACCGGTGAGCGCGATCTCGCTCAGCGGCGCGATGGCTGCACGCTGATCTACCTTTTGCCCTTCAACCACAGGGCCACTATGCAGCATGACGGTGTCTCCGTTGCCATAAACGTCCTCCCGCAGCTCCTGTTCGGATTTGGAATTATTCTGGTTCATCTCAAAATGGTTGTCGCGCTCAACTTGGCGCCATGACTGCAAAAGAAAACGCCCGGATTTGCCCGGTTTTTGCACGATTGTGCCGGTTTGGCGCAAAGATCGCCGCTCGATCCGACAACGGAGAACCGTGCATTGATCTGGCGCAAACGCTCAAAAAATTGTTCGCCGTTGCTGAATGCGGGATCAGACGTGCTGTCCGCCGTTGATCGGCACCTCGGCACCGGTGATGTAGCTCGCCGCATCCGAGCAAAGAAAGAAGATGACTTTCGCGACTTCGTCCGGGGTGCCTACGCGATGCAGAGGGATGACGGGCGCCAGCTGGGCCTCCGTCTCCGGAGAGAGGATGTCGGTCTTGATCTCCCCCGGCGCGATCGCGTTCACCCGAATGCCGTGCGGAGCATAGTCGTGCGCCATCTCGCGGGTCAGACAACTCAGCGCGGCCTTCGAAGTGGCGTAGGCGGTGCCCGCGAACGGATGGACCCGCGAACCGACGATCGAGGTGACGTTGACGATTGATCCGGAGGCCGCCTTCAACTCGTCGAACAGCCCCTGCGCGAGAAGGATGGGGGCGAGAAGGTTGACGTGGAAGACACCCATCCAGGTTTCCACCGGGGTGGTCAGTGACGTCAGCCGGCTGCCGTCTACCGCCTTCGGCGAAATGCCGGCGTTGTTGATCAGCGCGTGCAGCGGCCCACCGCTGAGCCGTTCCTTGATTTCGGCAATCGCGCGCGGCAGCCCCCGATGATCGCTCAATTCGACCTGGACATGGTTGTCGGCGCCAGAATCCCAGGGGCACCGCCCGCCATCAAAGGGCTGGCGCGAGCAGGTGATAATCCGCCAGCCTGCCTCGGAGAACAATTTGCCTGTGGCATGACCGATGCCGCGCGAGGCGCCGGTCAGCACCAACGTCTTCCCCGACCCATGTAGGGAACGCAACTTGTCGCCTTGAAACGGACAAAGCGCGACGTCCCCCGCGGACGGCGAGCCGAAGGCATGATCGTGGCTCAACGGATCAACGCTCAAGCAAGCTCCTGACGTGCTTCCGGATCGATGCACCTGTTTGAATGGACGCTGCAGGATTCGGGCCACCGCGAACGGAGAACTTGCAGCGTTTTTCATCTTCGAATGTCGCCTTGCCAACATCGTGGCGGCTTTGAAACACGCGTCGCGTGCGCTTTCGAACAGGGCATTCACCCGCGGATGAGGCGGGGTCGTCAATGAAGCGCGATGCATCCTTCTGACTGGCCCGGCTCTTGCTCTCCTCGCTTGGTCCTCAAGTGGCAGTGCGGCCTTGTCGGGCATTGCCAACTCGCCTCTGGCATAACGTGGTTCGAATGCATCAGCCGATTGACCCAGCAACAACGTGTTTCGCGATCATTCTCGGCACCAACGAAATCGCGTCCGCCATCGGCGTCCATTTGTCACGCGCGGGTTGTTGCGTGGTGATGTCGCACGACCCCGATCCACCGGTCATCCGACGCAAGATGGCTTTTCACGACGTACTGTTCGGCGATGCGACGCGCGTGGAGGATATCTCGGGCGAGCGCGCCGATCACGCGATCCAGATACTCCGGGCGCTGCGCAATCCAGGGCCGATGCTGGTCACCCGGCTCGGACTGCTCGATCTGCTTCCGCTCCACTCAATCGACGTCCTGATCGATGCGCGTTTGCAGAAGCGCCGCATCACCCCCGATCTGCGGCGGCTGGCGCGGCTGACGATCGGACTTGGCCCGGGCTTCTCCTCCAGCTCCAATTGCGATGTCGCCGTCGAGACCCGCCCGGGCAGCATCGGACTGGTTGCCGACCACGGCTGGACCGATGTGGCCGACGGTGTTGCCAGTTCACTTGGCGATGTGGGCGCGGAGCGCTTCGTCTACTCTTCCGTTGCCGGCCGTTGGCGGACCCCGGTCGAGATCGGTACGCGGGTCTACAAGGATCTCGTGCTCGGCCATCTGTCCGGCGTTCCCGTCCTGGCGCCGCGCGACGGCTTCCTGCGCGGCATCGTCCGCGATGGCAGCGAAGTTCCTGCCGCGGTCAAGCTGCTCGAAATCGATCCGCGAGGACGGAAGGCACAATGGACTGGCATCGACGAACGCGGTCGGGCCATTGCCAGAGCCACGCTGGCGGCGATCCTGAACCATGCCGCCCGCCACAACGACAAGCCGGCCGCACCTCGCCCAGCTACGTTCGCCGGAGCGCAGCCGCCAAGACTCTGACCTACCGCAAAGCGGGCGCGTCCACCTCTGTCATGATTCCAGATCATCGCGGAGGGACCGATGTCGAAACCCGTTCCGGACAAGGCAGAGATCGCGATCGAATATCCCGACAAATTCTACGTCGGAACCTTCGAGCATACGTCACGATTCGAGGCGCATCTCGACCCGAGGGGATTTGCGCTGGTGCTCGAACGTCCCGGCGCGGAGGACGTGCGCAAATCGGTTCACCTGCACATCAGTTATGGGTTGCTCGCCAGCATCTTGCGTGAACTCGCGTCGAGCGTCGGGGCGCTGGCCGAGGACGATATGGAGCATCGCGAGCAGCTCACGAAGGCGCTGGACGAGCTTCGCAACGCGTTGGGCAGGGAGTAGCCGTTCTTTTGCACGATTCGATCTGCGCTGTTTGCGCGACGGGATCCGGCGCTGAAAATCGAAGGTCGGCCGCGCGACGGCAGGGAATTCGCGACAAGGCGCGCGAGGAAGCCCCGTCGCCGTCTTGGTTAAGGACCCCTGTCGCGAGACTTCGGACGGCCACGAAAATTAAGCCTTTTTTCAGCCTTTCTTAAGCGGCCGTTAAGCACAAAAAAGATTTAGCGGCCAATAGGTTAGGTTGCGAGCCGCTGTGGCGCGGACGTGACAGCATTTTTGTCAAATGCGAGCTATCTGCGAAACCCATGGGTGGCGCCCGCGCGGCGTCTGCCGGTACTTGTTGGAGTAAAGACAATGAAGAAGCTTCTGTTCACCGCAGCGCTGTTCGCGTGTGGCGCCGCACCGGCCTTCGCCGCCGATCTTGGCGCGCGCTATTACAACAGAGCGCCTGCCCCGGCTTACGTCGCGCCGATTTACAACTGGACCGGCTTCTACATCGGCGGCCATCTCGGCGGTGCGTTCTCCAGCGACAGCAACTTCAACGGCCTCGCCATCGGCAACAACGGCAACGGCCGCTTCCTCGGCGGTCTGCAGGTCGGCGCCGACTGGCAGCTCCATCCCAACTTCGTTGTCGGCCTCGAAGGCCAGTACAGCTGGCTCGCCGGAAATGTCGGCGCCGTCTTTCCGGGCGGCTATACCTACACCAACGACCAGCGCGGCCTCGGCTCGATTACCGGCCGCGTCGGCTACAGCTGGGGCCCGGGGCTTCTCTATGTGAAGGGCGGCTATGCCTATTCGGACAACAACGAAAACGTGACGCTTGCCGGCGCGCCCGTTCCCTTCGTGATTGTTGGCGACCACCGCAACGGCTACACCATCGGGGCGGGCCTCGAATATATGTTCGCGCCGAACTGGTCGGCCAAGGGCGAGTATCAGTACTACGATTTCGGCAGCGCCCACTTCACGGCGCCGGCCCCGCTCATTGGCGCCGGCAGCTTCACCACCGACGATCACACGTTCAAGGCCGGTCTCAACTACAGATTTAACTGGGCCAGCCCGGCAGTGGCGCAATACTGAGGCACCATTAGTCCTTTGGCAACGACAGGGCCGGCGGCTTCGCCGGCCCTCTTGCTTTCCAAGTTGTTGAAATTACCCGATCCCGGCGCTGCGATTTCTTAACTTGGCACCCTGATACTGGGCCCACAATTCAAGATAGCGGCTTGGGGGAGCTGTATGCGCCTGGGTAAGTTCAAATCTTCCCGTTTCTCGTTCCTGCGCTGGGGCGTCAGGGGCAGTCTGTTCGCCGCCTTCGCGACGATCGCCGGCATGGCGCTTGCAATCAGCGTCGGCGCCGGCTTCATGTTCAGCCATCTCGGCGAAACGATGATGGACCTGAGCGGACGCCACATCCCGCGGCTTTCCGCGAGCCTGCAGCTGTCGGCCCAGAGCGCAACGATCGCCGCCCAGGGTCCCGGCGTGCTTGCATCCATCAGCGAAGAGGCGCTGAACGAACGCACCAGAAAGGTGCAGGAGATCCAGAAGCTAGCGGCGCAGAAGCTCGGCGAGATCGTCGAGCTCGGCGCCGACAAGACCGTGGTTTCCGCGCTCGGCGAGACCGTCAAGAACATCGACGAGGCCACCAGGAGCCTGGTTTCGGCGGCGCGCGAGCGGCTGGACACCGCCGCTCTGCACGCCAAGCAATATGAGGCGCTGCGCAGCGCGCAGGCAGCTTTCGCTGCCGCGGCCAATCCGGCCATGCTGGACGCTCAGACCCAGCTCAACGCCATCCTGAGCGCCGCCGAGATTTCGACGGACGATGCGATGCAGGCCGCCCGCACCGTCGATCAGCTCGGCAACGTTCTGGCCAGCGGCAATCTGATGGCCTCCGAGATGATGGCGGCGCTGTCGGCCGGCTCCAGCGACACGCTGGACGCCATCGAGAAGGAATTCAAGGACACGCGGGAACGCGTTAAGTCCAATCTCGACATGCTGCCCGGCAATTCCGCAAGCAAGGCGGTACGGGAGGCCGCGCAGAGCCTTCTGGCTTTGGGCGAGGGCAAGGCCGGTGTGTTCAAGGTGCGCCAGAAGGAGCTGGACGCGATCGACTACGGCCAGACCATTCTGGAAGAGACGCGCAAGCTCAATGTCGGTCTGGGTATCAGCGTGCAGCAGCTCGTCGACAACGTGCAGACCGAGACCAACACCTCGACACTCCAGGCGCGGAATGAGATTTCGCTGGCAACGACCGGAATGCTGGCGGTCGGCGCCCTGACGTTGATCGGTTCGGCGCTGTTCGTCTGGCTCTATGTCGGCCGCAATATCCTGCGCCGTATCGGCAGCCTGCAGCGGTCGATGCAGCTCTTGTCGCAAGGCGATCTTGAAACGGAGATCTATCACTCCAACGACAGCGACGAGATCGCGGCGATGGCCGAGACGCTGCAGGTCTTCCGCGACAGCATGATCAAGGCCCGCGCACTTTCGGCGGAGCAGGACAAGGATCGCGTCGCCAAGGCCGAGCGCGCCTCGCGCATGGAGGCGCGCATCGCCGCATTCGAAGGCACGGTCCGCACCGCGCTGGAGAGCCTGCAGCAATCCGCCAATTCCATGCAGATGACTGCTCGGAGCATGACGGCGACCGCCGACCGGTCCAACGCGCTGGTCAACACCGTTGCTGCGGCTGCGGAGGAAACCTCCGTCAATGTGCAGACGGTGTCGTCCGGAACGGAAGAACTGTCGTCTTCGATCGCCGAAATCAGCCGCCAGGTCGTCACCTCGGCCGAGATCGCCCGCAAGGCGGTCGAGGAGGCTGGCGCTACCGACTCCACGGTGCAGGGCCTCGCCGACAATGCGGGCCGGATCAGCGTCGTGGTCGACCTGATCCAGGTCATCGCCTCTCAGACCAACCTGCTGGCGCTCAACGCCACCATCGAGGCCGCGCGGGCCGGCGAAGCCGGTCGCGGATTTGCGGTGGTCGCCTCCGAGGTGAAGAGCCTTGCGGAGCAGACCGCCAAGGCGACCGAGGAAATCCGGGGCCAGATCGCCAGCATGCAGCAGGTTACCGGTTCGGCGGTAGGCGCGATCCGGAGCATCGGCAGGACCATCGGCGAGATCAACGACGTGACGACCGCGATCGCGGCCGCCGTCGAGGAGCAGGGCGCCGCCACGCGCGAAATCGCCCGCAACATCCAGCATGCCGCCGGCGGCACCAGCGAGGTTTCCAGCAACATCGTCGGCGTTTCCACCGCCTCGGCCGAGGCGGGGACGGCGGCGACTGACGTGTTGAATGCTTCGGAAGAGCTGCGCCGCGAAGCGGAGTTGCTGCGAGGGGAAATCGACGCTTTCCTCACCAACATCCGGGCGGCGTAGCCATGCTCCGGGGCGGTGCGACAGCACCGGACCCGGACCCGGGATGTTCCGGGCCGTCATCAGTCGTGCTTTCGCGGCTCCACTGATGCGCTCCGGAATGACTGGTATGCGCAAGGTCCGGCCCGCCTTTTCCGGCACTATCGCCACCAAACGCGGTCACCGCGGCAGCCGACCGTTTTTCGGCTGGCGTCGCGCCCGCCGTACGGTTAAGCGGATAAGCGATGCATTCAAAAACAGACATGGTTCAATCTTCGGCCGAGGCGCTGCGTTACCCCTGGGAGCAACACCCCGGTCCGGATCAGGTCGTGGAGTTGAGGCCGGGCCTATTGTGGGCGCGGCTGAAGCTGCCGTTCCGGCTCAACCACGTAAACATCTACCTCCTGGCCGATGACGACGGCTGGGCGGTGGTGGATTCCGGCTTCGGCAACGAAGAGACGATCGCGGCCTGGACCACGCTATTCGAGGGACCGCTGAAGAATGCGAATGTCACGCGCCTGATCGTGACCCATTCGCATCCCGATCACGTCGGACTTGCGGGATGGATCGTCGAGCGTTTCGACTGCCCGCTGGAGATGTCGCAGGTCGAGTACCTGCAATCGGTCTATCACCAGAACCGCGGCACCGAGGAGCGGCGCAATGCGCAGCGGCGGTTCTTCCTTCGCCACGGCATGGACGAGACCCTGACCGACCAGTTGCTCGGCCGCGGCCAGGAGTATCTGACGCGTGTTTCGACGCTGCCAGCCTCGTATCGGCGCATCTCTCACGGCGACGAGCTGACGATCGGCAGCCGCCGTCTCAAGGTGATCACCGGGGGCGGGCACGCGCTCGACCAGGTGATGCTCTATTGCGCGGCCGACAAGCTGTTCTTTTCGGCCGACCAGGTGCTGAGCAAGATCTCGCCGAACGTCAGCGTCTGGGCGGTCGAACCCGACCAGAATTCGCTTGGCGAGTATCTCGCCTCACTGGCCAGCCTGACCACCACCCTGCCCTACGACGTGCTGGTGCTGCCCGGCCACGGGGTACCGTTCTATGGCTTGAAGACGCGTATCAAGCAGTTGGCCGACCACCATGAGGAGCGCTGCCGGCTCATCGCGGAAGCCTGCCGTGAAGTTCCACAGACCTCGGCGCAGCTCGTCCCGGTGGTGTTCCACAAGCATGTGCTGGACCCGCACCAGATGGGTTTTGCCGCGGGCGAACTGATCGCTCACGTCAACTACATGCTGGTGGAAGGACGGCTGACGGCGGAACAAAAGGACGGCGTCCTGCGGTTCAAGACCACCTGATTTTCGAGCAGGTATGCCAGCACAAAAGGGCGCGTACCGGATTGATTTAAATCAATGATCGCCCGGCTTAGGTAGCATTCCGGACCAGCCCGATTCTTGCTCGACAGTAAAGCTGGAAAGGCTCTAAAAAGGTCGCGTGCCGCTCAAGGCCCCCAGCCCTTCCAGGTCTCGCGATGGATTACAGCCAGTATTTCAGCTCCGCCCTCGACCAGCTTCACGCCGAGCAGCGGTACCGGGTTTTTGCCGATCTGGAGCGCCTCGCCGGCCGTTTCCCGCACGCGGTCTGGCACTCGCCGAAGGGGCGACGCGACGTCGTGATCTGGTGCTCGAACGACTACCTCGGCATGGGCCAGCACCCCAAGGTTATCGGTGCCATGGTGGAAACCGCGACCCGCGCTGGAACCGGGGCCGGCGGCACCCGCAACATCGCGGGCACCCATCACCCCCTGGTGCAGCTCGAAGCGGAGCTCGCTGACCTGCATGGCAAGGAAGCGGCTCTCCTGTTTACCTCCGGTTACGTCTCCAACCAGACCGGCATCTCGACCCTCGCCAAGCTCATCCCGAACTGCCTGATCCTGTCGGATGCGCTGAACCATAATTCCATGATCGAAGGCGTCCGCCAGTCCGGGTGCGAGCGGATCGTGTTCCGGCATAACGACATGGCGCACCTCGAAGAGCTGCTGCAGGCCGCCGGGCCCGACCGGCCCAAGCTGATTGCCTGCGAGAGCCTCTATTCCATGGACGGCGACGTCGGCCCGCTGGAGCGAATCTGTGACCTCGCCGAGAAGTACGGCGCGCTGACCTATGTCGACGAGGTCCATGCGGTGGGCATGTACGGCCCGCGCGGCGGCGGCATCGCCGAACGCGACGGCGTGATGCACCGCATCGACATCATCGAAGGCACGCTCGCCAAGGCGTTCGGCTGTCTCGGCGGCTATATCGCCGCCAACGCCCAGATCATCGACGCAGTCCGCTCCTATGCCCCGGGCTTCATCTTCACCACCGCGCTGCCGCCGGCGATCTGTTCGGCCGCTACCGCCGCGATCAAGCACCTGAAAGTCTCGAGCTGGGAGCGCGAGCGCCATCAGGACCGCGCCGCCCGCGTCAAGGCGATCCTGACCGCCGCCGGCCTGCCGGTGATGTCGAGCGACACCCACATTGTGCCGCTGTTCGTCGGCGACCCCGAGAAGTGCAAGAAGGCTTCCGATATCCTGCTGCGAGAGCACGGCATCTATATCCAGCCGATCAACTATCCGACCGTTGCCAAGGGCAGCGAGCGGCTGCGCATCACGCCCTCGCCCTATCATGACGACCGGCTGATCGACGGCCTCGCTGAAGCGCTGGTGCAGGTGTGGGAACATCTGGGCCTGCCCCTCCAGAAGAAATCGCTGGCGGCGGAGTAGCCTCTCCGTCGAACGTGCCTTGCTGCAGCGCGTTTAACGACGATCCCGTTTCTTGAGACGTCCCAGAGGTTTGCTGTCGCTTCCGGCGGCATGATTCGCTAGATTTTGCCTCTGAACCGGGCGTGTGGCCCTGCGCGAGGAGAGCAAAGCGGCAATGCTGCACGATTGGGGCGTGATCGCAGCCGCCTTCGGCTACATCGGCTTCTTGTTTCTGGTGGCAAGTCATGGTGACCGCCGCTCGCCGGCCCGGTACGGCCGCGGCAGCGGCCTGATCTATCCGCTGTCGCTGGCGATCTACTGCACGTCCTGGACCTTCTTCGGCTCGGTCGGCTTTGCCACCCGCACCAACGTCGATTTCCTCGCGATCTATATCGGACCGGTTCTGATGATCGGGTGCTGCATCGGCCTGCTCCGCCGCGTGATCCGGCTGGCCAAGTCGCAGAACATCACCTCGATCGCCGACTTCATCGGCGCCCGCTATGGCAAGAGCCAAGCCGTCGCCGCCACCGTTGCGCTGATCGCGATCATCGGATCGGTTCCTTATATCGCACTGCAGCTCAAGGCCGTCGCCGCCTCGCTCGCGACCATCCTCGGCGAGGACGAGGCCTTCTCCCATATCCCCTTGATCGGCGACGTGGCGCTGGTGGTGACGCTGGCCATGGCGACCTTTGCGGTGCTGTTCGGCACCCGCCAGACCGATGCCACCGAACACCAGCACGGATTGATGCTCGCGATCGCCACGGAATCGATCGTGAAGCTGGTGGCCTTCATCGCTGCCGGCGCCTTCGTCACCTTCTGGATGTTCAGCCCGAACGAATTGATCGAGCGCGCGATGAAGATGCCGGAGGCCGTGCGCGCCATCAACTACACGCCGTCGATCGGCAACTTCCTTACCATGACCCTGCTGTCGTTCTGCGCAATCATGCTGCTGCCGCGGCAGTTCCACGTCAGCGTGGTGGAGAATTCGAGCGATGCCGAGGTCGGCCGCGCCCGCTGGCTGTTTCCCCTCTACCTTGTCGCCATCAATTTGTTCGTGATCCCGATCGCGATCGCGGGGCTCGTGACCTTCCCGTTCGGCGCCATCGATCCCGACATGTACGTTCTGGCGCTGCCGATGGAGGCAGGCGCACAACTGCTCAGCGTCGGCATCTTTGTCGGCGGCCTCTCGGCGGCGACAGCCATGGTGATCGTGGAATGCGTGGCGCTCTCGATCATGGTTTCCAACGACCTCGTGGTGCCGCTGGTGCTCAAGCGCGCGCCCGAGCGACGCGGGACAGGCAAGGATTTCGGCAACTTCCTCTTGAGGTCGCGGCGTCTCGCGATCTTCGCCATCATGGTGATGGCCTATCTCTATTATCGCGCGCTCGGCAACACCCAGCTTGCGGCCATCGGCCTGTTGTCGTTTGCCGCCATCGCCCAGCTTGCACCGGCATTCTTCGGGGGCCTGATCTGGCGACGCGGGACCGCCCGCGGCGCCATCGGCGGCATGATGATCGGCTTTGCTGCATGGACCTACACCCTGTTCCTGCCGAGCTTCCTCGACAGCAACACCGCAGGCATCCTGCTGCTGCAGCACGGGCCGTTCGGGATCGGGGCGCTCCGGCCGCAGGCGCTGTTTGGCGCCGACCTGCCGCCGCTGCTGCACGGAGTCCTGTGGTCGCTGGCCCTGAACATCCTGACCTACGTCGCGCTGTCGCTGGCGCGCCAGCCATCCTCGATTGAACTGGTGCAGGCCGACCTGTTCGTGCCGAATGCGCTGGCGCCGATCAAGCCGAGCTTTCGCCGCTGGCGCACGACGGTCACGGTGCAGGACATTCAGAGCGCCCTTGCGCAGTATCTGGGGCCCGACCGGGCACGCCATTCCTTCGACGCTTTCGCCGCCCGACGCAATGCGCCGCTTGACGCGGCGGCCCCTGCCGATTTCGAGCTGTTGCAGTACGCCGAGCACCTGATCGCCTCCTCGATCGGTGCGGCGTCCTCGCGCCTGGTGATGTCGCTCCTGCTGCGCAAGCGCACCGTCTCTGCCAAGGCGGCGCTGAAGCTCCTCGACGATTCCCACGCCGCCCTGCATTTCAATCGCGAGATCCTGCAGACCGCGCTCAACCACGTGCGCCAGGGGATTGCGGTGTTCGATGCCGACCTGCACCTGATCTGTTCGAACCGGCAGTTCGGAGAACTATTGGCCGTACCGCCGCATCTCGTGCAGTTCGGAATACCGCTGCGCGAGATCCTCGAATTCATGGATGCGAACGGACCGGTCGGCTCACCCGACGGGGAAGTCCTGCTGGAGAAGCGGCTCGCAGCCTACACCACCGAAGGCGAGCCCTATCTCGAGCGCCTGGACCGGCACATGGTGATCGAGGTCCGCACCAACCGCATGCCCGGCGGCGGCTTCGTGATCACCTTCACCGACGTCACCCCTTCCTTCGAAGCCGCCGAGGCTTTGGAGCGCGCCAATGCGACGCTGGAAAAGCGCGTCCGCGACCGTACCGAGGAACTGACGCGGCTGAATTCCGAGCTCGCGGTCGCCAAGAGCGCGGCCGAGGACGCCAATATCTCCAAGACGCGGTTCTTGGCCGCCGCAAGCCACGACATCCTGCAGCCGCTGAACGCGGCGCGGCTCTATGTGACCAGCCTGGTCGAACGAGAGAAGGCAGGCGAGGAGGCGCGGCTGGTCGAGAACATCGACGAGTCGCTGGAGGCTATCGAGGAAATCCTCGGTGCGCTGCTCGATATTTCACGCCTCGATGCCGGAGCCATGACGCCCTCGATCTCGAGCTTCAAGATGGCCGACTTGATGCGCTCGCTCGAAATCGAGTTCACGCCGGTGGCGCGCGCCAAGCGCCTGGAGCTCACCTTCGTCCCCTGCTCGCTGCCCGTGCAATCCGATCGCCTGATGCTGCGGCGCCTCTTGCAGAACCTGATCTCGAACGCGATCAAATACACGCCGCACGGACGGGTCCTGGTCGGCTGCCGGCGTCACGGTCAATCGCTGCGGATCGCTGTCTATGATACCGGCGTGGGCATTCCCGCGCCGAAGCGAAGCGAGATCTTCAAGGAATTTCACCGCCTCGAGCAGGGAGCGCGCATCGCGCGCGGCCTCGGGCTCGGGCTCTCGATCGTCGAGCGGCTGGCGCGCGTGCTCAATCACGGCATCGCGCTCGATTCGACAGCGAGCGGCGGCTCGGTGTTCTCGGTAACGCTGCCGACCGCCAAGGCCGTTACGCACACCGCCGCCGTTACCAGCGCGACGCCGGTTGCGAAGACGCCGATCAGCGGCGCGCTGATCGTGTGCATCGAAAACGACGCGTCCATCCTCGACGGTATGCGCACGCTGCTGACGGCATGGGAAGCCGAGGTCATCGCCGTGGCCGATCCCGAGGCCGCGATCGCCGCGATCGATGCCGCCGGCCGCCGCGTGACCGGGCTTCTCGTCGATTACCACCTCGACCGCGGCAACGGGCTTGCCGCGATTCGCGATATCCGCCGTCGCTTCGGCGACAACATTCCGGCCATCCTCATCACCGCCGATCGCAGCCCGCATGTGCAGGCGGCCGCGCGCGAGGAGCGGATTGCGGTGCTGAACAAGCCGGTCAAGCCGGCCTCGCTGCGCGCCCTGCTCGGCCAATGGCGCACGCAACAGATGGTGGCGGCGGAGTAGCGACCTTTATTGCAGCTATTGCGGCGAGCTCGTTCCCTGCCGCCACTGGCTGCCGGCGATCTTGGCCGCGGCGATCACCGCCTGCGTCCGGCTCTCGACCCCGAGCTTTTGCAGGATAGCCGACACATGGGCTTTGATCGTCGCCTCGGAGACCCCGAGCTCGTAGGCGATCTGCTTGTTGAGCAGCCCCTCGGACAACATCATCAGCACCCGGACCTGCTGCGGCGTCAGCGTCACCAGCCGATCGCGCAACCGTGTCATGTCGGGATCTGCCGCGACCGACAGATCGGCGTCCGGCGGAACCCAGATATCGCCTTC
This sequence comes from Bradyrhizobium sp., assembly GCF_016213215.1. Lineage (GTDB taxonomy): Bacteria > Pseudomonadota > Alphaproteobacteria > Rhizobiales > Xanthobacteraceae > Bradyrhizobium. The sequence goes on along the minus strand of NZ_JACRAW010000018.1, from coordinate 22,867 downwards.
CATGACCTTCATGATGGCATCGCGCAGGGTATCGACCCCGAACCGCTTCGGAATGAACCCCGAAGCCCCGAAGTCCAGGCAGCGGCGGATGGTGGCGTTGTCGTCGGTCGCCGAGACAATGACCACGGGAACCGCCGGATGCTGGGCTCGCAGGTAAATCAAGCCCGAAAAGCCGCTGATGCCCGGCATGGTCAGGTCGAGCAGGATCAGATCGACGTCTGCGTTCTGCTCGAGGAGCCGGGTCAGCTCGTCAAAGGATCCTGCCTCGTCGATTCTCGGCGAGCTCAGAACACCGGCAACCGCCTGCCGCAATGCATCGCGGAACAGCGGGTGGTCGTCGGCGATGACGAGATGAGTATCGGCAGCGGCAGTCATGACATCTTTGCGAGTGGGTTCCAACAGCGCGTGATACCCCACACGCCCGTCAAGCGAGGTCTGTGGCAATTTTCCCCTGCCCAGCCGCGACATGCAAGTTGCAATTAGCGCCTCCGCGTTCGAGCGGTTAACTCGACTTGTGCATCGCACAATCCCGGTTCGGATCGCCCTCGGAGGTGTCCTCAGACTGCGAACAGGAGGTCGCGGGCGAGCGAATCGACATTCTTCACTGCCTGCAGCGCCCCCAACAGGCGATCGCGATCCCGCTCCGAGAGCCGCCTGACTACGACCGCATTCGAAGGCGGCATGCCCTGCGTCACATCCTCGACCTGCTGCGCCAGGATCAGATCGAGAAATGTGGCATGCGCCTCGATAAGGCCCTCGATATCCGCCGCGCCGCCACGGACATGCGCTTTCACCCCTCTCAGCCGCGCCGACGTCGACCGGTCCATGACCTGGAAACGGATCGCCAGTGATCGCGCCGCCGCGACCACACCAAACAAGCCAGCCGCCTTGAGGTCGATCCGTCCGGCATCGGTGCGGATTCTGCCAAACAGCGTCACGCTGGGTGGGATGGTGATCGCATCGACCAGGAGCTTGGCGAAAGCGACCTCGCCCTCAGCCGCCGCAAAAGCCGCTTGCCGCAGGGCAAGTGCAAGACCACCGTCGCCGTGAACCGCGCGCAGATCGTAAAAGATATCAACCGACAAGATATCTGCGGTGTTGGAGCGCCCGACCCAGTGCTTGATCCGGGTGCGCCACGTTTGAACCGAGCCGCGCCAGGCCGCGTTCTTGGCCATCACCCCACCCTTGCAATAGGGCACGCCGGCTTGATGCAGGATATCGGCCACGTGGCTGCCGAACGCTGCGAACCAGCGGTCCTCCTCGCCGTCCGGTTCGCCTAGCTCGAAAACCAGGGCGTTGTCCTGGTCAAGTGCGAGCAGGCTCTCGCCCCGTCCACCCGATCCAAGAACGAGCAGCGCATAGGGCGCCGGAGGCCCGCCACGCCCTTCCTCCCTCATCAATCGTTCCGCAATCACGGCGGCCTGCCGCGTGAGCGCGCCAAGCTCGCGGGAGATCACCTGCGCGATATCGCGTCCCGGCAAGCCCTCCGCGAGCAACGCGCCGGCCATGCGGGACAGCTTCGCCCAGGCAATTGACAGCTCGTGCGCATCCGCGGCCGCATCGATCTCATCGCCGAGCGAGATGGCCTCACCGGCGCGCAGGCGCAGCAGGTCCCGCGCGGACAGGGCACCGACTACACAGCCAGCCTCGTCGACGACGCCGAGATGACGGATTTTCAGCCGATTCATGCGACCAATGGCGCGATAGACGAAGGCATCTGCCGGTACCGAAGCCAACGGGCGGCTCATGATTCGACCGACCGGCTGATCGAGGGCGGCAGCTCCGAGACGGTCGACCGCCCGCAAGACGTCGCGCTCGGTCACGATGCCGGCCTCGGCCGCCTTCACAGCGCCTATCGCCGGCGATGGGTCGGCCACGAACAACGACGAGATCATCTCGGCCGTCATTTGTGCCAGAGCTTCCCTGACCGACAGCTCGGAAGCAACGAAGACCGGGGGTGTCCTCATGATGTCGCCGTTGCGGTGCCGATAGGCGTAGGCATCGAAGCGCTGCAGCGTCCGCTCGGTATCGATGCGGGCGGGGGCCTCGACGGCCTCGATCCAGCCCGCCCGGACCTGGTCGTCGAGCACGGCGGTAAGCGCACTACAGGCGCGTTCGGCTTCGGCGACAGTGCGAATGCCATGATCGCGCAACTTCGGCACCAAGGCCATGAATACCCGCGCCGTCATCGCCGCGTCGCCCAGCGCGGTATGTCGGCCGGCAGCCTCGATCCCAAGCCAGTCTGCCAGCTTCTCCAGCGAATATCCCGAAAGCTCAGGCGCGGCGATTTCGGCAAGGAGCCTGGTGTCAAGCGTCCGCGGTCGCGACCACGGCAACCCTGTAAGCTCGCATTCGCGCTTGAGCACGGCCAGATCGAATCCCAACGTATGCCCGATTGCGACCGAGCGGCCGACAAAGGCTTGAAAGCTCGGCCAGACCTCGGCGAAGGGCGGCGCGCCCGTCACCGCCTGGTCGTCGATTCCATGGATGAGCGTCGAGGCGACAGCAATCTTTTCGTCGCCGGGCCGGATCAACTGTTCAAAGCAATTGCCGTCGACCAGCTTCCCGCCCGCGAGGCGCACGGCGGCCAGTTCAATCACGCGCGCCTTTCGTGGATCGAGGCCGGTCGTCTCGGTGTCGATCACGACGGCATCGAGCGAAAGAAGCGGGGCGCCGCCAGTCGTCATCTTTTTGCCCCTCCCCCTCGCGAGCGCCCGCGGCGCGGCCGACTGCAGACTATGTTGCGATGCCCGCAGCGAGCGCCTGTCGCAGCGCCGTTCTGTCCAGGCGCGCAATAAATTCGTCGTGGATGTTGCAGAGGCAGACGCGGAGATAATTGCGCGTCGTCGCGAAATCGCGGCCTCGCAATTTTTCATGTATCGGCATCATCGCAAAATACGCTTCCGCCAGCGGCTCGGGAATATCCATCACCCGTTTCGGTGCGTGGCCCCCGACAAGGTCAAGCCGATGGGCAAGCTCCCGCCGCGCCTCGAGCCAGGCAGCCTCTCCGAGCGCGGGAGGGACCGGATAACGGTCGAATACCGACAAAACCAGTGCGGTCAATTCGTCGAGGATTTCGCGGCGCCGGCTGCCCGATTCGGACCCAAGCACGCCTTCGACCATCTCGCCGACCATCGCCAATCCCAGCGGGTACGCCTGCCAGCGCGCCTGTTCGACGGCCAGCGCAAATCCCTCCTCGGCAAACAATACCTTCGCATAGTGGCCGGCCCGGGCGCGCGAATACTCGTAGATCCCCTTCTGCGTAATGAAAGCCGACTGCGCGTCGATAAAGTCGGCGAGAGCTTCCCGATCGCGAATCGGCGGGCGAGGGCGAAACAACTTCTCCCACAGTTTCATCGCACTCCCATCCTACGTTCAGACGCGAGCAATTTATCCCGCGCTTGGCGCCCGTTCGTAAAGCCCATATTTGCAACGGCAGCGGCGTTGTTCGCAGTCGCAACATAATTTACATCCGAAAGTATAATAAAGACGGCGGCGCTCGGGGTGTTAGCCTTCGACATTCCAAGTCGGCGCAAGACCGCATGGAATAGCGGCGCAGGGGGGAGGCCGCAGTAGAGGGATTGCAGTCCCCTCAACTTATCCGGACCTTTGTCGTCCGGAGCCTTCAAGGAGGATTCGCTACCCATGCCTGACTCTGCCAACCTCAAAGAACGAGAAGAAGCGCACTGGCGCAAGACCTCTCGCCTGATGTTCACGCATCTTGGCGTCTGGTTCTTCTTCGGCTTCGTGATCCACATGTTCGTGAAGCCGCTCAACAATATCATCATTCCTGTTCTGGGCTTCCCGCTCGGCTTCTACATGGCCGCGCAGGGTTCGCTGATCGTGTTTGTGGTCATGTTGTTCATGTTCGCAAAGCAGCAGGACAAGATTGACCGCGAATTCGGCTTTGCCGAGGAAGATTGAGGGGGCGGATATGGCTACAAACACTGCACGCGGCGGCTCCGACTTTCTGAATAACCTCGGAAAGGTCTACGGCATCTACACCGGGGGCTTTCTCGCCTTCGTCGTTTTGCTCGCCCTGCTCGAACAGATCGGGGTCCCGAACAAGATCCTTGGTTATCTGTTCGTGTTCTTTACCCTCGCAGTCTACGCCATCATCGGCGTTCTCTCGCGAACCGCACAGGTCTCCGAATATTACGTCGCCGGACGCAGCGTGCCGGCGCTCTATAATGGTATGGCCACCGGCGCCGACTGGATGTCGGCAGCATCGTTCGTCGGCATGGCCGGTACGTTGTTTCTGCTCGGCTACGACGGCATCGCGTGGGTGCTCGGATGGACCGGCGGCTTTGTGCTGGTATCGATCCTGATCGGACCGTATCTGCGCAAGTTCGGCGCCTATACGGTGCCTGACTTCCTGGCGTTCCGTTACGGCGGCAATTTCGCCCGCGGTCTCGGCGTGATCGTGCTCGTTGCCTGCTCCTTCACCTATGTGACGGCGCAGATCTACGGCACCGGCCTCATTGCCTCGCGCTTCCTCGGCATGCAGTTCGAAATTGCGGTTTTCGCCGGACTTGTCGGCATCCTGGTCTGCTCGATGCTGGGCGGTATGCGGGCAGTGACCTGGACCCAGGTGGCCCAGTACATCGTGCTGATCATCGCCTACCTGACGCCGATCGTGATCCTGTCCACCAAGAACTACGGCTTCCCGATTCCGGAGCTCACTTACGGACAGGCCATCGCGGACATCACCGCGCGCGAGCAGCAGATGCTGGCGACCGGCCTTACGACCGCGGCAGCTCTCAAGCCGCACATCTCGCCGTTCATCAACTACAGCCCGTTGAACTTCTTCGCGATCATCATGTGCATGATGGTTGGAACGGCTTCCTTGCCGCATATCCTGATGCGCTACTTCACTACCCCGTCGGTGCGTGAGGCACGCCAGTCAGTCGCCTGGTCGCTGCTGTTCATCTTCCTGCTGTACTTCTCGGCGCCGGCTTACGCGGCGTTCTCGAAGCTGGAAGTGTACACCAACATCATCGGACGGGATCTATCGGCCATTCGCCCATGGCTGTTCAATTGGGGTGAACTCGGGCTGATCCAGATCTGTGGCAAGAACGCAAGCAGCATCGATGCGGTAATCGCAGCGTGCAAGGCGATCGCCGGTCACCCAGGCGTCGTCAGGCTGCAGGACTTCGTCATCAACACGGACGTGATCGTGCTCTCCACGCCGGAGATTGCGGGCCTTCCGTATGTGATCTCGGGTCTTGTCGCCGCTGGCGGTCTCGCCGCAGCGTTGTCGACCGCTGACGGGCTGCTGCTCGCCATCGCCAACGCGCTGTCGCACGACGTCTACTACAAGATGATCGACCCCAACGCGCCGACCGCGCGCCGGCTGATCATCGCCCGCGTATTGCTGCTGATCGTCGCCGTAGTCGCGGCCGCGACAGCCGCAACCAAGCCGGCGGACATCCTGGCCATGGTCGGCTGGGCGTTCTCGCTGGCGATGGCGGGCAACTTCCCGGCACTCGTGATGGGAGTCTGGTGGAAGCGTGCAACATCGGCCGGCGCGGTCTCCGGCATCATTGCCGGCTTCGGACTGTGCCTGTTCTACCTTGTAACAACCCGGTACTTCCCGGGCGCGGGCGTGAAGTACTTCGGCATGACGTCGCTGACCAACCCGCTGACGGGAGCGCCACTGGTCGATATTGCCAAAGCCATGGCGCTGCCCAACGCCATGGAGAGTTTCCCAACGCTCGCGCACCCGCTGGCCAACAAGGTCGGCTGGTTCGACCTTACCAACATCGCATGCGGGTTGCTGGGAGCGCCACTCGGCTTCGCTGTCATCTACATCGTCAGCAAGCTCGGCAGGGAGCCGTCAGCGGAAATGCAGGCTTACGTCGACGACATCCGGAAACCGCGGGGCCGAACGGTGCTCGAAGAGAAAACCACTTAGACCGCGCACAGCCCGGTCGCGACGAACGGGGCCTTGCGAGGCCCCGTTCTTGTTTCAAGGCCGGCGGCCGCCCGCTTGCCCGAAACGCCCTCCCCTGACATGGTTGCACACCGGCAGCGTGCGAGGGGATTTCCTGCCCGACGTGCGGGTCGGACCGATTGCACGCTCACCAACCCAACCGGTTTTTGCCCGCACCGATAACTGCGCCGGCGAGGAGAACAGCCCTTGGATATCGCAGGTTCATTCGCCAGTTATTGGTATTTCCACGTGCCGAACTTCGTTCTGGCGGCGCTGATGTACACCATGCTCGGGCGCTTCTTGCTCGGCCTGTTCGTCGACGCGGATTCGCCCAATTATATCTGGCGGTTCTTTTGCCGGTTCACCGATCCCGTGGTTGCGGCGCTTTCGATCGTCACGCCGAGGGTGACCGCTCCGGCGGTCCTGTGGCTGTTCGGTTTTGTCTGGATGTTCTGGCTGCGCGTTGTGCTTCACTACACGCTGCTGGTGCTGAATCTCGCTCCGCGCCTTGTCGGAGGAGCATCATGAACCGCAATTTCTATTTCATAGGAATCGCGTTTTTCGGAATGATCAACGGCATATTCAACCAGCTTGCGTTGATTTTTGCCCTGCTCTACGTCCAGCCGCTTGCCGGACCGCTGCTGTTCGGAAGCGTGCCGCTGACCTTGATGTTTGCCTCACTGATGGTGTCGACGGCCACGGTCATTCTGGGCGGCATTCCCGCGGCGATCTACGAGCGCGTCACCGGCGCTCAGGATTCGAATAACGTGTCGCTGTGGATTTGGCTGGCCGGCACCGCCATTCTGGCTCTCCCCGCTGCCGGAAATTTCGTCAAGATCGGCTTCTAAATCGGCAAACGGGCTATATTGAGGGCGGGCCCCGTAGACGTTGCCTGAGTCCCGCTCCCGCGTCCTGGATCCGCGAGACTCGAGGAACGACGGAGTCATCGTGATGGAAGAACTGCGCCGTATCGCCTATCACACGGTCCTGCGCGCATGCGGATTCGCCTCGCTCGCGATCTTCTGCGTCATGATCGGTTTGTCATTTCTACCGCGCTCTGCATTTCAGGCTGGAGGTTTTCTGAGCCTTGTGATGACGTTGGTTCTCTTGTTGAAGGCGCAGGAAGCGCGGACGAAAGACCATCGCAAGACCGAGATGTGGCTCTATCTTCGCAAGGAGAGCCGACCGCCCCAGGCGCATGCCCAAAGGGTGATCTCGACCCTGATGCGAGAGACTTATCTAACGTTTGCGCGCTGGACGGCGCTGGTATCGGTGGTCATGTGGACCGTGGCGCTGACCTTCTCCATCTTTGGACTTTAGTCTGAGTTGAACGCGACGCGGTCTGCGGACCGGTAAAGACGTATTCCTGATTCATCTCCGCAAGCGCGTATGCCCAATAATTGCTCAGCTGCATCGCCGCTTGCGGCGGCCCGAAGGTCGTGCCCCGCCGAAAGTACTATTGGGCGGCACGCGCCGGCCATGTAGTGCTCCCGCCCATTAAACGCACGCCGGTGCGGCGCAGATCAATTCTGATCTGAAAGAAGAAAGTGGGAGCGAACTTGGAATGACTGCAATAACTGTGACATCGGAAAAGACCGGCGGCATGACGAAGGACGAACGCTTCGTCATTCTGGCCTCCTCACTCGGTACCGTCTTCGAATGGTACGACTTCTATCTCTACGGATCATTGGCATCCATCATCGGTGCGCAGTTTTTCTCGGCCTACCCGCCGGCGACGCGCGACATCTTCGCGCTGCTCGCCTTCGCAGCCGGCTTCCTGGTGCGCCCGTTCGGCGCCATCGTGTTCGGCCGAGTGGGCGACATCGTCGGCCGCAAATACACCTTCCTGATCACCATCCTGATCATGGGTCTTTCGACCTTCATCGTCGGCCTCCTGCCCAATGCCGCGACCATCGGCTTCGCGGCGCCGGTCATCCTGATCGCGCTGCGCCTGGCGCAGGGCCTCGCGCTCGGTGGTGAATACGGCGGCGCGGCAACCTACGTGGCGGAACACGCCCCGAACGGCAAGCGCGGCTACTACACCTCGTTCATCCAGACCACGGCAACGCTGGGCCTTTTCATGTCTCTGCTGGTGATCCTGTTCACCCGCACGGCAACCGGCGAGGCCGAGTTCGCCGCCTGGGGCTGGCGCATTCCGTTCCTGGTGTCGGTGTTCCTGCTCGGCATCTCGGTCTGGATCCGGCTGCGCCTCAATGAGTCGCCGATCTTCCAGAAGATGAAGGACGAGGGCAAGAGCTCGAAGGCGCCGCTCACCGAGGCCTTTGCCAACTGGGGCAACGCCAAGTTCGTGCTGCTCGCGCTGATCGGCGGCACGATGGGCCAGGGTGTCGTCTGGTACACTGGCCAGTTCTACGCGCTGTTCTTCCTGCAATCGATCCTGAAGGTCGACGGCTACACCTCGAACCTGCTGATCGCGTGGTCGTTGGTGTTCGGCACCGGCTTCTTCATCGTGTTCGGCGCCCTCTCGGACAGGATCGGCCGCAAGCCGATCATCCTCGGCGGCTGCCTGATCGCGGCGCTCACCTTCATTCCGATCTTCAAGATGATCTCCTCCAACGCCAACCCGGCGCTGGAAAAGGCGATCCAGTTGACGAAGGTCGAAGTGGTGGCTGATCCGGCGGGTTGCGGCGACCTGTTCAACCCGGTCGGCACCCGCGTGTTCACCGCGCCGTGCGACACTGCCCGTGCCTTGCTTGCCCGTTCGTCGGTGAAATATTCGACGAGCTACGGCCCGGCGGGCTCCGGCGTGAAGGTCGTCATCAACGGCAAGGACGTGCCCTACGCCGACGCCAAGGCCAGCGATCCGGCCGTCACGGCGGCGATCGCGGCGGCCGGTTATCCCAAGGCAGGCCATCCTGAAATCGTGAGGATGTCGCATCCGTTCGACATCTTCCGCCCGCAGGTCGCGGCGATCATCGGGCTGCTGTTCATCCTCGTGATCTTCGTCACGATGGTGTACGGGCCGATCGCGGCGATGCTGGTCGAACTGTTCCCGACCCGGATCCGCTACACTTCGTTGTCGCTGCCCTACCACATCGGCAACGGCTGGTTCGGCGGCCTGCTGCCGGCGACCGCATTCGCCATCGTGGCATCGACCGGCGATATCTATGCGGGTCTGTGGTATCCGATCATCTTCGCGGCGATCACCGCAGTGGTCGGCTTCATTGCCCTGCCCGAAACCAAGGACGTCGATATCACGACGAACTGATCACGCGCCGGCGGCAACGCCGGCCCCGTCTCGACGAGCCGGCCGCGGACGCTGTCCGCGGCCGGTTTTCTTTTTGTCAGCCGGTGGCGCCGACGAATTGCAGCACGATCTCGCGCCGGTGCGGGCGGCTGCGATGCTCGATCAGATAGATCGCCTGCCACGTACCCAGTGCGAGCGACCCGTTCAGGACCGGAATATGCAGCGAGGTCTGCGTCAGCATGGTCTTGATGTGCGCGGGCATGTCGTCCGGCCCCTCGGTATCGTGGGTCCAGCCGGCGTTCTCCGGCGCCAGCCGCGCCAGCGCGGTCGTGAGGTCATGCAGCACGGAAGGGTCGGCGTTCTCCTGGATGGCGAGCGACGCCGAGGTGTGGCGGACGAACAACGTCAACGCGCCTTCCTTCGCGCCTATCTCCCTGGCAAAGCTTGCGACTTCACCGGTCAGGTCGACAAAGCCGCGGCCGGAGGTCGGCACCGTGAGCAGAGAGGAGGCGACCGTTGTGGCGCTGACGGTTGTCGGTCGCTGGCGCATTGATGTTCCGTCTGAAGCCACGAGTTGATCTCCACATCACCCCGCGCGACAGCGAGGCGGGACTAACCACGTTTGCTTCCCGGCAAAAGATCAAGCGACTGCCGGCAGGCCAACTTGCGGCGCTCACATCCAGGCGTGGAGTGGCCGGCTAGATCTTCCCCGCAAAGTCCTTCTGAACGCGGATTGCCATGTCGATCAACCGCCGCCACGCGCGCTCCAGGAACGACATCACGCGATCGAGGTCCTCATCGCTCGGCAGCGGAATCTCGATCCTGCGGCCGCCGTCGGCGGCCTTCGGTTCGCCCGTCCCCGGGGATTCCGATTTCGGCTGCGCCTCCTCTGCCTTGCCCGATCGCGATGGCTCTCGCGCAGCAAGCTGCGCCTTGAGATTCTCAACCTGCGCCTGCAGCCGCCCGATCTCCGCGTCGAGAGCAGCGCGCTCATCGGGAACGGCGTGACACGCCCAGCCCGCTCTTGAGTTACTGCAGGTCGACACCGTGCCTCTCCGGGTATCCAGCCTGAGGACCCCGTCGGGAACCGGCACGATCGAATAGCGGCCGTTCTCGCTGTCCGGCAGCGATTGCGCGGTCGCGGTGCCTGTGCCGGCCGAAGCAAACGCAACGACGAGCGCAGCTGCGGCGCCGGCCGACAATGCGAACGCTCTTGAAGACGATGTCGCCGATCTCATCGAGACGCTCCGTCGCAAGGTCCGATCAGGCGAATTCTACACCTGCGGTCGATAAGGCGCACGGCCCGATTTCAGCGCGTCCTCGAGCAGGTCGAGCCGATCCTGTCCCCAGAACACCTCGCCATCGAGCACATAGGCCGGCGAGCCGAACACATCGGCCCCGATCGCATCCTGCCGGTTCTGCTCGTAGGTCGCGCTGATCTCCTCCGCGCCCGAACGTTCCACCAACGCCTTGCCGGGAAGTCCCGCCTCGTCGGCGATCCTGGCGACCACCGCGGGATCGGCGAGGTTGAGCTCTTCTTCCCAGATTGCCGGAAAGGCCCGCCGCAGGTATGGCTCGGGATCGTAGCCCGCCTCCATCGCGGCAATCACGACGCCGTCGGCCAGACGCGCATTGAACGGCCAGTGTTTCGGCTGAACATTGAACTTCAGCCCGCGCTTTTCCCGCCAACGCTGCAGCTCGATCATTCGGTAGCGCTGCCGCGCCGGGTGGCGCTTGAGGAGCGGCAGGCCGCCCGTTTCCGAAAACAGGTCGATCAGCACCACGGGCTTGTGGTTCACTTGGAGGTCGTAAGCCTTGACGAGCTCGCGGAACAGCTGGTGCCCGATATAGGCCCACGGAGACTGAAGCGAGAAAAAGTAGTCGACCTGTCGCGACATGCGGGCTCCCGGTAAAAAGTGGCGCCTAAGATCAGCGATCGGACTGCGGGACGGTATCCCAACAGACCGTTGCCCCCCGCGCAAGATCGCCCGCCAGCGACGCCAACTGCTGCAGTGCGGCGGCCGGCCATCGCGGCGGGGGACAATGCTGGAATAAGCTTAGCGAAATCAAATATATAGATGATTACGACGCAATCTTGACTTGCTTAAACGCGGTCAGTATGGTCCGCGCGGCTTTCGAGGGTGGCGGGCGCGTAATTTCCATTCAACCAAAGTGTTTCGGGTCTTTCTCGCATGGCAGAAGGCACGGATCAGGGCGGAAATGGAAATGGCGGTAAATCGCCTGAGGAAGCTGCGCTTTCCGCAAGGCTCGGAAGTCTGGATCGGCGGCTCTCTGAAGTCCGCAAGGTCAAGACTGAGCAACCCGCAGGTGAAAGTGGAGACCAAGCAGCCAGAGCCTCAGCTATGGCGCGCGGTTTCCGGCTTTCGTCCGAGTTGATCGCCGGTGTCGTTGTCGGAGCGGTGATTGGCTGGGGTTTCGACCGCTTGCTGTCGACCTCGCCTTTCGGTCTCATCGTGTTCTTCCTGCTCGGCTTCGTCGCCGGCGTGGTCAATGTGGTGAGATCGGCCGGCGTGGCTCCGGACAGGCGCTGAGCGCTGGCGGGAAGTCTGACAGTTGAATTTCGATTGCCGGCAAAGGCCGGAGGATCAAGAGCCGCGCGGATGAAAATCGACCCGATCCATCAGTTCAATATCGAACCCCTGTTCACGATCGGCCACATCGGCAATCAAACGATCGCCTTCACAAATTCGTCGCTCTACATGTTCCTGACGGTGGCGCTGATCTCGGTGCTGATGCTGGGCAGCGGCAGGCAACTCATCCCGGGACGCTTTCAGTCGATGGCGGAGATCACCTACGAGTTCGTCGCCAGTACAATTCGCAGCACCGCCGGCGCGGAGGGCATGAGGTTCTTCCCGCTGATCTTCACGCTGTTCATGTTCATCTGCGTTTCGAACCTCGTGGGCATCATCCCCTATACGTTCACGGTTTCGAGCCACATCATCGTTACCGCGGCGCTGGCGCTGTTGGTGTTCTTTACCGTTATTGTCTATGGCTTCTACAAGAACGGCCTGAAGTTCTTCAAGATTTTCGTGCCGTCGGGCGTTCCGATCTACATCCTGCCGCTGGTCGTCTTCATCGAAGTCTTCTCGTTCCTGTTGCGGCCGGTCTCGCACAGCGTGCGTTTGTTCGCCAACATGCTCGCCGGCCACATCGCCCTGAAGGTGTTCGCGGGCTTCGTCGCGATGCTCGGTGTCTCACTCGGCGCCGTCGGCTGGATCGGCGGCGTTATGCCCCTGGCGCTCACCGTTGCGCTGACCGCGCTCGAACTGCTGGTCGCGTTCCTGCAGGCCTACGTGTTCGCGATCCTCACCTGCATCTACCTCAACGACGCCATTCATCCGGGACACTGAACGGTCCCGGGGATTTCCACCCACATCTGTCTTTCTCTTCAAGGAGCTAAAAATGGAAGCGGCAGCAGCGAAACTTATCGGCGCGGGCATCGCGTGCATCGGCATGGGCGGTGCGGGCGTCGGCGTGGGCATCATCTTCGGCAACTATCTCGCCGCGGCGGTGCGCAATCCCTCCGCCGCGCAGGGCCAGTTCGGCAACCTGATCTTCGGCTTTGCCGTGACCGAAGCGCTCGGCATCTTCTCGCTGCTGATCGCGCTGCTTCTGCTGTTCGTTCCGCTCTGAGGCGGCACTCGATTCGCGCCGTCCGTCCAAGGGCGGCGCGCCCGACAGCAACAGGAGAACTCCATGGCTGAGAGTCATGGCGAAACAAAAGCCGGCGCACACACCGAGGCCGATGGTGGCCAACACGGCGGAGGCTTTCCTCCGTTCGATTCCTCCACCTTCGCCTCGCAGCTGGTGTCGCTGGTCATCGCCTTTGTCGCGCTCTACATCATCGTGTCGCGCTTCGCGCTGCCGCGTGTCGGCGGCGTGATCGAAGCACGCCAGAACGTGATCGAAGGGGATCTTGCGCAGGCCCAGAAGCTGAAGGACGAATCCGAGGCGGCGCTGAAGGCCTATGAGGCCGAGCTCGCAGCGGCACGCTCCCGCGCACAGGCCATCGGCAATGAAGCCCGCGAGAAGATGAACGCGGCTGCCGAAGCCGAACGCAAGTCGCTGGAGGAGAAGCTCGCTGTCAGACTCGGCGATGCCGAGAAGCAGATCGCTGCGACTCGGACGACAGCGATGAGCAACGTCCGCGGCATCGCCGCCGATGCGGCGGCCGCGATCGTGCAGCAGCTGACCGGCGCGGCTCCCGATGGCAAGGCGGTGAGCAAGGCCGTCGACGCCTCGTTGAAGGGATAGGCCGATGTTCACTCAACCGGAAACCTGGGTTGCGATCGCGTTCGTCATACTGATGGCCGGGTTCGTCTATTTGGGCGTGCATCGGACGGTGCTGACGGCGCTTGACCATCGCAGCGCCCGCATCAAGGCGGATCTCGACGATGCCCGCCGCCTCAAGGAAGAGGCGGCCAAGGTGCTCGAGCAATACAAGGCGCGGCGTGCCACCGCCGAGCGCGAAGCCGACGAGATCGTCGCAAACGCCAAGGCGGAGGCCGAACGCATCGCTTCCGAAGCCAAGGCCAGGATGGAAGATTTCGTGGCGCGGCGCACCAAGACCGCGGAAGGCAAGATCGCGCTCGCCGAGGCGCAGGCGCTGGCTGATGTCCGTGCCGCGGCAGCGGAAGCTGCGGTCGCGGCGGCTTCTACCATCCTGTCGCAATCGGTAAAGGGCAAGGTCGCCGACGACCTGCTCGCCAAGGGGATCACGGAAGTTCGGCAGAAGCTGAACTGACGAAGCTTTCCCGTTCGAACAAAAAGCCGGCGCGAGATGATCGCGCCGGCTTTTTGTTGGACCGGCTGACCCGCCTCCGAGGCAAGCCGGGCACAACTGCTTTCCCGTGAACCTATTTCTTCTTCTTGGTCCGCGCCTTCGGTTCCGAGGTCAGCACCTGCGGATCGAAGCCGACATAGAAGATGTAGGAATCAGCGATCGAGCCCGGCGGCATCGGATACACCAGATCTTCGGCAACGAAGGAGAACGGCACGCTGCCGTCTTCCGACATCGCGACCGTGGTCCGGTAGGCCTTCGAGGCAATCACCTTCTCACCGACCCCACCCTGCACCACGGCAACGCGAAGCGGGACATCGACCGAGGCCGGCGCGCCGGCGGGACCCGCAATGATGCGGCCCTGAATGCCGATACGTGCGGCGATCTCGCCGCCGTTCTGGATGCATTCGCGCGCCATGCGCGTGATCGTTGCCTGAAAGCGCACGTCGTTGCCGACAGGCTGCCTGCCCGGCGCGGCGACCGCGTACGTCGATGCACCGGCGCGGACCGTGACCGGAGGACAGTCTTCGTAAGACTGGCCTTGAACGGGCGCAGCCTGTGCCGGCGCGCTGTTTTCGGGGGGCTTGTCCGAGCCGCCGAACAGGCTCTTGAAGCGGTCGGTCAGAGATTGCGACGACGCGGGGGAAGTCGCAAGCGCAACTGCGAGTATCAGCCCGGCCGCCCCAGTCCGGCGCCAGGCCGAAGCCGATCGGGCGTTTTCAATCGTGGCGGTTGTGTCTCCCATATGTACTTCCCGGTCGCTCAGGTCACTATTGGTCCGGCCGCGTTATATCGCCAAAATCGGCGAACCCAAGGCCCACGGCGGCCCGGCGCCTAACCGCGAAAATCCTCATGCAGCAGCCCGAACAGCAGGTGGTCCTGCCACACACCGTTGATGCAGAGATAGCGCCGCGCCAGCCCCTCGCGGGTAAAACCGCACTTCTCCAGCACCCGGATTGACGGAGCGTTGGTCGGAATGCAGGCCGCCTCGACGCGGTGCAGGTTGAGTTCGCCGAACAAGGTCGGCAGCAGCAGGCGCAGTGCCGCTGTCATGTAACCGCGATGCGCATAGGGCTGACCGACCCAGTAGCCGATGGTGCCGGCCTGCACGATACCGCGGCGTACATTGGCAAGGGTGATACCGCCCATCATGACGCTGTCCTGCTCCCGAAAGATCAGGAAGGGATAGGACCTGTCCGCAGCCATGTCTTCGGCGTAACGACGCAGCCGGCGGCGAAAACCGGAGCGGCTGAGGTCGTCGGACGGCCAGATCGGCTCCCAGGGAGTCAAATATTCCCGGCTGGCCTCGCGCAAATGCGCCCATTGCAGGTAATCCGACATCTGCGGCGCGCGCAACAAAAGCCCGTTGCCGCGCGGGGCAAGCGCGGCGGGGCCGCTGGAAGGCAATCGAAACAGGGCCATGTGATGCTTCCCGGGCACTCCCCCGGCGCTGGCTTCAGTGCAGCCGCGCCTTGGCTCGCGCCTGAGTCAATCCTTCCGCAAAAGAGACCGCCGTGTCCAGACCCCTGCCGCTGCCCAGCGCGACCACCGCCGGGCGGCTGCGGGACAGGAGCGCCCTGGCGGCACTACGGGCCGATTCGATGCTGACGGCGTCGATTCGCGCGACGAGTTCCTGTACCGTCTGCGGCCGGCCATAGGCCAGCACATGCCGTGCGAGCTGTTCGGCGCGCGAGCTGCAGCTTTCCAGCGCCATCAACAGCCCGGCCTTCATCTGGGCCTTGGCGCGGGCCACTTCGGCTTCGGTCAGCGTCTCGACCGATTCGTTGATGATGTCGACGACCACCTCCATCATCTCCGGCGCGTCCGCCGGATCGGTGCCGGTATAGAGCCCGAAGAAGCCGGTGTCGGTGTAGGGCGCGTGGAAGGTGTAGATCGAGTAGCAGAGGCCGCGCTTTTCCCTCACCTCCTGGAACAGTCGGGACGACATTCCGCCGCCAAGGATGTTGGTGAACACCTGCAGCGAGAACAGTGACAAGTCGGTCTGCGGCACGCCCTCCAGCGCGAGCGTCAAGTGCGCCTGCTCGAGATCCCGGTGCACCACCCGCGCGCCGCCCCTGCCGAACATCGCCGGCTGCGGTTTGGGGCCGGGGGCGGCGTCGAAGCTCGAAAGGCGCTTTTCGACTTCCTCGACCACCTGCCTGTGGTCGACCGCGCCCGCGGCGGCGACCACCATGTCGGGACCGCGATAATGGCGCGCCAGATAGTCGCGCAACATGGCCTGATCGAACCCCCGCAACGTATTGGCGGTGCCGAGTAGCGAACGCCCCATCGGCTGGTTGGGGTAGCACAGTTCATTGAGGTGCTCGAACACGACGTCGTCGGGCGTGTCCTGGGCGGCGCCAATCTCCTGCACGATCACGTTCTTCTCGCGCTCCAGCTCGTTCGGCTCGAACGCGGGATTGGCGAGGATGTCGGACAACACGTCGAGGGCGAGCGGCACGTCGGCCTTCATCACCCGCGCATAATAGGACGTCGTTTCGGTCGAGGTGCCGGCATTCAGGTCGCCGCCGACCGCTTCGATCTCCTCAACGATTTCGCGGGAGGAGCGCCGGGTCGTACCCTTGAACGCCATGTGCTCCAGCAAATGCGAGATCCCGTGCTCGTTCGGCCTTTCGTCCCGGCCGCCGACCCCGGCCCAGACGCCGAGCGCCGCCGTTTCGACGTGCGGCATGGTGTCGGTGACGATCGTGAGGCCTGACGGTAGCTTCGAGACCTCAACGCTCATCCGGTGACTCCCTGCGTTGCAGCTCGGCTGACAGATCGCACGAACCGCTCGACTTCGTCCTGGTCGCTCTTCATGACCTTCATGTGTTCGGATTTCGTCATCAACCCGTCGAGCCAGGTGGGCAAATGCGGCCGCATGCCGCAGGCCGCCTCCACCGCGTCGGGGAACTTCGCCGCATGCGCCGTCGACAGCACGATGTTCGGAACGCTGGAATCGGTCGAGTCGCGATCGGCCACCGCCAGCGCCACGGCGGTATGCGGATCGACGAGTTCGCCCGCCTCGCGCCAGGCGGCGCGAATGGCGGCCGCAGTCTCCGTCTCGTCGGCGCGCCCGGCATCAAACTCCTGGCGGATGGCCGCGAGCATTGCATCGGGCAGCACGAAGCGCCCCGACTGCTTGAGGGATTGCATCAGGCGGCGGACGCTTGCGGCATCGCGCTGGCTTGCCTCGAACAGCAGTCGCTCGAAGTTGGACGAGACCTGGATATCCATCGACGGCGAGGCGGTCGCGTGCACCTCGCGCACATCGTAGATGCCGGTCTTCAGGGTGCGCGCCAGGATGTCGTTGATGTTCGCGGCGATCCTGAGCCAGCGAATCGGCAGGCCCATGCGCTTGGCGACGTAGCCCGCAAAGATGTCGCCGAAATTGCCGGTCGGCACCGTGAAGTCCACCTTCCGCGCCGGCGCACCGAGCGCGACCGCGGAGGTGAAGTAATAGACCACCTGAGCCACGATGCGTGCCCAGTTGATGGAATTGACGCCGGACAGCGCGACGGAATCGCGGAACTGGTGATGGTTGAACATGCCCTTCAGGAGGGCCTGGCAATCGTCGAAGGTGCCCTCGATCGCGATCGCGTGGACGTTGCCGGCGCCCGTCGTCGTCATCATCCGCCGCTGCACGTCCGAAATGCGCCCGTGCGGAAACAGCACGACCAGATCGACGTTCTCAAGGCCGGCGAAAGCTTCGACCGCCGCCCCGCCGGTATCGCCCGAGGTTGCGACCACGATGGTGGTACGCTGCCCGCGTTGCGCCAGCACGTGGTCCATCAGCCGCGAGATCAGCTGCATCGCCACGTCCTTGAAGGCCAGCGTCGGGCCGTGGAACAGCTCCAGCACGAATTGATGCGGCGACATCTGGCGAACGGGCACCACGGCGGGATGCCGGAAGGTCGCGTAGGCTTCGTTCGCCATGCGACCAAGATCAGCATCGGAAATCTCGCCGCCCGTGAACGGCCGCACCACGTCGACCGCGACCTCCCAATAGGGCCGGCCGAAGAATCCCGCGACGGTGTCGGCCTTGAGCCGCGGCCAGACCTGCGGCACGTAGAGGCCGCCGTCCCGGGCGAGCCCCGCCAGCATCACGTCGCAAAACCCGAGCTCCGGGGCTTCACCCCTTGTCGAAATATATCGCGTCAAACCACCCTCCAAAGGCCGCAATTCTCATCCAAGCCTTTGATTTTGTTGACATTCATGCCAACCCGCAGCGAACCGGGGTCGCACCATAGAGTGTTTTGCCGCTGCAGGAAACCGCTGCCACCTCCCTCACGCACGCGGTGCCTCCGGCAACTGCCTCAGCCCGGCCGCCGTCCCCTCGCCCATATCGCGAAGGCGACCAGCATCATTGCGGCCAGCGTGAACCAGGTCATGGCGTACTGCAGATGATCATCCTTCAGATGCACCTCGAGTGGCCCGGGCTTCGGGATGCCGGATTCCGGCACGGGCTTTTCCAGATCGATGTAGAAAGGCGCAACCGTGCCCCAGCCGAGCGCGCTCGCCATGGCCAGATGATCGCGCGCGAACCAAAGTCGTTTGTCGCGATTTTCCGCGGGCGTAAACAGGCCGGGGCTTTCCGGAAAACGGATGTAGCCGGTGAGCGTTGCGGGCTCAGCCGTAACGAGCCGCGCCACCGCACGGTCCTGCACGCCGCGATCCTGCATCGTGTTCTCGACGAACCCCGCATTGACGACCACGATCTCGCCACCCTCCAGCCGTGCCGGCACAAAGGCCCAGGTCCCCGGGCCTGACACGTCGCCGCGAACGGCTGAACCGGAGCTGTAGGCCATCGCATCCGGAAGGCGCGCGTAGCGGCCGACGAAGCTGACGCGGCGAAACTCGTCGCGCGCCGGCGTCAGCATGCTCCACTGCGCTGCCGGCGGCAGAGCGACGGGCGGGGCCGCGGTCCGCTCGGTCAGCGCGGCGACCAGGGCGTGTTTTTCGCCCCGCCGCTGCAATTGCCAGACGCCGAGGCCGACCAGCACGGCCACCATGAACAACGTCAACAGGCCGAAGCCGGCCAGGCCGCGCCGTGGCGTCGCCGCAGCGTTCATTTGGCGCGATCGACCAGGCGGCCCGGCGCCGCCTTGTGATGGAATTGCAGCGCGATCAGCAGCGACTTCATCGAGCGCAGCGGCAGCAGCGTCGTCGCCAGGATGAGCGGCAGCCAAAGCACGGCATGCAGCCAGAACGGCGGCTGGTATTTCACTTCAACGACAAGGGCGCAGCCGACGACGATCGCGCCCGCCAGCATGATGATGAAAATCGCGGGCCCGTCGCCGGTGTCGATGAACGCGTAGTCCAGGCCGCACGATTCGCAGCAAGGCCGCAACGTGAGAAAGCCGGCGAACAGCTTGCCGTTGCCGCAGCGCGGGCAGCGGCAAGCGATGCCTCGCAGCGCGCTCTGGAACACACTTGCGGGAGGATAGTCGGTCATACGCTTTCCTTCCCTCTTCCCACTTTCACTTAAGCGAAAGGGCGGCCGTGCCGGCCGCCCCTCCATCACGATCGTTCCGGCTCAATGCGCGCCGTGGGCCATCGTCTCGGCGCCATGGCCCCAGACGTAGATGCAGATGAACAGGAACAGCCACACCACGTCGACGAAATGCCAGTACCAGGCGGCGAACTCGAAGCCGAGGTGCTGCTTTGGCGTGAAATGGCCGAGATAGGCGCGCACCAGACACACGGTCAGGAAGATGGTCCCGATAATCACGTGGAAGCCGTGGAAGCCCGTCGCCATGAAGAAGGTGGCGCCGTAGATGTGGCCGGCGAAGGAGAACGCCGCATGGCTGTACTCGTACGCCTGCACGCAGGTGAAGCTCACGCCAAGCACGACGGTCAGGATCAATCCGTACTTCAGGCCCTGGCGATCGTTCTCCAGCAGCGCGTGATGCGCCCAGGTCACCGTGGTGCCCGAGGTCAGCAGGATGAGGGTGTTCAATAGCGGCAGATGCCAGGGATCGAAGGTCTCGATGCCCTTCGGCGGCCAGGTGCCGGGCACGCTGCAGGCGCCGGCGGCCGTGCCGGGACCGCAGCCGAAGATCGCGTCGCGGGCGGCATGAGCCGCATCGGCCGGGAACAGGGCGGAATTGAAGTAGGCCCAGAACCAGGCGACGAAGAACATCACCTCCGAGGCGATGAACAGGATCATGCCGTAGCGGTGGTGAAGCTGGACGACGCGGGTGTGGTTGCCCTTGTACTCCGCCTCGCGGATCACGTCGGTCCACCAGGCCGCCATGGTGTAGAGCACGCCGATCGTGCCGAGGCCGAACACGATCGGCGCGGCCGAGAACATTTGATGCATCCAGGCAATGGCGCCGAACGCCATGATGAAGGCCGATAGCGCTCCCACCGCCGGCCACGGGCTCGGATCGACCAGATGGTAATCGTGATGCTTGACTTGCGCCGTAGCCATTGCGGTCTCTCTCCAATTAGCCGTGCCTTTGCGGCACGTATCCTCTCGGTTCAGTCATCGGGACCCATCCGTCCCGACGATCAAAGACTTCCTCTGTGACTGTCGCCCTCGCCCGCCGCCAACGGCCTCACGGCCGGATCGCGGACGGGATAGTACGTGTACGAAAGGGTGATGGTGTTGAGCCCGTCGTTGTCATGATCGGCGGCGAGCGCCGGATCGACATAGAACACGACCGGCATCTCGCGCTTTTCGCCAGGAGCCAAGGTCTGTTCGGTGAAGCAGAAGCAGTTGATCTTCTGGAAGTAGGACCCGACCGTCAGCGGCGCCACGTTGTAGGCCGCCTGCCCGGTCGTGGCACGCGCCGACTGGTTCGTTACCGTGTAATAGACGGTGACGACCTCGCCGATCCTGACCTCGATCTCGGTCTGCTCGGGCTCGAACTTCCAGGGCAACCCGCCGGCGACGTTCGAATCGAAGCGCACGGCGATCTTGCGCGCGAGCGGCGCTGAGCTCGGCGCCGAGGTGGCAACCTGGGTGGTGCCGTTGAAGCCGGTGGTGCGGCAGAACCAGTTGTAGAACGGCACCGCTGCAAAGGAGGCGCCGACCATCAGCGCCACGATACCGCCGCAGATGGACGCGATCAGCGCATCGCGCCCAATGCCGCGCCGCAAGGCGTTCGATGCCTTGGCTCTGTACGATATGGTCGGCTTCTCATCCATCTGTCGCATCACAACGGCCGGTTCAGCACCATCGGCCCCTTGACGAGGGTGACGGCGAAAAACAGCACGACGAGAACTCCGAGCGCGAGCGCGATCGCGATCGAGCGCTGCCGGCGGCTGCGCTTCTGCGCCTCGGTGAGGACGATTCCATCCGGCTCGCGGTCTTCAGCCATTGCACCCGTCATGCGCCCCACATCATCGGTATCACCGCGCGACCAACGACCTCGGCCAGCAGGGTCGCGAACAGCGCGAACAGATAAAGTATCGAAAACGCGAACAGCTTCCGCGTCGCCCGCAGCGAGGCGCTGCGCTCGCGACGGCGATAGACATTGATCGCCAGCGCCAGCATGCCTGCCCCGAGGACGAGAGAGATCACGCCGTAGATCGCGTCGAAATAGCCGAGCGGCCAGGGCGCGGCCGCAACCGCCACCAGCACGATGGTGTAGAGCAGGATCTGCAGCCGCGTCGCATCGGGTCCGGCAACCACCGGCATCATCGGCACGCCCGCGCGCGCGTAGTCGTCGGAACGGAACAGCGCCAGCGCCCAGAAGTGGGGCGGCGTCCAGAAGAAAATGATCAGGAAAAGCAGCAGCGGCTCCACGGCCAGCGACTCCGCGGCAGCCGCCCAGGCGACCACCGGCGGCAAGGCGCCGGCGGCGCCGCCGATGACGATGTTCTGCGCGGTACGCCGCTTCAGGATCATCGTGTAGACCACGACGTAGAAGAAGATGGTGAAGGCGAGCAGTCCACCGGCGAGCCAGTTCACGAGGATGCCGAGGGTCATCACCGAGAAGAACGCGAGCGTCATGCCGAACGCCATCGCTTCCGCCTTCGTGATCCGGCCGCGCGGGATCGGCCGGTTGGCGGTGCGCGACATCCTGGCGTCGATATCGCCCTCCAGCGCCATGTTCAGCGCGCCGGAAGCACCGGCGCCGACCGCGATGCACAGCAGCGAGGTGATCGCCAGCACGGGGTGGAAATGGCCGGGGGCCAGCAACAGACCAACCAGCGCCGTGAAGATCACCAGCGACATCACGCGCGGCTTCAGAAGCGCGACGTAGTCGGCAACTTCCGCCTCGGAAATCCGAGGGCTGAGCGCGACGGCGTTGTGATCGACGACCGACAAGGGACTTCTCGCTTCTCATCAAGGGCGCGGCGCCGGTCGTGGCGCCGCGTCACCGTCACTACTGAATGCGCGGCAGCACTTCGAACTGGTGGAAGGGCGGCGGCGAAGGCAGTGTCCATTCCAGTGTCGTTGCGCCGGCTCCCCACGGATTGTCGGCGGCCTGCTGCTTGCGCAGGAAGGCGTCGATGACCCCGTAGAGGAAGATCAGCATGCCCAGGCCCGAAATGTAGGAGCCGACCGACGACACCAGGTTCCAGCCGGCGAATGCGTCCGGATAGTCGATGTAGCGGCGCGGCATGCCCGACAACCCGAGGAAATGCTGCGGGAAGAACACCATGTTGACGCCCACGAAGGTGACCCAGAAGTGCAGCTTGGCGATCGTCTCGTTGTACAGGTAGCCGGACATTTTCGGGAACCAGTAGTACCAGCCCGCAAAGATCGCGAACACCGCGCCCAGCGACAACACGTAGTGGAAGTGCGCCACGACGTAATAAGTATCCTGCAGCACGCGATCGACGCCGGCGTTCGCCAGCACCACGCCGGTGACGCCGCCGACCGTGAACAGGAAGATGAAGCCGACCGCCCACAGCATCGGCGCGCGGAATTCGATCGAGCCTCCCCACATGGTGGCGATCCAGGAGAAGATCT
>NZ_JACRAW010000128.1 GCF_016213215.1 Bradyrhizobium sp. | reverse complement strand
GAGAACCCCCGCGCCGTAGGCTTCGGCGCCGAAGTGCGCCGTCGCGTCATGATCGGCACCTAAGTGCTGTCGGCCGGCTATTACGAAGCCTATTACCTGCGCGCGCAGAAGGTCCGCACGCTCATCAAGAAGGATTTCGAGGACTGCTTCGCGAAAGGCGTGAATGCGATCCTCACCCCCGCGACGCCGTCGGCGGCGTTCGGCGTGGGCGAGAAGGGCGGCGCCGATCCCGTCGAAATGTATCTCAACGACATCTTCACCGTGACGGTGAACATGGCGGGCCTGCCCGGCATCGCCGTCCCAGCCGGCAAGGACGCCCAGGGCCTGCCGCTCGGCCTGCAACTGATCGGCCGTCCGTTCGACGAGGAGACGCTGTTCTCGCTCGGCGAGGTGATCGAGCAGGCGGCGGGCCGCTTCACGCCGGCGAGGTGGTGGTGAACATGGCGGCGTTCACGGCGAGTCTTTCCGGCGCGGCGCCCGCGCCGGACCTGGGCGCGCCGCTCGCAGGGATATGGTGGGCGGCGAAAGGCGACTGGGACCGGGCGCACAAGATCGTCCAGGACGACGGCACGCGCGAGGCCGCCTGGGTGCATGCCTATCTGCACCGCGTCGAGGGCGATCTGTCCAACGCCGGCTATTGGTATCGCCAGGCGGGCCGGCCCGCGCCGAAGGATTCATTGCAGGCCGAATGGGAGCGGATCGCTTCCTCGCTGCTCGGAGAAGCAACGCCATGAGCACAGCCACGCACAAGCTGATCAAGGGGGCGACCGGCGACTGGGAAATGGTCATCGGCATGGAGATCCACGCCCAGGTGACCTCGAAATCCAAGCTGTTCTCGGGCGCTTCCACCGAGTTCGGGGGCGAGCCGAACACCCACGTGTCGCTGGTCGACGCGGCAATGCCGGGCATGCTGCCCGTGATCAACGAGGAATGCGTCCGCCAGGCCGTGCGCACCGGCCTCGGGCTCAACGCCAGGATCAACCTGCGTTCGGTGTTCGACCGCAAGAACTATTTCTATCCCGACCTGCCGCAGGGCTACCAGATCAGCCAGTACAAGTCGCCGGTGGTGGGCGAGGGCGAGGTGCTGGTCGAACTCGACGGCGGCCGCAGCGTCACCGTCGGCATCGAGCGGCTGCACCTGGAGCAGGACGCCGGCAAGTCGCTGCACGACCAGTCGCCGACAATGTCCTATGTCGATCTCAACCGCTCCGGCGTCGCGCTGATGGAGATCGTTTCCAAGCCGGACCTTCGCGACGCCGAGCAGGCCAGGGCCTATGTCACCAAGCTGCGCTCGATCCTGCGCTATCTCGGCAGCTGCGACGGCGACATGGAGAAGGGCAGTCTCCGCGCCGACGTCAACGTCTCGGTGCGCCGGCCCGGCGGGCCGCTGGGCACCCGGTGTGAAATAAAGAACATGAACTCGATCAACTTCATCGGTCAGGCGATCGAGTACGAGGCGCGCCGCCAGATCGAGATCCTCGAGGACGGCGGCGTGATCGATCAGGAGACGCGCCTGTTCGATTCCATCAAGGGCGAGACGCGCTCGATGCGCTCGAAGGAGGAGGCGCACGACTACCGCTATTTCCCCGATCCGGACCTGCTGCCGCTGGAATTCACCCAGGAGTTCGTCGACGGACTCAAGGCGGAGCTGCCGGAACTGCCGGACCAGAAGAAGGCGCGCTTCATCGCCGATTTCGGTCTCTCGCCTTACGACGCGAGCGTGCTGGTCGCCGAGCGCGAGAGCGCCGAGTTCTACGAGGCGGTGCTGGACAAGCTCGCGAACCGTTCGCGCGACGGCAAAGTGGCCGCCAACTGGGTGATCAACGAGCTGTTCGGCCGTCTCAACAAGGAAGGCCGGGATATCGCCACCTCGCCGGTCTCGGCAGTGCAGCTCGGTTCGATCGTCGACCTGATCGGCGAGGGAACAATCTCCGGCAAGATCGCCAAGGACCTGTTCGAGATCGTCTGGCAGGAGGGCGGCGATCCGCGCGCGCTGGTGGAACAGCGCGGCATGAAGCAGGTGACAGACCTCGGGGCGATCGAAAAGGTGGTCGACGACATCATCGCCGCCAACCCGGACAAGGTCGAGCAGGCCAGGACCAAGCCGCAAGCCATCGGCTGGTTCGTCGGGCAGGTGATGAAGTCTTCCGGCGGCAAGGCCAACCCCCAGGCCGTCAACGACCTGCTCAAGTCCAAGCTCGGAATCTGATCGGCGGGTCCGACAAGGGAGGTGACGGCACGTTGCCGCACCTCCTTCGCTCCGCTCCGGCTCGACGTGGCGCATCGAAGCGGCGACCCATTGCCGCGATTGAGCTCCGGGCGGCCAACCGAATCGGCGCCGGCGATTCGTGCGAAACATCGCCTCGATCGGTCGGTTGCGAGACGTTCCGCCGTTAAGCATGAAAATTTTTTCGTTGCCAAAATCGGCGACTCAGAGTCCGTGCAAAGTGCCTTCGCGGGGAATCGATCGAGCGTCTGCGCTTCGATCGCATCAACTTCGTCAACAGTGTGAATCAAAGAAAAGCCTGCAGCGCAGGGATTTCTTGCAATATTGACATTGCCGGTGTCGATGCGGCGCGGGTTTTTTGCATTCTTCTGCGCACGCGCGCTTGCGCTTTCGATTGAAGCGCGTCGTTTGCGCCGCACTCGCACCGTCAACACTTCCTTAAGCTGGACGCTGTTTTTTTCGTCGTGTTGGTGTATTCGGGATGAAGTGCATCTCGATACCCGAGTGCACGCAGCAAATAGAGCCATCTCACATCGGAGGGCAACATGGCGAAGAAAGCTAAGAAGGCAAAGAAGGCGAAGAGCGCAGTGAAGAAGACTGCGAAGAAGACCCGCAAGGTCGCCAAGAAGAAGAAGTAAGTCTCGCTCGACTGAAGATGCCGGCTCCTTGATGCCGGCACGTCGTCAGGGTCACCGATTTCAGTAGGTCGCCCTGGTTGACGAAAGAGGGTGTCGGCGAGACATCAGGTCAACGGTCGGATCACAATCTGCCTTGCGGAGCTTCGCTCCCCAGGCTTCCGGTCCGGCAGAAGAAACAGGTTTTCTTCGTTCGCTGCGGATCCCCACCAGGGCTCCGCGATTTCACCGGCGGCCTTGCGGCCCAGGTGGGATTTGGTCCTGACGTGTTCGCCGACGCCCTCGTTTCCCTCGCCGGGCCGCGTCCGGCGTTTCATCTCCCCGTTTTCCAAACGCTTTCGATTCTGCACGTGCCGGCTTGGACGCGCGGCAACGCCTTTCAGCATGGATCCTGCCACGCAGGTGGCGCATCCGGCGAAGCTCCGAGAGGCGCGTGGTTCCGGGCTTCGCGCTCGGGCCTGCATTCAGGCGTTTCATATCCTGCCGCGCGACCTGATCGCGCCTGTACTCATGTCAAGCCGCCGGCATATTGCGACAGGACCGCTTCTGCATCAAAGAGCGTAACGGTCCGAGGAAGCGAGACTTGCACGGCCGGAAGAAAGCAGGGCTTGAATCCCGCGCCTTTGGAAATCTCGTGAGGGAGGCCTCCAACCAGCCTCTATGCGGATGGTTATCGACGGGCAAAGACCCAAGGTAAACCGAACCTGTCGCACGCGCGGAAACCCTTGCCGCACCACGGTTTCTGCAGTTGGGCGCGGACCGTCCGGGGCCGTGCGTTTACGTCGCGTTCATCGCGATACTTAAACTGCTTTTCAAACTTGCTCGGCCATCATCGCCCCACAAGCCGGCAAACGGCATGGGGAATAACGGGAAGTCCATGAGCATGACCTGGTCATGCCTGGTCAGAGTGACAGGGGCCGCACTCGCTCGCGAGGCGGCATAAAAACAAAGGGGATGCGACATGTTTCACGGGAACATCGATCTGGATTCGGCAATGCCGATCGAGTCGAGCACAATCTGCGACGTTCTGTTCGAGCGTGGTCTGTATTGGGCCAGCGGTCGTTCAGGCCTGGTCGACTTCGTCGCCGCGCACAAATGGTTCAATCTCGCGGCGCTCAAGGGACGCAAGGACGCGATCGCGCTCCGCCAAGAGGTCGCCGAGATGATGTCGGAGGCCGAGATCGCCGCCCCGCAGCGTGAGGCAAGGGCCTGGATGACGATGCACTGAGGCGCTTCGTCTGCGCTTCTTCGGCAAGTCCTCGTCGCGTCAAATCAATAACGCCCAGCGCGCCCGCGATTGAACCGCGGCACGGTCGACAGCCACAATGGTTGCCGACCCGGTGCGCCTGATGATTGCGATCTGTAGGACGCAACTTTCCGCCGCCTGGAGTTATGGATTCCGGGCTCGCGACTTCGTCGCGCCCCGGAATGACGGGGGATGTCGCGATCGCCTTTGATGCTGATCGAATCGACCGAAATCGGGCGACTAGAAATCAGCCCGTCGACACACATCGGCGATGCTGGTTCTTTCGAGCGCAGCCTTCCATTTCCCGTCATTGACCACAGGCCTTGGTTGGAAATAGCGGGAAAGAGATCAATCCACCGGGATTCGACCCGTCGCCCGGCGCACGAGATCATTGGTCAGCCGATGTAGAGCGTCCCGTGCGTCCTGCTTGCAAGGATATGGACGGCGCTCGACCACCAACAACGGACATCGTGCCGTTGCGCTTTCCGTGCCGGCGCAGGGCTGGTGTGTGGTTCAACGTGAGGGCCGACGAGCCGTCCTGGTCTCACCGTCGCACCGCGCGTCTGACGGAACCCTTCATTGCATGGAGAGGGGCTCTCGGCGGGGCTGACGGGCGTGTAAGCGATCGTCAGCGGAACCCTGTGAGCGCCTGCACCGGGCGATCGCCATCACGAATGCTTCACAAAGCGGGCAATATCTCCATTCTATCGCTTGCGGCTTGCCGCTCTGTCGGGCATATCCGCCTCACCGGAGATGTGGCCGAGTGGCTGAAGGCGGCGGTTTGCTAAACCGTTATAGGCTTGTAAAGGCCTATCGAGGGTTCGAATCCCTCCGTCTCCGCCAGCTTCCCCTGTAGACAGATCAAATGCGAACGGTGCGGCCGCGGCGCCGCGCTGCAAGGCCGTCGGCCGGTCGCGGTTCCTCCGGTGATCTCTTTATTAATGTCCATATCAATGTCCGCGCGGAAGCCCGCGCGGGCGCGATTCCGGGTGTCTGATTCTTCGATTCGTCGCGCGTTTTTCATCGTTCGAGGCGGCGGCTGTGCCCTGTTACCAAACGGCCAGCATTTCGAGGGCGATCGGAACCAGGCTTAAAATCATTTTAACATCAATAACTTGGCGGCGCCGCCCGATCGAATCCGCGTGTTATTTGTGCAACACCGCGCCGAAAAGGCGCTGATCAAGGCCGTTTGGGAGCGTTCCTTTGTTGCTTGTGCAAGGTCGTTCGGTAATTGTGAGGGCGCGACGGAGGGGGGCATCCCGAAGTCGTCCCGATCTTAGGTGGTTCGCTTAAGTCCCTCGCGTTCATGCGGGTGTGTCCGAAGGCGCGAAGCGGCTAAGCGGTGGTTTAAGGGACAAGGGAACCAACCTTAGGGTGCTTCACCCGCCGGATCCGGAACCTTCCCTAGAGAGCAACTTGGAGGTTTAACATGAAGATGATTAAGAGCCTTGTGCTCGGCTCAGCGGCGGGTCTGATCGCCATGGGTGGAGCCCAGGCTGCCGATCTTCCCGTAAAGGCCAAAGCGGTCGAATACGTGAAGATCTGCTCCCTGTATGGTGCCGGTTTCTACTACATCCCGGGCACTGACACCTGCATCAAGCTGGGTGGCTACCTGCGCGTCGACGCCGTCGTGAACGGCAGCGGCGACTACATCCGTCCGAACTGGGATGGTGCCGCTGGTCAGCACACCCGTCACCGCAACTACTTCCTGGGCCGTTCCCGTGAAGACCTGAACATCGACACGCGCACCGCGACCGAGCTCGGCGTGGTCCGCACGTTCTTCGATGCGACCTTCACCTGGACCTCGGGCGACGCGATCGCCGGCGGTACGCTCGGCGTGTACTATGCCTTCATCCAGTTCGCCGGCTTCACGATGGGTAAGGCGATCTCGCAGTTCGACGTGCCGTGGACCAACTATCCGGCCAACTTCAACGACTTCCTGGTCGGCGGTTCGGGCGACGTCACCGGCGTCAACCAGTTGAGCTACACTGCGGACTTCGGTTCGGGCATCACCGCCTCGATCTCGCTGCAGGATCCGACCAACTACTACTACACCGCCCTTTATAACACCTCTGGTGGTACGGCTACGACCGCTGCGGGCGGCGCGTACGGCACCAACAGCTACGGCGGTGCGGCTGCTCCGGACGTCGTCGGTCAGTTGCGCGTTGATCAGGCCTGGGGTCTGTTCCAGGCGTCGATCGCGGCGCACGACAACCACACCAGCTACTACACCACGACCAACGAGACCTCCGGTCATCCGTCGGACAAGTGGGGCTGGGCTGGTCAGTTGGGCCTGTCGATCAAGAACATCCCGACCGGTCCGGGCGACACGATCAACCTCCAGGCGGCGTACTCGAACGGTGCAAGCCGTTACGTGTTCCAGAGCCTCGTTCCGATCTCGTACGCGATGTACGGCAGCACCGGCCTGGCCGGCGCCTATCAGAGCGTCGCGTTCGCGGGCGTGTCTGACGCCGTGTTCGCCGGCACTTCGGCGGCGACTGGCACCGGTCTCGAGCTGACCTCGGCTTGGGGTTTCCGCGGTGGCTACACCCATAACTGGGATGCCAAGTGGTTCTCCTCGATCTTCGGTGCCTATGCTGCTCTGAGCTACAACACCAACGGTAAGGCTCTCGTCTGCGCCACGTACTCTGCTTCGATGGTTGCTGGCTCGACCTGCAACCCGGACTTCAACATCTGGCAGATCGGTACGCGGACGGGCTGGACCCCGGTCAAGGGTCTGACGATCTCGGGCGAAGTGACGTACACCGCGCTCGACCAGAAGAACACGGGTGCGATCACGCTGCCGGCAATCTCCGCCAAGCCGGCTGCCGTGTACGAGTTCAAGGATCAGGGCACCTGGACCGGTGGCTTCCGCGTTCAGCGCAACTGGTGATCCCGGTTCTCACGATTTGACGAAGAACCCCGGCAGGAAACTGCCGGGGTTTTTTCTTATAGCGGTTAGGAAACTGATTACTGGGCGGCGCGGCCGTCGACGAGTGGGAGCACGCTCTCCCGTCTCCGTCTCGTCATTCCGGGATGCGTGCGAAGCACGCAGGCCCGGAATCCATTGAGCCGCATAAATCCGTTGTGAAATGGATTCCGGGTTCGACGTTGACAATGACGGCTGATTTGGTCGGACCGATTTGCCCGGCCCGGCAATTCAGTTCGATGCTCGCCCCGCGCACGGATGAAAGACTCGAAAAGCGGCTGCGCCCAAACTGCCATTTAGTGAGCGATTTCAAGCTGATTTGGCCTGTCCAGTCCTGGCGCTCGAAATAACTCGCTTTCACCGTCGGGCAAATCACGTCTAGCACTCCGCCCGTCCTGGCCCGACACGAGGGGCGGTTCGCGAGTCGTCAGAAGCGCGGGTTGGGATGCGGTGGACGCGACTGCGTCGTGCGCGAGGAGCGTTGCAGGGCGGGCCTCAAGTCCGTGAGCAAGGCTTTCGCGTGGACGAACGGCGCTGAAAGCGT
>NZ_JACRAW010000127.1 GCF_016213215.1 Bradyrhizobium sp. | reverse complement strand
TTTTCGGCGGGCGCGCTCATCGGAAGGTCTTTCGCGGATCGAAGGCGTCGCGCACTGCTTCACCGATGAAGATCAGCAGCGACAACATCAAGGCAATGGAGAAGAACCCGGTCAGGCCGAGCCACGGCGCCTGCACATTGGCCTTGCCCTGGCTGAGCAATTCGCCGAGCGAGGGCGAGCCGGGCGGCAGGCCGAAGCCGAGGAAGTCGAGCGCGGTCAGCGTCATCACCGAGGACGACAGGATGAACGGCAGGAACGTCATGGTCGCCACCATGGCGTTCGGCAGCAGGTGGCGGAAGATGATGACTGCGTTCGTGACGCCAAGCGCGCGCGCGGCCATGATGTATTCGAAATTGCGCCCGCGCAGGAATTCCGCGCGCACCAGGCCGACCAGCGACACCCAGGAGAACAACAGCAGGATGCCGAGCAGCACGAAGAAGCCCGGCACCAGCACCGACGAGATGATCAGCAGCAGATAGAGCGAGGGAATCGAGGTCCAGATTTCGATGAAACGCTGGAACAGCAGGTCGACCCAGCCGCCGAAATAACCCTGCACCGCGCCGGCTACGACGCCGATCACCGAGGAAACGATGGTCAACGCCAGTCCGAACAGCACCGAGATGCGGAAGCCGTAGATCAGCCGCGCCACCACGTCGCGGCCGCCGTCATCGGTGCCGAGCCAGTTGTATTCCTGCTCACCGCATTTGGCGAAGCCGTTCTTGGCGGCGAACTCGCAATCCTTGTCATTAAGCAGCCAGGTCGGCTTGGACGGAAACGGCGACGGCGGCTTGCTCACCTGGGTGTTGTAGGAGAAGCGGATCAGCGGCCAGAGCACGGCGCCGCCTTCTTTGGTAATCAGCCCCATCAGGTAATCGTCGCGATAGTCGGCGGCGGTGCCGAACAGGTTCTTGTCATTCGGATCGCCAAACGCGGTGTCGGGATAGGTCACCACCGCCGGGAAGAACGACTGGCCATTCACATGGATGTAGATCGGTTTGTCGTTGGCGATGAACTCGGAAAACAGCGAGATCAGGAACATCGCCAAGAACACCCACAACGACCAATAGCCGCGGCGGTTGGCCTTGAAATTGTCCCAGCGCCGCCGATTGAGCGGCGAGATCGCGATCCCGCGCCGCAGCGGCGGCACGATCAGACCGCCGGGTCCGACCGCCGTGGTCTCGGGCACCTTGATGCCGGCACGCGCGTCCACCTCAAACCTCCCGCGTCTCGAAGTCGATGCGCGGATCGATCCACGTATACGTGAGATCGGAGATCAGGTTCACCGCCACGCCGATGAGCGAGAAGATGAAGAGCGTGGCGAACACCACCGGGTAGTCACGATTGAGCACGCTTTCGAAGCCGAGCAGGCCGAGCCCGTCGAGCGAAAAAATCGTTTCGATCAGCAGCGAGCCGGTGAAGAAGGCATGTACGAAGGCGGAAGGGAAGCCGGCGATCACGATCAGCATGGCGTTGCGGAACACGTGGCCGTACAGCACCTGGTTGCGCCCGCAGCCCTTGGCGCGCGCGGTGAGCACGTATTGCTTGCGGATTTCATCCAGGAACGAGTTCTTGGTCAGCAGCGTCATGGTGGCGAATGCGGACAGCGCCATCGAGATGATCGGCAGCGTGAGATGCCAGAAATAATCGGCAATCTTCTGCCACCACGGCAGCTGCGCCCAGTTCTCCGAATATAAGCCGCGTAGCGGGAACCAGTCGAAGAACGAACCGCCGGCGAACAGAATGATCAGCAGGATCGCGAACAGGAAGCCGGGGATAGCATAGCCGACGATGATGACGCTCGAGGTCCACATGTCGAAGCGCGAGCCGTCGTCGACCGCCTTGCGGATGCCGAGCGGAATCGAGATCAGATAAGTGAGCAGCGTCATCCAGATGCCGAGCGACATCGACACCGGCAGCTTTTCCTTGATCAGCTGCAGCACGCTGACGTCGCGGAAATAGCTCTTGCCGAAATCGAAGCGCACATAGTTCCACAGCATCAGGGCGAATCGCTCATAGGCCGGCTTGTCGAAGCCGAACTGTTTTTCCAGCTTCTTGATGAATTCCGGATCGAGGCCCTGGGCACCGCGATATTTGGAATTGACGGCGTCCACCTGCGAGCCGCCCTGCACCATGCCACGGCTGCCGAAGTCGCCGCCGGGCGAACCGGAGATGCGCGAGGTCGCGCCGGTGTCGCTGCCGGTGAGCTTGGCGATCACCTGCTCGACCGGGCCGCCGGGCGCGAACTGCACCACGACGAAGGCCACCAGCATGATGCCGAACATCGTCGGGATCATGAACAGGATGCGGCGGATGATATAGTCGGTCATTGCTTGGCTGACTTCCTTCGGGCCTCATCCTTCGAGACGCCCGCCGTCGGCGGGCTCCTCAGGATGAGGAGCTATCCTTGTGCACTATAACCCCCATCCTGAGGAGGCCGCGAAGCGGCCGTCTCGAAGGATGAGGGGCGAATGATCTCTTACCCCTTTTGTTCCAGTTTCGGCGCCTTGTCGCGGTCGTACCACCAGGTACCCGGGATGCCGCGGAAATAGCGCGGCTGGGCAGCCGGACGGCCGAACAGGTCCCAATAGGCGATCCAGTGCGACGCTTTGTACCAGTGCGGTATCCAATATCGTCCGGCGCGAATGACGCGGTCGAGCGCCCGGCAGGCGGTGGTGAGCTCGTCCCGCGTCTTGGCGGCGATGATCAGGTCGATCAGCGCGTCCACCGCGGGGTTGGCGATCCCGGCGCGGTTCAGCGACCCCTTGGTCGCCGCCGCCTGCGACGAAAAATAGCTGCGCAGCGAATCGCCCGGCGTCGCGGAAAAACTGAAGCGTTCCACCGTGATGTCGAAATCGAAACCGTCGACGCGGGCGCGGTATTGCACCGGATCGACGACGCGCAAGGTGGCGTCGATGCCGAGCGTGCCGAGGTTCTTGATGTAGGGCATATGGTGCGGTGTGAATGTGGGCTCGTCAATCAGGAATTCGATGGTGATCGGCTCGCCGTTCGGCAACACGCGCCTGCCGTTCTTCAGCGCAAAGCCGGCCTCGCCAAGCAGTTGATTGGCGCGTCGCAGCCAGCGTCGATCCTGGCCCGAGGCGTCGGTCACCGGCGGCACGTAAGGCTCGCCGAACACCTCGTCCGGCAGGTTGCTGCGGAATGCCTCCAGCAGCGTCCGTTCGGCCGCGTCGGGCTTGCCCTTGGCCATCATCGGCGAATTCTGGAACACCGAATGCGTGCGCTCGTATGAGCCATACATGATGTTCTTGTTGGTCCATTCGAAATCGAAGGCGTCGATCAAGGCCTCGCGCAACCGCCGATCCTTGAATTTTTCGCGCCGGATGTTGATGAACCAGCCCTGCGCGCCGGACGGCGTATCGTCGGGCAGCACCGCGCGCTTGACGCGGCCGTCCTTGAAGGCGGGGAAGTCGTAGCGCGTCGCCCAGGTGCGTGAGGTAAATTCCTCGCGGAACAGATAGTTCTTGGCGGTGAAGCCTTCGAAGCCGACCTCGCGGTCGCGATAATATTCGTAGCGCACGCTGTCGAAATTGTTCTGCCCGCGCGACACCGGAAGATTGGCGCCCCACCAATCCTTCACCCGCTCGAACTCGATGAAATGACCGACCTCGAAGCGGCCGACCTGGTAGGGGCCGCTGCCGAGCGGAATTTCCAGCGTCGACTGGTCGAACGGCTGCCTGGCATAATAGGTCTTGGAGAAGATCGGCAGGCCGGCGACGAACAGCGGTACCTCGCGGCCGCGGCCCGGCTTGAAGCGGGCGACCGCGACACGGTCGCCATCGGCTTCGGCCTTGTCGAAATCGCGCAGCAACTGCGTGATGA
>NZ_JACRAW010000126.1 GCF_016213215.1 Bradyrhizobium sp. | reverse complement strand
TCCAGCGTACGCGCGACGTTGATCCATTCCTTGCGCACGCTCGCGACGCCGAACGCCGTGTTGAGCAGCATCGGCCACACCGAACAGATGAAGATGACGAAGATTGCGGAGATCGAAGAGTCCTTGATGGTATAGAGCGCGAGCGGCATCCAGGCGAGCGGTGAGATCGGCTTCAACACCTGGATGAACGGATCGAGCGCCCGGCTGATCAGCGGCGACATGCCGATCAAGAATCCCAGGGGAATCGCGACGATAACCGCCAGCAGAAAGCCGATGCCGACGCGGGCGATCGAATAGGCAAGCTGAATTCCCAGCCCCTTGTCGTTCGGTCCATTGTCGTAGAACGGCCGCCTCACGTGTTCCCAGAGTTTCGCGCCGACATCCAGCGGCCCCGGCATCGCCGACTTGCCCTGCGTGGCGGTCAGGCCCATCAGCTTGGCGTATTCCGGGTTCATGTTGGTGACGGTTGCACTCGATCGCGTGGCGAGGTGCCAGACGCCGATGAAGGCTGCAAACAGCACGACCGTTACGATCGCTGCTCTGAGCCGGAGGGAAGCGCTCATCTAGCGCTCCCCTCGCGCGCGAGTAGTGAAGAGAGTGCGAGCCCCCTCATCACGCGCCCTTCTTGATCTTGAAGCTGGCGAGATAATCGCCCGGCTTCTCGGGATCGAACTTCTTGCCCATCACCGCAAAGGACTTGTACGACGTGGCAGGCGGCGACAGCCCCATCTCTATCATCAGCTTCCTGGTGTCGGTGGCGAGATAGACCTGCTCCGCGACAGCCTTGTAGTCGACATCGCCCTTGATCTGGCCCCAGCGCTTCATCTGCGTCAGCATCCAAACCGCGAATGACTGCCAGGGGAACGGATCGAAATCGACGCGCTTGGGATCGGTCTTCACGCCCCCGAGCCCGTCTGCATAGGTGCCGGTGAGCACCTGCTCCAGCACCGTCACCGGCGCGTTGATGTAGTTGGCCGGCGCGATCGCTTCCGCGATCTGCTTGCGGTTCTCCGCCTTCGATGCGTAGGCGGTGGCATCGACGATGGCGCGCGTCAATGCCGCAAAGCTGTTCGGCGCAGAGGTGATGAATTCGCGGCTGGCGGAAAAGCTGCAGCAGGGGTGGCCGTCCCAGATCTCCTTCGACAACAGGTGCATGAAACCGACGCCGTCGTAGATCGCGCGCTGGCAGATATTGTCCGGCGCAAGGAAGCCATCGATATTGTCGGCCCGCAGATTCGCCACCATTTCCGGCGGCGGCACCGAACGGAGCTGCACGTCGGTGTCGGGATCGATACCGTGCTCGGCGAGATAGTAGCGCAAAAGGTAGTTGTGCATGGAGTAGTCGAAGGGGATGGCGAATTTCATGCCCTTCCAGTCCTTCGGGTCGCGCTTGTCCTTGTGCTTCGTAGCCAGCACGATCCCCTGCCCGTTGATGTTCTCGATCGCGGGCACCGCAAACGGGATCGCGTTGGCGCCAAGACCGAGCGAGATCGCGATGGGCATCGGCGCCAGCATGTGAGCGGCGTCGTATTCCTTGTTGATTGTCTTGTCGCGGATCACGGCCCAGCCCGCCGTCTTCACCACTTCGACATTGAGGCCGTGCTTCGAATAGAAGCCGAGCGGCGCCGCCATGATGATCGGGGTGGCACAGGTGATCGGAATGAAGCCGACCTTGAGGTCCTTCTTTTCCGGCGTACCCGCCGCCGCAAACGCCTCGGTCGCGGTCTTGATCGGGAAGAACTGCGACAGTGCAGCGAGCGCCGTCGAGGCCCCGACCGACTTCAGGAAAGCGCGGCGCGCCACATCCTGCGGGAACATCGCGCGCATGACGGCGGAAGCAACAACGCCCTCGTACCGCTTCTCTTCACTTTCGGCCGGATCGCAGCGCAGTGCCCGCGTCGCCTGCTCGTGCTCCGCGGCAGAGCGATGCTGGCCACAGACACAGCCCGTCTTGAGACTGCGTTCGGCATCAAACGGATCATTGAACATCGACATATTGCGCCCCTTTGTCGCACTTTCCCGATGAAGCACGGCCCCATCGGCAATAAGCCAGGATCATCGTCGGTCCGGTTGCTCCTTGTGCAGCCGGACCATGTGATGCATGCACGTTTTATGCCGCTTTGCCTGTTAGCTGGGCAGCGGGCAGCCCCTGCTCGATCGGCAGCGACGGGTCGCGCGACCATTCGTTCCAGGAGCCGAAATACATCCGCACGTCGTTCACACCGGCGTTCTTCAACGCCAGGAAGGTGTTCGAGGCGCGCGCGCCCTTGAAGCAGTACAGGTAGACCGGCGTGTCCGGCGTAATGCCGACGGTGGCACACTCGGCGAGAATCTCGTCCTTCGACTTAAAGCGCGGCCCTTCGGCGGTCGGCTTCATCATGCGATACCACTCGAGCCACACGGCGCCCGGGATGCGCCCCTTGCGCGGGCAATAATCCTTTCCATACGGAGACGAGCTTTCGCCGATCCACTCATCGACGTCGCGCACGTCGAGGATCGCGACATCCGGCCTGCCGACCGCGGCCAGCATGGTCTTGGCATCGATCAGGATGTCGCCGGCCTCCGGCAGAATTGGGAACGAGGCCATCACCGGCGTCGGAACATCCTTGGTAACCGGCAGACCCGCGGCCGCCCAGGCCTCGAAGCCGCCATGGAGCACCTTGACCTTGGGATAGCCCAGCATCGTGAGAAGGTAATAACCGCGGCAGGACTGGCCGAAGCCAGAGTTCATCGACTGCTCATAGATGACCGCCGTCTCCTTGCCTGACAGTCCGGCATTGCCGAAGGCTTCGGCAAACTTGCTCTTCAGTTCGTGGATGCCTTCCGGCGTAGAGGTCGCAAGAAACGTGAAGATCTCGTGCACGTTGACCGCGTTGGGGAGGTGACCTGCGCCGTAGGCGTCGGGATTGCGAGTGTCGATGACGACACACGGCTCCTTCTTCAAGAGGTCGGCAAGTTCACCGGCAGAGATCAGAACGTCCGTCATGGCAGCCTCTCCTACTTTGGTTTGAAGTTCGGGGTCCGTTTAGAGAACCCGTTCAAGAACTCAGGCGTCCGCCAGCATCTTGCGCAGCTGCTTGGTGGCGGGCGTGACGATCGCAACGAAATAGGCTTCGCGCAGGCGGCGCTGCGCGCGATGGCTCTTCAAGTAGCCACGCGCTCCGCAATGAAGCATCGCCGCGTGCGCCGCCGCGACGCTGGCATCGCCGGCGCGCAAACGCAGGTCGATCACCTTGCGCCAATAGGCCTCCTCGGTGTTGAAGGGATCTTGCGCCAGCGCCATGGTCTCGGCCTCGAGCTCGGCGGCGAGATCGCGGAAGTGCACCGGCTGTTGCGGCAGGTAGCGGTTGACGTGACCGAGCGGGCGCTCGACCTCGTCCATGATGTTGATGCAATCCTTGATCAGGCCGAGCGCCATGCCGGCCTGCAGGAGGATGAAGCCGGCCCGGATCTTCTTGACGAACGGACCCGCCGGATCGGCCAGGATGAGGTCGTCAGGCACGAAGACGTCGCGGAATTGCACGCCGTAGGTGCCGGTGCCGTCCATCGCCAGGAACGGCTTGCACGGCTGCAACGTGATCGACGGATCGGCACAGTCGGCCAGGAACATCACCAGGGAGCCGGGCTCGTCCTCACGCTCGAAGATCGTGCCGAAGAAATGATCAGGGCCCAGGTTCGAGACCCAGGGCAGCACGCCGCGCACGACATAGCCGCCCTCGACCTTGCGGCCTTTCAGCTTGAGCTTTTCGATACCGAAGAAGCTCTTCATCGGATTGGAAAGCCCGGTCCCGCCGAGCACCTTGCCGGTGGCGAAATCATCGGCAAGGCGTTCGACAAGCTTGCGATTGCCGGAATTGGCCGCGTACCAGACCAGCGTGTTCTGACACCACGCCATGAAGGCGGTCGCGCCGCACACTTCGCCGATCGCCCCGATCGACTGGATGGCGGCGCGAAGGTCCGCGACGCCGTCTTTCGGCACATGGGTACTCCACGCGCCGAGCTCGCCAAGCCGCCGCATCAGCTCGGCGGGATAGACCTCGCCGGCATCGATGGCAGCGGCGAGCGGGGCGAGCTCCTTGCGCGCGAGCGCGGCGACCGCTTCGGTCACCGACGCCGACGGGAGCGGCCCGCTATCTTCGACCGCAAGACGCGATACAGCCAATGAACTCATCAAACCCTCCCGCATCCTGCGATCCCAAACGCCGACCTAGAGCCCGACTTCGAGGTTGACCGGCCGCGTGAAGGTGTTGGCCACCGGCGACCACTTCTTCACATGGGCAATCAGCGCGCTGACCTCCTCCTTGGAGACGCCCTCGCATTCCATGTCGACCTTCACCCGTACGTCGGTGAAACCGACCGGCTTCTCGGAGGTATCGCCGGTGCCCCAGACCGCGGTGATATTGAGGTCGCCCTCGAGCTCGAGCTCGAGCTTGTTGACGATCCATCCGCGATGGACCGCGTTGGCATGCAGGCCGACCGCGAGGCAGGAGCCGAGCGCGGCGAGCGAGGCTTCCGACGGATTGGGCGCGGTGTCGTCGCCGAGAAGCCCGGGCGGCTCGTCGACGATGTAGGGCGCGAGGTTACGGATGTAGTTGGCGTGACGGAATTTGCCCTCCGCGACCGTCTTGCACTTCAAGGTCTTGATGACCTTCGGATTGGCCTTGCCGTTGACGATCAACTGCTCGAGCCCGCCTCTGTCGATGGGCGCGAGGCAGCCAGTCAGCGCAGTTTTTTGAACGACCGCAGTCATCAGTTTTCTCCCTAGGGGACGAGGAAAGGTTAAGGATACCGAACGGTCTGTTTCCTGCACGAAGCGTGCCAGATTGCACCGGGATCAAAACGCGAAGCGATCTAGCCGGTTAACGGACGATGCCTACGGCTTGACCAGGCCAGCCCTGCCCAAAGGCAAGGCAATTGCACGCTGCGTTGCGAATAATTTCGGCGTCGCCAAGATGCGGCTTGATGAGGCGAGCGCGCTGCGATTAAGTTGTTGCCGCCATGGGCAAGCCGTCACTGAAGAAGAAAGTTGTCGCGCCGCATACTGCCGTGAGCGATGATGAGTCCGCGCGCGGCCGCCTCCTCAGCGCAGCGTCGCACCTGTTCTGCAAGAACGGAATCAACGCAACCGGTATCGACGCGATCATCGAACAGGCCGGCACGGCGAAAACCACGCTCTACAAGCTGTTCGGCTCGAAAACCAATCTCGTGCAGGCGGTGCTCGAGAGCGAAGGCAAGCAGTGGCGCGAGTGGTTCATCGGCGCGATCGAGTCCGGCGGAGGCGATCCGCAGGCAAAGCTTGAGCGGATCTTCCCGGCGCTGAAGGCCTGGTTCGGCGAAGAGCGCTTCTATGGCTGCCCCTTCATCAACGCCGTCGGCGAGCACGACAAGGATCAAAAGCAGTTTCGTACTATAGCTCTGAAGCACAAGAAGGTCGTGCTGGGGCATATCGAGAAGCTTGCGAGTGAAATGGGCGCGAGCGAGCCCGCCGTGCTCGCACACCAGCTCGCCTTGCTGATCGACGGCGCCATCGTCGCGGCGATGGTGTCGCGCGACCCAAGCGTCGCGGACACCGCGGCACTTGCGGCAGGCTCGCTGCTCGGCCCCACGACGAAGAAGCCAAAGCGCGCCGGAAATGCGCAGGCTGAGTTCGCCGCCGTGTAACCGACCTACCTGAACCTGCTGCTCGACTTACCTGTGCGCCGAGAAGTGCAGGCCGGCACTGTTGGTGATGGAAAGACTCGTTGCAGACGAAAAAGTGATGGTGTCGACGTAGCCGCTCTTCCAGGAGGCGACGACGGTCCCGCCGGCGCAGGTCCAGGTCCCGCTGTCCCCATTGCTTGCGTGGTTGGTCCCGTTAGCGTTGAAGACCGCCCTCATGCCCACCAGCCACCGCCACGTGCCGACAATTCGGCCGCAGCCCGAGGACCCGCCCTGCGCGAGCGTCCTGGTCTGCCGGGCGCCGCCGGATGATCTGCGCGCGGGGGCGGCGCCGCGAGGCTCGGGCGCGCCCTCCTCGCTCGAAATGGACTTTTCCTGCTTGCCGATGACGCCCCCGGTCTGGCCGGCCTGGGCTAACGCTGTTTGCGGTCTTCCGGACACGGCGACACCGACGAGCAGCGCAAGGACGAGCACGGCTCCGGCCCGAGACGGCAAGAGCGATTTGAGATGTTCGGAATTGTTCATGGAAGCCCCGACTAGTTTGCCGCCTGCAAACGCTGCGCACCGTCCGCGCAGATCGCTGCGATGATGCGGCATGCCTTGCCCCGCTTGCGGCAATCAGCCATCGCATCGTCCCTGGCTTTCTGCATGTCGGCGCGGGCGGCCATAGCCCAGCCGCTCTCGGAATAGGCAAAGGCCCCGCATTCGGTCCCGAAAAAGCTGATCTCGATCGGGCACTCAGATGCGTCGCCGCAGGATGCGAGCGCGCTCGCCACCGCGGCCTTTCGTGTGTCCTGCGACCACGACATGCCCCATTTGTTGCTGGCCTTCGAATAGACGATCGAACCCCAAGGCTTTAGGGGACTGAGATCACGCAGCCGGCGCAGCAGCCCCTGGGTCGGCTCTCCCGTCATCGCAAGCCTGTTGGCCTGTTCGAATTCGCGGATCGCAACCCGCGCCCGACCGCCCAGTGGTCCATCGAACGGCCCCGGATCGAAATTGAGCTCGTAGAGTCGCTCCCGGATTTCGCGAAGCGAAGCGGAGTCGGCAAGCTTGAGGGCGTCGTTCGGCTGCTCGACGGCCGCCGACTGGACCGCCGCGACCTGTTGCTCCTTCAGGATCGTCCTTGCGATGCCGGAAAAAGCGCCGTTCGGGTAGCGATTGAGGTAGGCTTGGAAGAGCTGGGGATTGCGCTCGTTCTTGATCGATTCCCAGAACGCGAGTTCAAGCACCCTCTCGTCGAGCGGCTTTCCCGGCTCCCCCGTCGCACTTTCGGGCGCCGGCACCAGCACGACGTCTTCGCCCCCAAGCGAGCCATAGACATAGGGCTCCTGCTTGTTGCCGGTTGATTTGAGGACCTCGTCGCGGGCGAAGCCGAATGCCTTGCGCACATCAAGGCCGGGCCTCGTCAGATACTTGATCAGGGCGCCGGTAAAGGGGCTGTTTTTGCTGTCGCCGTCGTAGGCCACCGATCCGGCCTTTGCGGCGAAGGCGATCAGCGTGTTGGGGTTTTCAGGCTCGACCTTGGCGAGCCCCCGCCCAATCCCGCGCGTACCGATCGAGCGCTTCATGCTCCTGTTGAACGGATTGTCGCGGCAAGCGTCCAGGATCACGAGCCGCAGCTGTTTTGCGGGCTCGATGACGGTCATGATCCGGTCGAGCGGAATGGCCTCGTCGAATGCGTCGATGTCGCGCTCGAGCACGGCGTCGACCGGGATCACGTAGTTGATACCCTCGATCTCGATGCCATGGCCGGCAAAGTAGACGATGGCGACGTCGGCATCGCGCGCCGCGTCGGAGAAATCGCGCAGCGCGCGACGCATCTCGCTCACGCTAAGATCCCGCTTCAGCTCCACGACATCGAAGCCGGCATTCCTGAAGGTGGTCCAGATCGCGGTGGAATCATTGGCGGGGTTGGTGAGCTGACTGACGTTCCGATATGCCGAATTGCCGATGACCAGGGCAACCCGCTTGGCGGCGACTGCGGGATGGCTGAACACTAGGCTCAACCCAACCGCGAAGCCGGTGACCACGACCCATCGTGTCAGGAGGTAAGACCAACCAGTGGACATCTTGCGGGCATCACCCCCAGGATCGAAGAGATCTTCGCCGAACGCCGTGTGACACAACAAGGCTTATGAATACGCGTCAAGGGAGCGGCCTTGATATACCGCAAGGAGTGACCATGACCGTTGATCCGGGCGAACCTTGGCCGGGCCCTTGCGCCTTTCGGGGTGATTTGATCACTCCACCGCGTTCGGATCGCTCCGGCATCTCGAAGCGCAGCGTCCCGCCGATGGCGCTTGAACCATTCGTAGCTCAGTGGATGGGCACCCTTCGCCTTGCCCATCCCACGGACTGTCAGGGATTCGCGCTCAGGGCCTTCAGTTCGAGGGTGGCCGCTCGGCCTTCGACAAAGGTCTTCGGACAATCTGCCGCAGCCAGCTCAAGCGACCGCCGCGCGTCTTCCTTGGAGCCGCGCTGCAAGGCAAACTCAGCGTTATAGAAATTCGCCTCGCAGACCTGGGCTTTCCTTTTTCTTGCATCGGAATCGTAGGCGGCGCTGAGCATCTGCTCCGGCGTCAGCACGCCAAGAAAGAGGTTAATGATCGGCGCAGGCCACTTCATCATGTCGAGATGCGTTGCAGCCTCTGCTAACCGGCTCGGCTGGTCACTGCGCCTTGCAGCAATTTCGCGCCACAAGGCCACATAGGCGCTCTGAGGATTGAGCCGTCCTGCCTTATCGAAATCGGCCAAAGATTGTGAAAGTGAACCGCCGTGCCAATGGACCATGGCACGAACAAAATAGGCATGGGCATCGTTGGGATCGAGTTGCAGGAGCCGATCGCAATCCGCAATCGCATGCTCAAAGTCCCCTTTGGCCTTGTACGCAGCGGAGCGGCCGACAAGCGCGTTCTTGTCCTTGGGGTTGAGCCGGATCGCCTCATCGTAGTCCGCGATGGCACGATCGAACTCGTCCAACTGATATTGCGCGTAGGCGCGGGAGCTGTAGCCAAATGTGTTTTTTGGATTGAACCGGATGACTCGATCGAAATCGGCCAACGCAAGCTCACTGTTGCCCCTGGCAAGGGAAATCTGGCCCCGGCAGTAATGTCCAGCCCCATTTTCTGGACTGATCTCGATAGCCCGCTTGCAGTCGGCCATGGCGCGCTCCGGCTCGTCTTTGGCAAAGTAGGCGAGGCCACGACCGACGTGGGCTGCGACGTTGTCCGGGTGGATCAGAAGCGCCTGACCGTATTCGACGATGGCGCGGTCAATGTCTCCTTTGGTATGGTATATTTGGGCCCGCCCCAAATAGGCGTGGACATTCTTGGGATCGATCTCGACGACCTTGCTGTAGTCGAAAAGCGCAGCATCGCTTTCGCGCTTGGCTACATGCGCGGCGGCTCGGCCAATACGGGCAGCCACATTGTTAGGATCGTGCTCGATCAGCTGGTCGTAGTCCGCGATCGCGAGGTCGACCTCACCTTTTTGCCAGTAATAGCTTGCGCGGCGGAAGTGCGCCACGATCACACTTTGCTGCACGGCCGACCCCGCCTCAATGATGGCGGTGCAGCCCGCGATCCGTTCATCAACACTGAAATTTCCGACCGGGTTGCACTTGGCCGCCAACGGCATCTCTGCGCGGACAATCGGGGTCACCGCGGACAAAAGACAGATCAACGTCAACACGACCTTCGCCGCGCACCGAATTGGACGACGTGCACGTTTGATCATGAATTGCCCCGCCGACTTCAACGCGCATAATCATAGCAACTGGCTGCGGCGTTGCACAGCCCATGGTTGCAGGAGCCAGGGCGCGGGCTACGTCTCCTGCGAGACCATTGCCGCCAGCCGCGCCAGCTCCGCCTCCAAATCGCGCTCGACACCCGTAGCCCTGATCTCGATCACCCGATAATTCCGGCTCTCCAGCCATGTCCGTCGGTTCGCTCGATCGGCAACCACAGCCTCATCCTCCTCCGGCTGGACCAGTTCAATGACGAGCCGGTGCGGAAACGAAACGAAGTCCGGTATTTGCCGGCCGACCGGGGTCTGGCGCCTGAATTGTCCCGCAAAGCGGCGGTCACGCGTCAGGGCCTGCCACAGCAATCGCTCGGCATCGGTCGGATTGCGCCGAAGCAGCCGCGCGATCCCGCGCACCGAGCCGCCCTCGGACGGAGGCAAGCCCCGCCCGTGCTCTGCGAGCAGCGCACGCAGCCGCGTCGCCTGCTCGCCGTCGAGCACCCCGCCCTTGGCGGGGCCTTTCCGCCCTTCCGCGATCGCCATGATCACCCCGTGCAGGGTGTGCATGTCCTGCTTGGTCGGATCCATACGGGTAAAGATATTGCGCAAATTGACCAGCATGGTTTCGCGCTTCTCCGCCGGGCGAAGGAACTCCACGCGGTCGAGCTCCCGCACCAGGTTCTCGAAGAAAGCTTGGATCTGGTGCTGCGAGGCGCGCTCGGAGCGCTGAGGCATATCGAAGGGCAGCGCACCGCCGCTCGCGTGCTTGAACCATTCATAGCCCAACAGGAGCACCGCCTGCGCGAGATTGAGAGACGCGAACCCCGGGTTGACCGGAAAGGTGATGGTTCGGTTCGCGAGCGCGACCTCCTCGTTGGTCAGGCCCGAGCGCTCCCGGCCGAACAGAATGCCAGCCTTGCCGCCGCCCGCGATGTGGCCGGCGATCTCGCCGGCGGCCGTTTCCGGCCCGACCACCGGCTTGGCCTGGTCATGGGCCCGGGCGGTCGAGGCAAACAGCAGGTCGAGGTCGGCAACCGCCTGCTCGACCGTGTCGAACAGCTCGACGCGCTCCAGAATGTGGTCGGCGCCGGCCGCGGCGCGCTGGGCGCTCACGTTCGGCCAGCCGTCCCGCGGATTGACAAGCCGCAGCCGGCTAAGCGCGAAATTGCCCATCGCGCGCGCCGTCATGCCGAT
The DNA here is from genome assembly GCF_016213215.1 of Bradyrhizobium sp. Lineage (GTDB taxonomy): Bacteria > Pseudomonadota > Alphaproteobacteria > Rhizobiales > Xanthobacteraceae > Bradyrhizobium. Next base: position 27,392 of record NZ_JACRAW010000126.1, on the reverse strand, counting down.
ATTCTCGCCGAGCTGGGGCTCGACCAGGATGATCACCGGGCCTTCGGCATCAAACCCCGTCTTGGTCCTGTCAGTGCCGGACATCCCGATTGGCTTCCTGGTTAAATCTCAACGTGCTGGGCTGGCAGGCTGTTCAAGCCGCCCGCAGGCCGGCGCCGCTTCGATTGCCTGCCTGACGAGAATTTCTCAAGCGAAATAATGGGGTTAGAATCAGGTTTTGCATCTCCGGCAAAACTTGAACGGCCTCGCCCCGGCCGCCAGGTCACCAGGACCACGCTCGGCTCGCAACTTTCGAGGAAGAATGAGCTGAAAGTGCATGATGCCCCAGCTTCCGCCCGCCGTTTCCGGGTGCTATGAGGCGGATATTTCCAGCCAACCCACCTAACGCGCTGTTCCCGAGAGGCTTCCCCAATCATGGCAAAAATCAAGGTGACCAACCCCGTCGTCGAGCTCGATGGCGACGAGATGACCCGGATCATCTGGCAGTACATCAAGGACAAGCTGATCACCCCATTCCTGGATATTCAGTTGATGTATTTCGACCTCGGGATGGAGAACCGCGACAAGACCAACGACCAGGTCACGATTGATTCCGCCGAGGCGATCAAGAAGGTCGGCGTGGGCGTCAAATGCGCCACCATCACCCCCGACGAGGCGCGGGTGAAGGAGTTTGGTCTCAAGGAGATGTGGAAGTCGCCCAACGGCACCATCCGCAACATCCTCGGCGGCGTCATTTTCCGCGAGCCGATCATCTGCAAGAACGTGCCGCGGCTTGTGCCGGGCTGGACCAAGCCGATCATCATCGGCCGCCACGCCTACGGCGACCAGTACCGTGCCACCGACTTTAAATTCGCGGGCAAGGGCACGCTTTCGCTGAAATTCGTCGGCGAGGACGGCACGGTGATCGAGAGGGAAGTGTTCAAGGCGCCCGGGCCCGGGGTAGCGATGGGAATGTACAACCTCGACGACTCCATCATCGACTTCGCGCGCGCCTCGCTCAATTACGGCCTGCTGCGCGGCTATCCGGTCTATCTGTCGACCAAGAACACGATCCTGAAAGTGTATGACGGCCGCTTCAAGGACATCTTCCAGCAGATCTACGATCACGAATTCAAGAAGGAGTTCGAGGCCAAGGGGCTGACCTACGAGCACCGCCTGATCGACGACATGGTGGCCTCGGCGCTGAAATGGTCAGGCGGCTATGTCTGGGCCTGCAAGAACTACGACGGCGACGTGCAGTCCGACACCGTGGCCCAGGGCTACGGCTCGCTCGGCCTGATGACCTCGGTGCTGCTCACCCCCGACGGCAAGACGGTGGAGGCCGAAGCCGCCCACGGCACGGTGACCCGGCACTATCGCGAGCACCAGAAGGGCAAGGAGACCTCGACCAACTCGATCGCGTCGATCTTTGCCTGGACGCGTGGCCTCGCCCACCGCGCCAAGCTCGACAACAACGTGGAACTGGCCAATTTCGCCGACACGCTGGAGCGGGTCTGCGTGGAAACGGTCGAGTCCGGCTACATGACCAAGGATCTCGCGCTCCTGGTCGGCGCCGACCAGCGCTGGCTTTCCACGACCGGCTTCCTCGACAAGGTCGCCGAGAACCTCAACAAGGCGCTGGCGCGCTGAACGGCCGCGAGGGCACGCGGCCGTTCGCATAAAGGTGACGCATGCTCTTCATGGTGATCGAACGCTTCAAGGACCGGGACCCGATCCCGGTCTACCGACGTGTTCGTGACCCCGGCATCAAGTTTCCCGACGGGCTGAAATACGTCGGGAGCTGGATCGAGCCGAATTTCGATCGCTGTTTTCAGCTGATGGAATGCGACGATCTGCGATTGCTTCAGGAGTGGGTGCTCCTGAACAATCGGGATCTGGGTATGACGTTCGAGATCGTTCCGGTCGTACCGAGCACGGAAACCCGCGAAGTCGTCGCGCCTTTTCTCGATCAGGAGTAGTCGGCCCGCTTATTCGTCCCGGGGCTCGCCCTCTTTCTCACCTTGCGCCAGTTCCGCGGTCGCGAGATCGCCGGATTCGGCAAGCCGCGCCTTGGCGGTCTTGCGCACGTGCGCGGCCAGGGCAGGCATCCGCTCGATCAGCGCATGAAAATCCTGGGCGTCCAGCAGCAGAAGCCTGGTCTTGCGCGTTGCCGTCACCGTGCCGCTGCGTTTGGTTCGGTGCAGCAGCGCGATCTCGCCGAAGAAAGTGCCGTCGGAAAGCCGCACGTGCTGGTTCGGCAGCTCGATTTCGACCTCGCCCGCGGCGATGAAATACATCGATGTGGCGGGTTCGCCCCGTCGCACCAGAACTTCATCCTGCTCGATCGTGCGCGCGCGCAACAGGCGCATGATGTCGGCGATCTCGACCGCCGAAAGGTTCGCGAACAGCGGCACGCGGGCGAGCATGCCCCAGGTCACGACGAAGTCGCGTCGTCGCACCTCGTCGGCAAACGCCGAGGAAATGATCGCGACCGGCAGCGCGATCATGGCGAAGCCGCAGATGATGGCAACAACCGTCACGATCTTGCCGAGCGGCGTCACCGGCACCACGTCGCCGTAACCGACCGTGCCGAGGGTGACGATCGCCCACCACATCGCCTCCGGGATATTGCCGAACTTCTCGGGCTGAACGTCGCGTTCGATCGCATAGAGCAGCGAAGCAAAAACCAGCACCGCGCTGGCCAGGATCGCCAGGCACCCGACCAGCGTTCGCCGCTCGGCATAGACCGCCGCAAACAGCGAACGCATGGGCGGCGAATAGCGGACCAGCTTGAAGAACGGCAACACGCCCAGCACAAAGAGCGTCGAGCGCCTGCCCGCGACCAGCACGACCGCGGCCGGCAGGAACGCCATCAGATCAATAATGCCGAAGCTCGAGAAGACATATTCGATCCTGTCGCGCAGCGGAGAGCTTTTGCGCGGCGTATGACCTGCAACCGTCCAAAGCCGCGCGGCATATTCCAGCGCGAAAATGGCCGCCGCCCCGATCGCAATCCCGGTGAAAACGGTGCCGAAGCGCGCATCCAGCTCCGGCACGGAGGCCAGCGCCATGGCCACGACGTCCAGGATGACCACGACCGCGATCAGCCGGACGACGCGCGAGCCCAAGGTATGTGGCAGATGATCGTGTTCCAGCAGCTCGAAGAGACGGTCCCGCAAGGCGGGATCGCCGGCCTTACGCCTGTGCGGAACGACCCGCACCACCTTACGCGCCTGACATGGCTTTTTCGATCGCCGACAGCGCCGCGTCAGCCTTGGCACCGTCAGGACCGCCGGCCTGCGCCATGTCGGGCCGGCCGCCTCCACCCTTGCCGCCGAGCGCGACCGAGGCCACCCGAACGAGGTCGACCGCGTTATAGCGCGACGTCAGATCGGGCGTGACGCCGACCACGACTCCGGCCTTGCCGTCCTCGGTGAGGCCGACGATGGCGACCACGCCGGAGCCAAGCTGCTTCTTGCCGTCGTCGGCCAGACTCTTGAGATCCTTCATCTCGATGCCCTCCACCGCGCGCGCCATCAGCTTGACGTTGCCGACCTCGCGGATTCCGGCGGCGGGGCCGTCGCCGGCCGCCGCGCCTCCGCCCATCGCCAGCTTCTTGCGCGCATCCGACAGGTCGCGCTCGAGCCGCTTGCGCTCTTCCATAAGCGCGGCAATGCGGGCCGGCATGTCGTCGATGGACGTCCGCAATTCCGCCGCCGCGGTCTTGGCGAGCGCGATCGCGTCGTTGGCGTGCTTGCGCGCGAGTTGCCCGGTCAGCGCCTCGATGCGGCGGACGCCGGAGGATACCGCGCTTTCGCCGGTCACCGAGATCAGGCCGATGTCGCCGGTTCGGCGGACATGGGTGCCGCCACACAGCTCGACCGACCAGCCGAACGCGTTCTGGCCATGGTCGCGGGCGGTCTTGCCCATCGACACCACGCGCACTTCATCGCCGTACTTCTCGCCGAACAGGGCGCGGGCACCGGCCTCGCGGGCCTCGTCCAGCGCCATCAGGCGGGTCGTGACCTCTTCGTTCTCCACCACCACCTCGTTGGCGATGTCCTCGACGCGCGCCAGCTCTTCCGCCGTGATGGGCTTGGGATGGGCGAAGTCGAAGCGCAGCCGGTCGGGAGCGACCAGCGAGCCGCGCTGGGCGATATGGTCGCCGAGCACCTGCCGCAGCGCCTCGTGCAGGAGATGGGTCGCCGAGTGATTGCGCCGGATCGCGCCGCGCCGGGTGTGGTCCACATCGAGCTGTAGCGCGGCGCCCACCTTCAGGGTGCCCTGTTCCACGGTGCCGAGATGCACGAACAGATCGCCGGCCTTCTTCTGCGTATCGGTCACGCGGAACTTGACGCCGTCACCGCTCATGATGCCGATGTCGCCGACCTGGCCGCCCGACTCGCCGTAGAACGGGGTCTGGTTGAGCACGATCGCGCCGGTCTCACCGGCTTTGAGGCTGTCCGCTTCCGCGCCGTCCTTGACGATCGCGGTAACCGCGCCTTCTGCCGTCTCGGTCTCGTAGCCGAGAAACTCGGTCGCCCCTAGCTTTTCGCGCAGCGGGAACCAGACGCTTTCGGTCGCAGCCTCTCCCGAGCCCGCCCAGGCCGCGCGCGCCTTCTCGCGCTGCCGGTTCATGGCATCCGTGAACGAGGCCTGGTCAACGCTGATGCCGCGCGATTTCAGGGCGTCCTGCGTCAAATCCAGCGGGAAACCGTAGGTGTCGTAGAGCGTGAAGGCGACGTCGCCGTCGAACATGTCGCCCTGCTTCAAGCCGACCGACTTCTCATCGAGAATGGCAAGACCGCGCTCCAAGGTCTTGCGGAAGCGGGTTTCTTCCAGCCGCAGCGTTTCCTTGATCAGGTTCTCGGCACGCACGAGTTCCGGATAGGCCTGCCCCATCTCGCGCACCAGTGCCCAGACCAGGCGGTGCATCAACGGGTCGCGGGCGCCGAGGAGCTGCGCGTGGCGCATGGCGCGGCGCATGATCCGGCGCAGCACGTAGCCGCGACCTTCGTTCGAGGGCAGAACGCCGTCGGCGATGAGGAACGATGAAGCGCGCAAGTGGTCGGCGATCACGCGCAGCGAAGCCTTGTTCGGCCCCTGCGGATCGGCGTTGGTAAGATCGGCAATGGCGCGGATCAGCGCGACGAAGAGATCGATGTCGTAATTGTCGTGCTTGCCCTGCAGCACGGCCGCGACGCGCTCAAGCCCCGCGCCGGTGTCGATCGAGGGCTTGGGCAGCGGATTGCGCGCCCCGCCTTCGAGCTGCTCGAACTGCATGAACACGAGATTCCAGATCTCGACATAGCGGTCGCCGTCAGCCTCCGGCGAGCCGGGCGGCCCACCCCAGATCTTGTCGCCGTGATCATAGAAGATTTCCGAGCACGGCCCGCAGGGCCCGGTGTCGCCCATCTGCCAGAAATTGTCGGAGCCGGCGATGCGGATGATGCGCGAGTCGGGCAGGCCCGAGATTTTCTTCCACAGCCCGTGCGCCTCGTCGTCGTCGATATAGACGGTCGCCCACAGCTTGTCCTTCGGCAGGCCGAACTCCTTGGTGACGAGCTTCCAGGCGAGCTCGATCGCGCGCTCCTTGAAGTAGTCGCCGAAGGAGAAGTTGCCGAGCATCTCGAAGAAGGTGTGATGCCGCGCGGTGTAGCCGACATTGTCGAGGTCGTTGTGCTTGCCGCCGGCACGCACGCATTTCTGCGAGGTGGTGGCGCGCACATAGGGGCGCTTCTCGACGCCGGTGAAGACGTTCTTGAACTGCACCATGCCGGCATTGGTGAACATCAGGGTCGGATCGTTGCGCGGCACGAGCGGCGAGGACGGCACGATCTCGTGGCCGTTCTCAGCAAAGAAGTTCAAGAAGGTCGACCTGATCTCGTTGACGCCGCTCATGTTCATCCAATCGGAAAAGGCTGGTCCGGTTAGCCAGAATCCAGAATACGGGGTATTTCGCAGCATGACCCGCCAAAGTGCGTAGCGGTTTGGGGAAAAGGTCATGCGCCAAATGTATTGGAGCGCGGCCGGACGCAAAAGCGGGGTCCCACTCTTGCTGGCCGGGCTCCGCGAACCGCTTTTAGACAAGGGCAACCGCCCTGTCCAGAAACTGTGCAGGCAGATCATAGGGTTGCCGCGACAGCGTAATCCTCGTTGATAGTTGCTGCGCCCGCGTTGACAGGCTTGTCGCGGCCGTGTTCTCTTCCTACCTGTTCGATACGGCCACGTCGGGAGAGATCGGCTTGACTGCCGACGCCGAAGGAGCAACCGCCCCGGAAACTCTCAGGCAAAAGGACCGCGTGGCTTTGACAACATCTGGAAAGAGGCGCCGACGGGCCTGACGGCTCGGACGCGTCCGCCGACGGGATAATACTCTCAGGCACAGCGACAGATGGGGCTTCGGGTTTCTTTCGGGGAATGGTCCCCGGGAACCACGAGGGCCCCTGAATGCTTGCGCGCGAAGACCTTACCCCTCTCAAGCGTACCCCCCTCCACGGGTTGCACCTGGCGCTCGGCGCCAAGATGGTGCCGTTCGCGGGCTATGAAATGCCCGTGCAATACGCCCCCGGCGTGCTGCGGGAACACCTCCATACCCGAAAGCTCGCCGGCCTGTTCGACGTCTCGCATATGGGCCAGATCGCGCTGCGCCCGAAATCGGGAACGATCGAGGACGCCGCCAAGGCACTGGAGCGGCTGGTTCCCCAGGACATCCTTGGCCTCGCCCCCGGCCGGCAGCGCTACGCCCAGTTCACCAACGAGGACGGCGGCATTCTTGACGACCTGATGGTCGCCAATTTCGACGACTACCTGTTCGTCGTCGTGAACGCCGCGTGCAAGGCGCAGGACGAGGCGCATCTGCGGGCTCACCTTTCCGATGACTGCATCATCGAATCACTGACCGGCCGCGCTTTGGTCGCGCTGCAGGGACCCGAGGCCGAACGGGTGCTGGCAAAATTCTGCCCGGACGTGGCGTCGATGCGGTTCATGGATGCCGGTCCGCGCAGGGTGGATGGCATCGACTGCTTCGTCTCGCGCTCCGGCTACACCGGCGAGGACGGCTTCGAGATCTCGGTCCCCGCCGAGAGCGCGGAGCGGCTCGCCACCGCGCTCCTGACCGACAGCGAAGCCCTGCCGATCGGACTGGGCGCACGCGACAGCTTGAGGCTCGAGGCCGGGCTGTGCCTTTACGGCCATGACATCGACACCACGACAACGCCGGTCGAAGCCGCGCTGGAATGGTCGATCCAGAAGAGCCGCCGAACCGGCGGCGCCCGCCCCGGCGGCTTCTTCGGAGAGAACAAGATCCTGGCCCAGCTCGCCTCCGGCGCCCCGCGCCGCCGCGTCGGCCTGAAGCCCGAGGGCCGCGCGCCGGTGCGCGAGGGCGCACCATTGTTCGTCGATGCCGCCTCATCCGAGCAGATCGGCACGGTGACTTCGGGCGGCTTCGGCCCGAGCCTGAATGCGCCAATGGCCATGGGCTACGTCCCGACCGCGCTCAGCGCGCTCGGCACCAGGGTTTTCGCGGAAGTGCGCGGCCAGCGCCTGCCGCTGCAAGTCGCGAGCATGCCGTTCGTGCAAAACACCTACAAACGCTAAGGGAATCCCATGACTACGCTGTACACCTCCGATCACGAATGGCTCCGCATCGACGGCGATGTCGCCACCGTCGGCATCACGGACTATGCCCAGCAGCAGCTCGGCGATGTCGTGTTCGTCGAACTGCCCAAGGTCGGCCGCGCGTTGAAGAAGGCGGAAGCCGCCGCGGTGGTCGAATCGGTGAAGGCCGCTTCCGACGTCTACGCGCCGATCTCGGGCGAAGTGCTCGAGGTCAATGACGAGCTTTCCGGCGAACCCGCACTGGTCAATGCGGATGCCGCCGGCAAGGCGTGGTTCTTCAAGATGAAAATCGCGGACAAGAGCGAGCTGGGCGGCCTGATGGATGAGGCCGCCTACAAGGCGCACACGGCGTAACGCAAGGAGAGGGCCATGACAGCGCAACGCAGACCGACGAGCGAAGCAGCAACCAGCTTCATCCGCCGCCACATCGGCCCGTCCCCGCGCGATATAGGCGCCATGCTCGACGTCGTCGGCGCGAAAAGCCTGGAGGCGCTGATGGCGGAAACGCTCCCGGCCTCGATCCGTCAGCCGAAGCCGCTCGATCTCGGCAAACCGCTGAGCGAGACCGAGGCGCTGTCGCATATCGGCGAGCTCGCCGCTCGGAACCAGGTCTTCACCTCGCTGATCGGTCAGGGCTATTCGGGCACGATCATGCCGACGGTGATCCAGCGCAACATTCTGGAAAATCCCGCCTGGTACACGGCCTACACGCCTTACCAGCCCGAAATCAGCCAAGGCCGGCTGGAAGCCCTGTTCAACTTCCAGACCATGATTTGCGATCTCACCGGGCTCGACATCGCCAACGCTTCACTGCTCGACGAGGCGACCGCCGCTGCCGAAGCCATGGCACTGGCCGAGCGTCTCGGCGGAGCCAAGACGAAATCCTTCTTCGTCGACCGCGACGTGCATCCGCAGACGCTCGCCGTGCTGCGCACGCGCGCCGAACCCCTCGGGTGGAATCTGATCGTCGGCGATCCCGCAACCGACCTCGACAATGCCGACGTGTTCGGCGGCATCCTGCAATACCCGGGAAGCTCGGGCGCGCTGCGCGATCCGCGCCCGGCGATCGCCGCGCTCAAGAGCAAGGGCGCGCTAGCGATCATCGCCGCGGATCTCTTGGCGCTGACGCTCGTCGCCTCCCCCGGCGAACTCGGCGCCGACGTCGCCATCGGCTCGGCGCAGCGCTTCGGCGTGCCAATGGGATATGGCGGCCCGCACGCGGCCTACATGGCGGCGCGCGATGTGTTGAAGCGCTCGCTTCCCGGGCGCATCGTCGGCCTGTCGGTGGATTCGCGCGGGGCTCCGGCCTACCGCCTGGCGCTGCAGACGCGGGAGCAGCACATCCGCCGCGAAAAGGCCACCTCCAACATCTGCACCGCGCAGGTGCTGCTCGCCGTGATCGCTTCAATGTACGCGATCTATCATGGGCCGGAGGGGCTCACCTGGATTGCCCGGTCTGTGCATCGCAAGGCTTGCGTCCTGGCCGCCGGCCTGCGCCAGCTCGGCTTTGCCCCGCGGACGGACGTCTTCTTCGACACCGTCACCGTGGACGTTGGCACGCGCCGAGACGAGATCGTCGCGCGCACCGCTGGCGAGAAAATCAACCTCGGCGTTGGCGATGGCTCGTTGCGCATCGCGCTCGACGAGACCACGACGCCCGCGATCATCGAAGCGGTATGGCGCGCCTTCGGCGGCAAGCTGTCGTACGCCGAGGTCGAGGCTTCCGCGCGCGAAACGCTGCCGCCGGCACTCAGGCGCACCAAGGACTTCCTCACCCACCACGTTTTCCACGCGCATCGCTCCGAGACCGAGATGCTACGCTACATGCGCAAGCTCAGCGACCGCGACCTCGCGCTCGACCGCGCGATGATCCCGCTCGGCTCGTGCACCATGAAGCTGAACGCCACGACCGAGATGATTCCGCTTTCCTGGCCGGAGTTCGCCAACCTGCATCCGTTTGCGCCGCGCGAGCAGGCCAAAGGCTATCACGCGCTGTTCGCCACGCTCGAGAAATGGCTGTGCGACATCACCGGTTATGACGCGATCTCGCTGCAGCCCAATTCCGGCGCGCAGGGCGAATATGCCGGGCTGCTGGCGATCCGCGGCTATCATGCCGCGCGCGGCGAAGGCCACCGCAAGGTGTGCCTGATCCCCTCCTCCGCCCACGGCACCAATCCGGCCTCGGCGCACATGGCCGGAATGGAAGTGGTCGTCGTCGCCTGCGAGAAGAACGGCGACGTCGACGTAAACGATTTGCGCGCCAAGGCGGACGCGCATTCGAACGACCTCGCCGCGGTCATGATCACCTATCCTTCGACGCACGGCGTGTTCGAGGCGCATATCCGCGAGATCTGCGATATCGTGCACGGCCATGGCGGGCAGGTCTATCTCGACGGCGCCAACCTGAACGCGCAGGTCGGCCTCGCCCGGCCCGGCGAGTACGGGGCCGACGTCAGCCATCTCAACCTGCACAAGACCTTCTGCATCCCGCACGGCGGCGGCGGCCCCGGCATGGGCCCGATCGGCGTCAAGGCGCACTTAAAGCCGTTCCTGCCCGGCCATCCCGCGACCGACGGCGGCGTGCCGCACGCGGTGGGACCGGTCGCCGCCGCGCCGTTCGGCTCGGCCTCGATCCTCACCATCTCGTATCTCTATATCCTGATGGCGGGCGGCGACGGCCTCAAGCGCGCGACGGAAATCGCGATCCTCAACGCCAACTACATCGCCGCCAAACTCGATCCCCACTTCCCGGTGCTGTACCGCAACGCCAAGGGCCGCGTCGCCCATGAATGCATTGTCGATCCGCGGCCGCTCAAGCAGACCAGCGGCGTCACCGTCGACGATATTGCCAAGCGGCTGATCGATTACGGCTTCCACGCCCCGACCATGAGCTTCCCGGTGCCGGGCACGCTGATGATCGAGCCGACCGAGTCGGAATCGAAGGCGGAACTGGATCGCTTCTGCGAAGCCATGATCGCGATCCGGCAGGAGATCGCGCAAGTCGAGAGCGGCCGCTTCGGAATCGAGGATTCACCGCTGCGCCATGCTCCGCACACCGTGCACGACATTGCCGACGACGCGTGGGCCCGGCCCTACAGCCGCGCCGAGGGCTGCTTCCCGGACGGCGTCTCGCGCACCGACAAGTACTGGTGCCCGGTCGGTCGCGTCGACAACGTCTACGGCGACCGCCACCTGGTGTGCTCGTGCCCGCCGATTGCGGCCTACGCGCAGGCGGCGGAGTGACGAAAGGCTAAGGCGCAACCGGCGAACGGGTTTGCGCGTCCCAGCGCCAGAGCCGTTCGCTGGTCAATTCGGTCCCGCCCCACCAGCGGTGAATGGGGTTGTGCTCGCGGAAATCGGCCTTCCCCGCAAGCACAGCTCTCCCAAAATTCGTGAGGACAGCCTGCTGCTTGTACCGCCCGTAGCGACTGGGGTCGTTGCTGCATCCCAGACGAAGCGAAAGGTGAAGGGAATTACGATCTCGGCCAGACCAGAACCGATGAGACCCGAGCCCGACGAACTGGTCAGAATCAGACGCTTCATTTGCCCCACCCACCAGACGACACTTAAAAGGAAACGGGCGCCGAAGACGTCGGCAACTCAACGTCGTCAGCGCCCGCTGCTTCGAAAATGGTTGAGCCTGAACTTTACCCTTCCGCCGGCTCTTCGCCGTCGGCATCCCGCTCGGCGCTGCCAGCAAGGATCTGCTCGGCGATCAGGCCCGAGTTCTGGCGGATCGCGGTCTCGATCTTGGCGGTCATGTCGGGATTGGCCTTCAGGAACGCTTTTGCATTCTCGCGACCCTGACCGAGCCGCTGACTGTCATAGGAGAACCATGCGCCGGATTTCTCGACAATGCCGGCCTTGACGCCGAGGTCGAGTATCTCGCCCATCTTGGAGACGCCCTCGCCATACATGATGTCGAACTCGACCTGCTTGAAGGGGGGCGCCAGCTTGTTCTTCACCACCTTCACCCGCGTGGTGTTGCCGACCACCTCGTCGCGCTCCTTGATCGCACCGATGCGGCGGATGTCGAGACGCACGGAGGCGTAGAATTTCAGTGCATTACCGCCGGTCGTGGTTTCGGGCGAGCCGTACATCACGCCGATCTTCATGCGGATCTGGTTGATGAAGATCACCATGGTGTTGGACTTGTTGATCGAGGCGGTCAGCTTGCGCAGCGCCTGGCTCATCAGCCGCGCCTGCAGGCCGGGCAGCGCATCACCCATCTCGCCCTCGAGTTCGGCCTTCGGCACCAGCGCCGCAACCGAATCGACCACCAGCACGTCAATCGCCCCGGAGCGCACCAACGTATCGCAAATCTCCAGCGCCTGCTCGCCGGTGTCGGGTTGCGAGATCAGCAGTTCGTCGATGTTGACGCCAAGCTTGCGGGCATAGACCGGATCAAGCGCATGCTCGGCGTCGATGAAGGCGCAAATGCCGCCCTTCTTCTGCCCTTCCGCCACCGTGTGCAGCGCCAGCGTGGTTTTGCCCGAGGATTCGGGCCCGTAGATTTCCACGACCCTGCCCTTCGGAAGGCCCCCGACGCCAAGTGCAATATCGAGCCCGAGCGAGCCGGAGGAGACCGTCTCGACATCCATCGAGCGGTCGTTCTTGCCGAGCTTCATCACCGAGCCTTTGCCGAATTGCCGCTCGATCTGGGAGAGCGCGGCGGACAGCGCTTTACTCTTGTCCATGGAAGATCCTTCGACGATACGCAGGGCGGTGGCGGACATAGGTCGTGCTCCTTATGGCGGGGATTCGCTGATGGGACAAACGGTTGGCGAAGCTGGCCGGCGATAAAAGCAATGTACCCTATTTGTTCTAGGTTCGCAATATGTTCTTTTGTCCACCATGATACCATCCGCCTTTAAGCCCCAGAATCCTAGGTTGAATTTCACCGGTGCTCCAATTCGGCGGCCGCCAGACTTGAGGAATATCAAGGAAGATATTCCCCGTGAACGCGAGGCGAACGGCACTCGCCGAAAACTGAACGGAACCTACAAGGGACAATTGTATTTTTTGGTCATCCTGTGTTGCCAAGGGGAACGGCGATGCGAGATTACCGAGCATATGTCATAGGACCGGACGGCCACGTGAAGGATCGTTTCGAGTTTTGGTGCGCGGACGATGCAGAAGCCGAAGAGCGCGCCAGGCAGTATGTTGACGGCCACGACATAGAATTGTGGCATCAGGATCAGAAAATCGCCGAGTTCAAGTTAAGGCAGTAAGGCCGCCTCGGTCGGCGGCCTTCACTGTTCCAAAACATCTGATGCCCCGCCACGCTGCGGATGGCGCGAAGCGCTTCGCTCGATTGAGGGATGACTCTCAAAGAAGCGCGCCGTAGACCTGCGGCGGGTCAGCCTATTACTGCAACCGGCACCGTGGACTGACCGTATTTTAGTGTTTCCTGTTGGTACTCTGCTAGTGTCCTCAATCCACCGGGGGACAGACTACGTGGAACACAGGCTTTTGGTGGCGATTTGCGCCGTCCTTGTTTGCTTTGGCGTCTTCACCATCGTGGTCTCATCAGGGTTTTTCATGAACCTGCTCGGGGCAGGCATTGCAGCCGCGGGGGGTTCAGCTGCCTACCTGCTCCTATCGCACCACGCCGAAGGCCGGCGGCGGATGAAATAAGACTGCCTCGGTTAACTCGATCCGCTGTCTCCGGAACAGATCGATGGAAGGTCCGATTCCGACGGAAACGGCCCCAGCATTGGGAGCCCTGTTGGGAGGCTGATGCTGAGGCCGTCCGGATCGTATCAGCCCGAGAAGGCGGACACGTTACTTTGTTCCGCAGGATGTGGTGGCGCGCATTTGCATATGTGAATCGCGAAGGGTTTTAGTTCCAGCGGAACCGCGTTGCTGAAGGCGACCCCAGTCGCGGGAACCCGGTCCGAGGTCAGATGAGTTTCCCGTTGGCCCGAAGGCGCCGCAGCGTCGCCTGCACTCGATCGGTGCGTACGCTACTCGCGGGTCAGGCGAAGCACGGCGGACCTGATCAAGGGAGCTGCCAGCAGCACGACCGGCACCATCGCGGCCCAGGAGAGAAGCCACGACAGCATCCATTGATGGAAGAACCGCTCGGTCCCGCCCGCGGACAGGCTGGCGATGCCGGCCGCGATCAGGCAGGTCACTCCGGATTGGATCACCCCGAAGACATAGTGGCCGTAGCGACGAGGAATGCCGAGCATGTTTCGCCTTGGTTGCACTTCCATACCAAGCAAGCGACATGCCGTGGCAGGCCGAACGGGAACGAGGCGTCGTGTCCGAGGAGCTCCTCTACCGGAACCGGCTTATCAGGGGATCAGTCCCCCGCTCACTTGAAGGCGCTGCTGACCGACACATAAGAGCCATTGAGCGCCGTGCCGAGGCCGGTCACGGTCGCCATGATGGCAATGCTGATGCCAGCGGCGATCAGGGCATATTCGATCGCGGTGGCGCCGGTCTCGTCGGCAAGAAATGCAAAAGGAAACGGATCAAAGCTCCCTCCTGGTAGCCATGCCGGGCGTTTCCCGGTAACGCGAACTTGGGCCGCGAACCGCTAACAATCCGCAAATCGCGATGAGAGCTCCGCAACGAAACGGGCGTCTACGTAGTTTTCCGAGGAAAACGCAACTCTCGACCGTAGTTCTCCGGACTAGAACAAAGTTCCCTTTGTTTTCAGGACCTTAGAACAGAATCTGAAAATCTTACCGGAACACCGATTGAACCGCCGGGACGGCCGGAACACTGACTTTCCTCGGTGATGGAACCCGTAGACCTCCGGGATTGATCGCACCGGCATTCAGGGTTGCACTATTCACCCAGCTTGTCGGGCTTGGCCCGGGGCGGCTTGTTCGTAAGGTGTACTTCTCATGCCGCTCTACTTCTTCCAGATCCGAAGCGGCCGCTATTCCGGCTCCTCCGAGCACGGAACCGAATTTGCCGACCGCAAGGCAGCCTGGAAAGAGATGACCAGTGTCTGCGCCGGAATGGCCGCCGGTATCTCCCGGAACCTGAAGGAAAACTCCGAGTGGCACATGGAGCTGCTGGACGAAGCCAAGCAGCCCGTCTTCCGCATCCGGATCGTGGCGGAATCGTTCGACCACGACGAGTCGAATGATCTGCCCGCTCGAGCCAGCAGGCGCTGAGCGCCACTATTCTACAAAAAGGGCATTGATCACGATCAATGTCCCGATCGCCGGTGATGGCCAGATCACCGCCATGGGCAACATCGTCTTTCGCTGTCCCCGCACCGGATTGAACGTGCAGCACCGGCTGGCCGAGGAGGCATCGCCGGACGATCCGCAATGCACCTACGAGACCGTCGTCTGCAATGCCTGCACACGGATCCACTTCATCAATCGCGAGACCGGAAAGCTGCTCGGCGAGCCCGAGACGCGCCCCGCGGACCCGCCGGGACCTGCGCCGACCAGCTAGTCGGCGCTCGGTAGCCGACGCATGGTGAATTCGATTTCACCGCCCGGCAGCTCGCGCCAGCTCTCGACCCCGCTCATATAGCCGGCCTTCGGATAGCGGGTGAGGAATGCACGAGCCCGCTCCCTCGCCTCTTCGCGCGGCAATATGAAGGTCTCCCGCAGGAAGCCGTCGGCCGGCTT
This sequence comes from Bradyrhizobium sp., assembly GCF_016213215.1. GTDB lineage: Bacteria > Pseudomonadota > Alphaproteobacteria > Rhizobiales > Xanthobacteraceae > Bradyrhizobium. Next base: position 12,192 of record NZ_JACRAW010000126.1, on the reverse strand, counting down.
GTGCCGGCGCGCCATCCGATCGGCAAGGTCCCGCGGCCGCGAGGCCATGTCGCAGCTCCCTACATGTGACCCGCCCGATATAAGTCGGACGGCGGCAAAGAGGAGTCCCGGCCGCGGGGCTCAGCTGTCAGTTCGAGGTGCTGCCGGTCTTTGTCTTCTTGGCCGAAGCCGATGCCTTGGGCGCTGCTGGCTTGGCCGGTTCGGTGCGCATGCCGCCCCAGGGATCCGAGGAACCCTTGGACTCCGGTATCTTCCTCAGGGACTCCTTGTAGGCCTTGTCGCGTTCGGCCTCTGCAGCCTTTTCCTCGGGCGTCTTGGTAGCGACCTCTGGCATCAGATTGACGTTGGGCATTTGCGCATAGGCCGGCCCGGCCAGCAGCGCGACCACCGCCGCCATTCGGAAAAGCTTCATCGCATGCTCCTTGGTTGTCGATCGGCGGCCTGTCCTAGCATCCCGCGATCCGCGCCGCCAAGCAGCGGCGAACTGGAGGCGATCCGACCTGCAGCATTTCGGCGCGAATATCCAGTCCCCCAGATCGGATCACACCTGGTGCAGCCGTTCAGCGCACCAGGATTGCGACCAAGCCGATCACGAGCACCGGATGCCTTGACATGGTCCACCCCGGCTTCCCGCCCATGATAGGGCTCGGGCTCCGGCATTTTCAAGCCGGGCGGGGCAGATGACTTTTCGCCGTCAATGCGGGCACAATGATGCCTTCAATGGGGAAGGAACCACGATTTATGCAATCAGAGGCATCCGCCGTTTTCGACGTCAACGAGGCAAGGCGCACCCTCGAGGAGGTATTCGCACCCTGGGTCAAGGACCTGAACCTCTCTGTCGAAAGTATCGATTATGACCCGCCCCAGCCAGCGGCTTCGGACTGGCAGCCCGGCGCCATCCTGCGTATGCCCTTCTCCGAGCGGCTGTGCCGGCACGGTGGCATCATCTGCGGCCAGGCGCTGATGGCATTTGCCGACACCGCGATGGTGATCGCACTCCTCACCGCAAGCCGCGGCTTTCGCCCCATGACAACGGTGGACCAGACCACGCATTTCATGCGCGCCGTGTCATCGTCGGATGTGCTCGCGGATGCACGGGTCGTGCGGCTCGGACGCACCATGAGCTTCGGCCGCGTCACGCTTGTGAGCGCGGCGGACAGCAAGCCGGTCGGCATGGTCTCGAGCGCGTTTGCGATGCTGTGAGATGACGCGGCAATGGGATCCGCATCATGCTTAACGAAAGCTGAACGGGATGTCCGCTGAACTCATCGAGCGATTCAAACTGCCGTAAGGCGGCAGGGCTAGTTTTCCTCAAATTAAGGGGCATGTTTCCCCTTAAATTGTGGAGATAACTTCGGGACTTGCAAACATGATCGAGAGACGAGTCAGTCCAAGGCACAGGGTGCTCAAACGCGGCACTCTTGCATTTCCGGGCGGCGGCGCTGTTGATTGCACTGTGCGCAACATCTCGTCGAGTGGCGCCCGCGTGGATGTCGCCAACCCCATGTGCGTACCGGAAACATTCACGCTGATGATCGACAGCGATCAATTCACCCGTCGCGGCCATGCCGTGTGGGCACGTGACCGACAAATAGGCATCGCGTTCGAATGAGGCGCAGATTCGCCGGGGCCTCGGCCCCTGTGAATGTCCACTTGACCCTTGAGGGCCCCACGAGGTCCTGATGCGGCCTTATGCCTGCGCGCGATGACGGCGGCGCCAGAGCGCCACCAACGCGGCGAAAAGCGCCGCGACGATTCCGACGACCGTACTCCAGAAGCGGCCACCCGGGCGGTCGATGGTGCGCGACCACAACGATGGCGTCTCGCCCTGCCGCGCCAGCCGAAAGGCGACAAGGCTGTCGCCGATCGAGGTCCCCGACTCGGAATGTCCTCCGGCGGCGATCGCAACATATTGCTCGCCTTTCCAGAGATAGGTCATGGGATTGGCCACGCCGGGTACAGGCAACCTGCCTTGCCAGAGTTCTTCTCCGCTTCTCCCATCAAACGCCCGCAAATACGCGTCCATGGCGCCGGTGAACACCAGGCCGCCCGCCGTGATCACGACACCACTGATCAGCGGGGTACCCCATTTGAAGGCGAGCCCCAGAGGCGCGCGGTCCTCCGTCGTACCAACGGTCGAGCGCCACAGGATCTTTCCCGCCTTCAGATCGACCGCTACCAACGTACCCCACGGCGGCTTGTTGCAGGGCATGCCGAGCGCCGATGTCGCCATGGCGCGCGTGACGGCAAACGGCGCGCCGCGCTGCGGTCCGAAATCGTGACCCGGCGGCGGACGGAAGCCTTCCCTCTCCGCGGCCGGCAGCAATTTGACGACGTGCACGGCGATACTGGTGTTCGCATAGAGCACCTGATCGACGGGATCGAACGCCGCGCTTCCCCAATTCACGCCGCCGCCAGTGAAAGGAAACACCAGCGAGCCTTGCGTCGAAGGCGGTGTGTAGAGTCCCTCGTTGCGCGCGGAGGCGAACAGCGCCTCGCACGTCGACTGGCCCATGCGCGGCAACAACGAAAAGAGATCGGAGGCCGCAATGGTTTGCGACGTCAGGGGCGGAACATGCGTCGGAAACGGCTGCGTCGGCGACAATTGCTCGCCTTCCGCACCATCCTGCGGCACGCGGCGCTCCTCCACCGGCCAGACCGGCCTGCCGGTATCGCGATCGAGCACGAACACGAAACCCTGCTTGGTCGGCTGGATCACCACGTCGCGTAGCCCGTCGCCGGTGTCGATGCGGGCGAGTGTCGGTTGCGCCGGCAGGTCATAGTCCCACACGTCATGGTGCACGATCTGAAAGGCCCACGCCAGTTCGCCGGTCTCGCTGCGCAGCGCGACCACGGAATCCGCATGCTCGTTGTTGCCGGGCCGCTTGCCGCCCCAGAAATCGGGAGATGGCGAACTGGTCGGCAGGAACACCAGGCCGCGCTCGTCGTCGGCCGACATGGGCGCCCAGACATTGGCGTGTCCCGCGTCTACACCCTCATGAATCAGCGGGTCGAAACTCCAACGCGGCTGCCCGGTGCGTGCATCGAACGCACGCACCGTTCCGCGCGGGGCATCAACACGGCGGTTGTCTCCAATCGCCGAACCGACGACGACGACACCGCGGCCGACCACCGACGGCGAGGTGATCTGGAATTCGCCGGGCCAGTCCGGCTTCATGCCGATCTCGAGCGCGATCTCGCCCTGACTGCCGAAATTGGCGCAGGGAATTCCGTCCCTGGCGTCGAGCGCGATCAGGCGGGCATCGTTGGTGCCCATGAAGATTCGCGCACGGCATGCCGCCTTCTGCGCAGCTCGGTCGTCGACCCAGTAGGTAACGCCCCGGCAGACGTAGCGGTTCGCAGGTCGCTGGTCTGTCGCGATCTTGGGATCGTAGCGCCATTTCTGCGCGCCCGTGCCGGGATCGAGCGCAATTACCTCGTTGAATGGCGAACAGAAAATGAGGCTGTCCTCGACGAACAGGGGCGTCGCCTCGAACTTGGTGCGCGTCATCGCCGCCGACGGTTGCGAAACGAGGTCGCCGGTATGAAACTCGAAGGCTCGCACCAGATTGCCGACATTGGCCGGCGTGATCTGCGCCAGCGGTGAGAAGCGCAACCCGCCACGGTCGCCGCCCCAATGCTCCCAACCCACCGCGGGCAGGCTCCGAAGCATCATCGCCATCGTTATCAAGATGAATCTTCGCATGGCAGGCCAACAGAGCTGGGGCGTCGATCGATGATACAAACGGCAACTTGGCAACACTGTGCCTGATCATTCGCCAGGCCGGACTCGCGAATAACTCTCTTCAGCAATTTTCAGTTGTGACGTATCCACATCACGCCCGATTGCGGCTAGTCTTCCGGGAACGAAAGTTTCGGACGCATGGGGCGAATGATCCATCGCATTATGTTGCTTATAGCCGTGGGGCCAGCGCTGGCCGCCTGCGGCTTTGCCGACAGCCGCGCGCCGCTGCCCGACTTCATGCGCGCGAAGGCGGCTGATCCGCCGCCGCCCGAGGCAGCGCCGGATGTACGGCAGCTCGTCCGCGACAACCTGGATTCGATCTTCGTATCGACGTCCAATCCGCGGCAGGTGCAGGTAACGGAACCGCACCGCGACCCGCGCGGTCTGCAATGGACCGCGTGCGTGCGCGCCGACGTCAACTCGGCGGTCGGCACGCCCGTGGGCGCGCAGACCTATCGACTCTTCATCAGCGGCGGCATGATCGTGGATCGTCGTCGCGCCGATGCCGACGATAATTGTTCGTCTGGAATCTTCGCGCCGATCTGAGACGGATTACACGTCCTGATGGAACCGCATTGCGGCGACAAAACCGGCGGCGCGAAGGAACTCGCTCGGAACGAATGCCGGTTCTCGCTCTTTGTATGCGTGAGGGCAGCTCTGGGACGATGAAGGAGAGATGAATGAGGACAATTGCAGTTGCGCTACTCGCCGGTGTCGGCGCGCTCGCTGCCATTGGCGGCGCGAAAGCTGCCGACATCTACACGAGCGACCAATACGTCGATCCGGACCTCGTTCAGCAGGTACGGCTGGTGTGCGATGAAGACGGACGCTGCTATCGCACCCGTCGTGGCGCGCGCGTGATCGTTCGCGATTCCTATGCCTATGCCCCCCGCGAACGCTATATCGAGCGCCGTCATTATTACCGCGACTGGGACGACGGGCCGCGCGGCGGCGTCGGCTTCCATGCCCCCGGCGTCAGCGTGGGCGTCGGTCGCTGGTAACTGGAGAACATGTCAAGAAGCGACCCGCCGATGAACCATCAGCGGGTCGCTTTCTTGCGCAACATCCAAGAACGCCAGTCGGCTCAGCGCTCGGACGTCGAGTGCTGGAATTGTTCGTACGCGGCGATGGCGTCGGCGGCGTACATCAGGGACGGGCCGCCGCCCATATAGATCGCCATGCCGAGCGCCTCTTCGACTTCCTGGCGCGTGGCGCCAAGCTTGACCAGCGCCTCGGCATGGAAACCGATGCAGCCGTCGCAATGCGCGGCAACACCGAGCGCGAGCGCGATCAGCTCCTTGGTCTTCTTGTCCAGCGCGCCGTCACGGGTCGCAGCTTGTGCCAGCGCGGAGAAGCCCTGCATGGTATCAGCAACGTCCTTGCGAAGCTTTCGCAGGTTGCTGGAGATCTCTTTGCAGATTTCAGGATAGTTCTTTTCCATCGTACTCTCTTGGGAGGATTGTTTTCATAGGGATTTGGGCTTGCCGGCTGGCGGCTCGCGCAGGGCAATGTAGATAGCCGGAATCACGAGCACCGTAAGCAGGGTCGACGACGCCAATCCGAACAAAAGCGAAATCGCCAGTCCCTGGAAGATCGGATCGAGCAGGATGGTCGCTGCGCCGATCATCGCCGCCAGCGCGGTGAGCAGGATCGGCTTGAAGCGGACGGCGCCCGCCTGCAGAACCACCTCGCGCAGCGACTTGCCCTCCCCGCCGCTGTGACGGATGAAGTCGACCAGCAGGATCGAATTGCGCACGATGATACCGGCAAGCGCGATGAAGCCGATCATCGAGGTGGCCGTGAACGGCGCGCCCAGCAGCCAATGCCCGATCAGGATGCCGATCAGCGTCAGCGGAATCGGCGTGAGGATCACGAGCGGCAGGCGGAAGCTGCCGAACTGGGCAACGACCAGCACGTATATACCGAGGATCGCGGCCCCGAACGCGGCGCCCATGTCGCGGAAGGTCACATAAGTGATCTCCCATTCGCCGTCCCACAACAGCGTCGGATGCGACTCGTCGGTCGGCTGTCCGTGCAGGCTGATCACCGGCTTGGGCAGCGAACCCCAATTGTGGCTGTCGACGCGGCTTGCGACCTCCAGCATGCCATAGAGCGGCGCCTCGAAGCGGCCGGCAAGTTCGGCCATCACCATGTCGGCGAACCTCCCGTCGCGGCGGAAGATGACCGGCGAGCCTTCCTCGACGGCCGCCTTCACGACCTGCCCGAGCTCGACGACTGTCTTGCTTCCCGGCAGCGTATTGGCGGGGACAGGCGTCGACGCAATGGCTTCGTTCCAGACCAGACCTCGCTTGGGCAGCCGCACCGCAATCTCGATCGGGTTGCGGTCCTCGCCGCGATGCGAGTAGCCGATCGAGGTCCCGCCGAACAGGGTCTGGATGGTGTCGTAGACATCACGCTGCTCGACACCGAAGAACTCGAGCCGGTCCTGGTCGATCGACAGCCGGAGCCGCGGCCGCTTCTCGCCGATCGAATCGTCGACGTCGACGATAAAGGGCACTTCGGCGAAGATCTTCTTCAGCTCGGCCGTGACCGCGCGGCGTGTCGCCCCGTCGGGACCGTACACTTCGGCGAGCAGGGTCGCCAGCACCGGCGGGCCGGGCGGCACTTCGACGACCTTGATGCTGGTGCCGGCAGGAACATTGACCGCTTTCAAGCGCTGCCGCAGATCGAGCGCGATATCGTGGCTCGCGCGCTTGCGGTCGCCCCGTGCGGCCAGGTTCACCTGGACCTCGCCCAGCTCAGGTCGCTCGCGCAAGTAATAGTGACGGACGAGACCGTTGAAGTTGAACGGCGCGGCCGTGCCGGCATAGGACTGCAGCGAGGTGACCTCCGGCAGTTGCCGGGCGACGTTCGCCGCATCGAACAGCACGCGTTCGGTCGCTTCCATGCTCGCCCCTTCCGGCAGGTCGACGACAACCGCGATTTCCGACTTGTTGTCGAAGGGCAACAATTTGACCGTGACCGACTTGGTCACAAACAGCATCATCGACAGCAGCGTTGCGACGCCGACGCCGAGCAGGAATCTCCAGGCGGAGCGCTTGGTCCTGACGACGGGCGCGGCGAAGCGCCGGTACAGGCGACCGAGCCGGCCCTCGTCGTGCTCGGCATGCGCCGCCGCGATCTCTCCTTTGGGCGCAAGGCGCAGCATCAGCCAGGGCGCCACGACGACGGCGATGAAGAACGAGAACAGCATTGCGGCGGAGGCGTTGGCAGGGATCGGCGCCATATAGGGGCCCATCAGGCCGGACACGAACAGCATCGGCAACAGTGCGGCAACCACCGTCAGCGTCGCGACGATGGTGGGATTGCCGACCTCCGCGACGGCCTCGATGGTCGCCTGCAGCCGCGGCCGCCCGTCGCGCATCGCCCAGTGGCGCGCGATGTTCTCGACCACGACGATCGCGTCATCGACCAGGATGCCGATGGAGAAGATCAGCGCGAACAGGCTGACGCGGTTGATGGTGTATCCCATCAGGTTGGCCGCGAACATCGTCAGCAGGATGGTTGTCGGGATCACGACGAAGGTCACGACCGCCTCGCGCCAGCCGATCGCGATCGCGATCAGCACCACGATCGAGATCGTGGCAAGGCCGAGATGGAACAGCAGCTCGTTCGCCTTCTCGTTGGCCGTCTCGCCATAGTCGCGCGTTACCGTGACCTGGACGTCCTGAGGAATGAGGCGCGACTTCAACCCCTCCAGGCGGTGTGCGATCTCCTCGGAGACGACAACGGCGTTGGCACCGGCGCGCTTGGCGAGCGCAAGGCTGACCGCGGGGACCCGCGTCCACTTGCCATTGCCGTCACGCGCGTCATTCCAGACCCGATGCTCGGTGGTGCTCGGCCCGATCACGACCAACGCCACGTCCTTGACATAGACCGGGCGTCCATCGCGCGTGGCGATCAACAGCAATCCGATGTCGGGAATGCCGGCGAGCGTCTGGCCCGCCGCAACGTTGCGCGCGGTGCCGGCATCGCGCACCTGCCCTGCCAGAAAGGAGCGGTTGGCGTCCTTCACCTTGGCTACCAACTGCTGAAGCGTAACGCCGTAGAGCGACAGCTTCTCCGGATCAGGCTCGACCCTGATCTGCTGGGCAGCGCCACCCGAGAAGTAGGTCAATCCGATGTTATCGACCTTCATCAGTTCGGCGCGCAGCTTGTCGGCCAGTTCGAACAGATCCTTGTCGGTCCAGCGTTCGGCGGCTTCCGGCTTGGGCGAGAGCGTCAGCACCGTCACGGCGACATCGTTGATACCGCGACCGACGATCATCGGCTCGGGAATACCGACCGGGATGCGGTCGAGATTGGCCCGTATCTTCTCATGGACGCGCAGGATGGCGTCGTCGAACTTGGTGCCGACCAGGAACCGCGCGGTGACCATGACGCGGTCATCCTCGGTCTGGCTGTAGACATGCTCGACGCCGTCGATGCCCTTGACGATGTTTTCCAGGGGCTTGGTGACGAGCTCGACCGCGTCGGGCCCGTGCAGGCCATCGGCATTGACGCGAATGTCGACCATGGGGACGCTGATCTGCGGTTCTTCCTCGCGCGGGATCGCGATCACGGCGATGAGGCCGACGACCAGCGCGGCGAGCAGGAAGAGCGGCGTCAGCGGCGAAGCGATCGTCGCTTTGGTCAGCCGGCCGGAGAGTCCGAGATTCACTGGCGCACCAACTGGTCGCCGGCACGGATGCCGGACAGGATTTCAAGACCGTCGGGAAGCTCGGGCGTCGGCATGTCGCGGCCGCGCTGCACCGGCACGTCGATTACACCTCCCGCCTGGCTCAGCTGGACGTGGTCGATGCCGAACCGGGTCTTCACGAAGCTTGCCGGAATTACGAACGCTGAACGCTGACCGCCGGAAATCCACACCCGCAGCCGGTCGCCAACGAAGTATTCGCCAAGACCTTCCACAATGGCATCGGCGACGACGCGCCCTTCCTCGACCTGCGGATAGACGAGATCGATGACGCCCCATTTCGCGGCCTGCTGGCCGAGCTCGGCCCCGTCGATGCGAACCCTGTCGCCGGCCTTCAGAAAGCGGGCATGCCGTTCCGGCACCCGCAGGCGCAGTTTGAAATTCTGCTGCGCGATGGTGGCGATCGGATCGCCCGGCAGTACGACGGAACCGACCGCGACGAGCTTCTTCAGCACACGTCCGTCCGACGGCGCCAGCACCTGGCCCTCGCTGAGCTGCTGGTTGACCACCGCGCGCTCGGCGGTCTTCGCGCGCAGGCCGTTCTCCGCGACGTTCAGCGATGTCCGTGCCTCGTCGAGCTTGACACGCGGCATGATGCCGCGTTCGACCAGACCCTCAATTCGGGAAAAGTCGATCTGCGCCTGGTTTGACTGCGCGTGCAGCGCCTCGATCTGCGCATCCAGCGACTTCATTTGCAGCACCAGCTTCTCGTCCCCAATCGACGCGATCGCCTGGCCGCTGGTGACGTGGTCGCCTTCCCGGACCTTGAGGTCGACGACGGTGCCGCCGATGCGGCCGCGCGCGGGAACCACGCTGATGCTCTCCACTGTTGCGAACACCGCCTTTTCATCGGCCACCGGGCGCTGCTCCACCGTCAGCGTCTCGGCGCCGGCGATACCTGAAGCCAGGCTCGCCGCGGCCAACACGACCAGCATTCTCGCTACGCTTGTGGGCGCCATTCGTATCTTCATGGGAACCATCTTCACGGCACCTGGTGCCTTTTCCATATTTATCGACATTCAGAGCCGCTCGTTGATCTTGCTCAACAAGCCGCGACTTCACCGTTCATAGTGTGCGCTTCGTCCTCTGGGACTTCGGCGCGCAATAGGCTTGATACAGCGTCTTCAGGATCTCGCGCGCCGGATCGCTGGCGATCGAATAGTAGATCGTCTGCGCATCGCGACGGGCCGACACCAGGTCCTCCTTGCGAAGGAGCGCCAGATGCTGGGACACGGTGGAATCGCGGAGATTGAGAAATTCGGCGAGCTCGCCGACCGAGCGTTCGCCCTCGATCAGCTGGCAAATGATCAGCAGGCGATGCCGGTTGGAAAGCGCCTTCAGCAGGTCGCTCGCCTCGTCCGCCGCACGCTCCATGACTCCGGTGTCTATTTTCATACTTGCGTATATACGCATCTTAGCATATATCGTCAAGCGGCAGCGAAACAGCCAGAATCCAACTGGCGAAACTGCTTGTTTACCGGAGGATTCCCATGGCTGAAGTTGTCGTAATCGGAGCCGGCCTGAGCGGTACGCTGATGGCCTATGAATTACTCCCGCAACTGCGGAAGGGAGATCGTTTGAGCGTGATCTCGCAAGGTACGGTCTACCACTTTGTCCCGTCGAATCCCTGGGTTGCGATCGGCTGGCGCAAACGCGACGAGATCGAGATCGACCTGGCAGAGGTTATGAAGCGCAAGGGGATTCGGCTGCTGACGCAGGGCGCCAGGCGCGTGCATCCGGCGGAGAACCGGGTCGAACTCGGTGACGGCACGTCGATCAACTATGACTATCTGGTCATCGCAACGGGACCTGAGCTGGCCTTCGACGAGATCCCTGGCCTCGGGCCACAGGGCCACACCCAATCGGTCTGCCACGTCGACCACACCGTGCAAGCCAAGGAAGCGTTCGACCGGCTGGCGGCCAATCCCGGGCCCGTCATCGTCGGTGCGGCGCAAGGCGCCTCGTGTTTCGGCCCGGCTTACGAATTCATGTTCATCCTGGAAACCGAACTGCGTCGCCGCAAGCTGCGCGATCAGGTCCCGATGACGTTCGTCACCTCCGAACCATATATCGGCCATCTCGGCCTTGACGGCGTCGGCGACACCAACGGCCTGCTCGAAAGCGGGATGCGCGAGAAGCACATCAAGTGGATCACCAACGCCCGGGTAAAGAGTGTCGAAGCCGGCAAGATGTTCGTCGAGGAGATCACCGAAGAAGGATCGGTGCGCAGAACCCACGAGCTGCCGTTTGCCTATTCGATGATGCTCCCGGCGTTCCGTGGCGTCGAAGCGGTTCGCGGCATCGAGAAGCTGACCAACCCGCGCGGCTTCGTCATTGTGGACAAGTATCAGCGCAACACGGACTTTCCCAACGTTTTCGCGGTCGGCGTCTGCGTGGCGATCGCACCGGTCGGCGCAACACCGGTACCGGTCCGCGTGCCGAAAACAGGCTTCATGATCGAATCGATGGTGACGGCCGCCGCGAGGAACATCGGTGCCCTCCTGAAGGGCGAGGCGCCGCACGCGCAGCCGACCTGGAACGCCATCTGCCTTGCCGATTTCGGCGATTCGGGCATCGCCTTCATCGCGCAGCCGCAGATCCCGCCCCGCAACGTAAACTGGTCGTCGAAGGGCAAATGGGTTCACTACGCCAAGGTCGCTTTCGAAAAGTACTTCATTCGCAAGATCCGGCACGGCGAGAGCGAGCCGTTCTATGAGCGCTTCCTTCTCGACAGGCTCAACATCGCGAAGGTGAAGGAGGTCCGGACAGGAACATGAGCGACTCGCACCAGATCGTCTGCGGCCATTGCGGGAAGATCAACCGCCTGCCGCCCGAGCGGGCGCCGGAGGGCGCCCGCTGCGGCTCCTGTCATCAATCGATGTTTACCGGCCATCCCCTCGAGGTCGACGAGGAAGGCTTCGGCCGTCATGTCGCGCACAGCGACATTCCCGTTCTTGTCGACGTCTGGGCGCCCTGGTGCGGCCCCTGCCGCGCGATGGCGCCGATGTTCGAACGCGCCGCGCAGCAACTCGAGCCCAAGGTTCGGCTCCTGAAGCTCAACTCCGATAACGCGCCGACCCTGTCCTCGCGCCTGGGTATCACCGGCATCCCCACCCTGCTCCTGATGCGCGGCGGCCGCGAGGTCGCCCGCCACGCAGGCGCAATGGATGCGCGCAGCATCATCGCCTGGACAGAGGCCGGCCTCACCCGTTCCTCATCACCCCAACAAAGGAGAATGCCATGAATCTCGATAAAGCCGTTCTTGCCTTCGCAGGTCTAGTCGTCCTGCTCGGGCTCACGCTCGGATATTTCGTCAGCCCCTACTGGTACCTGCTGACGGGTTTTGCCGGCCTCAACATGATCCAGGCCTCGTTCACCGGGTTCTGCCCGGCCGCCGTCATCTTCAAGAAGCTCGGCTTGCGCGGCGGCTGTGCATTCTCCTGAACGATCGCGGTAAACGGACTAAGGAAGTACGGCAATGACCGACGACACCTTCATCGAAGGCCCGCTCTACGAGAAGCGCAAGAAGGTCTATCCGCAGTCGGTCCACGGCCGGTTTCGCCGCATCAAGTGGGCGGTTCTGTGCATTACCCTCGGCGTCTACTACTTCCTGCCGTTCGTGCGCTGGAATCGCGGGCCCGGCCTGCCCGACCAGGCCGTGCTCGTCGACTTCCCGCATCGCCGCTTCTACTTCTTCTTCATCGAACTGTGGCCGCAGGAGGTCTACTAC
>NZ_JACRAW010000125.1 GCF_016213215.1 Bradyrhizobium sp. | reverse complement strand
GCAGCACCGGCTCCCGCTCGATGCAGATGCTCATGACATGGCGGCAGCGCGGCGCGAAGCGGCAGCCGGGGGCGGGATTGATCAGGGTCGGCACGGTGCCGCCGATGGTCTCGAGGCGGGTCTTGTGCCCGGCATCGAGATCGATGCGCGGAATGGAGCGGATCAGTCCCTGGGTGTAGGGATGGTGCGGATTTCCGAACAGCTCCTCGACGGGAGCCTCTTCCACGACCTTGCCGGCATACATCACGACGACACGCTGCGCGGTCTCCGCAACCACGCCCATGGCATGGGTGATCAGCATCACCGCCATGCCGAAGCGATCCTTCATGTCCTGCAGCAAATCGAGGATCTGCGCCTGGATGGTGACGTCGAGCGCGGTGGTCGGCTCGTCGGCGATGACGAGCTTGGGCTTGCAGGCCAGCGCCATGGCGATCATGACGCGCTGACGCATGCCCCCCGAGAACTGATGCGGATAGTTGTGCACGCGCTTCTCGGCGTTGGGGATCTGCACCAGCTTAAGCATTTCCACCGTGCGCGCGAGCGCCTGCTTGTGCGATAGCCCCTCGTGGCGGCGCAGGCTCTCGGCGATCTGCTCGCCGATGGTCAGCACCGGATTGAGCGAAGTCATCGGTTCCTGGAAGATGAAGCCGATCTCCTTGGCCCGGACGTCGTCGAGTTCGTCGCTGGTCAGCGGCACGAGATCGCGCCCCTCGAACACGATCTGACCTTCGACGATGCGGCCCGGCGGCATCGCGATCAGCTTCAGGATCGACATCGCCGTGACGGTCTTGCCGCAGCCGGATTCCCCGACCACGCACAGCGTCTCGCCCTTGTTGATGGTGATGTCCACGCCGTCCACGGCCTGGAGGATGCCGTCGTCGGTGGCGAAGTGGGTCTTGAGGCCCTTGATCTCAAGCAAGGGCGCCATCAGATCACCTTTCGCGCGTCGAGCGCGTCCCGCAGGCCGTCGCCGATGAAGTTGATGGCGACGACCGCGATGAAGATCGCGCCGCCCGGGAACAGGGCCCAGTGGGGGCCGATGTCGAGAAAGTCCTTGGCGTCAAAGAGGATGCGCCCCCAGGTCGGCGTGTCGGGCGGAAAGCCGAGACCGAGAAAGGAGAGCGTCGATTCGGCGATGATGGCGGCGGCGACGTCGATCGTGCCGGCGATGATCACCGGTCCGACCGCATTGGGCAGGATGTGTCGGACCACCTGCCGCACGGGGCTGGCGCCGAGTGCGCGGGCGGCTTCGACGAATTCCTTCTCGCGCAGCGACAGGAACTGGGCGCGCACGAGGCGGGCGACCGGCATCCAGCGCAGGCCGCCGATCACCAGCACGATGAGGATGAAGATGCCGCCCTCCGGCCCGAACACCGTCTTCAGCCCGTCGCGGAACAGATAGATGAGGAGAAGCAGGAGCGGCAGTTGCGGCAGCGACAGGAATAGGTCGGTGAGCCACATCAAGGCGTGGCCGAGCGCGCCGCGCGACATGCCCGCAAGCGCCCCGATCAGCGTGCCGACGAGCACGGAGACCATCATCGCGGCAAGGCCGACCGCGAGCGAGATACGTCCGCCATAGATCATGCGGGCGAGAATGTCCTGGCCGAGGTCGTCGGTGCCGAAGGGATGGGCCAGCGAGGGGCCTTGGAGGCCCGCCACGATATCGATGTCATTGATCGAGACCCGCCACAGGAAGGGGCCGGCAACCACAGCCAAAACCAGAACCAGGAGCAGAAACGCGCTGACCACGGCAAGCCTGTGGCGGCGGTAGCGCCGCCAGGTCTCGCGCCATGGCGAATAGACCCGCCGCTCAGCGGAAGGAGATGCGAGGGTCAAGCCAGCCATAAAGGACATCCGCGATGAGGTTGAAGAGCACCACAAGGCAAGCAAAAACGAAGGTTACGGCCATCACGACCGGCGTGTCGTTGGAGAGAATGGAGGAAATGAGCAGCGAGCCGATGCCCGGTATCCGGAAGATCTGCTCGGTGACGATGGCGCCGCCGAACACAGCCGGCATCTGCAGCGCGACCAGGGTGACGACCGGGATCATGGCGTTGCGCATCGCGTGCTTGACGATGACCCTGGCCTGGCCGAGGCCCTTGGCGCGGGCGGTCGTGACGTAGTCCAGACGGATCACGTCCAGCATCGCCGAGCGCACGTAGCGGGTCATGGCGGCCGCCTGGAACAGGCCGAGCACCATCACCGGCATGATCGCCTGCCTTATCTGCTCGATCAGCCAACGCACGCCGGTCGCCTTGATGTCGGTGGAATAGACGAAAGGCAGCCAGTCCAGCGTGATCGAGAAGATCAGGATGAACAGGATGCCGGTGAAGAACGTCGGCAGCGAGAAGCCGATGAAGGCGAGCGTGTTGGCGATCTGATCGAACAGCGAATAGGGCCGCGTTGCGGCATAGACGCCCACGGGGATCGCGATCAGCAGCGCCAGGAGCTGCGCCGAGCCGATCACATAAATCGTGGCCGGCAGGCGCTGCAGGATGAGCGCTCCCACGTTCATGCGGCTGACGAAGGAGAAGCCCCAGTCTCCCTGCGCCATGGCGGAGAGCCAGTGCAGGTAGCGAAGATGGACCGGATCGTCGAGGCCGAACTTGGTCCGAAGCGCAAGTTGCACTTCGGGCGGCACGTTCGGATTGGTCGCCAGCTCGGAGAACGGATCACCGGGGGCGAGCGCAAGCACGGTGAACAGAACGAGCGAAATCCCGAGCAGGCTCGGGATGGCGATCAGCAGGCGACGCAGGACATACTGAGTCATGAGGGGAACACCCAGCTACGCCCGCGTAATCATTCCTCCCGATACCAGTCGAACAGATTGTCCGTCTCGTTGGCCCAGCCGCTGACCACCGGGCGCAGCGAGTTGGAGCAGACCTCGACCTTAAGGCGGTGCTGCACCGGGATGAACACGGTCTCGCCGATCAGGATGTCGTTGGCCTTGATGTAGAGCGCCGCCCGCTTGACCGGATCCATCTCGCCTTCCGCCGCCGCAATCGCGGCATCGTACTCCTTGCTGACGAAGCGCGGGAAATTCTGGCCCTGCCACTTGTTCTCCTTCTTCGACACGTTCGCCGAGACAAAGCGACGCATGTGCTGGGTCGGATCGGGCTGGCTCATCGGGATCTGGAACATCTCGATGTCGGCGTAGAACTTGGCGTAGGTGTCGGGGTTGGCTACGTCGGAGGAGAAGAACACCGAGGCAACGACCGACTTCAGCTCCACGTCGATGCCGGCCTTCTGGCAGGCCTGCTTGACGATGGCCTGGGTCTTCTGGCGCGGACCGTTGATCGCGGTCTGATAAAGGAGCTTCAGCTTCTTGCCGTCCTTCTCGCGGATGCCATCCGCACCGGGCTTCCAGCCGGCGTCGTCCAGCATCTTCGCCGCCTTCTCGATGTTGAACTCCCATGTAGTGTTCTTGGAGACGAACTTCTCGGGGCCGTTGAGGAAGTTTCCGGTGGTGCGCCCGGCGCGGCCGTAGATGGCTTTCTTGACGGACTCGCGATCGACCAGCAGTGAGAGCGCCTTGCGCACCACCGGATCGGAGAACAAGGGATGCTTGGTCTTGATCGAGGAGCGCTCGCCGTCGATCTCGGTGTTGGGATCGGTGAAGTTCAGCGCGATGAACTCGGTATCCCCGCCGACCGCATAAATGGTCTTGCCCTTGCCGCCCTTTTCCAGGCGGAGCAGGACGTCGTCTTCGACCTGGATGTTCCAGCCGAAATCGTACTCGCCGGTCTGGATCACGGCACGCGCGGCCGAAACCGCATCGCCGCCACCCTTCATTTCGAGCGTGTCGAAATGGGGACGGTTGGGCATGTGATAGTCGGGATTGATCACGCCGCGCACGAGATCGCCCGGCTTGAACTCGACGAACTTGTAGGGACCGGTGCCGACCGGCGCGAGATTGGTGGGGGCTTCGCGGGACTTGGAGCCCTTGTAGTCGGCGAACAGATGTTTGGGGAGGATGCTGCCCGTAGCTCCGACAAAGGCGTCGGCCCAGAACGGAGTCGGCTTTTTGAAAAGGATGCGGACGGTGAGATCGTCGACCTTTTCAACGTTGATGTCGCGGTAGGTCGCCGTGGTCACCGTGGCGGTGGCGGGATCGGCTGTGTATTCCCAGGTGAACACCACGTCATCCGCTATGAAAGGCTTGCCGTCGTGCCATTTGACGCCGGGCTTGAGCTTCCAGATCACCGACTTGCCGTCGGCGGCAAGACCGCCGTTCTGGATCGAGGGCATCTCGGCAGCCAGCACGAGCTTGAGATTGCCGTCCGGATCCCAGCAGGCGAGCGGCTCGTAGAACAGGCGCGAGCCGTCCTGGTCCTTGGTGCCGGTGGCAAAATGCGGATTGAGCAGCGTCGGCCCCTGCCACCACAGCAGCTTGAGCGCGCCGCCACCGCCACGTTTGGTCGGCTTGTACAATGACGGGCTCTGGGCCATCGCCACGCCGCCGATGGCAAGGATCTGCGTCGCCATCGGCGCGGTGAGGCCAAAACCGATCATG
>NZ_JACRAW010000124.1 GCF_016213215.1 Bradyrhizobium sp. | reverse complement strand
TGACGCATGAGGCACGAATTCGCCTTCTCGCGGCGCATTGCGTCCGAGTTTTGCCTGATCTCCTCACCCTCTTCGAACAGAGGGCGCAGGGAAGACCGGGTGCCCGCTGCACCCGCGGTCTCGTGTGCAGTCTGCGCAAAGAAGGCGCACACGAGCATACAGGTACAGCCGACGACACCCGGCCTTCCCTGCGCAGTGGCTTTACGGCTTATGCCGTGCTCTCCCCGGCGACGAATTCCTTCTTGTCACCGTCGCCCCGCGAATTGACGACGCCTCACGCCCGGTTGGGCTAAAAGCGCCTCCGCGGGAAGCTTGACTGCAGCAAAGGCAGCCAGGACCACACGGTTTTGCCGTACGCATTGGCGCCGTTCGTCTTGCGCGCCGCAAACCACTCACGGAAAACCGCCCTGTGGCTCACACCTTGCGCGCCGACGCTGCCGCGTCCACCGCATCCCGGCCCGCGTTTCGTGACGACGCGTACGCCCCTCGCACCGGGCGGGACGGGCGATCTATACGCCAAATCCGAATTCGGTAAAAGAGAAATATTTTTGCCGCGGGGGCTTGACGGGTTTTGGGGTGATTTGCCCGACGTCGGGCAGGTCCGAGCGTCTTGCTCCGCTGCCATGGCCGATGCAGGCGGCGTTATCCGTTGGGTCAGTCATTGGCGTTTCTGGGATCGTGGAGCGCCGCTTTCGCGGGCAACGACGGGGACCGATGTGGGGGGGCGCGACAGTGGAACGCGGTGACAGTGGGATGGGGCGGGCTAGAGTTGAATCCCGATCGCGCGACTGCATCCGACTTGCGCTTGACGCAAATCAACGTCGTTCGGCCGGCCCGATCCATGTTGATTGTTTCGACACGCATCGATGATATCCGGTCCACTGAACGCCGCCGGAGCGAACCATGCTTGAGTTGCCCCGCATCACGAAACGGAGCTTGTCGTCGGCGGTCCTGATATCGGCCATCGCGGCCGGCGCGGTTCTCTGCGCGCTGGTGGCCTGGCCGTTTCTGGCCGCAATCGTCTGGTCCCTGACGCTTGCCGTGCTGTTTGGGCCGCTCAACGAGGCGATCAGGAGACGGGTCAGGTCGCCCGGTCTGGCGGCGGCCGCCACGGTCACCCTCACCGCCGGTATCGCGGTCGTTCCGACCATTCTCGTCATCGGGACGCTTCTCACCGAGGCGGTGCGCAGCGCCGCGGTGATTGGGCCGATGCTCGAGAAGGAGAACTTGAAGGAGGCGCTGAGCGCGCATGCCTGGATTGCCCAGGCGCTGCAATGGATCGAGGACCGGATCAATCTGCGCGAGGTGATGCAAGGCTTGACCACTACCTTTACCAACTGGAGCGGCTCGATCGTCCGCGCGTCGTTCACCGGTGTCCTGAACCTGCTGTTGACCTTCTTCTTCCTGTTCTACCTGCTGCGCGACCGGGAGACGATCAAGAACGCCGTGCGACTGCGGTCGCCATTGTCGGATGCCGAATTCTCGCGCGTTGCCGAGCGCGTGACCAACACGATCTTCGCGACCGTGATCGGCACGCTGTCGGTGGCCGCGCTCCAGGGCAGCCTCGGCGGGGTGATGTTCTGGTGGCTGGGCCTGCCTGCTCCCGTGTTCTGGGGCGTGCTGATGGCGATCCTCGCCATCGTGCCCTTCCTCGGCGCGTTCGTGATCTGGGCTCCGACGGCGGCCTTCCTGGCCCTGACCGGAAGCTACCAGTCGGCCGTGGTGCTGGCGGTCTGGGGTACCGTCGTGATCGGGCTCGTCGACAACGTCATCTATCCGATGCTGGTCGGCAACAAGCTTGGGATGCATACGATGCTGTCGTTCATTGCCGTGGTCGGCGGACTGTTCGCGCTCGGCACCACCGGAATCGTGCTCGGTCCCCTCCTCGTCACAATCACCCTGACACTGGTGGATATCTGGCGTGCCAGATCGGCGGAAGCTGCCGATGCTGCCTGAACCCTGCCTCGCCCACCATTGCCTCACCGCGAGGGTTGTTACCGATGATTGATTCCGTGGTCTTGAGGATCGGCGTGGCGCTCGGCATCGGTCTTTTGATCGGGCTCGAACGCGAGCGCCGCAAGAACGAAGGATTGACGCGCCTCGTCGCGGGCCTGCGCACCTTCGCGGCAAGTTCGCTCGCCGGCGCCATCAGCTTCATCCTGGGCGGCGCGCCCTTGCTGGCGGTCGTCGTTGGAGGCGTCTTCGTCCTCAGCGCAGTCGCCTATTGGCGATCCACCAGCGAGGACGTCGGACTGACGACCGAAGTTGCGCTCGTGCTCACGGTCCTGCTCGGCGGCCTTGCCATGGAGCAGCCTACGTTGGCAGCCGGCATCGCGGTTACGCTCGCCGTTCTGCTCGCCGCGCGCACGCCGCTGCACAACTTTGTCCGCTCGGTGCTCAGCGAGGACGAAGTCAGGGACGGCCTGATCTTCGCCAGCGCCACGCTGGTCGTCCTGCCGTTGCTTCCAAACGAGGCGATCGGGCCCTACGACGTGCTCAATCCACGCACGATCTGGACGATTGTCATTCTCGTCATGCTGATCGGAGCCGTCGGACATGTTTCCATCCGCCTGCTCGGCCCCAGCGCCGGGCTTCCGGTCGCCGGGTTTGCTTCCGGCTTCGTGTCGAGCATTGCGACCATCGCCGCGATGGGGGCGCAGAGCCGCAAGGCTCCCGAACTGCTTGGAGCAGCCACGGCAGGCGCCGTGCTGTCGACGGTCGCGACGATCATCCAGCTCACGCTGCTGATCGGCGCCACCAGCCTGCCGGTGTTGCACGCTATGTTATGGCCGCTGCTGTGCGCAGGCGTTGCCGCCGCGCTTTACGGCGCGATCTTCACAATTCGCGCGGCACGGCAGGCCAAAGCTGCCGAGTTGAAGCCGGGACGCGCCTTCAGCGTGCCCGCCGCGCTGACGCTTGCCGTGACGATAGCGGCCGTCATGTTCGTTTCCGCCGTCTTGCGCGATACGTTCGGAGACATCGGCGTCGTCATCGGCGCGGCGGCCGCCGGCCTTGCCGACACCCATTCACCGGCGATCGCTATCGCCGCGCTCGCGGCGTCAGGCAAGATGAGCGCTGCCGACACCGTGATCCCCATCCTGGCGGCTGTATCGACCAACACCGTCAGCAAGATCATCGCGGCCGTCGCAAGCGGCGGATCGCAATTTGCCTGGCGGTTGATTCCGGGGCTCGTCCTGGTCGTCGCGGCGGCCTGGGCCGGCGTATGGCTCGGCCATGGATTGTTTTGACTGATCTCCGCCCATCAACAGTGCTTGATCAAACTCGATCGGATCGCCATCGCACCTTTCGATTCGTTGATCGAGCATCGTCTCCGCGCAAGGCCGCGCGTTACAATTCGTCCATATTGACTTGCGTCAACGCTGTCGAGCGCACGGCGCACCTAGAGTCTCGCGCAGGAGCTTGATCATGCAGATACGCAACTCGTCTCAACATTATGGCGCCGTCGCCATGGCGCTGCACTGGCTGGTCCTGGCGCTGATCGTCGTTTCATGGCTCACCGGCGAGTTCAGCGACGCGTTTCCGAAGGGCCCGCCCCGCGACGCAGCCATCTTCGCCCACGTGACGCTCGGATTGTCGATTATCGCCTTCGCCGTCGCGCGCCTGTGTTGGCGCTTCGCCGATCCGCCGCCGGCGCCGGAAGAATCGACGCTCGGCCAGTGGACCGAATGGGCCTCACAGGCCGTCCACTACATTATATATGCGCTGCTCTTTGCCATTCCCGCGCTCGGCATCGTGGCGCTGTTCGCCCGCGGCAAGGCCTTGTCGATCTTCGGGCTGTTCGAGATCGCCTCCCCTTGGGTGGCCGACCGCACCTTCGCGCACAACATGGGGGAAGTGCACGAGGTACTGGTGAACGTCCTCCTGATCCTGGTCGTGCTACACGCCGCCGCGGCACTGGTGCACCACTACATCCTGAAAGACCGCACGCTGCTCAGGATGCTGCCGGAATCGCGGGCGTAGGCACACGCGCCGCAGAATAGGCTTTGCCTTCCTCGGTCGAAGGCTCGGATGCTGGACGCGAAATCGTCGAGCACCTTCGAACGCGTCCGCTTGCTCCCATTGAGCGCCCGCTTCCCGCGGCCGTCGATCCTCGACATCCCGCCGCTCGGTTTTGAATCGTGGCGTAGACCGGCCATTTCGGATAGACTTAAGTGGTATTGAGGCGAGGCCGAGAACAGCCGGCCACCGTAGCGGCACGGAGTTGCTCCGACGCAGGGAAACGGGAAGCGATACGTCAACCAGTCGAGGATCACGCCATGATCATGGATCTAACCGCGATCGATCCCAATCGCGTGGCGGCGATTCTCTATCGTTCGCAGGACGACGTCGATACCCTGCTCGCCGACTTCGCTCAGGGCCTGGTGAGCAAGGGCGAGCGCATCGGCGGCATCGTTCAGCGCAACATAAAGGACGGCAGCGGGTGCCAGGTCGGGATGCAGGCGATCGACCTGTTGACCGGGCAGGAAGTTTCCATCTGCCAGCCGCTGGGCAGCGGCGCCATGTCCTGCAAGCTCGACCCTGGCGGCCTTGCCGAGGCGTCCGTAGCCATCGCCCGCGCGATTCGCGAAGACGTCGCGCTCGTCGTCATCAACAAATTCTCCAAACAGGAGGCATCCGGCCGCGGCTTACGCAGCGAGTT
This sequence comes from Bradyrhizobium sp., assembly GCF_016213215.1. Taxonomy (GTDB): domain Bacteria; phylum Pseudomonadota; class Alphaproteobacteria; order Rhizobiales; family Xanthobacteraceae; genus Bradyrhizobium. Next base: position 10,458 of record NZ_JACRAW010000124.1, on the reverse strand, counting down.
TGCCGAGACCATCACCGCAGGTATTCCCCTGCTGACTGCCGTCCCGGAAAAATGCTTCGATTTGTGGGAGACCTTCACTGGCGGCATCGGCACGACGTTGGCGTGCGATCGCAGCGTCATCGAGGCATGGTGGCTGGACCTCTCTTCGCGCATGGCACGCATGCGCGAAGAGCGTGCCGGAGCTGAGGCGCCCGTAATTTTCCGGTCGTCACATCGGAGGACTTGATCACCGCCAAGACATTGTCGCCAATTTTTAGGGCAAGATCGTCGACAGCTCGCTGGTGATTGCCGAAGATGCCGTCAGACCAGGCCGATCTTCACACATGAGCGGTGGTGGTGACTTCAGTAAAAATACCGACCCGGCAAAATGTTTCGCGCGTGGCTTCAGTTCTCGATCCTTGCTTTTCCCGTCCACGAGAATCTTAGTACGCCGCGTGCTCAACGCGAGCGCCTTATGACTCCATCCGTCGAACCAGATCGGATCGTCACGCATCCAACAATTGCTTGATGCCAATGAATGGCATATCGCTTGCTAGCAAATCGCATGCAAGTGCGATCGAATTTCAAAGAGGACAAGATGCTCGGAATTGGAAGTAAATTGCCATCGTTCGAAATCGTTGGCGTAAAGCCCGGATTTGAGGTCCAGGAAGAAAAAGGCCAGAGCGCCTTCGAGACGCTGACCGAAAGCAGCTTTCCAGGAAAGTGGAAGATCATTTTCTTCTATCCGAAGGACTTCACCTTCGTCTGCCCCACCGAAATCGCCGAGTTTGCCCGCCTGTCGAAGGATTTCGCGGACCGCGACGCGGTGGTGCTGGGCGGCTCGACCGATAACGAGTTCTGCAAGCTGGCCTGGCGGCGCGACCACAAGGATCTGCACAAGCTGCCGATCTGGCAGTTTGCCGATACCAAGGGCACGCTGGTGGACGGTCTCGGCGTGCGCTCGCCGGACGGCGTTGCTTACCGTTATACCTTCGTCGTCGATCCCGATAACACGATCCAGCACGTCTATGCGACCAACCTTAACGTCGGCCGCAATCCGAAGGACACGCTCCGGGTACTGGACGCGCTACAGACCGATGAGCTGTGCCCCTGCAACCGCGAGGTCGGCGGCGCGACGCTCAAGGTGGCCTGAGCCGTCATGCCGATCGAGCAACTGAAGAACCAGATTCCGGACTTCGCCAAGGACGTGAGGCTCAACCTCACGTCCATGGTGTCGGATGAGAGCCTGGGCCAGCAGACCAAGTACGGGCTGTTTGTTGCCGTAGCGGTCGCATCGCGCAACCCGACCGTGGCCGTGGCGATGGAGGCGCTCGCCGCCGACAAGCTGACGCCGGCCGCGAGTGCGGCGGCCAAGGCGGCGGCCTCGGTGATGGCGATGAACAACGTCTATTATCGCTTCGTCCACCTCGCCTCGAACAAGGAATACGGCACCATGCCGGCGCGGCTGCGCATGAACGTGATCGCCAATCCCGGTGTCGACAAGGCCGATTTCGAACTGTGGTCGCTGGCGGTTTCCGCGATCAACGGCTGCGGCGCCTGCATCGACGCCCATGAGAAGGCGCTCAAGGAAGCCGGCGTTTCGTCGACGACGATCCACACCGCCGTGCGCTTTGCCGCGATCATCCAGTCGGTCGCGGTCGCCATCGAAGCCGGCACGCCCGCTTTGTCGATGGCGGCGGAGTAGATCAGCACATCGATCAATCAATGCCGCCGGCATCACCGGCGGCATTTTCGCAGAATACGGTGCTCGCGCGATGGGAGCACGAATGAGCGAGGGCCCGGACCACGAGCCTGCACCCGCCTCCTGGATGAGGTGAGGAATGCGGCGGGAGACGGCTTCAGCGTTCCGGCGCGCCCCATAGTCATCGGAACCGGCCCGCAAAACATCGCGGGAATTTGCTGGACCACGACATCGTTGCAGGGAACCAATGTGGGTTGCCGCGCTTTAATTCCGTGTTGTTTGGAGGTTCATATGCGAACCGGCTGGACACCTACGGCCGTCCCATTTGGCGCTGATCAGACAGTCTACCTCGTCGTTGACGGCTTCTGGCGGGGCAATGAATGTCACGAGATCGAAATCGAGCGGTCCGATCTCGAGACTGTGATCGTCGAGCTCATGGCTGGTCAGTTCAACGACCCCATTCGGGTGTTTGCTTTCAATACATTGGAGCACTGGTCAAAGGACCTCTCGAACGAGATCGCCAAAGAAATTCAAATTCGCTCCGACGTGGACGGCATGCCAGTGCCCGACCATCTCAGGGAATTCGTCGAGCGGCATCACGCACAGGCTATCTCCGTCGCGGCCTAAGAGCGTTCGGAACTGCTGACACGCTGTTGCCGCGCAGGTGCCACGAGTTGCACACCTTCGTGTGAGATGGCAGCCAGTCTCGCCAGCAGAGCCCAGTCCATGCCAAACGCCAAGGCGCGCGCGTCTACAATCCTCGCCGAGTTCGATCTGGCTCAGGCCGAGCTTCTTGGCAAAGCAGTGATCCTGACCGACGGCAAGGCCGGGACCGTGGAAAGTATTTGGCTCGACGAATTCCATGGCTTGCGGATTTCGATCAGAGGCCATGAAGGCAAATGGCCTGTCTCCACCATAAAGTTGGCGCAAGGCGACTGAGGAATGCTGACCGGAATCGACAATGCCGCCGGCAATATGACCGATGGCCTCCGAGCTCAAAATCCTGCCTGAGCAACAATGCCGGCCCGGCTCGCGGCACCTCAATCCAACCTCACGGCCGCGTCATCAGCCGAACTTGAACAGCACGCCGTAGCCGCCGCGCGGATAGCTCCACTCGATGTCGCCGCTCTCCTCGCAGATCACCCGGCACGTGCCGCATTCGACGCAGCCGTCGACCGTGACCTCGACCTGGCCCTTGACGTTGAGCTCGTAGCAGCGCGCCGGGCAGGCCTTGAGCATCGCCAGAAGCTCCGGCGAGGGCTTGGTGTGCGGCCGCACCTTGATATGCGCACGCCCGGCATCGACAAGATAACGGTTGTAGAACAGCTTGTCCTCGACACGCACGGATGCTTCGGTGGTCATGGTCCTCTCCATCGCCTGCGCATGATCCGGAAGAGTGGGCACCGGTTGTCCGACAAGACCATGCACAAATAACTGCCTCTCTCACCGCCACGCGCGCGCGAAGCGGAACGCGTCGCCGAACAGTCCGGTCCACGACCGCGCCTCGATAAAGGAGCGCAGCGAGGATTTCTCCTTCTCCACCTTCGGCGTGCCGTCGACGCGCAGGAAATTCTGCATCGCTTTCGAGACGAGCTGCGGATATGTAAGGAAGAAGTTCTGGGACTGGGTGTGCATCAGGGCCGGCATGTCCTTGTACTTCTTCAGGTCCTTGATCACGAAGGACTCGTCCAGCATCTTCTTGTAGAGCGCCAGGTTCTCCGCCGTCATCGGATCGCGGCGCGACTTCACCTGGAAGATCGCTTCTCCCGCGATGCGCCCCGAGGTCATGGCGAGGTTTGATCCCTCGCGGTGGATGGCGTTGTTGAGCTGCGCGGCGTCGCCGACCACGACCCAGCCTTCGCCAAAGAGCTGCGGAATGGCCTTGTAGCCGCCTTCGGGAATGAGATGGGCGGAATATTCCTTCACCTCCGAGCCCTCGATCAGCGGCGCCACCGAGGGATGGCGCTTGAAACGGTCGAGCAGGCCGTAGGGCGTCTGGCCGGTGCGCTGGAAATCGGCGACGAGACAACCGATGCCGAGCGAGATGCATTCCTTGTTGGCGTAGATGAAACCCATGCCGGTCATGCCGCCCGAGATCGTACCGACGGCCTCGATCACCACGCCCTCATCGCCCTTGAGGTTGAAACGCGCCTCGATGGTCTCGCGCGGCAGGAAGTGCATTTCCTTGACCGCCAGCGCGACCTTGTCTGGCTTGGGCCGCTCGCGCAGCCCTGCGCGCGTGCCGAGCACGCCATTGACGCCCTCCGCCAGCACGACGACATCGGCATGGATCTCGCCGCCGAGGCGGTCGGTGCGCACGCCGATGACTTTCCCGTAGGCGTCCTGCGCGAGCTCGGTCACGGTGGTCTCGCACAGCACCGTGACCCCCGCCTCGCGGACCTTGGACGAGAACCACTTGTCGAACTGCGCGCGGATGATGGTGTAGCGGTTCGGCTTCTCCTCGTTGAAATCGTCCGAGCGGTAATGCAAGCCGGTGTGCGAGCGGTCGTCCATCATCCAGAAGCGCTGCTCGACCAGATGCCGCTCGAGCGGCGCATCCTCACGAAAATCGGGAACGAGCTTCTCCAGCATGTCGGCGTAGAGGATCGCGCCCTGGACGTTCTTCGAGCCGGAATACTCGCCGCGCTCGAGCTGCAGCACTTTCAGGCCGCGCTTGGCCATGGTCAGCGCGGCGGCGTTCCCGGCCATGCCGGCTCCGACAACGATGGCATCAAACCTTTCGTCGATCATGGCGTGCTCCTTTGTACTAGCTCGCGATGCGGTCGCGCGTGTGCGGCGACAGACGGGCGCGGAACGCAGCCGTCAGTGCCGGCAGCAGGCGAATGGCGTCGGTGACGATCCCCATATGGGCGAAGTCGAAGATCGGCGCGTTCTTGTCGGTGTTGATGGCGACGATCAGGTCGGCGCCCTCGACCCCGACGCGGTGCTGGATCGCGCCGGAAATGCCGGCGGCGATATAGAGCTTCGGCCGGATGGTCTTGCCGGTTTGGCCGATCTGCCGGTCGGACGTGACCCAGCCCTTCTGCACCAGCGGACGCGAGCAGCCGTATTCGGCTCCAAGCACGGCGGCGAGCTGGCGCACCAGCTGGAAATTCTCCGGCGATCCCAGCCCGAGCCCGCCGGACACCACCACGTCGGCATAGGCGAGATTGGATTTGGCGGAATCGCGGTCGGGCACGAAGGAGAGGATCTTGGTGACGATATCGTCTTCGACGAGGCCGAGCGGATGGGTGATCACCCGCCCGATGTCACGCGGTACGCGCTCCGGCATCGCCATGACGCGCGGACGCACGGTCGCCATCTGCGGCCGGAAGTTGAGCGTATAGATGGTGCACAGGAGCGAACCGCCGAAGGTCGGGCGCGTGGCGGCGAGCGAGTTGTCGGCATCGACGTCGAGCTCGGTGCAGTCGGCCGTCAGGCCGGTGAGCAGCGTGGTCGCCACCGATCCAGCAAGGTCGCGACCGAGCGTGGTCGCCCACAGCAGCAGGATTTCGGGCTTGTAGCTGTTGACGAGATCGGTCAGCGCCTTGGTGTAGGACTCGTTGCGATAGCCTTCGAGCACCTTGTCGGCGACGAGATAGACGAGGTCGGCGCCGTAGCAGAAGGCGTCCGCGGCGGCGTGCTGGGTGGCCTCGCCTTCGGGACCGATCACGACGGCGGCAAGATCGACCTTGAGCTTGTCGGCGAGCTTGCGCCCCTCGCCCATCAATTCCCAGGAGACGGGATGAACCTGGCCGCGCTCCTGCTCGATGAAGACCCAGACGTGCTTGTAGGCCTTGAAGTGCTCCGGCAGCTCCTTCCTGGTCGCGGCGCGCCCTGCGGAGGCTGCGGGAGCTTTGGGTTGAGTAGCCATGTGACGCCCTCCTGACCGCTAGTAGCCGCGCGCCAGCGTCGCGAGCTCGGCTTCGAGGTTGGGCTGACGCTGGAAGATCGCTTCGATCAACGCCTCGGCCGGCTGCTCAGCGAGCTCGATGAACGTTGCTTTCTCGGTGCGCGGCGACGGCGCGAACACGCGCTTGACGATGGTCGGCGAACCCCTCAGGCCGCATTTCGAGATGTCCTCGACGCCGGCCTCCTGCGCGCTCCATTTCACGATCGGCGCCCGCGCCGCGCGCAACGCGTCCTTCATCGCGCCGCGCCTGATCTGGTTGGTGGCCTCCAGCATGGTGACAAGGCACGGCAGCCTGGTTTGCAGCACCTGCACGCCGCCCTCGGCGCGGCGCTCGGCCTCGATGGTGCGGGCCTCCAGATCCAGCTTGGAGATCTTCGCCACGTAGGTCAGCTGCAACAGGCCGAGCCGCTTGGCGATGCCGGGACCGACCTGCGCCGTGTCGCCGTCGATGGTCTGTTTTCCCGTGAACACGATGTCCGGCGTGGCGAACTCCGTGCCGATCTTGCGGATCGCGGTCGCGAGCGCGTAGCTCGTCGCCAGCGTATCGGCGCCGGCAAAGAAGCGGTCGGTCAGCAGCACCGCGCGATCGGCGCCGAAGGTCAGCGCCTTGCGAAGAGAGTCCTCGGCGGAAGCCGGACCCATGGTCAGAACCGTGACCTCCCCGCCGAGCTTGTCGCGAAGCTCCAGCGCCGCCTCCAGCGCAAACAGATCGTAGGGGTTGATGATGGTCGGGACCCCCTGGCGCATGATCGTGTTGGTCACGGGATGAACGCGGATCTGCGCGGAGTCGGGGACCTGCTTGATGCAGACGACAATGTGCATGCGTTTCTCCAGACTTAGCCTTCGGCATCAGGAGGACAGCAAGTGTCGTACCAACTGGGGTCTTTGCAAAATTCAATCGCTGATACAGCGACTTACACCTGCCAAGGCGAAGCCAATGGATTGCGTGGCGCCAGAGCCGACAACCGGATTCCGACATGCGTAGGAAATGCGACAGGCGCGGAAAGCCAGAGACGGTGGCCCCTTGCCTCAATGGTCCTGGCTCAATCGACGTGCCTGCCGGTATTCACCTCTCCCCATCGGGGAGAGGTGGGCACCGTCGATGCCGCAGCAGATCGCGACGCTACCATGTCACTTCAGCGTGCCGAGCTGCACGAGGGTGGGAGACTGCTTCGGCTTTGCGACCGCGTCCTTCAGCACCTTGAAAACCCGCTGGTCCATGGGCGAGGAAGCGACGAAATCGGCATAGGCCCGTTCCAGCACGGCCCGGCAGCGCTCCGTCACCGCCGCCTCCGGCGCGCCGGCAAAATCCTCTGCCGCCAGGTACTGCCCCATGCGCCGCAGGATATGCAGCCGCGCCACGTTGACGACCTTCGGATCGTAGTCGACGCCGAGCAGCGCGAAGAAATCCTCGGCCGAGGAGGCTTCGTTCAAGCGATCGAGGATGCTGATGGAGGGTTCATTCTGACCAGTCATGCTGTTCTCCGCCTCGTGAGCGCGCTCGACACCAGGCCTCACGCACAGTGGAGCAGCGAGCGCTCGCGCACCTCGCGCCAGATCGCCATCACGGTATCGCGCGCCACGGCCCCCTTGTGCTCGACGGCGTGCTTGCGGACCCGCGCCAGGATGGCTCTCGCTTCCTCCGCGCTCACCGACAATTGCAGCTCAGCCAGGAGCGAGGTGATGGCCGCCAACCCCGAATGCTTGCCGATCACGATACGATTGGAGCGGCCGAGCAGACGCGGATCGAGCGCCTGGTAGGTGCGCTGGTCCTTGAGCAGCCCGTCGACATGAATGCCGGATTCATGGGTGAAGACGTGCTCGCCAACGATCGCCTTGTTGAGCGGAATCGACCGCGCCGCAGCCGCCGCCACGACCGCAGCAACGTTCTCGAGCTCGGACAGCACCACGCCGGTGTCGAGGCGATAGAGCTGCTTGAGCGCAACCGCTACTTCCTCGAGCGGCGCATTGCCCGCCCGCTCTCCGAGACCAATCACGGTGACCGAGGCGTGGCTGGCGCCGGCCTTGATCGCGGCGAGCGTGTTCGCGGTGGCGAGCCCGAGATCGTCGTGGCCGTGGAACTCGAGCTCAAGATCGGTGCTGGCGCGCAGCGCGGCCATCAGCGCGCAGGATGTATCGGGATCAAGCACGCTGAGCGTGTCGGCGATGCGGAAACGCCGCGCGCCCGCCGCCTTCGCCGTTGCGATCAGCTTGATGAGAAAATCGACATCGGCGCGCGAGGAGTCTTCGCCGCCGACGGCCACCTCGAGCCCCCTGTCGCGCGCATAGCCGACCACCCGCTTGACCTGATCGAGCGCGGCGCGCCGGCCCCCGCTTAGCTTGGCCGCGATCTGAACGTCCGAAGACGGGATCGACACATTGACCATGGAAACGCCGGCCTCGATCGCCGCGTCGACGTCGGAGGTGCGCATCCGGCACCAGGCGATGGTCGTCAGCGGCAGGTCCGCCTCGACAATGGCGCGGATGGCGCTCACTTCCTCCTGGCCCATGGCGGGCGTGCCCGCCTCGATCTCGGTGATGCCGGCGCGCGCCAAGGCCTTGGCGATCGCGACCTTTTCCGCCGTGGTGAAGGCAACGCCGGGCGCCTGCTCGCCGTCACGCAGCGTCGTATCGTTCAGGACGATGGGCCTTGTCCTGGCCGCATCGGACCAGCTCGTTGGACTGGCAAACGCCATCAGCGGACTCCGTAAAAGAGGTGTCCCCTGATCCTGAGCAACCCGCATGCCAGCCCCGGCGCGGAAGACAAGAGACTGAAATTACGGAGGCTTTCTTCATCCCTCGCTTTGTAGCAAATGCGACAACGTCAGGAAGGCGACGCGGTTGGAGCTTGAGTGGAAAAGCCCCGCCGCGAACTTGGTCCCCGGCAGGGCTTGAGTGAGCACAGCAGCAATTCAAGTGTACTCATAAGTCTGCGATTTCCGATGAAGCCTTGGTGTCCGCTTCGCCCTCGGAAACAAAGATCGAAGCCGTCATTGGGCACGTCCGCCGTGGGGCCAGGAGCAGTCATATCTTTGAGGCAAGAATCTTGTGATTTCGCTGGCGGCGCGCTTTAGGAGGGCAACGAAGATATTCGATAGAAAGCTTGTGCATGAGCACTGATGCTACAGTCCGACGCCTAAGGTTAGACGATGCCGCGTCTTTTAGGGCAATTAGCTTGGAGGCGCTAAAAGCAAACCCAGAATTGTTACGGAGCACCTTTGAGCTAGAGAATAAGCTGGACGTGGCATGGTTCGCGGGCCGACTTGAAGACGCTCACGTAGTGGGGGCGTTTCATGTGTCATCTGCAGCCGCCCCAGATCTAACGACGGCATGTCTGCTTTACCTCAGACATCGCGCGTTTATGAGCACGTCATCATCCTGACGTGCGTCATCCACCCCTACCCACCCGGCTTGCGGCGCAGGTGCACGATCACATCGAGGCGCGACAGTTCATAGCCGGGCAAGGCAGCCGGTACGTGCTGGAACACCAGTCCTTCGGGGATATCGATCAGGATGTCCTCGTCCTCTATGTAGAAATGAGGATGGACACTGGTGTTGGTGTCAAAGAAGGATTTGTTGCCATCGGCTCCGATCCGTCGCAACAGGCCGGCTTCGGTAAATTGGTTGAGCGTGTTGTACACCGTCGCCAGCGACAGATGCATGTTCGCTTCGAGGATTTCACCGTAGAGCTGCTCTGCCGTCACGTGGCGATGGCCCCCGGAGAACAGCAGATCTCCCAGCATGATCCGCTGCCGTGTCGGCTTCAGGCCGGCACTACGCAGCAAGGCCTCGCAGCTCGCCCGGGAAGCGCTGCCGGACAACTCCCGGCGGACGTCCGAGAGCACCTCGGCCGGTTCGTCCGTCAGGATATTGGCAGGCAAGGCGTCCATTGCGATTCCTGTCAGGCCTGCAAGCTGCCGGCGGCCTGTCTGCTATCGGCGCTCAGCAAGATTTCCCGGCGACGCTCCGCCATCCGGCTCTCGCCGCTCTCCTCGCCGAAGCAGAGGTCGAAGTCGCTGCACTGCGTGCAGACGGGCGTGCTGCACATCACGAGGCCATCGTCCTCGCACAGCATTCGATAGAAGAAGCGCTTCCAGCGCATGCTCCTGACATTGCGCGCCGCCAGAGGAGCGAAATGCCGCGTGAGCAGGCGGGACAATTCGGCGCGCTCGCGCAGCCCGAGATCTTCCCACAAATGGTTCGGCTGCATCGCGCGTCGCGCAATCATCGCAGCCAGCCAACGGCCGACTTCGCCCTCGGTCGATCGTTGTGCGAGCAAAAGGTCGCGCACCATGGCCCCCTCGTCCTCCCAGATGCAATTCGATCGCAAAAGCGGCGGCGAGGCATTGATCTGAATCAACGGGAAATGTCGTGCGAGCAAGGCCGCCAGCTCGTGCCCGGCCAGGCCGGCCTGCTCGGCGAGATTTCCGCCAGCCATGGCCGCGACAGCGAGGATGGAAGCCAGCACGTGACGATCGAAATCGCCGTCGTCGCGGATATCGGCCTGTGCCGGGTCGCAGCCCGTCAGAAGGCGGTAGAACGCAATGCCGGCATGTTCGTCGCTGCGGATGCCATCAAACAGCGGCGACGAGACCACTTCCAGTGCGGCTTGCAGTGCTTGCGCTGCCATCAGGAGATCGCCTCGGCTGTTTGATCCGGGCCTGGACGAACGAGCATCGTGCCGGCCCCGTCGGACCGGCACGATGATAGTTATCAGGCCGTTACGGCGAGCTCGGCGGCGGTCTTGCCGACGACGGATTCGTCGACCGCCTTCATGATGCCGTGCTCCATCAGGAGGTCCTCGAGCTCTTCCATGGTGATCGGGGTCGGGATGACGCCCTTGCCGACGTTGTTGTGGATCCTG
>NZ_JACRAW010000016.1 GCF_016213215.1 Bradyrhizobium sp. | reverse complement strand
TGGCAGTTTCTTCGCGGCCATCCTTCGAGACGCCCGCTTTCAGCGGGCTCCTCAGGATGAGGTCTTGTTTCGCGGCGAAATATTGGACCCTCATGGTGAGGAGCGCCGCTTAGGGCGCGTCTCGAACCATGAGGCCGCGCCGTTCACAGCCTCCATAGCGTCATATGCGATCGCCCTGCCCGCAAGCGGGAGAGGTCGAAAGTCAAGCGCAGCTTGAACTTCGGGTGAGGGGGACTCTCCACTAGATCGTCTCTCGCCGCTGTGGAAGCTCCCCCTCACCCCGACCCTCTGAGAGCGAGCTTCGCTCGTCTCTACCGCAAGCGGGGCGAGGGAGCGCATTAACCGCTCCAATTCGACCGATCTGATCTCCCCAGCGCTAGTAGGCTGGCACGCGCCGGCTATAGGCGCGACGCGGCGGGGGGCCGGCGTAATAGGGATTGATCCCGCACATGGCCGCGCGGCCCGATGCGGTGGCCTTGCACTGCGGCAGGGAGATGTAGCTGCAGTCGATCCACTCGCCGCCGCCCTTCACCCCGCCATAGACGTGCATGCAAACGGGATAGCGCGGATCGTAGGTCTGGGCGCGCACCGGGGCCGCAGCCAGGATGGTGGCGGCCGCCGCGAGCGTGAGAGCAAGAGCGCGCATGAAAACCTCCATTCGAATCGGCGGCCGGGCAGATTCGCAGCCGACCGCGGCGCGCAGCCGCGCCAGTATGCATTGGCGCCTATCTAGGCCGACCGGGCGCGCCTCGCAACGGAGGAAACCGCAGGGCAGTCGTCTCGACCCGCTTGAGGGGCGCGATGAGCCCGGAGAGGGAAGACGAGCTCCCGTCAAGGTTTCAATCGGCAAGAAGATTAACCTATGCGAAGCGATCAGGCGAAATCGCTGTGGTTTCACATGCGCATCCGCACCCGCGCTCTCACGCGAACGCGCGCCTGATGCTACGCTTCTTGCCGAATCAGTTTTGCGCGCGTTGCCAACGCATATGAGCTCTCGCCATGCTTGCGACGATCTTTCTCATGCTTGTTGCCGGGCTGGTCCCCGGCATCATCATCATCGCCGTCTATGAACGGGCGGCGCGGCGGGCGCTGCGGGACCGGACGTAGCGGCGACGCTCGCCGCTCTATCGTCGCCTAGCACGCCAGCTTGTGCGCGCGGGCGTATCTGATCATGGCGTAGTCGATCCCGGGACCGCCGACGACCATCATGCTGCCCTTCATCTGGTGGAATTCGAGGCCGCCGTTCAGGGCGTAGAACTCGTCAGTGAGACGCGACATCGTCCAGTCCCATTCGCTGCCGCGCTTCTTGTGGAAGAAGGCCTCGCGACGCTTCTGGGTATCGCGCAGGTAAGGCCTGCCGAACAGGTCGAGGCCGCCCCTGAAGATCGCCGCCTGCTCGGTCATCCCGAGCTCGATCATGGCGTCATGGACCTCGGGCGCCAGCGCGCCGTCCGAATTGTAGAAGAACTGGTCGACGCCGCCGTTCTTGAATTCGTCGTTGAAGCGGGCGATCAGCGCCAGCATGCGCTGCTCGCGGCTGAGCGATGAGAGGCGCTTTTCGACTTCCGGATAGGGCCGCCACGTGTCGCCGATCCTGTCCGCCAGCGCGTAGGTGAGGACGGTGAGCCGGTCGGGATCGTTCAGCCGCGCGCGTAGCTCCTCGATATGCTGCCACAGCGCGGGGCGGCCCTCGATGAAGGTGGTGATGGTCTTCCGGAAGGTCTCCCGCGTGCCGAACTCGCGGCTAAGGGCCCTTAGCTTGTGGTCGAACCCCTTTGGCTTATCCGCATCGACGCGGGTGGACTGCTCGGGGGCGCGCACCAGGGCCATGGCGCGGCTGAACAGGTCGAACTCTTTTGTCAGGCCCGCCTGCTTCAGGGCGTCGCGCAGTTGCGGGGCGGCCGCAGCGGCACGATCGGAATGGAAGAAGGTGACCAGCCCGTCGTGCCCGAGATGGTCCCACAGCGCATAGAGCAGCGCCAGCGTGCGCGCATCCTCGTCCAGCCCGGCGATGCGCTTGGCAAACTTGTCCGCCCCGTCGACCGTGAGGCGGACGCTGTAGCGCAGGTTGTCGTGCTCGACGAGGCTCCAGAACGGAATCTCGGTGAGCGCGCCGGTCTCTTTCTCGGAGGGGGAGTTGCGCAGGCGGCAGCCATTGTTGGCGACGTCAGGCTCGTGCGGAATCGGGATCTGGATGTCGAGGAGGCTCCTGGGCGGCTTCGGCGCCTCCGGCGTCGTGCCGTCCTCGGACGCGCCATGCACGGACGTCGCGGACAGCGCGACGGCAAGCGCCAAAGCGAGGGTCTTGAGCGGGCGGGTAACGTGGCGGGCCGGCATGCCCCCTTGGTCGGGGCGCAGGGGAACCGGGTTCAAGGGCGCCCGGAGCCAGGGAGAAGCGGCCCCCGACCAGGGTCGACAAAGGGTCGCGCCGGGTTCCCGTTCGCCAAGAACTTGGGATCGGGTTATGCTTAGGCAAACGGCGGCGCGGGCGCGACGAAGCGCCCGGGCCTGCATAACACTTCACAGGCGAGGAAACGCACATTCGTGCTCGGCTCTCGAGCGCGACTCTCCGCTGTTCGAGAGAGGATGCGCTGACCGCCCGATGGCCTCGGCATGGAGAGCTTCTCTTCCCCGTTCATCCGCTACCCAATCGGAACGTCGCTGCTGATGGCAGGCATCCTGTTCGTCGGGCTGGTGTCCTATCCCCTGCTCCCGGTCGCGCCGCTGCCGCAGGTCGACTTCCCGACCGTCCAGGTCTCGGCCTCGCTGCCCGGCGCCAGCCCGGAGACGATGGCCTCATCCGTGGCCCAGCCGCTCGAGCGCCAGATGGCGCAGATCCCCGGGATCGCGCAGATGACCTCGACTAGCTCGCTCGGCTCGACTTCGATCACCATCCAGTTCGAGCTCAGCCGCTCGATCGATGCCGCCGCCAACGACATCCAGGCCGCCATCAACGCCGCGGGCGGGCAACTGCCGAAGAACCTGCCGTCGCCGCCGACCTACCGCAAGGTCAACCCGGCCGATTCGCCGATCATGATCCTGGCGGCGACATCCGACACCTTGCCGCTGACCACGGTCAGCGACCGCACCGACGCGCAGCTTGCGCAGCAGATCAGCCAGATCTCCGGCGTCGCGCAGGTGTTCATCGGAGGCCAGCAGAAACCCTCCATCCGCATCCAGGTCGATCCGGGAAAGCTCGTCGCAAAAGGCCTGTCGCTGGAGGACGTGCGCACCCAGGTCGCGGTCGCGACCACCGACAGCCCCAAGGGCAGCCTCGACGGCCCAACGCGCGCCTACACCATCTATGCCAACGACCAGCTGACGGAAGCGAAGGACTGGAACGACGTCATCATCGCCTATCGCAACGGCGCACCGCTGCGGATCCGCGACGTCGGACAGGCGGTGTCGGGTGCCGAGGACATGAAGACCGCGGCATGGGCCGACGGCAAGCGCGGCGTATTTCTCGTCGTGTTCAAGCAGCCCGGCGCCAACGTCATCGAAACCGTCGACCGCATCAAGGCGCAGCTGCCGCGCCTGATCGCGGCGATCCCGCCGTCGATCAAGATCAAGATCATGAGCGACCGCACGCTCACCATCCGCGCCGCTGTGGAGGACGTGCAGATCACGCTGATGATCACCATCGCGCTGGTGGTGATGGTCATCTTCATGTTCCTGCGCAGCTTCTGGGCGACGATCATCCCGAGCGTCACGGTCCCGCTCGCGCTTCTGGGAGCCTGCTCGCTGATGTGGGTGTTCGGCTTCTCGCTCAACAATCTGTCGCTGATGGCGCTGACGATCGCGGTCGGCTTCGTGGTCGACGACGCGATCGTCATGGTGGAGAACATCACCCGCCATGTCGAGCAGGGCGAGCCGCCGCTCGCCGCGGCCTTCAAGGGCGCCCGCGAAATCGGCTTCACCATCGTCTCGATCAGCATATCGCTGATTGCGGTGCTGATTCCGCTGCTGATGATGGGCGGCATCATCGGCCGGCTGTTCCGCGAGTTTGCGGTGACGCTGGCGATGGCGATCCTCGTCTCGATGGTGGTGTCGCTGTCGCTGACGCCGATGATGGCCTCGCGCTTCCTGCGCTCGCACCACGAGGTCAGGCACGGCCGCTTCTACCAGTGGAGCGAGCGCATGTTCGATCGCCTGCTAGCCGCCTACGAGCGCGGCCTCGACCTTGCGCTGCGCCACAGCCTGACCACGCTTGTTGTCTTTTTCGCCACCGTGGCGCTCTCGGTCGTTCTGTTCGTCATCATCCCGAAAGGCTTCTTCCCGCAGCAGGACAACGGCATGATCACCGCGGTGTCGGAGATGCCGCAGGACATCTCCTTTACCGAGATGAAGCGGCGCCAGGAGGAGCTCAGCCGGATCGTGCAGGCCGATCCCGCCGTGGACAGCATCGCGATGTTCATCGGCGGCGGCGGCACGGCGCTGAATGCCGGGCGCATGTACATCGCGCTGAAGCCGCGCCATGAGCGTGACGTCAGCGCGCAGGAGATCATCGCCCGGCTGCGGCCGCAGCTGGCGCAGATCGAGGGGGCCCGTCTCTACCTGCAGGCCGCCCAGGACGTGCGCATGGGCGGCCGCGCCACGCGGACCCAGTTCGAGTTCACGCTGCAGGACGCCAACCTTGCCGAGCTGAACGAATGGGCGCCAAAGATCCTGGAGCGGATGAAGACGCTGCCGGAACTGCGCGATGTCGCGACCGACCAGCAGACCGAGGGCACCACGGTGCAGCTGACGATCAACCGCGACACCGCCGCGCGTTACGGCATTACGCCGCAATTGATCGACGACACGCTGTACGACGCATTCGGTCAGCGCCAGGTCACGCAGTATTTCACCCAGGTGAACACCTATCGCGTGATCCTGGAGATCCTGCCCGAGCTGCAGGGCAGGTTAGATACGCTGGACAAGCTCCATATCCGCTCGCCGGCAACGGGAGCCCAGGTGCCGCTGTCGGTGTTCTGCGAGTGGACCAATGTGCCGGTGCGGCCGCTCTCGATTGCGCACCAGGGCCAGTTTCCGTCGGTGACGATCAGCTTCAACCTCGCCGAGGGCACGGCGCTCGGACAGGCGACCGCCGCCGTGCAGCGCGCGGTTACCGAGCTGAACGCGCCGGCGACGCTGGCCACCAGCTTCCAGGGCACCGCGCAGGCCTTCCAGCAATCGCTGAGCACGGTACCGCTGTTGATCCTCGCCGCGCTGATCGTGGTGTACCTGATCCTCGGCATTCTCTACGAAAGCTACATCCATCCGCTGACGATCCTCTCCACGCTGCCGTCGGCGGGCGTCGGCGCGATCGCGATCCTGATGGCGTTCGGCTTCGACTTCTCGCTGATCGCGCTGATCGGCATCATTCTGTTGATCGGCATCGTGAAGAAGAACGGCATCATGATGGTGGATTTCGCGATCGCCGCCGAACGCGAGCATCACATGAGCCCCGAGCAGTCGATCCGGCAGGCCGCGGTGCTCCGCTTCCGCCCGATCATGATGACGACAATGGCGGCAATGCTCGGCGGCGTGCCGCTCATGCTGGGCACCGGTACCGGCTCGGAAATCCGCCAGCCGCTCGGCTATGCCATGGTCGGCGGCCTCATCGTCAGCCAGGCGCTGACCCTGTTCACGACGCCCGTGGTTTATCTGTACCTCGACCGCCTCTCGAACCTGCTGACGCGCTCGATGCAGAAGAAGCGCGAGGAGGCCTCGCGCGCAGAAGCGGCGCGGCTCAAGGATGCGGCGGAGTGAGGGCGCGACAACGAGCGAAGCGAAGCAATCCAGAATCTTTCCGCGGCGGCAAACTGGATTGCTTCGTCGCTATCGCTCCTCGCAATGGCGACACTCTGGTGAAGCCTAGGCCCCCTTCTCCCCAACCCCCTGCAGCACGAGCCGGTTGAGGCGGGCGGCGAAGGCGGCGGGGTCCTCCGGGAGCTCGCCGTCGAGGATCTGGGCCTGTTCGAGCAGGAGCAGACAGAGATCGTCGACCGTCTTCGAGCCGACCTGCGCCTTCGAGATCGCGGTCACGAACGGATGACGCAGGTTGATCTCGAGGATCGGCCTGGAGCGCATGCCGCGGTTCTGCTGCGCCAGGATGCGCTCAAGCTCGCGGCTCGGACCGTGGCTGTCGGCAACGAGGCATGAGGCCGAGGTGGTGAGGCGCGTCGAAGCCTTCACGTCCGTGACGCGCTCCCCGAGCGAAGCCTTGATGACCGCGATCGTCGTCGCTTCGTCGGCGGCGGCCTCGTCCTTGTTGTCCTTGTGCTCGTCCAGGAGCGGGATGAGGTCGAAATTGAGATCGCCCTGGCTCAGCGACTTCAGCGGCTTGCCCTCGAACTCCAGCGGCACCGAGGTCCAGAACGCGTCCACCGGATCGGTGAGCAGCAGCACCTCTATGCCGCGCGCGGCGGCCGCCTCCAGGCGCGGATTGGACTTCAGCCGATCGAGAGAGTCGCCGACCAGGAAATAGATCTCGGTCTGGTTGGGCTTGAAATCGGCGATGTATTGCTTGAGCGAACGCTTCTCGCCTTTCGTGGTGGAGAAACGCGACAACGCCAGCAGTTTGTCGCGCCGCTCGAAATCCTCGTAGATGCCTTCCTTGAGGACGATGCCGAAGGCCTCCCAGATCTTGTCGAAGTTGTCGGCATCCTTGTCGGCGAGCTGTTCGATCTCGCTGACGACGCGGCCGGTCACCGCTTTTCGGATCTGCATCAGCTGCGGATTGTTCTGCAGCATCTCGCGCGAGATGTTGAGCGGCAGGTCCTCGCTGTCGATGACGCCGCGGACAAAGCGCAGATAGGCGGGCAACAGGTCGGCATCGTCGGTGATGAAGACGCGCCGCACATAGAGCTTCACCCTGCCCTTGCGCGACGGCTCGAACAGGTCGAACGGCTTGGTCGACGGCGCGAACAGCAGCACGGCATAGGAGTAGCGCCCTTCCGCGCGGTAGTGCAGCGTCATCGCCGGTTCGTCGAAGGCGCCCGCGATGGACTTATAGGCCTGCTGGTAGTCCTCCGGCTTGAGCTCCGACTTCGTGCGCTGCCACAGCGCGCTCGCCGAGTTTATCTGGCGCGGCTCGCCCTCCTCCGGCACCAGGAAGATCGGGAACTGGATGTTGTCGGAATAGGCCGAGACGATGCGCTCGATCTGGTGGGTCTCGAGATATTTCTTGGCGTCTTCCTTCAGGTGCAGCACGATCTCGGTGCCACGGACAACGCGCGCGGCATCTTCCTCGCTGCCATGCGCGATCTCGAAGCCCGCACCGCCCGAGGAGGTCCAGGTCCACACGTCGCTTTCGCCGGCGCGGCGGCTGACAACGACGATTTTCTCGGCCACCATGAACGCGGACTAGAAACCGACGCCGAACTGTCCGATCAGCCCGAGGCCGTCCTTGGCCTCACTGAGCTTGGCCACGAAAGCCTTGGTGCCGGAGCGGGCGATGGTGCCGAGATGGTCGATCAGCTCCTGCCGCTCCATGCCGATGCCGGTGTCGGACACGGTGAGCGTGTTCGCCTGCTTGTCGGGGATGATGCGGATCTTCGGCGGCTCGCCGTCGCCGATCAACTCGGGACGGGCGATCGCCTCGTAGCGCAGCTTGTCGCAGGCGTCCGAAGCATTGGAGATGAGCTCGCGCAGGAAAATATCGGTTTCCGAATAGACCGAGTGCACCATGAGGTGCAGAAGCTCGGATACCTCGGCCTGAAAGGGCTGCTTCTCGACAGCCGTATCGATCGTCGTCATGCGTAAAACCCGGTGAAGATAAAGGGGAGAGACCCCGGATATAGCGCGATCCACCGTGGGATCAAGCTTCGGGGAATGCCGGCTGAAGCCCCGAGACCGTCCGGGACTCTTTTCTGAGCAAAGCACGCGGCACCCTCATCGCGAACAGCGGGAGTTCAATCGAAGGAGCCGCGCTTTGCTTGAACCGGCCGCCAGCTGCAAACGTGCGGCATGAGGATTGCGCTGCGACATTCCAAGTGCTGGTCACGCGGAAGTCCGAGACGGAGCGAAAGAAGCAATTCTTCGGCCGCCTCCTTCGTCTCACGCGTGTTTACTGGCAGCGATACATCAACCCGTCGCCGCCCTTGATCATGCCGCCGGGATCGCAAACAATGCCGTAGCGGGCCTTGTAGTCGCCCCATCCGTTGTGGCCGTACCAGGGACCGCCCGCGCGGTAGGCCGTAGTCAAGTTCCAGGCGGGGCTGCTCGCAGCGGGCGCAGCCGCGTATGACTGGTAGGCCCTGGGACCTGTGTAGTAGGCGCCACCTCCCCAAACGGGTGAAGTGGCCTGGTAAGCCCTGGGACCCGTGTAGTAGGGGCCACCTCCCCAAACAGGTGAAGTGGCGGCGGCGACTGCGCCAGCCGTGCCGATCGCGGCGGCTCCTGCCACACCAGCACCGACGACACCGGTTCCATAAACGGCGCGCCGGTGCTGTCGGCGCGCAACACCCGCAACGCTCACCGGGGTCAAGGGGCGACCGACCCGGGCCTGAGCATTCTCGATCGATAGCGAGACGCCGCGCTGCTCAGACCAGCTGAAGGAGAGCAGTGCCGCACACGCAACGGTCGAGGTTGCAATCGCAACTTTTCGCAGACTCATCTGCTTCATGGACTTTCTCCGTTGTTCCCTGCCCTGACCAGAACAATGCGCGTCCCTTTTTCGGGACCATTGCGCCACGTCAAATTCTCCAGGACCGCGCAGATGCGGCGCATCGGCACTCGCATCAGCGCTCACCTCACGAAACACAAATGTCGGGTTCCCGAAAAGCTGCAACGATGAAGTTGATGGGCAGACTGACGAAAACGTCAGCGATGCTTCCGAATGTGTGTGGAGCAGAGCGCCCTAACCTTAGGTCATCGCCGCGCGCGGCGGCTCACACCGCTCAATCCTCGAACTTCTCCGCGATCTTCATGAGTTTGTAGATCGCGTTGTCGAGCGTCGCGACCTCCTGCGGCGTCAGAACGGACAGCAGCGTCGCTTCGCGTTCGAGTGCGTACGGCACGATGCGTCGATACAGCGAGCGCCCCGACGGCGTCAGGGACACGATACGCTCGCGGCCGTCGTTCGGATCTCGGGTGCGGCTGACGATGCCGCGCGCTTCCAGCGACTGCATGGCGCGACTGACATTCATCTTGTCGAGCGTGGTCAGGCGGCCGATCTCCTTGGTCGGCACGTCGCTTCTTCCACCGAGCGCGGCCAGAATGCGCCATTCCTGCCGGGTGAGCGAGAAGCGCGTTGCATAGACTTCGGCAACGGCGAGCGAGACCTGCTCGGCAAGACGGGCAAGTCGATAGGGAAAGTAGTTCTGCAGCTCGAGCTTGGAGCTGTCCCCGGCTTCGTGCCGGACGCGTTCACGTGCCGGATCGGGTCGCTCTTTCATGGCCAAATCCCCTGCGCCTGGTGAATTCTCCCTGCCCCGGATGCGCCGTGAAGCGATTTGATCCAGATCAAAGCGGCGAGATAGTAATATTTGTTACTAATTTTGCCAACAAGTCGCAAAGGGAGATGCAACGCCATGCAGATCGAGAAGATCCACCACGTCGCCTATCGCTGCACCGACGCCCAGAAGACCGTCGACTTCTACAAGAAGGTCCTGAACATGGACCTGCTCGGCGCCATCGCCGAGGACAAGGTGCCGTCGACCAAGGAACCGGATCCCTACATGCACATCTTCCTGGACGCGGGGTGCGGCAACATCCTCGCGTTCTTCGAGCTGCCGAACTCCCCGCCGATGGGACGCGACCCCAACACGCCGCCCTGGACGCAGCACATCGCCTTCCAGGTCAAGGACATGGGCGAGCTGAAGGAAGTGAAGCAGCGCGCCGAAGCCGAAGGCCTCGACGTCGTCGGCATCACCGATCACACCATCTTCCAGTCGATCTACTTCCACGATCCGAGCGGCCATCGCCTCGAGGTCGCGACCTGGACGGCGACGGCCGACCAGCTCGACCGCATGAAGAAGGTCGCGCACGACATGGTCAACGAATGGGCCAGGACCAAGAAGCCCCCGCGCCACACCGCCTGGCTGCATGAGAAGGAATTCGCCGACGCCAAATAGGCCGGCGCACCTCCCTCATCCACAGATCATTGCTTTTTCGCGCGTGCAACGAGGCCGCCATGAGCAACTATGTCTATCCGCGTTATCCCTATGTGCAATCCAAGGAGCAGGCGGAGGGTGTGGTTCGCCGCCATCCGGTCGTGGTGATCGGCGCCGGCCCGATCGGGCTGACCGCCGTGCTCGATCTTGCCGCCCACGGCCACCCGGTCGTCCTGCTCGACGACAACGACACGGTGAGCGTCGGTTCGCGCGCGGTGTGCTACGCCAAGCGCCCGCTGGAGATCTGGGACCGGCTCGGCTGCGCCCGGCCCATGGTCGATCGCGGCGTGAGCTGGAAGGTCGGCAAGGTGTTCTTCCGCGACCAGCTCTCCTATCAGTTCGACCTGTTGCCGGAGGCCGATCACAAGATGCCGGCAATGATCAACCTCCAGCAATATCATTTGGAGGAAATCCTGATCAGAAGGTGCCGCGAAAGCGCGCTGATCGACCTGCGCTGGAAGCACCGCGTGGTGAGCCTGAAGCAGAACGATGATTGCGTACAGCTCGGCATCGAGACGCCGGACGGCCTGTTCACCCTGGAAGCCGAATGGGTGATCGCCTGCGACGGCGCCAATTCCGACACGCGCCGCATGGTCGGCGCCGAATTCAAGGGCCAGTTCTTCCAGGACCGCTTCCTGATCGCCGACGTATCGATGCAGGCGGATTTCCCCACCGAGCGCTGGTTCTGGTTCGACCCGCCGTTCCATCGTGGACAATCGGTGCTCTTGCATCGGCAGGCCGACAACATCTGGCGCATCGACTTCCAGCTCGGCTGGGACTCAAATCCGGATGAAGAGAGAAAGCCCGAGCGCGTGATCCCGCGCATCAGGGCGATGCTGGGCGAGAACACCAAGTTCGAGCTGGAATGGGTCTCCGTCTACCAGTTCGCCTGCCGGCGCATCGACAATTTCCGCCACGGCAGGGTGCTGTTCGCGGGCGATGCGGCGCACCAGGTCTCGCCTTTCGGCGCGCGTGGTGCCAACACCGGCGTGCAGGACATCGACAACCTCGCCTGGAAGCTCGACCTCGTGCTGCGCGGCAGGGCGGAAGAGAGCCTGCTCGACACCTATCACGAGGAGCGCGCCTTCGCGGCCGACGACAATATCCTCAATTCGACGCGCGCGACCGACTTCATCACGCCGAAGACCAGGGCGAGCGGCTATTTCCGCGACGCCGTGCTCGACCTCGCGCAGCATCACGCCTTTGCCCGGCCGCTGGTCAATTCGGGCCGGCTGTCGCTGCCGACGCCCTACGTGGCCTCGATACTGAACACGCCGGACAGTTCTTCGTTTGCCGGCGACATGAAGCCGGGCACCAACGCTGCGGACGCGCCGGTCACTCTGGGTGGCGAAGAAAGCTGGTTCCTCAACTGCCTGGGACCGGGCTTCACGGTGGTGACCTTCGGCGAGACGCCGGAGCGAGGCGTGGTGCGCTGCGGCGACATCGAGGCGCGCGTCGTGGTGGTCGGCCGCGATATCGAGGATAGCAAGGGACTGCTGGCGGAGCGCTACGACGTCTCTAACGGCACCACCTATCTGTTCCGGCCGGATCAATACGTCGCGGGACGCTGGAGCCGGTTCGACGAGGCCGATATCACCGAGGCGATCTCGCGCGCCACCGCCCAGCGCAATACCCAGCAACGGGAGCTCGCCGCATGACGCTCAATCTCGCGCCCAACATCAACGACGCCGACGACTTCTATGCCGAGCTGATCGACGGCATGCGCGGCCTCGATGAAGACGAAGCGCTGCGCATGAGCGCCAGGCTGGTGCTGCTGCTGGCCAACCATATCGGCGACCGTGGGGTGCTCAGCGAGGCGATCAGGCTTGCCCGCGTACCCGGCGGCTGAGGCGGCAAGCCTCAGCCGTCATCGGGTCAACGCCGTCACGCCGCCTGCAGGACTGGCTGCCGCCGCCGCGCGGAGAACACCGCGGCGACCAGCACCGCGCCGAGCGCGACGCCGGCGGAGCCGAGATAGAGCCAGGCATAGCTGTTGCTCGCATCGAAGATCCGTCCGCCGGCCCATGGTCCGAACGCCATGCCGATCGCCGAGACCATGGTCAGGGCGCCGAACACCGTGCCCATGATGGACTGGCCGAAGGATTCGCGCGCCAGCACCGCATAAAGCGGCATGATGCCGCCATAGGCGGTGCCGAACACCAGCGCCAGCGCATAGAATTCCTCGAGCCGGCTGACGAAGAGATAGCAGGCGATCGTCAACGACTGCACCAAAAGTCCCGCGACCAGCACGCGCTTGGCGCCGAAGCGATCGGCGAGCACGCCGAGCAGGACCCGGCCGCCGAGGCCGGCCAGTCCTTCGACGCTGTAGATCGACACCGCAGCAAGCGGCGTCACCCCGCAGCCGATCGCATAGCTCACCAAGTGAAATATCGGACCGGAATGCGCGGCACAGCACAGAAAGAACGCCATGGCGAGCACGACAAATTGCGGCGAGCGCAACGCTTCGCCCACCGTCAGCGACCGCTCGGCGATCGCACCAGCGGGCCCCTCCGCAGCTGCTTGCGCATCCGGCGCGCGCCTGACCAGGAGCGCAGCCGGGATCAACAGCGCCCAGGCGATCATGCCGATCATCATCATCGACGTGCGCCAGTCATAGGCCGAGATGAGATAGCGCGCGAACGGCGAGATGGTCATCGGCGCCACCCCCATGCCGGCGGAAACCAGCGAGACGGCCAGGCTGCGGTTATGCGCGAACCAGGCGGTGGCGGCCGCAATCATCGGCGCGAAGAAGGCGCCGGAGGCTAACCCGACCAGGAGCCCGTAGGTGAGCTGGAATTCGCCCAGCGAGGTTGCGCCGGAGGCGAGCACGAGCCCAAGCCCGAGCAGGACGGCGCCCATCAACACCACTGGGCGCGGGCCGATGCGATCGCTGAGCGCGCCCCAGCCGAACCCCGCTGCACCCATGACCAGGAAATCGAGCGTCATCGCGCTGGAAATGCCGGTGCGCGACCAGCCGGTGTCGGCCGACATCGGCTCCAGATACACCGCGAGCGAAAACATTGCGCCGATACCGACGCAGGTCATCAGCGCCCCGCAGGCGATGATGACCCAACGGTAGGACGATTGCATGTGCTTTTCCTTCTCGATTGCACCTCACCCTTCCCCAAGACGAACGGGACAGGCGCAGACCGACAGGTCCTGGCCGCATGGGTGCAGGAAATGGGCGGCGCGCAGACCACGGCTTCTGCCCAGGTGCGGTTGCCGTCGAGGAGGGAGTGTTTACCTGTTCACATAAATGCTATTCGGAAGCCGGGGCGGTACGTTCGCCAGCCCCAAACCCTGAGTTTTGCGCACATTTTTCGATGGACCCGTCGGTCAAGGCCAATCTCGCCAAGTACAGCCATGACGGCAGGCTCTTCCTTGCGCTCGGCCTCGCCAACTGGACGATTTTCCTCGACCACATCCCGGACAACGCGGTCGGTCTCCTGACCATACGGAACTTCGGCTTCAGCGGCGCTGCCAGTCTTTTCGTGTTTGTGGCCGGCTATGGCTTCGCCATCATCTACGGAAAGATGATGGTGGAACGCGGTTTTGTGGTCGCGGCGACGCGCGCGTTCCGGACGGTGTGGCGGCTCTACGCGGCCTATGTCGTGTTGTTCGCCCTCTATATCGACGCCATCGCCTATGTGGCGAGCCGATCCACCGCGCCGGAGATCCTCTGGCAATACAATGTCACGGGAATCCTCGATCATCCGCTCCGGATCCTAGTGCGCGGCCTCATGCTGCAATCGACCCCAATGAACATGGAGATCCTGCAGCTGTTCATCCCGCTGACGGCGCTCTTCCCGCTTGCGCTGTGGGGTCTTGCGCGGCGGCCGAACGTCACCCTGGCGGCATCGATTGCCATCTATGTCGCCGCGGGCATATTCGGCTGGACCCCGGCCTCGTTTCCGGACGGAGAGTGGCGCTTCAACCCGTTCCGCTGGCAGATGCTGTTCTTTCTCGGCGCATGGTTCGCCGTCACCGGCGCACCCGGCCCTTCCATTCACAAGCAAAGATGGCTGAGGGTCGCCGCCCTCGCCTACGTGGTCCTTGCCATGGCGGTCACGCTGGCAAAGCGCTCGCCCGAGTTCTCCGCCTTCCTGCCCGTTTTCCTGCAAGACCCGTTCGATGCGAGCGACCGGGAGAATCTCGCGCTCTATCGCGTGCTGCACTTTCTGGCGCTGGCGTTTCTCTTTACACATTTCGTCCCGAAGGACTGGCCCGGACTTCACTCGTGGCTGATAAGCCCGATCGTCAAGTGCGGCGAGGAATGGCTTGCCGTGTTCTGCGTCGGTGTCTTCCTGTCCTTCGCCGGACACCTGATTCTGATCACCGGACCGAACCTGCTGGTCATGCATTTCCTGGTCAGCCTTGGCGGGCTCGCCGTGATGACAGCTGTCGCCTATTACGTCTCATGGTCCAAGCGACAGGACCATCCCTGGGAGGCGCGGCATCACACGTAGGCGCGGAACTTCTATTGCTGGGCGGCCTGCACAAGTTTCTCGGCCCGAAGTTTCGATCGAAGTCGTCATCGCGTTCCAGCTCATGGTCGGCAGAGCTACCCCCGACAAGCCAGCCGGTCCGCCACGTAGCGCAAGCAAGACAATCGCTGCCTCTATGGCTCCGGCTGCCTTGAAAAGCTCTGAACACGCCTAGTGCTCGGCAAGCAGCGCCGGGTATCCATGTTTTCGACATAAGATCGAGATTTAACAGCGACGCAAACAAGTCCGTAGGGAGGTCGCTATGTACATCGATTGGGACGTAACGATGCGCTTCGATCCGAACTCGCTGGTGCCATCCACCCAGCACGGCATCCCGGTTCCGAGTTATGGGAACTATGGTGGTGTAAACTATTCTGCGGGCCAAGAGGGTGGGACAACTCCCGAGCCAGGTTCAGCCGACTACCTCGCCAATCCTCCGAAGGACAATCTCGACCAGCTGTTCTATACACACGATCTCGCCTATCAACATTTTGAAGATCAGACTGCGACCGTACTGCAGACTTTCGATGCTGACGCGAACCTCGCGAAAGGCATGTATGCGCTGACGCAATCCGAACCTGATCTCTTTGCCAGCGACCCGGAAGCACTCTTGTTCGAGGCTGTTGCTACGCTCAGCATTCTCGGCAAGATTCAAACCACGCCGGGCGAAAGTGAATACCTCCAATCGACCTTACCTCAATCTCAACAACTGTTGTTGGCTGCGGCAGCAATACAGAATTTTGAGACAGCGCTTGCTGAAACGCCAGGAAATGAGTCTCGCAGCTTGCACGGCGCGCTGCACGTGTTCGAGGCTCATTTCGGGGATATCCTGTTGGCGTGAAGGCGACGTCTTCCCAGGCTGCCGGATCAGCCCGCCCTTGATAAGGTGGGTGGCGACGCGCGAAGACGGCTTGCCGCAATGACCGGGACCCCTCACCGGCACGCTCAGGCGCGCAGCTGCGCCTGAGCGTGACGACCTTCCCGCAGGCGAGAGGTGACATCTCCGATGCGGCGACTTCTCGCTCAGACCTGCGCAATCGCATCGAGATAGCGCCTCACCGAGGCTTCGAACGCCGCTTTCGCGCCCGCTTCGATGTTGCGGTCCCACCACGCGCCGTAGATGCGGTCGAAGGCGAGAGGCGCGACCGCTTCGGAGATGCGACGCACCGCCGCCGCATTGAGCGGAATGTAGTTCGGATAACTGTACATGAAGCTGACATGGCGGCGATCCATGGCGACCGTCGCGATGTCGCCGACCATCAGCGCGCCCCTTCCCTGCGCGCCATTGCGCCAATGCAGCACCGTGGCCCCGGCAAAATGGCCGCCCGTGCGCACCAGCAGCACATCGTCGGAAATCTGGAGGCTGTCTCCGGTCCAGTGAACGATCGATGGATGCGGCCTGGTGACAAAGGCGCGGTCGTCGGCATGCAGATAGATCGGAACGCCACCGAAGGTATCGCTCACGTCGGCTACCGCGCCATAATAATGCGGATGCGATATGGCGATCGCCTTCAGCCCGCCGAGCGAAGCAACGTGTCGGATGGCCTCGTCGGTTGCCAATGGAATGCAGTCCCACATCACGCAGCCATCGCGTTCAGGCACCAGCAGGGCGCGCTGGCCGATCGCGAAGCTGGGCTCGAGGCCGATCCCGACAACGCCGAGCTCGTCGCGCCCGACCAGATGGTGGCTGCGCGCAAGGGCCTCACGCGTCGCCCAGGCCTGCCCTTTCCAGTTCACGAACTGCCGTTCGTCCTCGCAGATCCGACAGGAGGCCGGCGGCTCGGCGCTTGCAGGAAATTGCGCACCGCATTGTTCGCAGGTCCAGAGAGGCATCAGCGCGCTCCGTGGCGAGGGCGATATCTCAACTAGAACCAGCTTCGGTGGTTCAGGCAAGCGCGCGACGTCATTGTCTGCGAGCGAGCGGGCACAGTTCCGCGTCCTTGGGCCGTTGGAACCCATGCGGTCTGCCCGCGCGCTGTGGCTCCCCTTTGCCGGCGCGGTGAAGCAGTTACCGAGCTCGGCTATCCACGAAGCTTACGGATCATGTAATTGTCGTAAGTGGATTCGCAGACCTGCTCCCACTGATATTGCTCGTTCTGAAACGCCTTCATGGACTCGTAGAGCGTCTTGAAGCGGGCATTCTTGCCCGAAACCTCCTGGAAGAACTCATTGGCGGCCTTGAACGACGCATCCAGGATTTCAGTCGAGAACGGACGCAGCTTGGCGCCCGCCGCAACCAGGCGCTTAATGGCCTGCGCATTGCGGGCATCGTACTTCGCGGTCAAGTCGGCCCCGACCTGGCCCGCGGCGACCGTCACCATGTGCTGATAGGCCTTCGGAAGCTCGGCCCATTTCGCGTTGTTGATGTAGAGGAAGCCGTTCGCGCAGCCTTCCCACCAGCCGGGATAATAATAGTAGGGCGCGACCTTCAGGAAGCCGAGCTTCTCATCGTCGTATGGACCGATCCATTCGGCCGCGTCGATCGTGCCCTTCTCCAGGGCGGGATAAATGTCTCCCGGCGGAATCTGCTGCGGCACCACGCCGATCCGGCTCAGCACCTGTCCCGCCACTCCGCCGACGCGGAATTTGAGGCCTTTCAGGTCGTCCACCGTCTTGATCTCCTTGCGGAACCAGCCGCCCATTTGCGCCGTCGTGTTGCCGAACGGCACACCGTAGACACCGTAGGTCGCATAGAGCTCGTTCATCAGGGCGAGCCCTCCGCCATAGGCGAGCCACGCGTTCATCTGCCGCGTGTTCAGACCGAAGGGAACGGCGGTGCCGAACCCGAACGCCAGATCCTTGCCGATGTAGTAGTAGGACGCGGTATTGCCCATCTCGACCGTGTTGTTCGCGACAGCGTCGAACACCTGGAATGCCGGCACGATCTCGCCGGGCCCGAAGACACCGATCTGGAATTTCTGATCGGAAAGATCGGAGATCGCCTTGCTGAACAGCTCGCAGGCGCCATAGAGGGTATCGAGGCTCTTCGGGAAGGTCGTGACCAGCCGCCAGCGCAGCGTGGGCGCAGACTGCGCAATGGCCGGGGCGCTGATCGATGCCGTGGCGGCGGCAAGAGTGGCAGCCTTGAGAAGTTTTCTGCGGTTCATGGTGTGTTTCCTCCTGTGTGGCCCAAGCCGTTTGTTATTTGTCAGCAGCACGATGAAGCTCGTCCGGTTGCGGCAGGAGATCGCGAGCCTGCTCGCAAATTCACCCAGCCGTCACCCGCCTGAAATGAAGTTGCAGCCCGGCGTCGCCCGCCCCCCTGTTTCGGGAAACGGCGTCATGTCGCGAAATTCTTCTGTATCGCCTTGTCGAGCGTTTCGCCGCCGACGAAGCGCTGGCGCAGTTCGCGCTTCAAGAGCTTGCCGCTCGGGTTCTTGGGCAGGCTGTCGACGAAGACGACGCGCTTGGGCACCTTGAAATGCGCCATGCCGGCCGCGCAATGCTTGACGACGGCCTCCTCGTCGAGCTTCCCGCCGCTCTTGACGACGATGATGGCGGTCACCGCCTCGATCCAGCGGGGATCCGGCAGGCCGACCACGGCGACCTCGGACACCGCGGGCAGGCGATAGATCATCTCCTCGACTTCGCGGCTGGCGACATTCTCGCCGCCGGTCTTGATCATGTCCTTCACGCGATCGACGATGGTGATGTAGCCGTCGGCATCGACGGTCGCGAGATCGCCGCTGTGGAACCAGCCGCCGGCGAACGCGGCCGCGGTCTTCACCGGGTCGTTGTAGTAGCCCGACAACAGATGCGGCGAACGGTGCACGATCTCGCCGACCTCGCCGACTTTCACGTCCAGCATCTCGCCGTTGACCACGCGCGTCTCGACATTGATCGCCGGCTTGCCGGCCGAGCCCGCCTTGCGCAGCTGGTCTTCGGGCTTGAGGACGGTGGCGAGCGGGGCGATCTCGGTCTGGCCGTAGAAATTCCAGAACTTCACCTTGGGCAGACGGCGCTGCAATTCCAGCAGCACCTCCACCGGCATGATGGAGGCGCCGTAATAGCCCTTTTCCAGGCTCGACAGGTCGGTGTTGTCGAACGCGGGCGAGCGCAGCATCGCGATCCAGATCGTCGGCGGCGCGAAGAAGGACGTGATCCTGTGCGCCTCGATCAGCGACAGGATGTTGTCGGGAACGGGCTTGCCGGTGATCAGGCTGGTGGCGCCGAGATAGACCGCGGGGCCGAGGAACACGTCGAGCTGCGCGCAATGATAGAGCGGCAGCGCGTGCAGGAAAGTATCCCCGGCCGCCATGCCGCCATCGATGATGCAGCTGACGTACTGCCACATGACAGCTTCATGGGTGAGGATGGCACCCTTCGGCAGCGATTCCGTGCCGCTGGTGTAGATGATCTGCGCCGGGTCGCGGCCGTCGACCGATGCCTCGAGCGCCGAGGCGTCACTGTTGAGCAGATCGTCGAACGTGGTCATGCCGCCGGGCGGCGTGGCACGGTCCTCACCCGGCAGCCAGATGAGCTTTTCGACCGCACCGCCCTTCGCGGTCGCCGCGCGCGCCGGCTCGACGAAATCCGGACCTGACGCCAGCAGCTTCGCGCCGGAATTGGCGAGGATGAAACTGATCTCGTCCGGGTTCAGCATGAAATTGATCGGCACCAGGATCGCGCCGATCCGTGCCACCGCGAACCGCAACGCCGCAAAGGCGTGCGAGTTGCGCGACAGCACCGCGACGCGATCACCCTTGCTGACGCCCAGTCCCTGCAATCCGCGGCCAAGCCGGTTGCAGATCGCATCCATCTCGGCAAACGTCCAGGTGACGTCGCCACATATTACCGCCGTCTTGTCCGGATCGCGTTTGGCAGAACGGCGCAGGAGATCGCCGATGGAGTGCTCCCGCGCTGCACGAATCGTGCTCGCGATTTCGTCGGCCATTTCCGTCCCCTGGAATTCGCGATCTTCTCATGACGCCCGGGTCAATCCGGGCTGCCTGTGGATCGATGCCAATCTTTGTTCGTGCAAGAGTAGTCATGGCCCCACAGCGCGTCAATCGCAGCGGATGCACGCAAGAAATTGCCGCTTTGCCCATCCAGATCTAACTGACCAAGAACAACCAATATTGCGAAGGAACCGCTCATGAGATCAATTGCACGCCTTGCTGCGGCGGCCGGCCTGTTGTCCGCCGTTGTCGCCGGCCCCGCATCCGCCCAGCAGGCGGCGCCGCTGAAGATCGGCGTGCTCTCCGACCTCTCCTCGGTCTATTCCGACATCGGCGGCATGGGTAATATCGAAGCCACCAAGATGGCGATCGAGGATTTCGGCGGCTCGATGTTCGGCAAGCCGATCGAGCTCGTCAGCGCCGACGTGTTCAACAAGGCGGACGTTGCCGCGGCACTGGCCCGCAAATGGTGGCAAAACGAAAACGTCGACATGATCATCGACCTGCCGACGTCGGCGACTGCCCTTGCGGTCATGGAGCTCTCCAAGCAGTTCGAGAAGATCATGATCGTCACGGATGCGGCGAGCTCCGACATCACGGGCAAGTCCTGCTCGCCCTACACCTCGCACTGGACCTACGACACCTATTCCAACGCCCACACCGTCGGCAGCGCGATCGTCAAGAACGGCGGCGACACCTGGTTCTTTCTCACCGCGGACTATCTCTTCGGCCACTCGGTCGAGCGCGATACTGCGGAGGTGGTAAAGGCCGCCGGCGGAAAGGTGCTGGGCAGCGTCAAGCATCCGCTCAACACGCCTGACTTCTCCTCCTTCCTGTTGCAGGCCCAGGCTTCGAAGGCGAAGATCATCGGCCTTGCCAATGGCGGCGGCGACACCATCAACGCGATCAAGCAGGCGGGCGAGTTCGGCATCGTCGCGGGGGGCCAGAATCTGGCGGCCGTCGTGATGTTCATCTCCGACGTACACAGCCTCGGGCTCAAGCTCGCGCAGGGACTCATCGTCACCGAGGCGTACTACTGGGACCTCAACGACAAGACCCGCGCCTTCGGCAAGCGCTTCTTCGAGCGCACCAAGCGCATGCCGACGATGAACCAGGCTTCGACCTACAGCGCGACGCTGCACTACCTGAAGGCCGTGCAGGCCGCCGGCACCAGGGACACCAAGTCGGTGATGGCCAAGATGCGCGAAATGCCGGTGCGCGATGCCTTCACCGACAACGGCGTCTTGCGCGAGGATGGCCGCATGGTGCACAGCATGTTCCTGTTTCAGGTCAAGAAGCCGGAAGAGTCGAAGGCGCCGTGGGACTACTACAAGGTGCTTGCCGAACTACCTGCCGACCAGGCTTTCCGCCCGCTGAAGGACGGCGGCTGCCCGCTCGTGAAGTAATCGGCGAGAATCGAGCCGACCGAGGCTTGAATCATCGCAAAGGTCAGGGCTAGCCTTGCCTCCAAGGGACCGCCGGGCAGCGAGAGCGCGTCATCTCGCTGGCCCGGCGGATCGTTGGGGGATTGACCATGAACATTGCCGTCACCTGCGCCGCGCTGCTGGGGCTGCTGCTCTTCGGCCTTGGGCTTTTCGTCTCCACCCGGCGCTTCAAATCGCGACAGGGCATCGGCTATGACCTGAGCCCGACCGACCCGCTGCATCGCGCAGTGCGCGCACACGCCAATACCGCCGAGTATGCGCCGTTCCTGGCAGTACTGTTTCTGTGGTTCGCAACCCGTCCGATCCCGGACTGGATTGCGGCGACCATCGTGGTCGCGACCGTGGCGCGCTACCTTCTGGTCGCGGGACTTTTGTGGGGCGGACGGCTCGATCGGCCAAACCCGGCAAGATTTCTCGGCGCGCTGCTGACGTATATCTGCGGGATGGTGCTGGCGGTGGGTTTGTTCGTCGTTTGACGCGAGCGAATATCCTCACAGCCACCAACATGAACCGTTGGGCGTCGTTCGTGCGACAAACGCTTCAGGTCATGCCGCGAAAGCCGCAATTCCAGCGAAGCGTTGCGGCGCGGTCTACAATCCTTTGTTGTTGCCGCAAGAGGCACTATGGTTCGACTCTCCATATTGACATGCCTGATCGCAGTTCTCGGCCTCACGATCGGCCTTGCTTTTTCGACCTATGCGCGCGCGGCAACGCTCCGTCTCACACTCGAGAAGGGGCAGGTGTACACGTGGGAATGGAAGATCTTCCGCAGCACCGAAACCGGCGGAAAGCCAAAACAGTCGCATGAGAGTTCGACGCCGGTTTCGCTACGGGTGCTGGACCGCACGCGGAACGGTTATCTGCTCGAACTTCAGAACGGGCGAACAGTGTTCGATCCGAAGCTGCAGCTGACCATGGCGGACCCGGCCATGGCCGAACTTCTCAAGTTCCTGGAGACCCTGAAAGTCAGGTTTCTGGTCACCAGGGACGGGGAGGTCGAGGAGGTCGTCAACTTCAAGGACGTCAAGGAGGCCGCTGGAAAGGTCGTTGACGCGGCCGCACCGACCGGTGCGCCAGACCGCGCCGTGTTGCTCCGCATTATCGAGCAGCTCACCGGCTCCAAGGAGTCTCTGAAGGTTCTCGCGCTCAGGGACGTCGGGCTGATGTTCTACGGAACGAATGTCGATCCCGGCATGAAGGAGCCTGCTGATTACGAGACGGAGCTTCCGAACGTGTTCGGCGGCAGGCCACTCAAGGCGACAGGACAATTGACCTTGAAGGCGGCTGATCGGAAGAGCAAGACGGCCGAGTTCGAGGTCGAGCAGAAGGTCGACAACGACTCGTTCCTCCGGATGATGAAGGACCTGGGCACGAAAGTCGGCAAGCAGGCGCCGAAGGGCGTGCTCGAGGACATGATGAAAAACGCATCGATCCGCGACAATATCAATGTCACCGTCGACCTCGACAGCGGGCTGGCGATCCACGCCAAGAGGGTGCGCACCTCAATGATTGCAAACACCGTGAAGATCGATCAGGTGGAACTCACGCTGCAGAAGTAGCTTCTTGCGGAGGCCGCCCCCTTCCACCGCGCTCGTCCGATTGTCGAACTCTGGCGTTCTCGTGGAATTCGTCTTGTGCCGCCAGGCTTGGCGCGCTGCAACGGCCCCGACAGGGCGGCCATCTCTCGCCGCCCTGCGCACCGCTCCACGAAAGATTGAAGATCACGCCGCCTTGGGTACGTCCCATCGATACGCCGCGAACACCTGATCCACCTCCGTGTGAAAGACATGGTTGGCGTAGTTGCTGATCGTCTTCACGGCGATGGCCAGAATGATGGCGAGCACGTGCTGCTCGCTGTAACCGGCCGCAAGAAATGCCTTCAGCTCCGCCGGCGTCGGCTTGCCACGGTTCGCCACCATGATGCGCGCGAACTCCGACAAGGCCTGGAGCTTCGCGTTCGGCAGAGGCTCTCCTGCGCGCAGCGCCTTCAGATCCGGCGCCGGCACACCGGACATCTTCTCGCCCACCATGCTGTGCGCGGCCATGCAGTATTCGCAGCCGTTTTCGCGACTGACGGTGAGGAAGATGACTTCCTGCTCAGCCGGTGCAAACCCGCCGTCGGCGCGGAAGTATTTATATCCCGTTAGATACGTTTCCAGCACGCTTGGTGAATTGGCCATGTTCGCGTACATGTTGGGAACAAAGCCGAGGGACTTGCGAACGCCGTCCATTGCCTCCCTCGCGCGCGGATCGGCCGCTTCGGACGTCATCTTGGCGAGGGTCAGTTTTGCAATCTCTTTCATCATCATGTCTCCAGTTGGTGCAGGCCTGGTCGGACAGAGGCATAGCCGACGTGGAGGGTATCGGTTGCCCATCCTGCTGCCGGCCGAAGCTAGCGGCGGTGCGCGTCGCGTCCCATGTCCGCAACACCTGAACTCATGTCCGGGAATCCGGGGGGCGAAAATGGATGCGCTGACTGCGCTCGCAAACGGACTTAATCTGCGGGCGAAGCTCGCCTATGCGGGCGGCGCGTGCGGGCAATGGTTGATGGACCACAATTCGGACCGGTCCATCTGGTTTCATCTGGTCGGCAAGGGCTGCGGCTGGGCACATTCTCCTGCATTGCAGGCGCCGCTCGAGATTTCAGAAGGCGATCTGGTGCTGTTCATGCCCCATGCCGCAAAGCACTTCCTGTCCTACAGCCCCGAGCACCTGCCCGCTGACATGAGCGGCACTCGCATCACCAAGTGGCGCGACGGCGACGTCGGCTTCGTCTGTGGAGAGATCGAGCTTGGAATTCCGCAGCCGCCGCTATGGCGTGCGTTGCCGCCGGAGATCATCATCCGCAGGAGCGATGCTGGGGACATCCTGGCGAGGCTGATCGAATTGATCGTCGCGGAATCGATTTCTTCATCATTCGGCTACGAATCCGTGATCGAACGCCTGTGCGACAGCTTGTTCATTCTTGTCCTTCGCCATTGCATCGAGACCGGGCAGGTTCGTGGCGGTGTATTCGCGGCCATGCAAGACAAGCGGCTCGCGGCGGCGCTCGAGGCAATTCATCTCGAGCCGTGGAAGCCATGGACGATCGCGGAGCTTTGCGCGCGGGCGGGGTTGTCGAGAACCGTCCTTGCCGAGAAATTCGCTGAACATATCGGCGCATCCCCGATCGAATATCTGACGAGCTGGCGGATGCAGATCGCGTCGCGCTGGCTCATGGAGCCGGCAATGACCATTGACCGCGTGGCCGAACGCTGCGGCTATGAATCCGCATCCGCCTTCAGCAAGGCATTCAAGCGTTCTCTCGGCGTTTCTCCGGTCGCCTATCGCCGGGGCTTGGGCGAAGCGCGTCATGCCGAAGCAGGCTTTCCCAACGGACACCTTGAGCCGGACGGCCGGGCTCCAGGCATCAGGAAGGATGCCTGACATTCAAGCCTCCAGCATTCCGAGAGAGCGAGATCGCCACCATCTGCACACGCTTGTTGTCGTACGGACTCGGATTTACGAGTCCGGCCAGCGCTTCTGATCCTGGCGATTTCGATTACGACGAGAGCCCCGTCGACCATCACGCTCGCGCCAGTATCGCTCGCATCGACTCGGCACAGGTGCAGCCTTGTGCGGAAAAGTCTGCTCGCACGCAGACAAACCCTTGCGGATCGCGCGTCAGTGGCGCGAGAACAGGTCGCGCAATTTGCACAGACTGGTCGTGATGTCGAAGCGCTGTTCAGGGAGAGCTTCGCCGGCGATGATGTGGGCAAGCGCGGTTGCCGGATCGGTCTCTCCCGTGAGCAGCACGTCAGCGCCCCGCTTCTTCATGTGGCGGATGAATCCGTCGCCGGCGCTGCCCGCAAGGATGATCTCGACCCCGTCGAGAGGATGCGGGCCATCGTCGCGGAAATAGTGCAATAGCTGATCCTTGCTCAGCTCGACGCGCGTGGGCGAAGGCAGCGGCTTGCCGGCGCGTTGATCCGTCAGATCGTACAATAGCCAGCACCGCGCCTGCCCGGCGTGGCCGCTGACGGCACTCCAATCCTTGGTGGCGACGGCGATCTTCATGCCCGGCCTTTTCAACTCGATCACGGCCGTGCGAATAGGCATGATGCGGGCTGGTCGGGCGATGATCTGGATCAACCATGACCCGCACCCGCCGCCTCGGAGCAGCACACAGCCGGCGCCGCCTTCGGTGGTCCTGGCAAATCTCTCCAAATGCGATGCTTGTGTCGCAACTGACGAAAGGACGGGCGCTGCGATGGTGGTGGGGCGTGATCCTTCGCAGCGCCCGTCTCCGCCGACGGACGCCTGGGGGGAGAGCGAAGCCGGCGCGCTGCCGCCTCAGCGAGGAGCTGCCGGAGGCGGCGTGATGGTCGTGGTCGGACCGTTTCAGCCCGACAAGGACTTTGACGGACAGCTCGAACTTTTCTGCCGAAGGATTTTCTTGCGGCGGCGCGGCCGACCGAGGCGCCTGGCGGGGCGACTAACGCCCTGCCGACGGCTTGGCGGGCAGGGCTGCAGGCGCCGAGCCGGCCGCAGCGGCGGGACGCTCAGCCGCTACGCCGGGCATCCGGTCCAGCCGATCGGCTTGCACCGACTCGCGGTCCGTCTTCATGGTGCCGATCTTGGCAGCGGCATCCGCAGCCGCCCGCGCCCGTTCGGCCTTTTCCAATGCTTCCTTGAGCGCGGTATCGACGAGCCGATTGCCGGGCGCGGAATTGCAGGCGTCATCGCTGTCGATTGGAGTCTTTTGAGCCCGGGCCAGCGAACGGCTTTCCTTTGCAGCGGACGCGCTGATCCTGGAAGATGGTTCGCATGGTTGCGACTCCGCCAGGATCGGCGGCGAGACGGCCGGCGGCGGCGTCAGGACAGCCGAAGGCGCCAAGACCGGCGAACGCGCGGCCGGCGCGCCCGCAGCAACAGCCGGACCGCTCTCGGGATTGGCTCTCTTCGCGACGGACGCAGGCGGATTTGCCAGTTGACCTGTCTCTTCCCAATAAAGGGACAATGCGGCTGCGGACGCGACCAGCATCACGGCGCACGCGCCCACGACTCGCCAGCGTTGCGCCGGCCGGAAGCCTTCCGCCACGCCCGACCACACGCTCCGGGCGGTGGCGCCGCCACGCGGCGCCCGAGCCTCCGCCGCGACCAGTTCCTCCACCAGATGGGCAGGCGCAGCCTGGGCCGATAGCTCGACGGCATCGACAAAGGCGAGCGCCGACTCGGCATCAAGGCGCGTCGCCCGATCGGCAAGAGCAAGGCGCGCGGCTTCGGAGTCCGAACCTGACAGCAGCGCGGCAAGGGCTGCGATCAACCGGTCAGCACTCATTTCGGCTGCCGCGTCGGTTCCGGTGGCCTCAACAAGCGCTTTGGCCGCCTCACGGCGCAAGGCCAGCAGCTCGGCCGAGCTCTCCGCCCGTCCGTCCAGCGGGGCCTCACACAGCGCCTCGATCAGGCTGGCTAATTCGCGCTTTTCCACGCTCGGAAACTCCTTGCCATCCGTTAGACGGACAGCCTCCACTTTTTTACCGCGTCCGTTTCGCTAATTTCTTCGCGCAATGTCTTTTTCACCCGCTGTGCCAGCTTATGGACGGTCTCGACCGGCAGGCCGGCCAGCCGGGCGATCTCCCGCGCCGGGTAACCGTGAAGCGCGTACTGCAGATATAGACGCTCGTTCGCATTCAGCCGAGGCAGCGCCTGCTGCAACACCGCCACGGCCTGCTCGAGAAGATTGGCCCCCTGTCCCTCGATCAGCCGGTCCTCGGGCGTGGGCTCCGCCCAATCCGAGGTGCCTCCGGCCACCACACTCTCGTCGGCGGCCGAGATGTCGACCATCCTGTCGGGGCCATAGCTCTCCGAGGAGTAGCCGGGCGGGAGCGCCGACCGGACCCGACTCATGGCCTCGTTGACCTCCGCTGCGGTGGGCTCAATCTCCGAGCGCGGGATGTGGGGCAGCAGGATGCGGTGGTCAGGCGCGAGCCGTTCCCAATAGAGCAGGCGGAAAACCGATTGATCCAGCGTTGACAGCCGCTGAATGGATGCCGGCAGGCGCCGGCGCGGCACGATGGTGCGGACGTAATCGACGACCAGGTTCTCGACGACCTGGAGAATGAATCCGGAAGGGCTGCCGCGGCCCGAATAGGCGCGAAGCTTTTGCAGGTCGTTCTTCAGCAATGCCTCGCAGACCGCCTGGTAGGCGTCTTCGCGGTTCTGCTGGTGGTCTTTCCCCGGCAGATTGCGCTGAATAATCCGCCTTATGTCTTCGGCAAAAAAGGCCTCGAAAGAGCGCCATCCGGTGTCGGCGTTGAGCGCCAGGAGCTTGACCACGCGCTCCGACAGCAGGTCTCGCACCACCAGCGCGGCGTACACACGCATCCGCGCCCGTCCGTCAAATCCCTTCAGGCGCGCGAAGCTGTCCGCGCGCAGGGCCGCCATCACCTCCCGGAATGCCGCTTCGGTGTCGGCCCCGCCGCGCGTGACGCGCAGACAGGCGGCCCACGCCAGGTCAGCAAGGGCTCGCGTCAGATTGGCCGCCGCTGCGGCTTCTCCGCGAAGGGCAGCTTCGAGAAGCTCTGCGTCTTGATCGGTCCGTGCAGTCACAGATCCCCCGGATACCTCCGTCGCGCATGATGACAGGCGGACGGCATCGGATTTGAAGTCCACTGTCAATTCCGATCGAGGCGAAATTTCTGCACCTGCCCGTCTAACGCTCTGACACGAGGTCCGCCCGGTCCATTGGCGGTAAATGAAGGAGCACTCGATGACCAGCAGATGGAAGATTGTCCTGATCGCACTCTCATTATGCTTGCGGCTCGCAAGCGCAGCCTATGCAGAAGACAGTGGTCCCGGCGACTACCGCCTGTCCGATCCGGTGGTACATGGCAATCTTGCCATCTATTTCGTACACGGCCAGTCGCGCAGCGGACCGGTGCCGCTCACCCTGCAGGAGGCGCTGGCAAAGAAAGTCGTGACCGTGCGCGAGACCGGACAGGTCAACGAGTTGCAGGTCGAGAACACCGGGGCCGAGGAAGTCTTCATCCAGGCCGGCGACATCGTGAAGGGCGGCAAGCAGGATCGCGTGCTCAGCGTCAGCCTGCTGCTGCCGCCGCACTCCGGTGTAATTCCGATCGACTCCTTTTGCGTCGAGAGCGGACGATGGTCGGCCCGCGGACGCGAAGACGCGCGGACGTTTTCCAGCGCGAACGCCAACCTGCCGTCCCGCACCGCCAAGCTCGAGATGGCCGGCGCAAAGGAGCCGAAGAGTGACGCCAGGAATGCCCCGGTCGGTTCGCGACAGCGGCAGATCTGGAAGAACGTCGCAGAGATCCAGAGCAAGCTGTCGAGCAAGCTTGGCGCGCCGGTCACGGCGCCGCAGTCGCAAACGAGCCTCGAGCTGACGCTCGAGAACGACCGCCTTGCGCGCGAGCAGTCCGAATATGTTGCGGCGCTTCAAGACAAGGGCGAGCAGGGCGGGGACATCGTCGGCTATGTGTTTGCGGTGAACGGCAAGATCAACAGCGCCGATATCTATCCGTCCAACGGACTGTTCAGGAAGATGTGGGCCAAGCTGCTGCGCGCCAGCGTGACCGAGGCCATCGGCGAGCGCGATGCCGCCAATGCGGCGACGCCGCCTTCCGTTGATGCGGTCAACGGGTTCATCGCCGGCGCGGAGAAGTCGAAGACCGTCGAAACGCGAACCAAGGAGAAGTCGGTGATTGGCGTCAAAGAGAACGCCGACGTCATGTCACTGGTGTCGCGCCCGGCTGCCGCCGGCCCGGAGGCCTGGACACACCGCAGCTACATCGCGAAGTGAGCAACAGGTACAGAGGATAAAGATTCCGGAAGTGCGAGCGAGTTCAGCCGCGCTTCCGGCCCAAGGCTTCGGTTGTGGAGGACAAAAAGCCGCTCTGATGAGCGGCTTTTTGATTTTGGTGCTGAACGAACGGCACTCTATTTGGTTGCGGGGACCTGCAAGCGCGTTTGTTATAACTCCAGGTTTTGGAGACCTCGGACGACCCGCGACACAGTCAAGAATGGCCATCAACTCGCCGCGTAGTATGGCGTGGGTCTCACCTCGTTTATCGCCTGGCGTGATCACCACCTCGCCAATGAGCGAGCGGATGTCCTGGCGGGCCTCCCCGTCGGACCCCGGCTCGGCCAACGTTTCCGCAAGGCGGATTACCTTGGCGCGGTAATGCTCCGCGATATTCGGATGCACATCTGGCAGATCTGCCGGAGCTTCGGAAAGCCGAGCCTCGATCTCGGCTTTCTGCTGCATCAGCTCAATCATCCTCGCCTTCATAACTGGTTGGTACATGCCATCCTCGATGGCTTCCATGATCCCTTTAATGCTCCTCTCTATCTTCTCAAGGGCGCGGC
Organism: Bradyrhizobium sp.; assembly: GCF_016213215.1. Taxonomy (GTDB): domain Bacteria; phylum Pseudomonadota; class Alphaproteobacteria; order Rhizobiales; family Xanthobacteraceae; genus Bradyrhizobium. The sequence continues at coordinate 5,996 of NZ_JACRAW010000016.1, read as the reverse complement.
GGCTCGCTTCTGCTTGTACTCGCCGTTCATGGTTCTGGCGGTTGATCTCCTCGGCATAGGCACGCACTGCGGCCGCCACGGCCTCGGGCGATACCAACTTGTCAGTAAGTCCCGCCAGCACGCGCGCTCAATGTCATCGCGGCGAATGGTACGGCCATTCTGACAGGTTCCCCTGCGGAAACGACTGAGACAGCCGTAGCGATCGTTGACGATGATGCCATATTTGCCACCGCAGCATCCGCAGGTGAGCAGGCCCGACAGAAGGAAAGCCGGGCGGCGCAGCCGGTTCAGCCGCTCTGCGCGAGCGGCACGGACGCCGTTGGTGGTTGCCTCGAACTGCTTCGCAAGCTCGGCTTGACGCAACTTCACGCGCTGCCATAGCTCGTCGTCGACAATGCGTAATCCCGGCACCTCGGTTCTGATCCATTTGGCCTCAGGATTCGGACGCGACACACGCTTGCCAGTATTCGGGTCCTTGATGAAGCGCTGCCGGTTCCAGACCAACACGCCGGCATAAAGCTCATTGTTGATGATGCCGTTGCCCCTGCAGGCGTGTCCCCGGATCGTCGTATCTCCCCAGGAGCGGCCGAACGGGCCGGAAATGCCATCCCGGTTGAGATCAGTCGCGATGGCGCGTGGCGACTTTCCTGCTGCGAACTCCCGGAAGATGCGGCGAACGACGGAGGCCTCGGCGTCATTGACCTTGCGTTCGCCCCGAACCGGCTCGCCCTCGCTGTTGGTACGTTTCACCACGACGTAGCCGTAGCAGAGCCCGCCGCCCGCCTTGCCCTTCTCCACACGTCCCCGCAAACCTCGATGCGTCTTGGCGGCGAGGTCTTTCAGAAACAGCGCATTCATCGTGCCTTTGAGGCCGACATGGAGCTCGGAGATTTCGCCCTCGGCGAGGGTCACGATCTGCACGCCGGCAAAACGGAGATGCTTGAATAGCGTAGCCACGTCAGCCTGATCGCGCGAGATGCGATCCAGCGCTTCGGCGAGCACGATATCGAACCGGCTACGCTGAGCATCCTGCAACAGCGACTGGATGCCCGGCCGGAGAATGACGCTGGCGCCGGAGATGGCGGCGTCTTGATAAGAATTGACGACCTGCCACCCCTCCCTGCCCACGTGCTCACGGCAGACGCGAAACTGATCCTCGATCGAGGCCACGCTCTGATTGTCGGTCGAATAGCGGGCGTAAAGCGCAACCTTGAGCATGACGTTTCCCCCGGATCAGCCTAGTCACATCGATTCTACAATTTGCACCGCCGTCATGACGCTGGTCTTTCCAACTGCGTCTACCCACTTTGCTCCGGAGGCTAACCATCGCCTGCAAATGAACCGAGTAGATGAAGTTGTAGGTAGAAAAACTGTCTCTATCGTGGCGACGGTTCGTTGTCATTGGCGGCGACCGGCGGCTTAACCTGTTCACGAGCAAGCTGTCGGCCGATAGCTGCTGCAATCCGCAGAATGCGTGGGTCAGGCGACTGACCTGAGCGCGATCCATTGTCATCGGCCGGACGAGTACCTTCGCTTTCGTCTTCCGCTGCCATGCCGACGCTCCCTCATTACGTCCATCGAACGAACAGCAACGAGCAAACACAGAACGGGAGTCGGGAAGTCGGGCCGTCGTAGCCGAGCGCAAAAATGCTTGCTGCCGGCGATTCTGCTCATTAGTTGCCAAGATCCCGAAACGGATGGATCGGACCGGTTCTCGCAGAAAGGGCGATATCGTCACCCGAATCCCGTGCCAGGATGAGGAAACGTTCCGTTTCCCGTTAAGCCTTGAGCGCTTGCCGAGCCACTGCCGGGCCGGCGGCGCTCGGTCAAGGCCAGCGCCGCGAAGCGGGGGCGCGGGACGCGCCAGCCTTGACGGAGCGACGGCGGCCTGGCCCCCTGAAAGGAGCGCAGGCTCTCATTGAAGACCATCGAGTGGGAAGGTGTTCTGCGGCTGAGGGTCCTTCGGATGCAGGCTCGCACGAATGCGCTTCGAATCGCTGCTTGCGAAACCGCTGCCTCGATGTCACAGGCTGAGCCCCCGTTTCCTTCCGAAGCTCCACTCAACGCCGCCGTCTTCCCGTTGAAGGCCCGCGATGTGCTGGCCGATGCGCTTGTCGAGCACGGGCTGCCACGGCACTAGCTGGAAACCGAGCCCATTCTCGATCATGGCAAAGCGGCCACTGACGAGGCTGGCGACACCGGCAAGGCGGCCACTGATGTACTCGCCCGCATTGGTCGGCGCGTACGTCAGACCGCGTTCTCGCGCCATCTGCTCGCCGACGCGCGCGACCTCCCGTCGCTCCAGGATCGCCACGGTGTGCGCTGGAACGCGGATGTTGCCGTCCTTGGCCGTCGCGAGGCCCATCTCGGCAAGTTGCTGGGCGCGACGATTGATCGCTTTGCTCACCTCGCGGCCAAAGCCGCTGTCGCTGATCCCGGTACGGCCGCGAGTGGTCATCTCGCGGTCGAGCCAGGTCGCACTGTCACTGCCGATCTGCTGCTCGAGATTGAGGGCCGACAGCGTTCGTACTCTGAGCCCGTCGCCGCCCTGGCTGAGATCGCAAGCCTGCCCCCGTTCGACGATGTCCTTGGGGATCTTCCAATGATCGGCATCGATCCGCTCGACCTGCCCGGCCCGCCGCAGGGCCTCCAGCCGGCGGACGTGGGAGCGGACATAAGCCTCGGGATCCTTGCCCTGCTGCTCAAAGCTGTCGCGAATGCGCTGAAGGTGCCGGCTCGGCCGGTACACGCCATCGGCTTCTGCGGCATTGGTTGCGATATTGCGGTCGGCGGGTCTGGGGCCGGAGACGACCGGGGCAGCCTCAACGATCATGTCCCGGCCGACCTCCTCGATCCGGGCTGGGTCCTTGAACTCCAGGTGATGGACCCGGCCATCGACGCCGTCGACGACCAGATAGACCCGCTCGCCCATCTCGTCCCCGGCCAGGCCTTTGGCCAGGACCCGGCCGACGATCGTTCGGCCTGAGCCTTCGCCGTGAAGGGCGAACTGGCCGACACCGCGGGCCTCGTCGAGACCGTTCCGGGCGAGCGCCCGGTGGATGGTCTTGATGACCTCGTTGCGCTCGCCCAGCGCCTTCAGGGTCGGCTCGGCGCAGTCCGAGACCACCCACCTTCCCGGCTCGAGCTCGGTGGCAACGCCGAAGCCTTCCAGTTGCCTGACCCGGCCGATCATCAGATGGCGGTTCTCGCGGACCAGCCAGCTCGCGCCTTCCCTTGGCCGCAGGTCGATCACCCCGTGCTCCTGCTGTTCATTGAGGAGCATCTTGTCGAGACGGGTCAAGCGCTCCGCCCCGACCTCGTTTTGCAATTTGGCCTGAAGCTCGATCTCGCTCTGGTGACCGAGCTCCCGGGTGACAAGTTCGCTGGCCCGATGGCGGATGCCATGGGCGATGTAGTCGCCAGCGATGTTGAGGATTCGGCCGTCATCGAGGACGCCACGGACGATGACGTGGGTGTGGGGATGGCCGGTGTTGTGATGGTCGACCGCGATCCAGTCGAGCCGGGTAGCGAGGTCCAGCTCCATCTGGCGTATGAGGTCACGGGTGAAGCTGCGAAGGTCGGCTATCTCGTCGGCATCCTCCGGCGCCACGATGAAACGGAACTGGTGGCGGTCGCCCCGGCCCCGCTCGACGAAGGACTTGCCGTCGGCCTCGCTCTCGAATGCGGAATAGGCCTTGCCCCGTTCGCCGTCCCGGGTGACCCCATCCCGTTCGAGGTAGCGCAGATGGGTATCCACCGCCCGACTTGTCGTTGTCCGCACCTTGGGCCCGCGCGCGCCCTGCCGTCGCGGATTGAGCCGGACCACCCTTGCTTTGACCACCACCCGTCGCGCCCGGAAGCGGCCCGCGGAGTCCCTTTGCCAGCCACCGTCCCCACCCTCCCGAGCAAACGCGGCGACGACCTTCGCACCGCGGCCGCGGGCATTGAACCGGCCTGTCCCTGCCCGTTCCCGGCCGCGCCTCCAGTGCGTAACAGCGCCGATCCGACGGGGATCGCCGCCCGACTTGCGCACGGCGATTTCGACCTGCTTGAAGAACGGCTGCGTCCGCGGATTGACCCGTGTCCCGCCGCCGCGGGACCGCCCAGGCCTCACCCGAAAATGCTCACTCTCATCTCGTGCCATCACGCGACGATTGGCACCGAAATGAAGCGCTACAAGAGCTATCGGGAATCAATCGCGTCAAATCGCATCAACGCGCATGATTGCGAACAATCGGCGGCGAGTCCTCCTCACGCACGTTGCGAGCGCCATCGCCTGGAAGGTTGAGATCAAACGCAGAAATCTCTGCGCAGACAGCCGCGCACCTTGCGCGGTGCCGTTCAGACGTCGCCGCAAATTGCAAAAACCAATGTGCAGACAAACCCTTTCCGACCGAAGGGAGCGCGGATCAAAGATCCGCTTTATCTTGCCTTCCTAATCGGGCGGGCAAAGTCAACTCATTCCTACGCTTTTCTTCGACTTCTCGCACAATACGCATCGCTGCTTCCCTCCATCAACAACGCACGAGCTTCACCACAGCCGCGACCGCGACGTGCATTCACCAGGCGGGGTCCATGCGTTCCTTCGCGTTCAGCACTTGCGCCGTCGCATGCTCTTCCTCAGGTTCGTAAACAGGGCTGTCCAAGCAGTCAGGCGCTCTCGTCCCCGAAGGGCGGCAGCAGGCAAGAGATAGCGGACATTCCCCGTTTCGCGGCCCCGCCAGGGGACGCTCACCGCGCGCGCGGATCTCTAATGTCTGATCCTCCTCAACGTGCTGGGTGCAAACCCAGCGCTAATCCGTCGTCGTCTGCGCATCAGTCACTGTGCCGGTTTCAATCGCAACCGCTGCGTGACCTTGGCACCAAACCCGACGTGGAAGTCAGTCTCGCTGACCCACATCCGATGCAAGATGCTCGCTAGCTTGCGCGCAACGGCGACGATCGCGCAGAGCATGCTCGACCGCTTCGCGATCCGCAGACCCCAGGCGCGCAATGCGGACCATGTTCTGACGCGCAGCAGAAGGCTTGCTGCGGCCTCGCAAAGCGCCTCTCGAACAGCAACGTCCCCTTGCTTGGTTATACGCCCTTCGAAGTCGATGGACGTTCCAGACTGGTGTCGCCTCGGCGTCAAGCCAAAATGGGCGCCTACCGTTCGCGATCGCGCAAAACGCCGCGGGTCATCGACTCCGACCTTGAAGGAAAGCGCCGCAATCGGGCCGACGCCGGGCACCGTCATCAGACGCCGGCACACCGGATCATGTTGAACGGCCAGCAAGACCACCTTGTGCAATCTTTCGAAGCCTTCGAAGATGGCCCGTCGGACATCTAACATGGCTTCGATGGTCATCACGAAGATCGGATCGCACCGCTCGAGCAGCTCGCGGACGCGCGCTTCGTAACCGCCTCGGCCGACTGTTCCAACCAGCAAACCATAGGCCCGGAGCGCGCCACGAATGTGGTTTTCGATGTCGATCAACTTGCGCTTGAGCAGCTTTCGATGCGCCAGCAACGTGCGCATCTTCTGCATCTCCATGTTCTTGACATGGACAGCGCGGTACCAGCCCAGCCGCATCATCTGTGCAATGCCGCGCGCATCGTTTCGGTCGGTTTTGTTGCGCATTGTTGACAGCGAAACCCGCATGTGGCGCGCTTCGACGACAATGATCGGAAGCCCGGCTGGGCTGAGTTCGCGGTAAAGCCAGATGCCAAGCGATGATGCCTCGACTCCCACTCTCTCCAGGCGATCCGCGTAGCCCTCAAGAGCGGAGCGGATTGCCGTTGGCTCGGTGCTCACTTTGACTTCGCGAATAGTACGTCCTTCGCTGTCGATGATGCAGACGCTTGTTTCCTCAAGACCGACGTCCAATCCCACAAAATATGTCATCGGAGCTCTCCTGTGTGGCAACGACTGCCTAAGTCGTTGCACCGGGCTCCGGATTCGGCCACCAGGCGGCTATCCCCGTGCACCGCTTTCTCGGAGCCCGATAAGAAGAGCC
>NZ_JACRAW010000119.1 GCF_016213215.1 Bradyrhizobium sp. | reverse complement strand
GTGCGCAGCGAGAACTACGGCTTCGGCATGTTCCGCACGCAGGGCCACAAGCTCGTTGTGTTCGAGGAGACGCGGCAGCCGGTTCAGCTGTTCGATCTGGTGCTCGATCCCGATGAGAACCACAACGTGGTCGACGATCCTACGTATGCCGGTGTCCTCTCGGAACTCATGCGAACGCATGTGATCCCGTTTCTCAATGCGGCAAGGCCACCCTCTGCGCCGCGCACGGCGGCGGGCGTCCAGGACGCGCCGTGATCGGTCGGAGCGGCGAGGCGCTGCGGACCGAGGCAGCAGTCGAGTCGGCCGTTCGCGCCGCCTCTCCGGACGGACGAATCGCCGATCGTCGTCCGGTCGCCGCCGGTGCCGTTGGGGGCTGACACCGATGCTGTCCTCGCCGAGATGGGCATGACGCGCGAGGAGACCAACGAGGCCAGCGGGCGCGGCGTCGCCGGTGCCGCCCGCTGGGTACAGGCGACACGGGCGTTCGCAAGCCGACATCTGGACATGCGCCCCTCGAAAGGGCTCACGCGAGGCGGAATCGTGACTGAACTCCTGGAACGCCGGCTAAGCCGCCGGCGCTTTCTCGCCCGCTCTACAGCTGCGGCGACCGGAGCGGCCGCGCTGATCACCGGGTGTACCTCCGGCGGCGAGAAGAATCCGGGCACGAGCGCGGGTACATCGGGAGGTGGGACAGCGCCGCCTTCACCGCAAGCGACTGCTTCCGGCCAGGCGGCCGCGCCGGCGCTGACGACCGAGAACTTCGAGCGGGCCCACCAGTATTCGGTCGCCCGCGGCGGACTCGGCATGCTGGTCATGAAGGGCGCCGACCTGCTGTTCGAGCGCTATGCGACCGCGGAGCAAGTGCACCGGCTGGCGAGCGGGACGAAGAGCTTCTCCGGCGCAATCGCGGTGGCGGCTATTGAGGACGGCGTCCTGCACGGTTTCGACGAACTCGTATCAGACACCATTACCGAATGGCAGCACGATGCGGCCGCGCCGGGCAAGAAGGACATCACCACCCGGCAGTTGCTCAGTCTGACATCAGGGTTGGAGCCAGCGACAAGCCTGCTGCAGGGCGAGCGCACGCGAGACAACCGATACCGCGCGGCCCTGGGCGTTGAACTCACGATGAATCCGGGGACGGCATTCATGTACGGCCCCAGCCACTTCTACGTCTTCGGCGAGCTGATGCGCCGGAAGCTCCAGTCCCGGAACGAAACTCCACTCGACTACCTCACACGGAGAGTGCTGGACCCCATCGGCCTCCGCATCGCTCAATGGTCGAAGGACGAAGCCGGCAACCCGCATATGCCGGCCGGCGCGTACCTCGCCGCGCGAGAATGGGCGAAGTACGGCAGGCTCATCAAGCAACGGGGAATGTGGCAAGGCAAGAAGATCCTTGACTCAGCCATCCTGGCGGAGTGCTCCCGCGGTTCGGCCGTCAATCCCGGCTACGGACTGACCTTCTGGCTCGGACTACCGATCACCCCCAAGATTGTGACAACGTGCTCCGCCCCACCACGAGACGCGGCGTTCCCCTCAGACCTGGTCGAGGCGGCCGGACACGGCAAGCAGCGGCTCTACATCATTCCGTCGCTGGACCTCGTGGTGGTCCATCAGGCAGAGTCCGCGACATTCCGGGACCGCGAGTTTCTTTCCCTGTTGCTCGGTGCGGAGCCGCCTGTCGCCGGCACGGCGGTGGACGGGCAGTCTGACTGAAGAAGAGACAGGCGGCGTTCCAGGCACGGATCGCCCAGTAGACCGGAGACGAGACGGAGGCGCTGCCCGATGATAGTCCCAGGCAATGATGACCGTCTCAGTTGGAGCGGTGCGATCTCGCTCGAACGGCGGGACGACTGGGTCATGCCCTGGCGAATTCCGCGGGAAGACCTGGACCTGTTTTCGTCCGGGCGTTCCAGCTTGCCGGCCCGCGCTGCTCTCCCTTCAGGAGTACGACTACGTTTTGGCACCGACGCCGGCGGCTTGATCTTCCGGACCGAGCCCATGATTGGGCCAGGCAGCATGGACGTGTGCGTGGATGATGTCGTGGTGGCCACCTCGACCTTCCGGCAAGGCGACACCGACGTGCGCTTCGCCAACTTGCCGGCAGGAGACAAGCCTATCGATCTCTGGCTCAGCTCGTTCGTGCCGTTTTGCCTGCGGGAGATCGAGCTGTCGGATGGAGCGAGCTTCGAGGAGCGGCGAGACGATCGTCCGCGATGGGTTACGTACGGCAGTTCGATTACGCAATGCCGTACGGCGCGGAGTCCGGCATTCACGTGGCCCGGCATCGTGGCGCGCTCGCGACACCTCAACCTCACATCCCTGGGATTTGGGGGGAACTGCCACGTGGATCCCGTGATCGCCCGCCTGATCCGCGACCTTCCGGCCGAACTGATCTCGCTGAAGATTGGCATCAACGTCTTCAACCAGAGCAGCCTGAGCCTGCGCACGTTTCAGCCTGCCCTCATCGGCATGATCACGACCATTCGGGACAGACACCCGGCAACGCCGCTCGTCGTTTGCTCACCGATCTGGAGCGGGAAGCGCGAGGCGGGTCCGAACTCCATCGGCATGACCCTGAAGGTGATGCGCGACGAGATACGGGACGCGGTCGCGTCGTTCGCAGGGCGAGGCGACGAGAAGATCCGGTATGTGAATGGGCTCACGCTGCTCGGCGAGGATGCAGCCGAGCTTCTACCGGATGGACTGCATCCTTCGGCCGCTGGTTACGAAGTGCTTGCAGCAAATTTCTTGAAGAAAGTGTTTGGCACAGATCCGTCCGTTGAGCAGGATCAGGGCGAAGCATCGAGACGGGATCAACTCACGAATGAGATCACGTTGCATGCCGGTCCGGGAGGAACACATGAAGGGCAGACTTGAAGGGCGGCGCGGCATCGTCACCGGGGGCGGAAGCGGCATCGGACGAGGCTGCGCATTGCGCATGGCCATGGAAGGCGCGGCGGTCGCGGTGCTCGACGTACGCATGCCGCTCGCGGAGGCGGTTGCGGCCGACATCCGGGCGAGTGGCGGTCAGGCGATCGCGATCTCCTGTGACGTCGGTTCGGAGGACGATGTCGCCGCGGCCGTGGATCAGGCCACGTCCGAGTTCGGAGGTCTGGATGCCATGGTGGCGGCGGCCGGCATCGCGCCGCGCGGGGCGATCCACGAGCTTCCGCTGCACGAATGGGAGGCGGTGATTCGCGTCAACCTCACCGGTGTCTTCCTCGCGGCAAAACACGTGATTCCGCGACTGATGTCCGCCGGAGGAGGATCGATCGTGACGATTGGTTCAGTCTCATCTGTTGTCATCGGCTCAGGTCGCAGCGCGGTGAGCTACAAGGCCGCCAAAGGCGGCGTCCTCCAACTGACTCGCGCCATCGCTGTCGAGTACGCGAGCCAGGGCATTCGAGCGAACTGCGTGTGTCCGGGCGCGGTCCGAACCGACCTCACCCAGCATTCGCTAGAGGCGGTGCCTCGGACCGAATCCGACACGTCCTACCAACCTCCTCGCTTCACCGTGGAACCACCGATGAGGCGATTCGCCGACCCGTCGGAAATCGCTCCGTCCGTGACCTTCCTGCTATCGGACGAGGCCTCCTTCATGACGGGAGCAGCCGTGATGGTCGACGGCGGGTACACAGCGATCTAGGGCGCTCCGGCTCGGGATCCCCTGGAGGTCAGCGAGCTGAAACGACAAGAGGAGATGATGATCGTGGACGACTTCCAACGCCTGCTCATCGAGCGCGAATGCGAGCGGCTGATACACGCCTACACGCACCTTATCGATTACGGCGAAGCAGCACGCGTCGCTGATCTGTTCACTGACGATGGTACTTGCGAGTCGCCTGAGGCAACGCTCATCGGGCGCGACCGCATCCGCGACAGCTTCCAGGCGCGCCAGGATCGCACCGATCGCACGTCCCGCCACGTATGCACGAACGCACTTCTGAACGTCATCGATGAACGGCAGGCAGAAGGCGTGGTCTACTTCACCCTCTACAGGCACGACGGCGGGGACCTAGGAAGGCCGGCGCCGCTCGAAGGGCCGCTGATGGTGGGCGAGTATCGCGACCGCTTCGTCCGAACCGACGCCGGCTGGAGGTTCGCCCGCCGGAAGACGGGGGTCGGCTTCTACCGCCGTGAAAAGCGAACCTGACAGTCGTCCTTGTAGCGCCGGAACAACGGAGTCCACATGCCATTGAGGAGCCGGGAAGTCCACCTGATCGCCCGACCCGCCGGGATGCCGCGCGAGGAAGAGTTCGCCATCGTCGAGCAGACCGTTCCAGACCCGTCGCCGGGCCAGGTGGAGGTTCAGAATCTCTACATTTCGATCGATCCAGCGCTGCGGCCGCGGCTATCTCGCGGGC
>NZ_JACRAW010000122.1 GCF_016213215.1 Bradyrhizobium sp. | reverse complement strand
CAAGATGCCGCGACGACGCCTACGCCTTCGCCGACGGCCGCGCGCCGACGCGGGCGAACCAGGCGGCGATGTTGGTGTTGGCGGGATCGAGCGGCTGGCCGACCTGGCCGGCGAAATCGAGCCAGCAATAGAGCAGGACGTCGGCGAGCGTGAAGCGCTTGCCGCAGATGAATTCGCGGCCGTCGGCCATCTGTCCGTTGAGCCATTGCAGGCGGGTGGCCGCGACCTTCTTCAGGCCGGGCGATGCCTCGGGCGCGACGGGGATGCGCTTTTCGAAGAACTTCACCCCCTCGCCGTAGCGATAGCCGTTGCCCATGGGCTCGACGATGTTGAGGTCGATGCGGCGCGTCCACATCCGGCATTCGGCGCGCTGTTCCGGCGTGGAGCCGATCAGCGGCGGATTGGGGGATTTCTCCTCGAGATATTCGCAGATCGCGGTGATCTCGGCGAGACAGGAGCCGTCATCGAGCTCCAGCGTCGGCATCTGGCCCATGGGATTGCGCTTCAGATGCGTTTCCTGGCGGTTCTCGCCGCCGCGCAGGTCGACGGTCTGCCTGGGGATCTCGACGCCCTTCTCCGCGATGAACATGCGGACGACGCGCGGATTTGGCCCGATGGAATCGTAAAGCTTCATGCGTTTCTCCCCGTGGAATATTCTCGTCGGCAGCGGCTTTGCGTGCCTTTGAACAGGTCGTCTCGCTCCTTGTCAAATGAGAGAAGCGCTCTCCGCCGCCGCGCCGGCGACGCTGCGAAACCGATCCGCGGTTGTTCAAGGCGTTCATCAACATGGAGCGCGGGGCGCGTTTTGCCACGCCGCCTCCATTATCCGGGCCAAATTCGGCCCCGGAAGAGTCCCTAAAATTTCGGTAACGCGGTCCGTCGGTAAGGATTTCGCAAGCAATTGAAAGTTACCAAATGGTCAATCTTCAACGGAGATCTTGAACCGTGAGCGAACAAGTCCCTGAACAGGCCGGGCTTACCGGCGCGACGGATGCGGCGGTGGTCTCCGGCGGGTCGGGCGAGCCGGCCACGGCAAGCTTCGAGGCTGAGCCCCGCCTGATTGCGCCGGACCACGAGGCGCCGCCGAAGCCGGATGCTCCCAAACCGGAGCCGCCGAAAGCCGAAGCGGCCAAATCGGACGCGCCGAAGGCCGAGGCGCCCGAGCTGGAGTTGCCGAAGGCGGAGCCGGGCGCGCCCGGGAAAATCCTGATCATGCCGCCCGGCGACCGTTCCTGGCACAACGAGGATCGCAGGCCGGAAGCCGAGACCGCGCCCACCGGCAAGCGCCGCATCTCGGCCATGGCCGCCGTGATCGCGCTCGCCGCGATCGCCGGGGCGATCAGCGGTGCACTCGCCACCGCCGGTATGACGCATTTCGCCGGCAAGGATGATTCGTCCGCTCCGACCCAGGGATTGGAAGCCTCCGTGGCCCGGATCGATGCCGATCTGCTCGCGCTCAAGGCGAGCGTGGAGCACACGTCCAAGGTGGCGGCGGGCCAGCATAACAAGGCGACCGACCGGCTCGAAAAACTTGAGAAGGCGCAGGCCGAACCCGCCGCCAGGCTCGCCCGCCTCAGCGACGCCGTGGAGAAGCTGCGCGCCGCAAGTGCGATCGCGCCGGCGCAGAATGCGGCCGCGAAGGAGGTGACCGGCTCGGTGGCACCGGCCCAGCTTGCGGCCGCGGCCCCCGCGACAACGCCGGCTTCGCCTCCGGTTCCGGCCGCGCCTGACACACAGTTGGGCAGGCTCCCGACCGTGCAAGGCTGGGTGCTGCGCGACGCCGGCCGTGGCAGAGCGCTCGTCGAAGGGCGGGATGGGCTGTACGAGGTGTACGCCGGCGATCCGCTGCCGGGCGTGGGGCGCGTCGATGCCATCCGGCGCCAGGATGGTCGCTGGGTGGTCGTGACCACGAAGGGCCTGATCGTCTCGCGCTGATCCGCTGCAAACAGGTTGCAGGAGGCGCTTCACCGCGTTGTGAAGCGCCTTTTTCGTTTGAATAGTCACGCAGCCGCGGTGTTAGCTGAAGGCATGAAGCGCGCCTTGCGATTTCCCATCACCCTCATCGTGCTGTGCAGCAGTGCATTGCCCCTGTCCGCGGCACAGGACACGGCGCTGGAACGGGGAACGGCAATCACGGATTCTTCAGTGCTGCGCAAGCTCGATCAGGAGGACAGCTTCACCCTCCATCGCATTCTGTGGCCGGAGCGAAACGCCAACTTTCCGCTTGCGACGAAGCTGCTCTTTGGCTGGCTGCCTCAGCTGGCGCCAATTCGTCCGGCGTTAGAGGCGGAGTTTGATCGGTACATTGAACGACACAACGCGAAGTTTCCGAACGAAACCATCGGCGTGGGCGAGGCCTTCGACGTTCGGCTGTTCGACCGAAGGCTTCTGGATTCCCTCGAAACGCGCTTTGTACTCGCGGGCATCGTCAACCGCATGGACCGGGCCTATGTGTCGGACGGGTCGTGCGGCGAGATCCGGCTGATCTACCGCCTTACCCGGTTCGAAGGGGCCGATAGCGACAAAGCGGTGTCGCCCCTGCCGATGACGCTGAACCTGGTGCTCAAGGCTCGGCACGAGAACGATCGGTATCACACCAGGCACGAGAACGATCGGTATGTCACTCATGAGCCGGTCACCTGCGCGGAAATCGCGCGTCGCTGGCTTGAAAACAGCGACTGGCGGGATCTCCTTTGGCGCACCAGCTACCCGCGGGATGCGATGCTCGATCGCATCGAGACCAATATCCAGATCGCGCATGCACCGAAATCGGCCGTCCGCGATTTCCGTACCGACTACCTGCTGAAAGCTTTCAAGTACAACCCGGACACGCACGTGTTCGAGGAATCGGTGCTGGAGAACCAGATCGATCGCGACCGCATCCTTGCCGACGACAGCCTCAAGCGCGAATTCAGGGATTGGCTGCTCGATCCGCCTCATTTTGGCGAGTTCGATCGCGGCACGGTCCTGATCCCCGAGAAGTATCTTGCCAAAGCCGCCATTGCGCCGACGCCGGCCGGCCTTGAATTATCGGAGCTGCAGCCGGAATTCGGCCTCGTGCAGGGCGAGGGCGGGGCAGCGCCGGTCTTCACCGAAGACGATGTCGCCAGCGCGTTGAAGAATGCGGCCGAGCGCGGCATCGAGATGCAGAATATCCGTTCGCTCGCCGGCTTTGCGCGGCGGTTGAACGACATCACCTGCGCCGGCTGCCACCAGACCCGCGCCATCGGCGGCTTCCATTTCCCAGGCGGCGACCGGACGGCGGCGTCCGATTCGGCGAGCGTTCCCGCTTCGCCGCACTTCTTCGGCGATCAGGTACGCCGGCGCGATATCATGACCGCCTTTCGCGACGGCAGGGCGCCGGATTTCTCGCGGGGCTTTGCCGGCCGTCCGCAGACCCGCGGCAGCACCGAGCTTGCAGGAACCCAATATCAGGACGGCTGGGGCGCAACCTGCTCTTTGCGGCCCCGGGGATCGAAGGACGACGACAGGAGTTTTAGCTCCTGGAACTGTGCCGAGGGCCTTTCCTGCCAGGCCGTCGGCACCTCGTCCCGCATCGGGATGTGCTTTGTGGACGACCGGTGATCAGGCAGGTGCGAACGGGTTGGAACGATGAGCGAGATCCGCGACGCCAACAAACGGCGCAACCTTCAGATTGCCCGCAACGAAGAGAAACAGCAGATCCTCGGCAGCGTTCGCATCAGCGCCTGGGCGATCGCGGCAGCGCTCGTCGTCGGCGTGTTTCTATTTTCGATCGGGTGGATCGCCTATCGGCTGTGAGATGGCGCTTGCGCCATGGTTGCGAACGTCATTGCGAGCCAAAGGGTCGGCGCGAAGCGCCGCCCGATGACAGGCTCCGCGAAGCAATCCAGAATCTTTTCGCGGAAGCAGTCTGGATTGCTTCGTCGCTGTCGCTCCTCGCAATGACGGATCTGCGGTCAACCCACCGCGCCGCTCGCCTTCAGCTTCTGGATCGCCGTCTCGTCATATCCCGCCTTGCGCAGGATCTCGTCACTGTGCTCGCCGACGCCCGGCGGCTTGCGCGGCTGCACCTTCTTCGAGCCGTCGATCCAGATCGGGCTGTTGATGGTGAGCATGGTGTCGTTCTCGAACGGCACCAGCACCTCGTTCTCCATCATCTGCTTGTCGTGCGGGATGTCGTCGAGGATGCCGACGACGCCAAAGACGAGGCCGTTGCCGTCGAGGATCCTGCGCCACTCCGCAAGATCCCTGGTCGCAAAGGCCTCGTCGAAGATCCTGATCAACTCGACCGATCGCGCATGGCGCCCGGGCTTGGTGGCGAACCGCTCGTCCGTGATCAAATGTTCCAGTCCCATGCAGCGGGCGAGCGTCGGCCATTGCCGGTCCTCGTTCAGCAGCGAAAGGATGATCCAGCGGCCGTCCTTGCATTGGTAGTGGTTGGTGACCGCGTTCAGCGCGCGCTCGCGCGGACGCCGCTCGCCGAACTTGGCCCCGCACAGTCTTGCCTGAGTCAGTACGCCTCCCGCCCAGACACCATTGGCCATCAGGTTGGACGAGACGTGCGAGCCCTTGCCGGTCTTCTCGCGCTTGTAGAGGGCGGTCACGATCGCACCATAGAGGGCCATGGCGCAGGGGTGGTCGCCCATGCCGGCGACCGAGCGCGCCGGCGTGGTGTTGATGTCGGCGCGCACGAGGTCCATCAGGCCGGAGCGCGCCCAGTAGGCGTTGGAGTCGAAGCCGGGCTTGTTGGCCTCCTCACCCTTTTCGCCGTAGCCGGTGAACGACGCATAGATCAGGCGGTCGTTGAGATGGGCGAGGTGGTCGTATGTGATGCCGAGCTTCTCGCGCACCTGCGGCGGCATGTTGGTGATGAATACGTCGGCCTCGGCAACGAGCTTGTAGAGGACCGCCTGCGCTTCGGCCCTGGTGAGGTCGAGCGCCAGGCTCTTCTTGTTGCGGGCCTCGAGCAGCCAGGCGAAATTGTGCTCGCTGGTGGGATAGCCGGGCAGGTTCGGCAGGTTGCGGTACGGGTCGCCCATGCCTGGCGGCTCGATCTTGATGACGTCGGCGCCGAAATCGGACAGCACGGTCGCGGCCGCGGGTGCCGCGATGAAGCTCGCGCAATCCAGGACCTTCAGCCCTTCGAAGATGCCCTTTTCCATAGTGGCGTCGCTCCCTTCATTCTTGTTGTTTCCCGCGTGCTGGAATTCACGTTCCGTGCCGGCCAATCATTTGACCGATGTTTCGTCAGGATGCAACGGCATTCAATGTCGTTGCGAGCGAAGCGAAGCAATCCAGAATGCCTCCGCGTTGACAGTCTGGATTGCTTCGTCGCTGCGTTCCTCGCAATGACGGCGCTACTCTTCGCCCGCGAGCAGCGCGGCATTGCCGCCGGCCGCGGCAGTGTTGATCGTCACCGTCTGCTCGGCGGCAAAGCGCGCAAGGTAGTGCGGCCCACCGGCCTTGGGACCGGTGCCGGACAGGCCGGACCCGCCGAACGGCTGCACGCCGACGACGGCGCCGATCATGTTGCGGTTGACATAAACGTTGCCGACCGAAAGCCGCTTGACGATCGCCTCCACGGTGTCGTCGATCCGCGAGTGGATGCCGAGCGTGAGTCCATAGCCGGTGCGCTCGATCGCCGTCAGCACGTGGGCGAGCTTCTCGGCGCGGTAGCGCACCACATGCAGGATCGGGCCGAATACTTCCTCGGTGAGCTGGCCGGCATCACGCAGCTCGAACACATGTGGCGCCACGTAGCAGCCTTCCGGCGCACTGCCGGCGAAATGCAGCTGCGCCTCGCGCTTCATGCGGGCAATGTGGGCGTCGAGCCGCTGTTTCGCTTCGATGTCGATGACCGGCCCGACATGGGTCGCGACATCGCGGGGATCGCCGATTCTGAGCTCGCGCGCCGCTCCGGAAATCATCTCGATCATGCGGTCGGCGACGTCCTCCTGCACGAACAGGAGGCGCAGCGCCGAGCAGCGCTGGCCCGCGGACCGAAATGCCGAGGTCACGACGTCGTCGGCGACCTGCTCGGGCAGGGCGGTGGCGTCGGCGATCATCGCGTTGATGCCGCCGGTCTCGGCGATCAGCGGCACGATCGGGCCATCCCTGGCCGCGAGCGTTCGATTGATCGCGCGCGCAACTTCCGTCGAGCCGGTGAAGACGACGCCGGCAATGTCCGGATTGGCGGTCAATTCCGCGCCGATACTGCCGTCGCCCGGCACAAGATGCAGCGCGGAGGTTGGCACGCCTGCTTCGTGCAGCAGCCGCACCGCTTCCGCGGCGATCAGTGGCGTCTGCTCGGCGGGTTTTGCAATGACGGCATTGCCGGCCATCAGGGCTGCGGTGACCTGGCCGAGGAAGATCGCGAGCGGGAAATTCCAGGGCGAGATCGCGACGAACACGCCGCGGCCGCGCAAGGCGAGCACGTTGCTCTCGCCGGTCGGCCCGGGCAGGGCCTCGCCCTCGCCAAGCAGCTTTCGGCCCTGCATGGCGTAGTAGCGGCAGAAGTCGGCAGCCTCGCGCACTTCCGACAATGCGTCGTCAAGCGTCTTGCCGCCCTCGCGCTGCAACAGCGCCATGAAATGCGCCGACCGGCTCTCCAGCAAATCGGCGGCGTTCTCGAGCAGCGCGGCGCGTTCGCTGGCCGGCCTTTTGCTCCACTGTGGAAAGCCCGCACGCGCGGCGCTCACCGCGGCACTGGCCTGTCCCGCGGCGGCCTCGACCACGTGTCCGACCTGCGTCACGCCGTCGATGGGGCTCTTGATTGGCCGCGGAGGGCCCGACTTCGGCATCCCGTCGAGGATGGGTGCGGCCGAAACCTGGGCCGTTTCGGTTTCCATCTCGGCGAGCAAACGTTGCAGCGCCGCCCGCGCGCCAAACTCCAGCCCGCGCGAATTCTTCCGCTGCGCCCCGAACAGCCGGCGCGGCAACGGAATGTTCGGGTGCCGCGCATTGTCGGCGCTGAGGATGATGTCGGCAGGGCGCTGCAACAGCCTGGCAACCGGTACGGCATCATCGGCGGCAAGCGCGACAAAGGAGGAGTTGGCGCCGTTCTCCAGCAGCCGCCGTACCAGATAGGCGAGGAGATCACGGTGGCTGCCGACCGGCGCGTAGGTGCGGCAGGCAAGCTCCGGATGGTCGTGCGCAAGCCGGGTGTAAAGCGCTTCGCCCATGCCGTGCAGGCGCTGGAATTCGAATTCGCCTGGCTCGCCTGCAAGCTCCATCACGGTCGCGACCGTCAGCGCGTTATGGGTAGCGAATTGCGGGAAGATGCGCGGCCGAAGCGCAAGCAGCTGCCGGGCGCAGGCGATGTAGTTGAGGTCCGTCATCGCCTTGCGCGTGAACACAGGATAGTCATCCAGCCCGCGCTCCTGCGCCCGCTTGATCTCGGTGTCCCAATAGGCGCCCTTGACGAGGCGCACCATCAGCCTGCGATCATGCGAACGCGCGAGCTGATCGACATAGTCGATCACGGCGCCGGCGCGCTTCTGATAGGCCTGGATCGCGAGGCCAAAGCCGTCCCAGGCGGCGAGCGATGGCTCAGCGAGCGTTGCCGCGATGACGTCGAGCGACAGTTCAAGGCGGTCGGCCTCCTCGGCATCAACCGTGAAGTTCAGGTTGTAGGCCTTGGCACGGCGCGCAAGCTCGAGAAGAAGGGGCACCAGCTCCGCCATGATGCGGCTGCGACTGATCGCCTTGAAACGCGGATGCAGCGCCGACAACTTGACCGAAATTCCCGGCCGGTCGGGCAACGAGTGCGCCCCGGCGACGCGCCCAATGGTCTCGATCGCGCTGGCATAGGCATCGAAATAGCGCCGGGCGTCCGAGGCGGTGCGCGCGCCTTCGCCGAGCATGTCGAAGGAATAGCGCGGCGGGTGGGCCGAACGCGGCTGTGCCCGGGCCAGCGCCTGTTCGATGGTTTCACCGAGGACGAAATGGCTGCCCATCAGCCGCATCGCTTGGCGCGTGGCGGCGCGAACGGCGGGCGCACCGAGCCGTTTGACCAGTTGGCCGATGGTGCCTTGCGGGGTCTCGCCCGGTTGAATCACCCGCGTCGACAGGCCGAGCGCCCAGGCGGAGGCGTTGACCAGAAAGGCAGTGGATTTGGTCTCGTGGTGGATGAAATCGCCTTCGCCGAGCTTGTCTTCGATGAACTGATCGGCGGTGCGAGTGTCCGGCACACGCAGCAAGGCTTCGGCGAGCACCATCAGCGCCAGCCCCTCCTTGGTCGAGAGCGCAAACTCGCGCAGCATGTCCTCGACCCCGCCGAGCCGGTCGTCGTTGCGGCGGATGGCCTCGATCAGCCCTGTCGCGGTGCGGTCGATGCGCTCTTCCCGGACCGAACCCAGGCGCGCTGACTTGAGAAGCTGCGCGGCAAGCTCTGCGTCGCCGGTCGCATACGGCGCGCTGAAAGGGGAAAGTGGAGCTTGGTCGGCCGGCATGGCGGATCCCGCGGGTAGCTTCGAGCCTACCCGTGTGCCGCTGAATCGCCAATGTGGAACCGGACCGGAACCTTTCGCGAGGTCCGGCAGGCGATCTCTCTGGCAGGTTGCCGAAAGGCGCCCGCGCGTGAATTCGATCGCACGCCATCGCGGCGCCCGCCGAACGCACCCTCCCAATTCTTCGAAGTATCGGCCAACTCCCGGATTTCCTCCGGGAGAGCGGCGTCGCCGCGCGGCTTAGATCTTCAGGTTCTCTGCCGAGGTCTTGCCCCGATTTGCGATCTCTTCATACTCCACTGTCTGTCCCTCATTGAGTGTGGACAGGCCAGCTTTCTGCACTGCCGAGATATGAACGAAGATGTCCTTGCCTCCCGAAGAGGGCTGAATAAATCCATAACCCTTCGTTGGGTTGAACCACTTGACCGTACCCTTAGCCATCACGTCGTCTCCGCGGGAATCCTCGATAAAGCGAGCCGCCAGCCCCGCCGACCGGTCGGCTCGACGGTGACAGGATACGCGGATTGCCCCGTTCTTGGTAGCCGAAACGGGCGCGAGATCTGGCCGAAAATCAGCCATTATCGCGGCGTTTCGCCGGTTTAACTATCATTTGATGCATCCGGAGGACCTCAGCCGTGCCGAAAGATCGCCGAGGCCGCGCTGCGTTCGGCGTCGCCGACCAGCGCCGACAAGGCTCGTACATCTGCAACCACGCGCACGGTCATCGGTGTGTTACGGCCGCGGATCGCGGCCTCCTGCTCGGGCAGATCGACGCCCGCAAGCTCCGCCGTGACACGAACTTCCTCGGAAACGACAGCTTCGCAGGCGATCGTCTTTGTCATGTCCTGCAGGCGCGAGGCGACATTGACCGCGTCGCCAAGCGCCGTGAACACGATGTGATCGCGGTAGCCGATGTCGCCGACGATCACTTCGCCGGCATGAATCCCGATGCCAAAGCGGATCGGCTGCTGCAAGTCATGGTTCAGCAAATGATTGAGCTCGTCGATATGGCGGCCGACGGCGGCTGCGGCCTTGAGAGCCTGGCGGCAGGCCGTCCGTGCATTGGTAGCCAGCCCGAACAGCGCCAGCATTCCGTCGCCGACGAACTGGTTGGGCTGGCCGCCGTTCTCGACCACCGCCTGCGACACCGCTGCCAGGAAGCGGTTGACGATGAACACGGTGTCGAAGGGCAGCCGCTTTTCGGCCAATTGGGTCGAGCCGCGCATGTCGACGAACATGCTGACAAGATAGCGCTCCTGGCCAACTCGCGCCGGGCCTGAAGCGTGCGCGTTCGCCGACGTCGTGTGCGGGGAGAACAGCTGGAAGAACGACAGGTCGCTCGTCGGCCGGAGCTGGCAGGCGAGCCGGATCGACGGATCGGTGGTTCCGACCCGGCCGAGCACGAAGGCTTCGCGCGGCGTCGGTTCGGGCAACAGGCCGTGATCGCCGATCACGCGGATCCGGCAGGTCGAGCAGCGGGCCCGGCCGCCGCAGACGCTGGCGTGAGGCACGTTGTGGCGGAGGCTCGCCTCGAGCACGCTAAGGCCCTTCGGCACGTGGATTTTCTTGCCGTTGCCATAGGACAGGCTGATCATGCCGCCGCGCCGCTCGTGCAGGCTCCTTATCCCGCGCGCCAGTAACGCGAGGCCTACCAGGCCGAGATAGCCGATCAGAAGCCCGTTGGTGATCCGATCGAGCGTTTCCTGCTCGGGGCGCGTTCCGAGTTGGCGTTCCGACATGTTGTTCGTTCGCCATTCCGCATCCCTGCTGTCGACGACAATGCTTCGTCCGCCCTGATAGATTCCGAGCAGCGCCAGGGTGGGGATGAGCACCGCCGTCGCGAGCAGGAACGGCGATGCGCGCCTGAAGAAGGATTTCATCTGCAGCCAGAAATACAGCCCGATGCAACCGTGCACCCACGCGATGATTGTGAGTGCCGTCATTTGCCACAGGCGGTAAGACCCGCCGACAAAGAAGGCGTAGAGCACCTGCGGATAGAGCTTTTCATGTCCGAACAGGGTCTGGCCGAGCCGCACGCCGACGATATGAGCGATGACGAGCAGCGGGATGCTCAACCCGAGCACAAGCTGCAGCGGCTCGATCGCCTTCCAGCGGAAGCTGCGACGCTGATATAGCGCAAAAATACCGAGCCCGGCATGAAGGACCGCCGCCGTATAGAACGCGATCGCTACGGGCAGAAACTGCCAGAATTCGGTGTGGTAATAGACGCCGGCGGCCAGTGCCTCCATCGAGATGTTGCCGAGCGCATGATTGAGGAAATGGCTGATCAGATAGGAAAACAGTATCAGCCCGCACACGAGCCGCACCTGGCGCAGGCCGATGCCGCGGAAGAAATTCTCAGATGTTGTCTGAGCGGTCGCCATGAAATTGAAATGTCCAACTCGTGAACTAGATCGGTCATATAGATTAATTCCCCGGCTGGATAGTTGTCTCGCATTGCCAAGGCAGCAGCTCTGCGGTCACTCACCGGTGTCGTCCTGTGGTCACGGGCCCGCGCTCGCGGGGTCGACATGGGCGAGAGTTCGCCACGCATTGACACTGCATCCGGAGTCGGGGAAAAGCGCGGCGTGATGACAGCCCCCCTCCACAGCTCAGGCACCGCCCGGAAGAGATTCTCGCTGGGACCGCTTACGATCGCGATTGTAATCGTTGCGGCGATGACCGTGCTGCGGATCATCTATGCCAACGCCATCGAGTTGCGCACCGACGAGGCCTATTACTGGACATGGTCGAAGGAGAGCGCACTGTCGTTCCTCGATCATCCGCCGGGTATCGCGTGGTTCATCCGCTTCGGGACCGCGATCTTTGGTGACACCGATTTCGGCGTCCGCTTTCCGGGCATTCTCGGCATGCTGGTCACGCAATTGCTGCTCGCCGACATCGTTCGCCGCTTAACCCATGACGTGCGCGCGATCGTGTTCGCGCTGCTGATGCCGGAAGCCGCGCTCTATTACGGCCTGTTGATGGCGAAGGTGGCGCCGGATGTCGCCATGATCCCGGTTGCGACGGCGATGTTCTGGTCGCTGGTGCGAATAGCCGAGACGAAGGACGGCCGCTGGTGGTTGTTGGCTGGCGTATTCGCCGGCCTGTCGCTGCTGTCGAAATTCACCGCGATCATGTTCCTGCCTGCCGTGGTCGCCTTCATGCTTGTCCCGGACTGGCGATGGCGGTGGCTGCGCAGCCCGTATCCTTACCTCGCCGCGCTGATCGCAGTCCTGCTGTTCCTGCCGGTCCTGATCTGGAACGCTCAGCACGATTGGGCTTCGTTCCGGTTCCAGTCGGTACGGGCGATCGCGAATCACGGCGTGTCGCTGCGGACACTGGGCGATTACCTCGGCCTGCAGTTCGGGCTCGTCGGATTCATTCTGTTGCCGGTGGTGTTGTGGGGGGTCTTTTTCACGGCCTGGCGCGGCTATCGCAGGCGTGAGCCGGTTGCCATCCTGCTGTCGACCGCCGTCCTCGTGCCGTTCGTCTACTTCCTCTGGAAGTCGCTGACGCTGCGTGTCGGCGATACCTGGCCCATGTTCATGTGGCCGGTCGGATTTGCCGCAGCCGCTATCAACATCGCGATGCTGCCGCGCGAGGGCTGGCCACAGCGGCTGATCAAGTCATCGATCTTCTGGGCCAATGCCGCGATCGCTTCTGGCATCGGCTGGGTCGTCCTGGTGTTCCTCTATTACATGGCAGCCCCCTGGAATTTCATCGGCAAGATCGATCCGATCGGCGCAGAGGCTGGCTACGAGCAGGTGGTGGAGCGGGCACAAGCCGAACTGGAGAAGACCGGCGCGACCTGGATCGCGACCACGGACTATCGCACCTATGCCATGCTGCGCTGGCTGTTCAAGGACCGCGTACCGATCATCCAAATCAACGAGCGTGGCCGGTTCCAGGGCTTTCGCGATCCCGGCATGAAACTGATCGAAGGCCGTCCCGGCCTTTATGTCGCGCGCGAGCCCGACAACCGTCGGCCGCTCTGGGATTCGATCCCCGTGAAGCGCGAGCCGCTGGAGGTCGTCGAGCGGCGCTGGCGCGGACTCGTGATCGATACTTACGCGCTGGAGAAGCTCAGCGGCTGGACGCCCGAGCTTTCGCCGCCGCCGGATTCTCCGCTATTCGGCTGGCGCGTGCTGGCGGGGGAGATGACCAAACTCATCTCCCTCTCCACGCAAGCGGTGAGAGGTGAAGTGAACTTCACTCCTCACCCTCGCGCTTTCGCAGCAGGTCCTTGGCGAGGTCGGAGAGCACTGGCCGCGGCAGCGCGGCGAAGGGAAGCGGTCGTGTGACGTCGAT
>NZ_JACRAW010000123.1 GCF_016213215.1 Bradyrhizobium sp. | reverse complement strand
CACGCTGAATCCGAACTGTCGAAGATCAAGGTGCCGTTCTACACCGGCTCAGGCTGGTACGGATACACCTACAAGACCCATCTCAACGGCGCGCAGAACTATTTCGCGGCGGTCGATGCGCCGAAGAAACTGATGTTCACCGGCCCCGCTCACCTTGAGCGTCCGTTTCATTCCTTTCATCGCGAGATGCTCAAATGGTTCGATCACTGGCTGCGCGGTGACGACACCGGCATCCTGCGTGAGCCGCCCGTGAAGTTTTGGGTAATGGGCGAAAATCGCTGGCGCACTGCCGCGGACTGGCCGTTGCCTGAGACCCGTTGGACGAAGCTTTACCTCAACAGCTGGGAACGCTTGAGCGCGGCGCCGTTTACGACGGCGAGCGTCGATCAGTTCATCCCGCCCGATGCCTTTGTGCAAATGCCTCCGACACAGACAAAGGCGATTCAGAAGCTGCGGTATCTGACTGATCCACTCCCCGAGGATGTGCTGATCGCGGGCCCGATATCGCTGACCTTGTTCGCGGAGATCGATCGGGACGATACCAACTGGTTCGCGATCCTCAAGGACGTGGGACCGGATGTCTCGGTGATGAGCGTCCGCGAAGGCGAACGTGAGCGACCCGCCGACCTCCCCGAACGCGAGGTCACCCGCGGATGGCTCAAGGCATCGCTGCGCGCGATCGATCCTAAGCGCTCAAAGCCGTGGAAGCCGTGGCATCTGCTCACGCGGGACAGCCGCAAGCCGGTCGTGCCGGGCGAAGTCAACGAATATCAGATCGAAATCATGTCGACGGCCAACCTGTTCCGCAAAGGCCACCGCATCTGCCTGGAAATCGCCAGCATGGATCTGCCGACCGGCGTCGCAGGCGCGACCAATGCGGAGTACGTGCCGTACCACATCTGCAGCAGCAAGACCGTTCTGCACAAAATCTATCACGACACGACCAGGCCTTCGCACCTGCTGCTGCCGGTCATCCTGACGTGAGACGCCAAACCTTCACGACAAGAGAAGCGGACTGGACACACCATGGACTTCAAACCGACTAGACGGATCGTGACGGGCCACGACGCGCAAGGCAAAGCGGTCGCGCTATTCGACGGGTCGGCGACGCCGCACCAGCGAAGCCCGGGCGGCAACGCCGTCACCATGCTCTGGGTCACCGGTGAAACTCCGGCCGACATCGACGGCGACAGCGATCGGACGCAAACCAAGGTCGGCGTCCCGCCGCCGCCGAACGGCGCCATCTTTCGCATCGTTGACTTTCCGCCCGCGTCAAAGGGTGCGGCGCCCGTCGACCATCATAAGGTGCTACTCGGCATGGGCATCGACCCGGCGACGCAGGGCTATTGCCGCCACCCGAATACACACCGCACCCGCAGCATCGACTACGCCATCGTGCTCGACGGCGAGATCGACATGCTGATGGACGACAGCGAGGTGCACATGAAGGCCGGCGATGTCCTGGTGCAGCAAGGGACCAACCACGCCTGGGTCAACAACGGCACCAGGCCGTGCCGCATCGCCTTCATCCTGGTCGACGCCAAAGAGCCGGCTGCATGGCGGCTGGGCTGGACGGCGCAAAGCGTCGATCGCGTGGACGCATGACATCACATCGAAAGAAAGACGCGAGGGAGGGAAAGCAAATGACTATCTGGCTCCGCATGCTTCTGATATCGGCAGCGCTCATGAGCACGAGCGCGTTCGCTCAGACTTATCCGACCCGCTCAGTCACAATCATTGCCGCCACGACGCCCGGCTCACTGCCCGATGTGCTCGCGCGCAGAATTGGGCTACAGCTCTCGCAGAAGTGGGGCCATCCGGTTGTAATCGAGAATCGGCCGGGCGGCGCCTATGCCATCGCAGCCTCGGCCGTGATCAACGCGCCGGCCGACGGCTACACGCTGCTCGTCAGCGAGGCCGGGCTTTACACGACCCAGCCGCATCTCGTGAAAAGGCGCAAAGATTATTCGGTCAGTGACTTATTGCCGGTCACCGGGATGGCGAGCATCCCCTTGTCGTTCGTCGCTCATCCGTCGCTCGGGGTGAATTCGATCAGCGATCTGATCGCGCTTGCCAAGGCGAAGCCGGGAGAAATCAACTACGGCACCACAGGCCCCGGCACCGCGCCGCACCTGGGCGTGCTTCTGCTCGAGAGCATGGCGAAAATCAAAATGACGGCGGTTCATTACAAAGGCGTTTCTCTGGCCTCGAACGATCTCATGGCCGGACACATTCCGCTTCTGGCGATCGCCCCTTCGCTGGCCATGCAGGCTTACAAGGCCGGCAAGGTCAAGATACTTGGCGTCGCCAGCACGCAACCGATCGCTCAGTTACAGGGGGTTCCGACTGTAGCCGAAGCCGTTCCCGGCTTTGAAATGAACGTTTCGTTTGCCGTCTTCGCGCGCGCCGGAACTCCTAAAGAAGTGATTTCCAAGATCAATGCGGACGTGCAGCAGATTATTGAAACTCCGGATTTCAAAAAATTCCTGGAGCCACAAGCGCTGCAGCCCATGCTCGGATCGCCCGAACAACTCACGCGCTCACTGGCGGCCGAGTCCGGCAAAATGGAAAAGCTTATCCGGGACGTCAATCTCTCCGTCGAGTGAGCCGCCGCATCCCTCGAGACGCGGCCACACACATCGGCTCTAGCCGATTGTGATCCCAACATGCCGAAGTCGGGTAAGCCCGACTTCGGTTGCCGCTCCAGGATGACGGCGTTTACTCCTCCTTCAGCCCATAGGCCATCGCGTTGCCGGTGGCGCCGTAATATTTGAACGGCAGGAATTTGCCGGTCATGGCGATCTTGACGCGGTCGCCCTTCGGATCCGCCTGGCGCTCGATCGCCATGTCGAAGTCGATCGCCGACATGATGCCGTCGCCGAACTCCTCCTCGATCAGCGCCTTCCAGGCCGGGCCGTTGACCATCACCAGCTCGTAGAAGCGATAGATCAGCGGGTCGGTCGGCGGCATCGGCGTGCCGGTGCCGCGCATCGGCACCTCGTTGAGCAGCGCCTGCTCGCCCTTCGACAGGCCGAACAGCTTGGCGGCGGCGGCCGCCATCGGCTTGGTCAGCTTCTGCTGGCCGAGCACGCCGCCCACGATCATGATCGGCGACATGCCGCCGATCCGCTCGCAGATGT
>NZ_JACRAW010000012.1 GCF_016213215.1 Bradyrhizobium sp. | reverse complement strand
TCAATAGCGGTCAATCTCTTCCCGAGCGCTCCTACCTTCTCCCCTTGTGGGAGAGGGTGGCGAAATCGAGCGAAGCGAGATGTTGCCGGGTGAGGGGTCTCTCTCCGCGGCGACAGACCCCTCATCCGGCGCGGATTGCATCCGCGCCACCTTCTCCCACAAGGGGAGAAGGAAAGAAGACATAGGGAAGACTCTCTCATGGCAATCAGGTTTGACGGACGCGTCGCCATCGTCACCGGCGCGGGCAATGGTCTGGGGCGGGCGCATGCGCTGGGACTTGCCAGCCGCGGCGCCAAGGTCGTGGTCAACGATTTCGGCGGTGCGCGGGACGGTAGCGGCGGCTCCCTGAGCCCGGCGGAAAAGGTTGTCGAGGAAATCCGGAAATCCGGCGGCACCGCGATGGCCGACGGCGCCGATGTCTCCAATTTCGAGCAGGTGACCGCGATGGTCGAGCGCGCCACCAAGGAGTGGGGCAGCGTCGATCTGTTGTGCGCCCACGCCGGCATCCTGCGCGACAAGTCGTTCGGCAAGATGGAAGTGGCCGATTTCCAGAAGGTACTGGACGTGCATCTCGTCGGCACCTTCTACTGCTGCAAGGCGGTGTGGAACGGAATGCGCGACCGCAACTACGGTCGCATTGTGATGACGACGTCGTCCTCCGGCCTGTTCGGCAATTTCGGCCAGGCCAACTACGGCGCGGCGAAAGCCGGCATGGTCGGCCTGATGAACGTGCTGGCGGAAGAGGGCCGCAAGAACAACATTCGCGTCAACATCATCTCGCCGACCGCGGCGACCCGCATGACTGAAGAGCTGCTGCCGCCGCAGGCGCTGGCCCTGATGAAGCCGCAGTCGATCACGCCGGCGGTCGAATACATGCTCAGCGAGGACGCGCCGACCCGCACCATCATGGGGGCGGGCGCGGGCTCGTTTGCGGTGATCAGGATCATCGAGAGCGAGGGCATCAACCTGCCGGAGTCCGAATGGACGCCGGACGCGGTCGCGGCCCACTTCGCCGAGATCAGCGACATGTCGAAGGCCAAGGCGCTGCAGGGCGCATTCGAGCAGACGAACAAGTACGTCAGCCAGGCCGCCGCGCGCGCCGGGATCAAATTGTAGCCTTTCGGCAAATTGCTAGCCTGCGTCATGGCCGGGCTTGTCCCGGCCATCCACGTCTTGGCGCCTTGCGAAAAGTTTGCGTGGATGCCCGGGACAAGCCCGGGCATGACGACCTTTAGTGCGGCGTCGCTGGAGCGTAAACTCGCATAATGGCATCCAGCTCTCGTAAAGAAATCGCCATCATCGGCGCCGGTCCTGCGGGGCTGATGGCGGCCGAAATCGTGGCGCAGGGCGGAGCGCGCGTCACCGTTTATGACGCGATGCCGTCGCCCGGGCGCAAGTTCCTCATGGCCGGCCGCGGCGGCCTCAATCTCACCCACAGCGAGCCGCTGCCGCAGTTTCTGGAGCGCTACCGCGAGGCCGCGCCGAGGCTCAAGGCCGCCATCGGCACCTTCCCGCCGCAGGCGCTGCGCGAGTGGAGCGAGAAGCTGGGCCAGCCGACCTTCGTCGGCACCAGCGGTCGCGTGTTTCCCAAAGTCTTGAAGGCTTCGCCCCTGCTGCGGGCCTGGCTGCGGCGGCTCGACGCGGCAGGCGTGAAGTTCGCGTTTCGTCATCGCTGGATTGGGTGGGACGAGCAGGGGCGTCTCACGTTTCAGGCGCCAGATGGGCTTCGTGTCGTTGATGCACGCGCGACGGTGCTCGCGCTGGGCGGCGCCAGTTGGCCGCGCCTCGGCTCGGACGGCAGCTGGGTCGGGATACTCGCCCCGAGGGGCGTTCAGGTCTCGCCGCTGCGGCCGGCCAACTGCGGCTTCATCGTCGCCTGGTCGGACATCTTTCGCGAGCGCTTCGAGGGCCAGCCGCTAAAGGGTATTGCCTTGGGCTTTGGCCTGCATGTCGTGCGTGGCGAAGCGATCATCACCAGGAGCGGCATCGAAGGCGGTGCCGTCTACGCGCTGTCGGCGGAGCTGCGCGAGGCGATCGCGGCGCAAGGCGAGGTCACCCTCCGCATCGCCTTGCGCCCCGATGTCGATCAGAACGAGGTGGCCAAGCGCCTGTCGTCGCCGCGCCGCAAGCAGTCGTTTTCGAACTTCCTGCGCAAGGCCGTGCAATTGTCGCCGGTCGCGATCGGATTGTTGCAGGAGGCGGCGATGCATACCGGCGTGTCGCTGTCCTCGCTTTCACCGGCGCAACTGGCCGAACTGATCAATGCCGTTCCGCTCAGGCTGACGGGCACCGCGCCGATTGCGCGTGCCATTTCGAGCGCCGGCGGCATTTCCTTCGACGAGCTCGACGCCGATTTCATGATCCGCCGTCTGCCCGGTGTCTTCGCGGCCGGCGAAATGCTCGACTGGGAGGCGCCGACCGGCGGCTACCTGTTGCAGGCTTCGTTCGCTACCGGCGCCGCCGCGGGCAGGGGCGTGTTGAAGTGGCTTTCTGGTGATCCTCATGGTGAGGAGGCGCGAAAGCGCCGTCTCGAACCATGAGGCCACGGTCGGGGCCTCATCCTTCGAGACGCCGCTTCGCGGCTCCTCAGGATGAGGTTCGATTACCGCAGCTTTCCCCTTGCGGCCACCTTGAGCGCGCCGGTGATTTCGTCGCCCCGCACCATCACCACTTCGTCCATCATGTTGACGACGACGCAGACGTGGTTCGGCACGATGCGCACGACGTCGCCGACATTGGGGCGCGTGTTGCTGCGCGACAGGTCGAGAAAGCCGTGCTCCTCGGCAAAGCGCGCAATCCTGGCTTCGGGGTGTTCCAGGATAAGACCGTGGCCTTCCAGCCCGCCGCTGTCCGACGTCAGGGTTTTCGAGCCGGCATCGAGTATGCCGCGCTCGG
Organism: Bradyrhizobium sp.; assembly: GCF_016213215.1. Lineage (GTDB taxonomy): Bacteria > Pseudomonadota > Alphaproteobacteria > Rhizobiales > Xanthobacteraceae > Bradyrhizobium. The sequence goes on along the minus strand of NZ_JACRAW010000012.1, from coordinate 19,582 downwards.
GCGCGGCGCGGCTCACCACGGTCGAATAGATGTGGAGCGCGCAATCGTCCCAGGTGGCAACGCCTGCGGCGACCTGCATGCGGTCGTTGTAGATATAGGTCCCGAAGCGGTGTTCGGTCCCGCCCTTGAGCTTGCCCAGATTTTTCAGGTTCGGCGTGCCGCCGGTCGAAACCATCGCAGCATCGAGCCCATGGGCGCGCACGCCGGCCAGCGCTTCATCAAGGAACTTCTGTGCTTCAACCCAGCCGGTCTCGGTCGGGTAGAGCATGAAGCCCGCGAAGGTCAGCCCCCTGGACGCCGCGATCTCGCGCGCCAGTGTCACGGCCTCGGCCGGCGTCTCGACGCCGGCGCGCTTGCGCCCGGTGTCGCATTCGACCACCACCGAAAGCGGGCGGCCCGATGCGGCCGCGGCCTGTGGCAGGCCGGCGATGACGGTGGAGTTGTCGGCCGCGACCGTCATGTGCGCTTTGGCCTGCAGCGCGGCCAGGCGCGCCATCTTTTCCTCGCCGATCAGGTTGTAGCTGATCAGGATGTCGTCGATCCCGGCGTCCGCCATGATCTCGGCCTCGCCGAGCTTCTGGCAGGTGATGCCTTTCGCGCCGGCCGCGATCTGCATCTTCGCCAGCACCGGACTCTTGTGCGTCTTGATGTGCGGGCGGTTGGCGAGGCCCGCCGCCTCGCAGGCCGCCTGAATACGGGCGATGTTGCGTTCGACCCGATCCATGTCGATGACGGCGCACGGCGTGCCGTATTCGCGGGCGATCCTGGCGGCGAGGGGAGTGGTCATATCATCTCTCTGCTTTCGACGTTCAGGCCTGTTCGATCTCTTCGCGCAACATTTCGAGCTCAAGCCAGCGGTCTTCGGCGGCGGCGAGTTCGTGCTGCGCCTTGGCCATGGCGGCGGAAGCTTCATCGAATTTCTTGCGATCCTTGGCGTAGAGGGCGGGATCGTCGAGGATACGCTGGAGTCTTGCGATGTCGGCGTGCAGGTCGTCGATCTTCTTGGGCAGCGTTTCCAGAGCGTGCTTCTCGTTGAAGCTCAGCCGTCGCCTGGGAGCCTGTGCCGGGGCAGCGGCTTTCGCCTCCTTCTTTTCTTCCCCGACCTGCGCCTTCACCGTCTCGCGCGTCAAGTCGCTGCCGCGCTGCGCCAGCATGTCGCTGTAGCCGCCGGCATATTCGATCCATTTGCCCTTGCCGTCCGGCGCGACCACCGAGCTCACGACACGATCGAGGAAATCGCGGTCGTGGCTGATCAGGATCACCGTGCCCTCGTAATCGCCTAGCATATCTTCCAGCACGTCGAGTGTCTCGAGGTCGAGATCATTGGTCGGCTCGTCCAGCACCAGCAAGTTCGAGGGCTTGGCCAGCGCCCGGGCCAGCATCAAGCGCCCGCGCTCGCCGCCGGAGAGCACTTCGAGCGGCGTGCCCCTCTGCTCCTGCGCGAACAGGAAGTCCTTCATGTAGCCGACGACGTGCTTCGGCTTGCCGCCGACCATGACGTGATCGCCGCGCCCGCCGGTAAGGGCTTCGGCCAGCGTCACCTTGGGATCGAGGCTTTCGCGGTGCTGGTCGAGCGTTGCCATCTCGATATTGGCGCCGAGCCTGACGCTGCCGGAGTCCGCTGCGATCGCGCCGGTGAGCAGATTGACCAGCGTGGTCTTGCCCGCGCCGTTCGGCCCGATGATGCCGAGCCGGTCGCCGCGCTGGATGCGGATCGAGAAATTGTCGACGATCCTGCGCTCGCCAAAGTCCTTGCTGATGCCTTTGGCCTCGATGACCATGCGGCCGGATTTTTCCGCTTCCGCAGCGGCGAGATTGGCGCTGCCGGCCGTACCACGATAGTTGCGCTTCTGCGCGCGCAGGGCGTGCAGGTTGGCGAGCCGCTTGACGTTGCGCTTACGCCGACCGGAGACGCCGTAGCGCAACCAATGCTCCTCATCGACGATCTTGCGCCCGAGCTTGTGCTGTTCGCGCTCTTCCTCCGCCAGCACCTCGTCGCGCCAGGCCTCGAACGCCGCAAAGCCCCGGTCGATCTGCTTGATCTTGCCGCGGTCGAGCCAGGCGGTAGAGCGGGACAGGTTGGAGAGGAAGCGCCGGTCGTGGCTGATCAGGACCAATGCGCTGCGGCGGCTGTCGAGCTCCCGTTCGAGCCATTCGATGGTGGTCAGGTCAAGGTGATTGGTCGGCTCGTCCAGCAGCAGGATGTCGGGCGATGGCGCCAGCACCCGCGCCAATGCGGCACGCCGGGCTTCGCCGCCGGACAGATGCGCGGGATTTTCATCGCCCGTCAGGCCGAGTTGCTCCATGAGATGGCGGGCCGGATGGCGGTCGTCACCCGGTGCAAGGCCCGCCTCGACATAGGCGAGGGTGGTCGGGTGGTCGCCGAAATCCGGCTCCTGCGGCAGGTAGCGGACAGTTGCTCCCGGTTGAACAAAACGCGTGCCGCCATCCGGTTCGACGAGGCCCGCCGCGATTTTCAGAAGCGTCGATTTGCCCGAGCCGTTACGGCCGACCAGGCAGACGCGCTCGGAAGGCGAGACCGTCAGATCGACGCCGGTCAGCAGCGGGGTGCCGCCGAAGGTCAGCGTGATAGATCTCAATTGGATCAGCGGCGGCGCCATGCTTCGGTCTCAACCCTGTCTTGGCGCCGGCTCTGCCGCGCGCTGGCGCTGGATGCGGCGGATGGTCTGATCGAGAGTCGACAGAAACGTCGAACGGTCTCGCGGCGCGAAGGATTTCGGGCCGCCGGTGACCTCGCCGGATGACCGCAGGTCGGTCATCAGGTTGCGCACGGCCAGGGTCATGCCGATCGACTGCTCCGTGAACGGCTTGCCGTTGGGTGCGATCACCTCGGCGCCGGCTTTCACGCAACGGCTCGCCAGCGGGATATCCGAGGTGATGACGATATCTCCCTTGCCGGCGCGTTCGGCAATCCAGTCGTCGGCAGCGTCCATGCCGGCACCCGCCGCCACGCGCTCGATCAGGGGATCCTGCGGCACGCGAATGAAATTGCCCGCGACCACGCTCACCGGGAGGGCGTGCCTGATCGCGACGCGGTAGATTTCGTCTTTGACTGGGCAGGCATCGGCGTCGACATAGATGCGGGGGGTGTTCAAAGAGCTCGTCATTCGCCTGCAGATCTGGGGAACGCGACCTGTGCGCTCAAGACGCGCGTGGTACCCCATTCGCGGCCGAATTGCGAGGAAAAGACGGACGGAAACGCGCTTGCCACGCCGGTTCCTCGGGCCGTACGATCATTCCATAAGCAAGACCAATGTCAGGGAAGGGCAGCATGCCGAACCGGCTCGAAACCTATCGTGTGGCGGCCTACAACACCGCCTGGCAATCCGAAAACAAGATGCATGACGATACTGTGGCCAAACGCTTCGGCTTCTCCGGCGGCCTCGTGCCTGGCGTCGACGTGATGGCCTACATGATGCACGTGCCGGTTGCGAAGTGGGGCCGCGCTTTCCTCGAACGCGGCCTGATCGACGCGCGGTTCATCAAGCCGGTCTATGACGGCGAGATGGCGGAGGTGGAGAGCCTCGAAAACGACGGTGAGCTGACGATCGAGGTTTTCAGCCGCGGCGAGCTGTGTGCCACCGGCACGGCCTCGCTGCCGGCATCCGCGCCCGCGGTCAACCTGAGTGCGTTCAAGGAGGTTGCCGCCGTTGCCGAACGTACGCCGGTCACCCCCGCGACCTTCGAGGTCGGCAAATGGCTCGGGACCGCGCCGCGCCGCTGGGCGGGGCAAGCCGCCAAGGAATATCTCGAGGATATCAGGGAAGCTGATCCGATCTACGACCGCGAAGGCCTCGGCCATCCCGGCCTCGTGCAGCGGGTGATGAATCGCGTGCTGGTCGACAACACCATTCTTGGGCCATGGATTCACGTCGGCAGCCGCATGCAGCTTCTGGCCGCGGCAAAGAGCGGCGACGAGATCGCCGCGCGCGCCAGGGTGATCGCCAATTACGAAAAGAAGGGCCACCGCTTTGTCGAATTCGATGCGCTGATCGTCGCCAACGGCAAGACGCCGATCGCCCATTGCCTGCATGTTGCGATCTACCAGCCGCGCGAGCAGGCCGCGGCGTAGCGGAACCGTCATTGCCGGGCTTGACCCGGCAATCCATCGGACGCGAGAAGCTCTCTCTTGAAGATGGATACGCGGGTCAAGCCCGCGTATGACGAGCGTTTGTTGCGGCGAAGGCGTTCCCCCACACTCATCCATCATGCCCCGCGAAGGCGGGGGCATCCCGTACGCCGGGGCATCTCGATTCTTGCCACGCCGTTTCTGGAATACTGGATCACCCGCTTTCGCGGGTGATGACAGTAGTGTTTGTGGATCAGCGAGAGACCCTCGAGGGAAGCGCCGGCCTACGCCGCCTTCGCCTTCGCGTCCTGGATGGCGCGCCAGATGCGTTCGGACGTCAGCGGCATGTCGAGGTGCTTGACGCCATATTCCGACAGCGCGTCGAGCACGGCATTGACCACGGTGGACAGGCTGCCGGCACAGCCGGCCTCGCCGCAGCCCTTGGTGCCGAGCGGATTGGACTTTGCCGGTACCGGATGATCGCCAACCGTCATGGACGGGATGTCTCCGGCACGCGGCAGCGCGTAATCCATCAGCGAGCCGGTGACGGGCTGGCCGTTGTCGTCGTAGCGGACATGCTCCATCAGCGCCTGGCCGATGCCCTGCGCGACCCCGCCGTGGATCTGGCCGGCGACCAGCATCGGATTGATCACGGTGCCGAAATCGTTGACGCCGGTGTAGCGCACGATCCGCACCTCGCCCGTATCCGGATCGATCTCGACCTCCGCGACATGGCAGCCGTTCGGGAATGCCGAGGGCACTGGCTGCGTGGTGTGGTCGACGTCGAGCGAAGAGGGCACGCCGTCCGGCACCTTGCCCTCGCGCAGGCGCTTGGCGAGCTCGATGATGTTGATGCTGCGGTCGGTCCCGGCGATGGTGAAGCGGCCGCCCGCGAATTCGATGTCGGCCTCGGCGGCCTCGAGCAGATGCGCCGCGGCGCGCTTGCCCTTCTCAATGACAAGGCTGGAGGCCTCGACGATGGCCATGCCGCTGGCCGTGATCGAGCGCGAGCCGCCGGTGCCGTTGCCGGTATGGACTACGTCGCTGTCGCCCTGTTCGAGCTTGACGCTTTCGAAGGGAACCCCCAGCTCCGCGCACAGCACCTGCGCGAACGGCGTGGCGTGGCCCTGGCCGTAATCGAGCGTGCCGGTGATCAGGCGTACCGAGCCGTCTTCCTCGAACACGATCTTGCCGAGCTCGACACCGGGCGGGGCGGTGACTTCGAGATAAGAGCCGACCGCGATGCCGCGCAGCTTGCCGCCTCTTCGGCTTTCGCGCTTGCGCTTGGCGAAGTTGTCATAGTCCGAAAGCTCGAGCGCCTTGCTGAACACCGCCTGGAAGTCGCCGCTGTCGTAGGTGACGCCTGACGAGGCCGCGAACGGCATCTGGTTCGGCTTGATGAAGTTGCGCTTGCGCAGGGTGAGGCGGTTGATGCCCATCTCGTCGGCCGCGCGGTCGATCAGCCGCTCCATGAAATAGTTGGCTTCGGGCCGGCCGGCGCCGCGATAGGCGCCCATGAGTGTGGTGTTTGTCAGCACCGTCTTGATATCGATGTTCATCAGGGGCGTGCGGTAGACGCTTCCGAGATTTTTCCCGATGTTGAGCGAGAGGGGAAGCGGGGCGACGCCGGTGATGTAGGCCCCGAGATTGCCGTAGCCGGAGATCTTGACCGCGAGGAAATGGCCGTCCGCATCGAGTGCGAGTTCGGCATGAATGTTCTGGGCACGGCCATGGTTGTCGGAGAGGAACGCGGTCGAGCGCTCGTCGGTCCACTTCACGGGACGGCCGAGTTCCTTGGCCGCGTGCAGGATGCACATATATTCGGGATAGTTGATGTTCTTCATGCCGAACGACCCGCCGACATTAGGCGTCAGCAGGTGGACCTTCTCGTTCGGTACGTTCAGGTTCTTCGCAAGGTTGGCGCGGTTGCCGGCGACGCCCTGGGTCGGGACCTGGATGGTGTAGCGCCCGGTCTTCGCATCGTAGGAGGCAAGCCCGACGCGAGGCTCCATCGAGACCACGGCGACGCGGGTGTTGAGGATGTCGAGCTTCGTCACATGCGCGGCGCCGGCAAAGGCGGCCTCGACCTTCGCGGTGTCGCCATAGTGATAGTCGAGCGCGACGTTGTTGGGGATGTGGTCGTAGAGCTGCGGCGCGCCGGGCTTGGCCGCTTCCTCGGGATCGGTGACGGCGGGCAGCGGCTCGATGTCGATGTCGATCGCTTCGGCCGCATCGCGCGCCTGCGCCAGCGTCTCCGCCACGACGAAGGCGACGGGATCGCCGACAAAGCGCACCTTGTCGCTCGTCAGCGGCAGGCGGTTGGTCTGCAACAGCGGCGTGCCGTCGCGGCTCTTCAGCGGAAGGCCGCAGGTAAAAGGCCCGTGGCCGGCTCCGACGAGGTCGGCGCCGGTCCAGACGCCGAGCACGCCCGGCATCGCCTTTGCGGCCGAAGTATCGATGCCGCGGATAACGCCGTGGGCATGGGTCGAGCGCACGATATACGCATAGGCTTGGCGGGGCAGGTTGAAGTCATCGGTGTAGCGGCCCTTGCCGCGCACCAACGTGTCATCTTCCTTGCGCCGGACCGGCTGGCCGACACCGTATTTTTGCAGTGCGATAGCAGTTTCGAGGGTCGTTGACGGCGTATGTTCTTGCATTGCAAACAACCTGAATGGCGGCTTTTCCCGCAATTTCGCGGGGCTCAGACCAGATAACGCACCGATAATGCGGCCACAACGCCTGATTAGGCATGGTCCGTGTGATGGATTGTTGCGCAGTCCTGCCGCGCTGCTAATGTTTCCCTCGAAAAAGCAATTCCAGACGGCCCTTCGAGGGCCGTGGAAAGACAGTTTGAATGAACGATGACACGGGGCTCCGTGATGGCCATGTGCCGCGCGGAGAGCTGCCGGGGTCGGCCACGACGGCGGCGCTTGCCACCGCCGAGCGGCCTCATGTGCAGAGTTCGGGAACCAGCGTCTATGCCGCGCTGGATCTCGGCACCAATAATTGCAGGCTGCTGATCGCCTGTCCGACCCACGACGGATTTCGCGTCGTCGATTCCTTTTCGCGGATCATCAGGCTGGGTGAAGGCATTTCGGCGACCGGCTGCATCAGCGAGGCGGCGACCGAGCGCGCCGTTGCCGCGCTCTCCATTTGCCGCGACAAGATCCAGTTCCGCAGGGCCAGGCGGCTGCGGCTGATCGCCACCGAAGCCTGCCGGGCCGCCTCGAACGCGCAGGATTTCCGCGATCGGGTGGCCGCCGAGACGGGTATTCACCTCGAAGTGATCGACCGCGAGACCGAAGCCGCGCTGGCCGTGCTCGGCTGTTCGCCGCTGGTCGACCCAAAAGGACGCGGCGCCATCCTGTTCGATATCGGCGGAGGTTCCACGGAACTGGTGCGGATCGAGCGCGATCCTCACGACAAGGACCGCAAGCCGCGAATCAAGTCCTGGATGTCGATCCCCCTCGGCGTCGTGACGCTGGCGGAGCATTTCGGTGGCCGCGACGTCACCGCGGAGTCCTACGCCCGGATGCAGCAGGAAGTGGCAGGGCACATCGCCCCCTTTGCGGAAGTGCATGGCCGCGATCTTGCCGACATGCACCTCCTGGGCACCTCAGGCACGGTGACCACGCTCGCCGGCATCCACCTGAACCTTGCCCGTTACGATCGCCGCCGGATCGACGGCATCTGGCTGGACGACGACGAAATCTCGGCGACTGTTACGCGCCTGCTCGGCATGAGCTATGAGGAACGGGCAAATAACAACTGCATCAGCGTCGAGCGCGCCGACCTCGTGCTTGCGGGCTGCGCCATCCTCGATGCGATCCGCCACGCGTTCCCGCTGCCACGGCTGCGGGTTGCAGACCGCGGCCTGCGCGAAGGCATGCTGGTCGAGATGATGCGCGAGGACGGCTCGCTGCGGAGCTGGTGAGGCACGATGGGCAAGGATTCAACCGGCCGGCTGCACATCACGGTGAAGACCGGCGGCAAGCGCAAGCTGTCCTCGAAACTGTGGCTGGAGCGCCAGCTCAATGATCCCTATGTGGCGCGCGCCAAGCGCGAGGGTTTTCGTTCGCGTGCCGCGTTCAAGCTGACCGAGATCGACGACAAGTATCACCTGCTCAAGCCCGGCATGGCCGTGGTCGATCTCGGCGCCGCGCCCGGCGGCTGGAGCCAGGTCGCCGCCAAGCGCGTCGGCTCCGCGGAGGGCAGGGGCAAGGTCGTCGCCATTGATGTGCTGGAGATGCCCGAGATTGCCGGCGTGAGCTTTGCCCAGCTCGACTTCATGGCCGACGATGCCCCGGAAAAGTTGATGGCGATGCTGGGCGGTCGCGCCGACGTCGTGATGTCGGACATGGCGGCCAACACCACCGGCCACCGTAAGACCGATCAGCTGCGCATCGTGGGCCTGGTGGAGACCGCGGCTGCCTTTGCCTGCGATGTGCTCAAGCCCGGCGGGACGTTCCTGGCAAAGGTGTTCCAGAGCGGCGCGGACGCGGAACTGCTCGCGCAGCTCAAGCGCGATTTTGCGGTCGTGCGTCACGTCAAGCCCGGCGCCAGCCGCCAGGATTCCTCGGAACGCTATGTCCTGGCGACCGGGTTTCGCGGAGCGGCGAGGCCATAGCCCTACAAGGGCGGCACGAGCGGAGCGAAGCAATACAGGATGATGGTCTGGGTTGCCTCTGCGAGTCACCCGCAGCTATGCCCGGCAAGGTCCGTCGCTACGCCGACGCCAATCTACATGTTCACTCAGTGCGTATCGACCCTGTAAGCCACAACAGTGCCGTCCATCATCATCGGGATCATGACAATGCTGTCCGGCCCCACGCCGAGATCGGCGCTCCCCTTGTTGAGCGAAAGGAGGCGCGTCGCGGTGCCATTGTTCGCGACGTGGAACAGCCCGCCGCTTACCCAATCGGTGACAAGATAGCCGCCTTTGCCAGCGGGCTCGACACCATCGAGATTGCCGACTGGTTTCGAGTCACCAAGAGCAGACACTTTCTTGGTCGCGAGATCGACCGCCTTCATGTGGCCGGGCACCTTGGTCGAGAAGTCCGGGGCCATCTTGCCCCACGACGCGACCACAAGCCGCCCGTCCTCGACCATAAGCCCGTTCGGGTTGTCGAGCGCGTCATCCTGCATCAGGAGCGACAGCTTGCCGCCATCGAGTACCCAAATGCTGTTTGTCACCATGTCGGAGACGTAGATCCGTCCCATCTTGTCAGCCGCGAGATCGTTCAAGAACTTGGATCCGGGTGCCTCGTACCGGTTGATGATTTCGCCCTTGGCCGTATCGATTTCCGCAATCCGATCCACATCTGCGGCGTACAGCTTGCCATTGGCGAGCGCCAGGCCGGTCGGACTGTCGAGTCCCTTGACCCACTCGATTGTCACGACCTTTCCATCCGGCCCGAGCTTTGAGATGAAGCCATTGCCATCCTTCTTCATCGGATCGCCGTTGACGTTCGACACATAGATAGCCCCCGCGGCTCGATCAAAGACCGCCGACTCGGGGCTCTTGAAGCCGCTCGCCTCCCACAGCTTCTGAGGTTCCGCGGCGACGGCACTAAAGGTGAGCACGGCAAACAGTAATGCGGAGAGCTGAGGTGCCCTCATGGTAGCCTCCTCCTGATTTGCCCCCAACGAGAGGAACGAGCCCGTCATCGCAGATGTTCCGCCGGCGCGCCGAACAATTTGAGACGCGCATGTCGAAGGTCGGATACAGCCGTCGCCAAGCTTTATGCGGCCGACGCGATCCTACATGGCACCGGGAGCAGAGATCCAACATTGGGGCGTCAGGCAATTACGCAATATCTGTTTGCCGCGCTTTCATGAGCGCCCGCTCTACCCCAGCCGCTGGTCCCGCGCGTCGCCGGTGGTCTCGCTCGCGGCTTTGACCGCGGCCTCTGCCGCGCCCTTGCGGCTGGAAATCTCGACCGCCTTGCGGCCCGAGATTTCGTGGCCGGCATCGTCCGGCATCTGCCAGAAGAACCAGGCCGAGGCCGCTGAAAGGATGGCGACCACGACAAAGGCCGGCGCGAAAACCTGCGCGTTCAGCTCGTGCACGTTGCCGAGCCACATGGTGGATTCGACCGAGAATGCGCCGACGGCAACGCCGGCGGAAATCGCCAGTTGCTGGTTGACGCTCACGAGCGTCGTGGCGCGGCTCATCTGAGCGTTCTCGACCTCGGCATAGGCGACCGTGTTGATGGCCGTGAACTGCAGCGAACGGAAGAAGCCGCCGACCACCAGAATGATCATGATCAGGAGCAGCGGCGTCGTCGCGGTGAACAGCGCGCAGGCGGCGAGGAAGAACGAAGAGACCACCGCGTTGACCGTCATCAGGTGGCGGAAGCCGAAGGTGCGGATGATGCGGGCGGCCAGCGTCTTCATGCCCATCGCACCGGCCGATGAAGCGAAGGTGACGAGGCCGGATTCGAAGGGCGTCAGCCCGAAGCCAATCTGCATCAATAGCGGCAGCAGGAACGGCAGCGCGCCGATGCCGAGGCGGAACATGAAACCGCCGATGATCGAGGCCCGGAGCGTCGCCAGGCGCAACAGGGAGAAATCCAGCACCGGCGAGCCCGTCCGCCGCGCATGAAAGACGTATAGCGTCATCGCGATCGAGCCGCTGGCGATCAGCGCGATCACGATGCTCCACGGCAGGAGGTTGAGGCCGGCCACCGACAGGCCGAAGGCAATGCCGGCGAGGCCAATGCCCGCGAGCACCATGCCGTAGAGGTCGAACGGCTCCTGGGTTTCGCTCTTGATCGGATCGATGAAGCGCAGGGCCATGAAAATCCCGAGCAGGCCGATCGGGATGTTGATCAGGAAGATCCAGTGCCAGGAGGCATAGGTGGTGATGAAGCCGCCGAGCGGCGGACCGATCACGGGTCCGATCAGGGCCGGAATGGTCACCCACGCCATGGCATTGACCAGCGCGCTCTTGTCGACCGAGCGCAGCAGCACCAGCCGGCCGACCGGCGTCATCATCGCGCCGCCCATGCCCTGTAGGATCCGCGCGAGCACGAAGTGGTGCACAGACGAGGACAGGGCGCAGCCGATCGAGCCGACCATGAAGACCCCGACCGCGATCGCGAACACGAGCCGCGCGCCGAAGTGGTCGGCGGTCCAGCCGCTCGCCGGGATGAATACCGCGAGCGACAACAAATAGGAGGTGATCGCAAGTTTCAGCGTCAGCGGGCTGGTGCCGATGTCGGCCGCAATCGCCGGTAGCGAGGTGGCGATGACCGTCGAGTCCATGTTCTCCATGAACAGGGCGGTCGCCACGATCAGCGGAATCACGCGTTGCTTGTTGACCGGCATGACCGATGAATGAGGGAGGCGGGAGTCGCGGATTATCATTCTCGCCGCCCGCAGGCCATTGCGGAACCGGATAAACGACCTAAATCCCGCGTGACGGCGGCATGACGCTTCTCCGCCGCCTTCCGGAGCTGGACGATGATCTACATTCTTGCCGCCTTGGTGCCGCCGCTTGGTCTCCTCCTGAACGGTCAGCCGTTCTCGGCGATCTTCAACCTCGTCCTGATCGTGTTTTGCGTCCTTTTCGGGCTGGTTTTTCCCATCCTGCTCTTGGTACCGTCGGCGCATGCCCTCATTGCGGTGCACATGAAGCGGGAGGACCGCCGCCATCGCGAGGTGGTCGAGGCGATCCGCCAGCACGGCCCGCCGCCCGGCTATCCGCGCTGACCCCCAAAAAGCCTGTGCATGGCTGCCAGCCCGTCCGAATTGCTTTGATTCGGCGGCCCGCCATGCTATCGACCGGCGTCAACCCCACCGATGGGCCTCGATTCGACGGCGATGCCGTATGGCAGCGCTGACGGCGACGTTCATCCCCGAACTTGTCGCGGCGGACCGCCGCTGAAAGGAGTTGGCAATGGCGCTGGCGCAAGGTCTTCAAGGCATCCGCGAAGCCTATACGTTCGACGACGTGCTGTTGAAGCCCGCCCTCTCGGACGTGCTGCCATCCGAAGTGGAAATCCGCTCGCGCGTCACGAGAGCCATTCCGCTGAACATTCCGATCATGGCGTCCGCGATGGACACCGTCACCGAGGCGCGCATGGCGATTGCGATGGCGCAGGCCGGCGGCATCGGCGTCATCCATCGCAATTTCGATCCCGAGGGGCAGGCGGCCCAGATCCGGCAGGTGAAGAAGTTCGAGTCCGGCATGGTGGTCAATCCGCTGACCATCGGTCCCGAGGCGACCCTGGACGATGCCTTGAGGCTGATGAGCGATCACGGCATTTCCGGCATCCCCGTCGTCACCGGCGCGGCCAAGAACCTGCCGGGCAAGCTGGTCGGCATTCTCACCAACCGCGACGTGCGTTTTGCGACCGACGGCCGGCAGAAGGTCTCCGAGCTGATGACGCATGAGCGCCTCGTCACGGTGCGCGAGGGCGTGAGCCAGGACGAGGCCAAGCGGATGCTGCACAAGCACCGCATCGAAAAGCTGGTTGTGGTCGACGATCAATATCGCTGCGTCGGCCTGATCACGGTGAAGGACATCGAGAAGGCGGTGGCGCATCCGCTCGCTTCCAAGGATGCGCAGGGGCGCCTGCGCGTTGCCGCCGCCACCACGGTCGGCGAGGGCGGCTATGAGCGCACCGAGCGATTGATCGACGCCGGCGTCGACGTTGTGGTGGTGGATACCGCGCACGGCCATTCCTCGCGCGTCTTGGAAGCGGTCAACCGCATCAAGCGCCTGTCCAACGCGGTGCAGGTGATCGCCGGCAACATCGCAACCAGGGAAGGCGCGCAGGCACTGATCGATGCCGGTGCGGACGCCATCAAGGTCGGCATCGGGCCGGGCTCGATCTGCACCACGCGCATCGTCGCCGGCGTCGGCGTGCCGCAGCTCACCGCGATCATGGACTCGGTTGAGGCGGCCAGGAAAGCAGACATCCCGGTCATCGCCGACGGCGGCATCAAGTATTCCGGCGACCTTGCCAAGGCGCTCGCCGCCGGCGCCGACATCGCCATGGTCGGTTCGCTGCTTGCCGGCACCGACGAGACGCCCGGCGAAGTGTTCCTGTGGCAGGGCCGCTCGTACAAGGCCTATCGCGGCATGGGTTCGGTCGGCGCGATGGCGCGCGGCTCCGCCGACCGCTATTTCCAGCAGGACATCAAGGACACGCTCAAGCTGGTGCCGGAGGGCATCGAGGGCCAGGTGCCCTACAAGGGGCCGGTGGGCAACGTCATGCACCAGCTCGCCGGTGGCCTGCGTGCCGCGATGGGCTATGTCGGCGCGCGCAACCTTGCGGAATTCCACGAGAAGGCGCAGTTCGTCCGCATCACCGGAGCGGGCCTGCGCGAAAGCCACGTGCACGACGTCGTCATCACGCGGGAAAGCCCGAATTATCCCGGCGGGGTGTAAGTTTCATTCTCCGTCATTCCGGGGCGATGCGTTAGCATCGAACCCGGAATCTCGAGATTCCGGGTTCGGTCCTGCGGACCGCCCCGGAATGACGGAGTGCATTTCAAACGCCGACATTCCGAGGAGCGTCAGCGACGAAGCAATCCAGTCTTGACTAGGCTGGACTGCTTCGCTTCGCTCGCAAGGACAAATATCATTGGAGGAAGCCATCATGTCCCAAGGCAAGCGCGTCGTTCTCGCTTCACGTCCGGTGGGCGAACCCAAAGCGTCCGATTTCCGCATCGAGGAATTCGCCGTTCCGACGCTGGGGCAAGGCGAGCTTCTGCTTCGCACCATCTGGCTGTCGCTCGATCCCTATATGCGCGGGCGCATGAGCGATGCCGCCTCCTACGCCGCGCCGGTGCCGGTCGGCGGCGTGATGGAAGGCGAAACGGTGTGCGAAGTGATCGCCTCCAACAATCCCGAATTTGCGACAGGAGAAATCGTGCGGTCGCGCCTGGGCTGGCTGACGCACGCGATCTCCAATGGCGAGAGGCTCATCAAGGTCGATTCGAAGCTCGCGCCGATCTCGACCTCCATCGGTGTGCTCGGCATGCCCGGCATGACGGCCTACACAGGCCTTCTCGACATCGGCAAGCCGCAGCCGGGCGAGACGGTCGTCGTTGCGGCGGCCTCCGGCGCGGTCGGATCGGCGGTCGGGCAGATCGCCAAGATCAAGGGCGCGCATGCCATCGGCATCGCCGGCGGCAAGGACAAGTGCGACTACGTCAGGAACGAGCTCGGCTTCGATGCCTGTATCGATCACCGCGATCCGGATTTCGCCGCCAAGCTGAAGGCCGCCTGCCCGAAGGGCATCGACGTCTATTTCGAGAACGTCGGCGGCGCGGTGTTCGAGGCGGTGTTCCCGCTGCTGAACCCGTTCGCGCGCGTGCCGGTCTGCGGCCTGATCGCGCATTACAACGACACCGAGGCGAAACCGCCGAAATGGGCGGCTTCGATGATGCGCGCGATCCTGACCAAGCGGCTGACGTTCCGCGGCTTCATCGTCTCGGATTTCGCCGCTCGCCACGGCGACTTCCTGCACGACATGTCGACCTGGGTGCGCGAGGGCAAGATCAAGTACAAGGAGTTCGTGACCGAGGGGCTCGAGAACGCGCCGACCGCATTCATGGGCCTGCTCAAGGGCGCCAATTTCGGCAAGCAGCTGGTGCGGGTCGGTCCGGACAAGGCCTGACGCGCTGGTGATGGACGATGGCTACGCCCTCAACGGCGTAGCCGAATTGTCACATTGGGCCGGAAACGGTACCCGAAGGCGGCAGCGCGCGCTTGACCGTAAAACCCAAGCGTCGAATCAATACACCAATCGCTGGGTGTAGCCATGTTCGAGCTGGGTATTCTCTGCGTCATTCTGCTGGCGGCCTTCTATTGGACGACGCTCTGGATCATGGGTCGTCGCGAAGACGTTCTGCACGGCAAGTTCGTTCACCCGGATCCAGCTTCGGCCGAGCCGAAAACGGTCGGGCGCCGGCTTCCGGAAGCGCCGCGGCTTCCACCCCCGCCGGTGTTGCCGCCGCCGCTGCCACCACGCGCCGATCCCAAGACGCTGCAGGCGCTGCTCGACACCATCAAGCGCGACCTGAAGGACGCCTCTCAGACTTGACTGGCCTGATCGATCCGGCGGCAAGCTCAGCTTCACCTCTCCCCAGGGAGAGGTCAGGACTGACGATGCGGTTAGAGCTGACCTAACTCTCGTCACGACGTTCCATTTCCGAGAGCAGCGAATCCAGGTCGACGTCGACCTGGCCGGGCGCGCGGACGTGGCGAACCTCGACGCTGTCGGGCCGGAAGCGATACTCCACCAGGCCGACGTGCTTGAGCCCGATCCGCTGCTGCCGCGCGTCGGAGATGACGAAGCCGGCGGACGGCGCCCAGATGTGCCGGCTCCGGCGATAGGTGAAATCCCTGAACTGATGGACATGGCCGCTGGCGATGAGCCGCAGGTCGACCGCGTCCAGCATCTCGATCAGCCGCTGCCGCGCGGGCTGCGGGACATAGCGGATCGCGGTCTCGGGAAGTTCCGGATCGTCGGGCGCCTCCAGGAACAGTGGCTTGTGCAGGAACAGGGCGATCGGCTTGCGACTCGCACGCGACAGTTCCGACGCCAGCCAATCGAATTGCTCGGCCTCGCAGCCAAGGCCCGAATTCATCACCAGCGAGTTGAGGCCGATGAAGCACCAGCCGGCAGCCTCGAATTGCCAGCGGTCTTCGCCGATTACCGAGCGGAACTGCCGGCGATGTGTGTCAGTGACGGGCTGCGATGGCGGCGAGCCGACAGCCGTCGGGTTGTCGCCGATGTCGTGGTTGCCCGGCAGGTAGCGGCAGGGAACCGGCAGGGCCTCGTGCAGGGCCTTGGCAAAGTCGAGGTCGTCGCGGCTGTTCGGCCCGTCAAAGGCCAGATCGCCGGTATTGACGACGAGATCGGGCCGGTGCCGATCGATGCGCTCGCTGACGCGATGGAAGTTGTCGGTCAGGCTCGCGTGGCGGCGGGCGAGGTGGGTGTCGGAGACCTGCGTCAGGCGGAATTCGGGCATGGTGCGATAATACAGGCGGGCCACGTCGGATTGATGACGGGCCGGACGGCTTCTCGCTCGTCCGCCCGGGGCCAAATCTCCCCGGATTCAGCGCCGCTTGACCGGCGAATTGGCGATGGTGGTTGAACGGCTTGATTGTGTTGGCAGACGGCCGCCGTTAATGACGGGGCGGGCAGGGCCCGGCGGAGAACATGAATGTCAGTCCAGATGGTCCTGTTGCCGGTCTTTGTCGAAGTCGCGCTGACCTTCGTGCTCTTGATCGCCATGGTGGCGGCGCGGCGGGCCACGCTGGTTGCCGGCGAGACCAGGATCAAGGACGTCGCGCTCGGACAGCCGAACTGGCCGGCCCGGGTGACCCGGATTGCGAACTGCTATCGCAACCAGTTCGAGCTGCCGGTCCTGTTCTACGTCCTGATCGCGCTGGCGCTGCCGCTCCGCCGTGCCGATCTGTTCATGGTGCTGATGTCGTGGGTGTTCGTCGTGGCGCGGCTGGCGCATGCCGGCGTTTTCGTCACCTCGAACGACTTCGGCCGGCGCTCGACCGTGTGGATCGCCGGCGCGCTGGTGCTGCTCGCGATGTGGATCTATTTCGCGCTGAAGATGCTCTTGCTGATCTGAGGCTTAAGAGCCGGATTTGAACTGAAAGATTGATATGACCCCTGCTGCCCGGCTCTCCGCGGCCATCGAGCTCATCGACGCCATCGAAACCCAGCGTGTTCCCGCCGCCAAGGCGTTGAAGGAGTGGGGTACGGCGCACCGCTTTGCCGGCTCGGGCGATCGCGCCGCGATCGCAGGGCTGGTCTGGGACGTGCTGCGCCGCTACGCCTCCAGCGCCTTCATCATGGATGCCGACACGCCGCGGGCGCGGGTGCTCGGCATGCTCCACCTCGAGCGCGGCATGGACGCTGCGACCATCGCCGCGCTGTGCGACGGCAGCCGCTTCGCGCCGGCGCCCTTGAGCGATGCCGAACAGAAGGCGCTTGCCTCGCGCTCGCTCGACGGCGCGCCCGCAGCCGTCGCCGGCGACTATCCGGAATGGCTCGATCCTTATCTGGCGCAGGTCTTCGGCGAGGACCGCGCGCTCGAGGCCGCCGCCATGGCGAGCCGGGCGCCGCTCGACCTGCGCGTCAACACGCTCAAGGCCGGCCGCGAAAAGGTATCGCGCTCGCTGTCTCATCTCGGCGCGAGACAAACGCCGTGGTCGCCGTGGGGGCTGCGCATCGAGCTTTCCGCCGACGCCCGCAACATAGGGGTCCATGCCGAGGAGGACTTCATCAAGGGCGGCATTGAAGTTCAGGATGAAGGTTCGCAGCTGGCGGCGTTTTTTTCCGGGGCAAAACCCGGCGAGCAGGTCATCGACCTGTGCGCCGGCGCGGGCGGCAAGACGCTGGCGCTGGCGGCCATGATGCAGGGCAAGGGCCGCCTGATCGCCACCGACCGTGACAAGCGGCAGCTCGCACCGATCCACGAGCGGCTGTCGCGCGCCGGCGTCCACAATGCGGAAGTGCGCACGCCGAAGGGCGAGAGCGAGCCGCTTGCCGGCATCAAGGCGTCCGCCGACCTCGTCGTCATCGACGCGCCGTGCACGGGAACCGGGACCTGGCGCCGCAATCCCGACGCCAAGTGGCGGATGCGCCCGGGCGCGCTGGAGGTGCGGTTGAAGGACCAGGCCGAGGCGCTGGAGCGCGCCGCTCCCCTGGTCAAGCCGGGCGGCCGCATCGCCTACATCACCTGTTCGGTGCTGGCGCCGGAGAACGGCGAGCAGGTCCGCGCCTTTGTTGCTCGTCATCCCGAATTCGCGGTGGTGCCTCCAGAACAGACGGTCGGCGAGCTCGGCGGCAAGGCCGAAGCCTTCGCCGCCGCCGCGCTGCGCTCGGCCGAAGGCTGGCTGATGACCCCGCGCCGCACCGGCACCGATGGGTTCTTCGTGTCGGTGCTGAAGCGGGGCGGCTGACGCACGCGTCATTGCGAGTCCCGTCTTTGCGAGCGAAGCGAAGCAATCCAGAATGTATCCACGGCGATAGTCTGGATCGCTTCGCTTCGCTCGCGATGACGGCTCGCTACTGCGCCACGTGATTGGCCGAGCCCTGGATGATCTTCCCGTCCGCGTCGACGCGCAGGTATTCGCAGATCTTCTTGCCGCGCTCGTTCTCGTAGAACACCACCATGCTGTCCGGGCTGACGAAAACATCGATCAGCTCGAAATGCAGGTTGGGCAGCAGCTCCAGCCCCTTGCTCCAATAGGCGCGCAGCCGGTCCTTGCCGCGCAGCGTTCCGGTGGAATCGAAGCCGAAGCCGGCGATATGCTCGGAGCTCATCTCGGCATGGTCAGCATAGAGCGCGAGCACGCGTTCCAGATCGCGTGAATTCCAGGCCGCGATCCACTCGCGTCCGAGCGCCGCCAATGCCGCTGGCTGATGGTGATCCGGCATGATTTCCTCCTTGGCAAATTAGGTCAATAATACTGACATATATTACCCTTGTAAATGCCCAAATAAGAATGTGGGCCGGCGCCGGTGCGCGGTTGCGAGGCCGTGCCTCGTCGCGTATCTGCTTGCCATGACAGCAGCACAGAAAGCCCGCGAGTCGATGTCCCCGGTGGCCTCGGCGCATGACAAGATTCTGATTGTCGACTTCGGCAGCCAGGTAACCCAGCTGATCGCCCGGCGCGTGCGCGAAGACGGCGTCTATTGCGAGATCGTCCCGTTCCAGAAGGCCGAAGCCGCCTTTGAGGAGATGAAGCCGAAAGCGGTGATCCTGTCCGGCGGCCCCGAGTCCGTCCATGAGGAAGGCTCCCCGCGCGCGCCGCAAGCCATCTTCGATTCCGGCGTGCCGGTGCTCGGCATCTGCTACGGCCAGATGACCATGGCGGCCCAGCTCGGCGGCGACATCGAGGGCGGCCATCACCGCGAATTCGGCCGCGCCGACGTCGAGGTGAAAGCCGCGAGCCGCCTGTTCGAGGACACCTGGGCGATGGGCGAACGCCACCAGGTGTGGATGAGCCATGGCGACCGCATCACCAGGATGCCGCCCGGCTTTTCCGTCGCCGGCACCTCGCCGAACGCGCCGTTCGCGGTGATCCAGGACGAGAAGCGCAAGTACTACGGCGTGATGTTCCATCCCGAGGTGGTGCACACGCCTGATGGGGCCAGGCTGATCCGCAATTTCGTGCGCAGGATCGCCGGCCTTAGCGGCGACTGGACCATGCGCGCCTTCCGCGAGGAGGCGATCCAGAAGATCCGCAACCAGGTCGGCAGTGGCAAGGTGATCTGCGGCCTCTCGGGCGGCGTCGATTCCGCGGTGGCCGCGGTGCTGATCCATGAGGCGATCGGCGAGCAGCTCACTTGCGTGTTCGTCGATCATGGCTTGCTGCGGTTGGCCGAGGCGCAGAAGGTCGTGACGCTGTTCCGCGACAGCTACAACATTCCGCTGGTGCATGTCGACGTCAGCGAGGTATTCCTCAAGGCGCTCGCCGGCGTCGAGGACCCCGAGCAGAAACGCAAG
>NZ_JACRAW010000011.1 GCF_016213215.1 Bradyrhizobium sp. | reverse complement strand
CGCTGGTAGGAGCGCAGACGGCCGCGCAGGGACGGGTGGTCGCCGTGGGCGCGGGCGATGGCGCCGATCACGGCTCGATCCCCAGCAGCGCGAGCAGGTCGATGGGGGAGAGCGGCGGCCGGCGCAGATCGGGAGTAAGGTGTTGCCGTAGCAAAACGCAGATCGATCTGAAATATCCGCTGTTTTTCACTCAACGCCAACGGGAAGATTGGCGTACATAATGGGGGAATCGCAGACAAACGCGTCCAGGGCAAGGAATCTTCGCATGCGGATCGACGACCCCCACGCCCAGCAGCGCATCGACTCCGTTCCGCTCCTGAACGTGCACCTCAACCCGCGCAGCCGCGACGAGACGGTGAAGCTGATTCGCGGTTTGCAGGGCGTCTACGCCGACGAGCCGGCCCGGCAGGCCGTGCTTGGCCTGATCGCGCAGGATGTGCTGCGTGGAGTTCGGCGCGATGTCGGCCGTCCGGGCATGGACATGTGGTCGGTCTTCGTGCTGCTGTCCGCTCGTGAGGCGCTGCGTCTGGACTACGACCGGCTTGAGGACCTGGCCGAGAACCATGCGCTGATCCGCGCTGCCATGGGCCTGGGTGACTGGGAACATGGCAAGCACTTCGACTGGACGCGGATCTGGCGCAATGTGCGAAAGGTGCGGGCGGAGACGGTGGCCGCGATCAACCAGAGGGTAGTTCAGTTGGGACATGCGCTCGCGCCGACCGCCGCCGAAAGTGCCCGGGTCGACAGCTTCGTGATGCAGACGAACGTCCATCATCCGAGCGATCTTCGTCAGGTTGCCGATGGCCTACGCTTGGTGCTGCGCAATGCGGCCCGATTGGCCGATATCATTGGAAGCACGGCGATGCGACAGCATGCCCATCTGGAGAAGCGTGCCCGATTCCTGGTCCTGACGGCAAGTCGCGCGACGGCGTCCAAACACCGTGACCGCGACGAGCGACGGGCTGCTGCGGCTCAGGAGCTGTGCGACTTCGCCGACGAGCGCTGCCTGCAGGCCATGGCTCTTGGCGATCGTTTCATCGCGACGCGCGAGACCTTGGGATTCTTCGAACAGGCGCAGGCCGACGGTGAACACGAACGGATGATGTTCTTCGTCAGGGGCCTGGCGACATGCGCGCATGTCGCCCGCTTGCGACTCGTCGATGGCGAGACGGTCGAACTCTCCGACCGCCTGTTCAGCCTGTTCGAGCCCCACACCGAACTGATCTATCGTGGCAAGGTCCGCGCCGCCGTCGAGTTCGGCCACCGCATCCTGGTGACCGAAGATGCGGCCGGCTTCATCATCGCCGCCCAGGTGATGCCCAACGGGCAGCAGGATCGCGACGCCGCTGTTCCACTGGTTGAGAGTCTGCTCAAGCAATTCCCGAAGCTGAAGCGCGTCTCCTTCGACCGCGGCTTCCACAGTCCCGCGAACCAGAAGGCTCTGGCCGAAATCATTTCCGACGTCTGCCTCCCGAACTCAGGCGACAAGGCCCTGGCGAAGCAGTTCGCCGAGGCAACCGTTTCCTGGACCTGGCAGCGCCGGCATCACTCGGGCATCGAGGCCGCCATCGGCAACCTCCAGGACAATCGCGGCTGCCGCCGATGCCCCGACAAGGGCAAGGATGGATACGACCGATTCCTGCAGACCGCGGTTCTTGCCAACAACCTGGTCACCTACGGTCGGCCGCTCTGGGCGCAGGATGATCCCGAGTCGCTGCCAGCACGCACCCGACGCAAGGCATCCTAGCCACAATGGCGTTTAGCAACGTGAGCCACCGCCCTTTTTGCGTCCGCCTTGCGCGGCCGCAGAGCTGATTTCATCGCGAAACTTGATGTCATGCGGTCGTTCTGACGTGCGCCGGGCCTGCCGCCCTGGGCGTCGCCGAGCCCGATTCTGCCAAAGATAGCGGATGCTGACGCGCCATGATTGGACGGCCTCATCCATGCTGGTGACGGCCGCCGCCATGAGCAAGGCAACCGAGGTGGCAAGGAGTTTGCGATTGAAGATCACGGGGATCTCGGTCACTCCTTCAGCGGGTGTCCAAGCGGGATCGACGTTCGGTTGGCGGCGGATCTCGTCGGCATAGACCTGCCGTGCTTGGCCTTCCAGTTCGCCCTGCATCAACCAGAAGAGCATGAGAGCACACACCTCCTGCCGGACCATCTGCTTGGATCGTCCGGCCAACGCATCGAGTCCATGCCATCCCTTGGCTTCACGGTAGGCGGTCTCGATACCCCAACGACGCTGGTAAAGATCCGCAATGGCGCGGGCGTCGTGCTCGGGTCCTGTCAGCGAAGTGATCAGGACGATATGTTCGGTGCCGTAGCGGTGCCCGCGCACCGTATCTGCCCTGGCCCGCCGGTTTGATCCCTCGATCACCGTTTTGCATGATCGCTGCCCGGAGGCGTCATGGCCGGGTCTGGGTTCGTGCAGGTGGAGGTATCGCGGCGACAACGCGGGCGTCCTGACAGCAGGCGTCT
>NZ_JACRAW010000120.1 GCF_016213215.1 Bradyrhizobium sp. | reverse complement strand
CGTCACCGAGCGCAGGCGCAGGGTCGGCGTCGGCAACAGGCGCGCGTCAAGCTCGCCGCCGACGTGCACCGGCGTGCCGATGATCCGCGTCGCTTCGGCCTCGAACTGGGGGCGGAACTGATTCCAGTCGATGAAGTACGGCCCGATCAGCGCGGCCAGCAGCGCAATGATGAAGGCTATCGCCAATCCGAGCAGCGTCGTCTGCACGGGTCTCCCCTCGGCAGTTCCGGCGTGCGCCAAAAGCGTGCGCCGCCTCGGCACCGATCGGCGCCTGAGCACCACCCTATATAGGGGCAAGTGTGGCGGAGTGACAGCGCTTCGCGTGACCGCTTGACGCGCCTCACCAGCTGGCAGGCAGCCGTTTCAGGCCGCGCAGCACGAAGGTCGGCCGCCATTCCGGATTTTCGATGTCGTCGATCCGCAGGTGAGGCAGGCGACGTAACAGCGTGGCAATGGCGATCTCCGCCTCGATGCGCGCCAACTGGGCGCCGAGGCAATGGTGGATGCCGCCGCCGAACGACATCGGCTTCACGTTGGGACGGGTAATGTCGAGGCGATCGGGCTGATCCGGATAGACGGCGGGATCGCGATTGGCCGAGCCCAGCAGGCATAGAACGGCCTCGCCCTTCGCAATCCGTCTTCCCCCGACATCCTTGACGTCCTTGAGCGCCACCCGGCCGGTCATCTGCACCGATGAGTCGTAGCGAAGGAATTCCTCGATGGCATTCTGGATAAGCTCGGGATTGGCCCTGAGGAGCTCAAGCTGGTCGGGATGGCGGTGCAGCGCCAAGAGGCCGTTGCCGATGAGATTTACGGTGGTCTCATGGCCGGCGCCGAACAGAAGGATGATGTTCGCGGTCAATTCCTCGTTGGAAAGCTTGGCTCCGTCTTCCTCCGCCTGCACGAGCTGGGTGGTCAGATCATCGCCCGGATTGCGCCGCCTGAGCTCGAACAGCTGCTGGAAATACATCTGCGCCATGGCGTTGGCCGCGTTCGCCTGCCGGATTTCTTCCGGCGACAGAGGCACCGGATCGAGCAGGCGCCCACCGTCGCGCGAGCCCTTGTAGAAGATTTCGCGGTGCTCCTCGGGAATGCCCAGCATATCGCAAATGATCGTGACCGGCAGGCGGAAGGCAAAGTCCTCGATCAGGTCCATGTGGCCGCGATCGATCACCGCATCGATCGTCTGATCGACGATCTCCTGAATTCGCGGCCGCATGTCCTCGACCCTGCGTGCGGTGAACGCCTTCACCACCAGCCCGCGCAGGCGGCTGTGATCGGGCGGGTCCTGCTGCAGCATCCAGTGGCTCATGCTGCGGAAGACCGGCTCTTCCATGATCTTCGGACCGTAGCGGCGGATGGTACGTTCGATGTAATCCTTGCCGAACCGCTTGTCGCGCAATACGAGGCTCACCTCCGCGTGCCGGCTCGCCACGAAGGCGCCGAAAGCCGTCAGATGCATGGGGTCGGTGGAGCGCAGCCGCTCGTAGGCCGGATAAGGATCCCGGATGAAGTCGGACGAGAGCGGATCGAACAGCAGCCGCTGGCTGTCGGCGCCCTGCACGCGCTCGTTCATGGCGTCCTCCCGTTTTTATGACAGGATTAGCCCACAAGCCGAGAGCATCGGCAAGCCCGCAAATGGCGTGGACACACGCGGCAGCGGCACCAGGCGCAGAAGCAGAAAAAGACGGAACTTGCTAGGCCGACCGTCTCGCTTTCGAGGCGGATTTGCCGGACGAAGCCCGCCCCATACGGCCAAGCACCGCCTTGGCCTGATCGGCGCCATGGTCGATCAACCAATGCTCGAAAGCGACTGGATCGAGCGGCCGGGCATACAGAAAGCCCTGGACCACATCGCAACCCAGCCCCGCCAGAACATCGCGCTGTCCGTCGGTTTCGACCCCTTCAGCCACGACCGTCATGTTCAAGCTCTGACCGACGCGCACCACCGCCTTGGCGATCGCCAGCGCGCTTGCATCGCTTTCGATATTGCGCATGAAACTGCGGTCGATCTTCAGCTCACCGATTGGCAGGTGGGCGAGCCGGCTCAGGCTCGAATAGCCGGTGCCGAAATCGTCCAGCGACAGGCCGACGCCGAGTTCGCGGATCGCCTTCATGCTCTCGAGGGCAACCGATCGCTCCTGCATGATGGCGCCTTCGGTGATCTCGAGCATCAGCGCGTCGGGCGGCAGACCATGCTCGGCGAGGACGCCGGACACCAGCTTCGCCAGTCCGACATTCTGGAAATTGATCGGGGACAGGTTCACCGACACGCTCGGGATGTTGAGGCCGGCACGGCGCCAGTGCGCCATTTGCCGGCAAGCTTCGCGCAACGACCAAAGACCGATCCGCTCGATGAGCCCGAACTCCTCCGCGAGCGGGATGAATTTTGCGGGCGAAACCTCGCCGAGCATGGGATCGCGCCAGCGCGCCAGCGCCTCGACGCCATAGACGGTGCCGTCGATCGTGCGGATCTGAGGCTGGTAGCAGAGGCTCAAGGCACCTTCCGAAATGGCCCGACGCAACGCCGCGCTGAGGATCAGGCGCTGCTCGGCGACTCCGTTCATGTCGGGGCTGAACAGGACGTAGGTGCACCGCCCGGCCTCTTTCGCCTTGTACATGGCCGCGTCCGCCTGCTGCATCAGCGTATCCATGTCGGTGGCGTTGTCCGGATAGAGGCTGATGCCGATGCTGGCGGACATCGGTACCTGCCTGGTTCCGATCCTCAGCGGTGAAGCCAGCGCCTGAGTGATCCTGGTGATGATACGCAAGGCGCCCTCGGCATCGCAGTCGGGCAGCAGCACGACGAACTCGTCACCGCCCAGCCGGCCCAGCATGTGTTCCGGCTGGATCTGGGCGCGCAGGCGTTCCGCGAGTTCGACCAGAACTTCGTCGCCAGCCGCATGCCCCAGCGTATCGTTCACGTCCTTGAAGTGATCGACGTCGAGAAACGCCAGCGCAACGTGGCTGCCCACGGGGCACGTTTCGATCGCCGCCGCAATCAGGTGACGCAACTGAGCGCGGTTCGGCAGGCCGGTCAGAGTGTCGTGGTAGGCGAGCCGCGCGATCTCGGCCCGCGCTTCCTTGCGCTCGATGGCCAGGGCACCGAGTTGGACGCAGGCCTCGACGATCCGCCGGTGCCAGCGGCTCGGCGCGCGGCATTCTCTGAAATAGAAGGCAAAGGTTGCAATGACCCGGCCATCCCTGGCCTTGATCGGAGTGGACCAGCAGGCGCGCAATCCGACCTGGAGCGGCATTGCCTTGTACGGCTGCCAACGCGGGTCCGCATCGATATCCATCGCCAGGACCGGCTTGCCGTAGAACGCGGCAGATCCGCACGACCCGATGTCGGGACCGATGGCAACACCGTCCAGTGCCCGCGAATATTCCTCCGGAAGGCTGGGGCTGCCCAACGGGTGGAGCAGTCCGTCGGCGTCAACATGGAGCAGCGAGCACACGACATCGGGCGCGATCTCCTCGACGCGACTGCACAGCCGGCCGGCGATCTGCGTGATCGGAACTTCGTCGGCCAGCGCGCTCATGATCAACTGCTGCAGCGACCACAGCTGCCTGGTTTCGCTGATATCGCTCAGCAGGGCGAAAACGTGCCGAGTCTGACCGTTGTCGTCGCGCGAGACGCCGAGGGTAAGTGAGGCCCAGATTTCCTCGCCGTCCTTGCTGTAGACGAGGAGATCCACCTCGCCGCTTTCCCGCTTGCGGAGGTGGCGCCTCACTCTGGCAATCGCCTTGCGATCGGTACAGGGTCCGGCCAGCAGCGCGGTTGCGCTCCGCCCCCGCACCTCTTCGAGCGAGTAACCGAGGAGTGCCGCGAACGCGGCGTTGGCATAGCGAATCTTCAGATCGGGATCGGCGACGACGATCGCACGGCTGGTCTTGTCGGCCACGGAGGTAAGCAGCTCGATCCTCTCGCGCTGCTCGACTTGGGTAGTGATGTCGCGGACAAAGGCCACGTGCGTGGTTTTGCCAGCACTCTCCACGTACGAGACTGACACCTCCGCGCGGGTGTTTCCGCCGTGGGTGTGCGGGATGGCAATTTCGTAGCGCCGAACCTCGGCACAATTCTCGCCGCACGCCGGACCGCCCTCTGCGGGCGCAGACAAATGCTTGAGCCCAAGGCGACCTGCGTCGCAGCCCAGCACCGCAGCACGATCCAGCTCCCAGATCCGCTCTGCAGCTGAATTGAATCCGGCGACCCGGTGGTCGCCGTCGACGATCACAACGCCCTGGTCTGCCTGCTCAAGCGCAGCCGGCAGAACTTCCGACAATTCGACCACGGGACAATCGTCAGCGGACATCGTTTGGTCCGGCAAGTTCACAAAATGTTTAGGCGCCTCGATTTCAGCCAGCCTAGCGGCCAGATGGTGTCCAAGGTGTTCTCTGGTGTTCTCTCAACCGCAAGAAGTATCGATATGCTTAAGATTCCGCGAACGCTCTCGGCCATTGCTGGCGACGCGGTATTACGATGCGGGGTCGGCGAGGAGCGCCGCCTCGCACGGACGCGATCTGCAAGTGCACAGGAGCGCTATCCGGCGCCGGTTTCGGGCTGGAGCTTGTGCAACCTGCCGGCGACGGCGCGCACCTTTCGCGGTGAGGCCTGCCAGATCGAGAGCGCCGATAACGCGCTCACCGCGATCGCGATCGCAAAGGCCACCGTGTAGCTCCCGGTCAGATCGTATAGCAGGCCAGTCATCCAGGGACCGGCGGCGCCGCCGGCGAGAGCCATCAGCATGATCGTTCCGAAGATGCTGCCATATTGCCTGCCCTGGAATATTTCGAGCACGATCGCGCCCATGATGGAAGTCAGCCCGTAGCCGAGCGCGCCTTGGGTGAATACCATCAGGTAGACCAGCGGCAGCGTCGGCACATATTTCAGCGCGACCAACGCTGCGAAGCAGATCGCGAACCCTGCGCAGCCCGCGGCCCAGATCCACTCCCGTCCGATCCGGTCGGACACGTGACCAAGCAGAATCTGGCCGGGAATGCCGAGCAGGCTGACGACGCCAAGCGCCCAGACCGCAACAGCCGGACTAAAGCCGATATCGAGCAGGAACTTGGTCTGATGCACCTGCACGGCGTACCAGATGTACAGGCCGCAGAAGTAACCGAGCGCAATCCACCAGAATCGCGCGGTGCGCATCGCGCGCCTGAGCGTCCAGTCGGTCCCGGCCCACCCCGCATCAACGACATTCGAGACCGGCTTGGCCGATGTGGCATGCGGCGCAGCATCGCCGTCCGGCTGAAGGCCGAGATCTTCGGGACGCTTGCGCAGCAACAGGTTGATCGGCGCCAGCACAATCAGCACGAGGATGCCCATTGCCGTGCAGGCGGTGCGCCAGCCCGTCTGCTCGATCATAAGCTGCACCCAGGGCAGCAGGGTCACCGAGCCGATGCCAACTCCGGCGAATGCGATGCCCATGGCGAAACCGCGCTTGCGGATGAACCAGTTCGGCAGGAACAGCGACTGGCCGGAATAGCCCATGCAGACGCTGCCGGCCCCGACCATGACCCCGATGGTCACGTACAGATGCCACGGCTCGCGGGTAAGCGGGGCGAGCAGCAGGCCGCCCGCCATCAGCGCAACACCGAGCTCCATCAGGGCCCTCGGCCCGCCGCGATCCATCAAGCGACCGATCAGGGGACTGACGACGCCGGAGACCACGAAGCCGAACGAGAATGCGCCGGCGGTAACGCCGCGCTCCCAGCCGAACTCGGAGATGATGGGCGGAAAGAACAGTGAAAAGGCCGTGCGCGCGTTGACGCCGATGGCCATGGTGACGAAGGTCACCGCGACCACGATCCAGCCGTAGAAGAACGGAAGTCGCATTTTTGGTTTGTTTCATCCCTAGACGGTCCTTCGCACCATCCCGGGACGATCTGGTCAAGCCCTTTTCGCGCAAACCAGTTGCAGCGCGATGACATCCGGTTCATCCCAGCCGCAACCCAGGCGAATTCCGCGATGCCTGGCGAAACAACCAATTGAAGAACAGCTCGTCAGGCAGCGTCCAAACGCGAATGGCAGGACCGCCGCTCCGCTTCGAGCTCGTCGATCGGCTGCGGTCGGCCGAGCAGGGAGCCCTGGGCGAAATTGACGCCAAGCGCTTTCAGCGTCTCGAACTGCTCCACCGTTTCCACCCCTTCGGGGGTCACCGAAATGTCGAGGCCTTGGGCCAGAGTCACGATCGGCGAGATGATCGCGGAGCTTCGGTGACGCTGCGTCAGATTCCGAATAAACGATTTGTCGATCTTGATCTTGTCGAACGGAAACGCGGTCAGATAGCTCAGGGACGAATAGCCGGTGTCGAAGTCATCGAGAGCGAACCCGACCCCGATGCTCCTGAGCCGTTCCATGAAGGCATGATTTTCTGAGCCCCGTTCCCGCAGGACGGATTCGGTAACCTCAATTTCAAGGCGTCCGGGCGGCAGGCCGGAATCCCGCAATGCCGAGCAGATGACATTGAACAGCTCGGCCTCCTTGAACTGCACCGGCGACAGGTTCACGGCGACCTTGACCTCGGACGGCCAGGAGACCGCATCCTCGCAGGCGCGCCGCAGCACCCATTCGCCGATGGGAACGATCAGGCCGCTTTCCTCCGCGAGCGGAATGAACTGGTCGGGCGGGTCGGATTACGCGGTCTACCTCCCCGACCTCCGGCCGCCGGCCAAAGTCCGCGTCTTCATCGATTTTCTCGCCGTGCGGTTTTCGCCCGAGCCGCCGTGGGATCGCGGCCTGGCTCACGCCTTGCTCGAGAAGGATTGACAGCACAGCCGTCCCATCTCGCCGCGCAACATGAGTGACCCAGCGCACAGACGGCGAATGCATGGTCGTCTAGAAACAGCCGGCTCCATCCGGGTCAACGCCCATAGAGGGAATGCCATGCCCCGACCAGCCTTCCGCAAGCTATTGCTTGCTTCAGCATTGTTCGCCTTCTCGCAGATCGTGACGCTGCACGATGCCAGCGCCGAGACGCGGCTGGCTCTGGTGATCGGTCAGTCGGCCTATCGCGCCGTGCCGGAATTGCCCAATGCCGCCAATGACGCCAAGGGCATGGCAGAGCTGCTGACCGGTGCCGGCTTCAGCGTGACCTCGGCCCCCAATCTCGCGCAGAACGAAATGCGCCAGGCGATCAGCGAGTTCGCCGGCAAGGTCTCGGCCGGCGGCGCCGATACGGTTGCGCTCGTGTTCTATGCCGGGCACGGGCTGCAGATTGACGGCGAAAACTATCTCGTGCCGGTCGATCTCGATCCGAAACGCGAAGCCGACATTCCGCTGCAGGGCGTGCGGCTCAACGACATGATGAATACGCTCGGTGCGCTGCCGACCCGCGCGCGCATCTTCATGCTCGACGCCTGCCGCAACAATCCTTTCCCGGCGCTCAACCGGGCCGGCCATGGCCTTGCCATCGTCGACACCAAGGCCGGCGCGCCGGGCTCCTTCATTTCCTACTCGACTTCGCCGGGCGCGGAGGCGGAAGACGGCAGCGGCGTCGATAGTCCGTACACCACAGCCGTGCTTTCGGCCGCGAAGGAACCGAACCTGCCGATCGAGGAGGTCTTCAAGCGCATCCGTGTCGCCGTGAACCAGGCGACTGACGGACGGCAAATCCCCTGGGAGAGCTCGTCGCTGACGACCGACTTCAAGTTCTTCCCAGCCGGAGGCAGCCAGCCGGAAACAACGGCGTCGAGGCCGTCATCGTCCGCTTCGGCGAGCGTAACGCGCAGCGTCGATGACTGGAAGCGCTCACTGAGCGGCAAAGACCCGAAGGCTGCCTTTGAGCTCGTGATCGCCGACGACAGCGTGGTCGCCTACCAGGCCTATATCGAGCTGTTCGCGCAAGCCGCCTATACGCCGCGCGTGCGCTCGCTCCTGGAGCGCCGACGCGAGATGATCGCCTGGCAGACCGCAGTCGAGATCAATACCCGCGCCTCGTACGAGACTTTCCTGACGAACTATGCAGGCAGCGATCTCGCCGCAACCGCGCGCAGATTGATGGAACGCGTGCGCAACCGCTCCTTCGGCGCGACCGCCTCGCTGACGCCGCCGGTCAACGTAGCGCTGGGACCGACCTGCCCCTGCTCTACGCCGCAAGCGCCGGCAGCGCCGACCATCACTCCGACCAGGAAGCGCGTCGACGATACCCCGCCGCCGAGGAACCGGGTGGTCGATACCCCAAGGCGCCGGCCGCCGCCGGCCGTGGTTATGATCGAGCGCCGTCCGCCGCCGCCAAGGTACATTCCGCCACCCCTCGTCACGCGGCGCATCGGCATCGGGGTCGGGATTGGCCTCGGCAGCGGCGGACGCGGCGGCATGCGCCACCACGACTACAGGTAACGGCAGTCCTGCTCGCAGGCGAAAGCCTGCGAGCATTCTCATTCCCGTAGCATCGGGTGCGTTTTCAAAGCATCCTCCCGGATCGACACGGACTGAATGGCGCGCACCAGGATCCGGGCGGTTCGCAGATCGTCGGCCTTCATGCACAGCTCCACGATCTGGCTGACCGAGGCATCACGCATCAGATCGTCGGAAATGTTGATCGCGATTTCCATCGCGGCCTTCGCCGCCCGTTGAAAGCGCTCGCGGTGTTGTCGGCTCTTCTTGTCCGGCTGCGCCTGCGAGCCGGCGTTTTCGGCACTGTCGGCCGCCGAACGGCAGATGTCGCGGATGCGCTGCGCGGCGTCGATATCACCGAGCGGAAGCTCGATGGCCTCTTCCCAGATCTCAGGGCCTTTGTGCTCTTGAAACCACCCCATCGCCCATCCCTCGGGTGCTCAACATAGAGGACGGCGCCGCGGCAGGCGAGCCGCTTCGGTCGATGCCGGAAAGCGGCCGTGCATCACGAGGTTCGTCGCGGACCGATGGCCTCGAACTGCGCCTTCTGCTCGTCGTCGAGCGTGGCATAGAAATCCTCAAGCGCCGCCCGCACCGATTTGACCGCATCCAGCATCATATCGAGCCTCTTGCTGACAGCGGCGAGCCGCGCGGGCGGAGTCCTGATCTCGTTCGGCTGGCATGTCGCCTTGAGCGCGTCGCTGGCCTTCGCGCTGGTATCCTGAAGCACCTCCAGTGCCGCGCGCTGGGTATCGTTCGGACGCAGCTTGGCCTCGATCTCGCTGCGCGGCCACTCACGCGCGCCGGAAGGCGCGCCGCAGCTCTCAACCAGTGAGGGGTCGGCGTTTTTGGCAGCGGCCTTGCCGCGCTGGTCCGCGGCCAGTGCGTTGAACCGCTCCTTCTGCTCGTCAGTCAGCAAGCCGTAGAACCTGTCCATCGGCGGCTGCACCAAGGCTACCGCGCTGATCATCGCCTCGATGCGTTGCTGCATCGCGGCAAGCCGTCCCGGCGCCGTCGCTGCAACCTGCGTCGGACAGGCGTTGCGAATGAGTTGGGCCGCCTGGATCGATGCGTTCGCGAGTTCGTCCAGGGCCGCACCTTGCGCTTCGGTCGGCTGAACCGCCGCCGCGATCTGATCGATCGGCAGGCCGGCTATGTCGCGGCTGTCATTGCAGCAAAGCTGGTCAAGCCGGACACCGCGCACGTGCCTGCGTCCGCGCGATTGCGGCGGCAAATAGCCGGCGAGGCCGTTGTAGCCATAGGGGGCGAAAATTCCGGCATAAATGTCGGGATAGCCGTAGCCCCAGAAACCGGGGTCGCCCCAGATCAGGTAGTCATAGACGTCGTAATAGGCGAACGGCCAGAACAACGGGCCGACCCACCCGTAGCCACCGCCCGGGTGCCGCCACCATCCGCCGGCTCCGTAGGCGCCATGCCAGCCGGCCAGAGCCGCCGCCGCAACGAGCTGGGTCCGCGCCGCTGGGTTCACGAGCAGACGACCGTTGCGCAAGCCGCCGGAGCGGGACAGCGAGTTCAGCGCACTCCGCATGCTGGACGGCCGCACCGCCGCGTTGCGGATCTGACCCAAGCTCGCGCCATGCCGCACGCCCACCCTCGAAAACGAGCGGCGGGCCGCAAACCCCGCGCCACCATGATGCCCGCCCCCGAAATGCGCGCGACCGAAGCCATGGCCGCCAAGGTGGCCTCCTCCATGGTGTCCGCCGCCATGGCCGCCCCCATGACCGCCGCCGTGGCCGCCACCTTTCGCCAGAGCCGCGCCCACCAGCAGTGTTGCAAGCGCAATCGCAGCAATCCCAACGACCGGTCTGACCATCGCACCCTCCCGCACGCCCGCTTCCATTGAGACATCGGAAAGTGACGGGAATGGGAACCGCCATGGGAACCGAAAGTTCCGCAAGTACCTGCGCGGACGACGGCGCCGTAGTAAAGGTTTGCCCCGAGAAGTGGGTCGCGAACGCTAGCCCGCCGGCAGGATCTTGCCAGGATTGAAGATGTTTTGCGGGTCCAGCGCGCGTTTGAGCGCCCGCATCGCATCCAGCGCCTCCTGGCCGAGCTCGGCTTTCAGATATTTCTGCTTGCCTTGCCCGATGCCGTGCTCGCCTGTGCAGGTGCCGCCCATCGACTGCGCGCGCTCGACCAGACGGTGCATGAATTCCTCGCCGCGCGCCATTTCCTCGGGGTCGTTTACATCGCACGCCAGCGAGCAGTGGAAATTGCCGTCACCGACATGGCCGACGATCGGCGACAGCAGGTTCAACCGTTTCAGGTCGTCCTCTGTCTCGGTGACACAATCGGCCAGGCGCGAGATCGGCACGCAAACGTCGGTTGCGACCACGCCGGCGCCGGGCCGCAGGGCCTTGACGGCCCAATAGGCGTCGTGGCGCGCCTGCCACAGCCTGGTGCGGTCCTCCGGCTTGGTGGTCCAGGTGAAATCACCGCCGCCGCATTCCCGCGCGATCTCGCCGAACGCCTTGGATTGCTCGCCCACCTCGATGGCCGTACCGTGGAATTCCAGCAGCAATAGCGGCGTCTCCGGCAGCGTCAGCTTGGAATACGAGTTGCAGGCCTTCACCTGCTCGACATTGAGCAGCTCGATGCGGGCAACCGGAATGCCGGTCTGGATCGCGAGGATGACGGCCTGGCAGGCGCCGCGCACCGTCGCAAATGAACAGGCTGCCGCCGCAATGGTCTCGGGGATGCCGCGCAGGCGAATGGTGAGTTCGGAGATGATGCCGAGAGTGCCCTCGGCACCGACAAAGAGATGCGTCAGGTCGTAGCCGGCAGAGGACTTCTTGGCCCGCGTTCCGGTCGTGATGATCTCTCCGTCGCCGCGCACGACCTTCAGGGCCAGTACGTTCTCGCGCATCGTGCCGTAGCGCACCGCATTGGTGCCCGAGGCGCGCGTCGAGGCCATGCCCCCGAGCGAGGCGTCAGCGCCGGGATCGATCGGGAAGAACAGGCCCTGGTCGCGCAAATGCTCGTTCAGCGCCTTGCGCGTGACGCCGGGCTGGATGACGCAATCGAGATCCTCGGCGTGGACTTCGAGCACGCGGTTCATGTCGCGCAGGTCGATGCAGATGCCGCCGCCAGGCGCATTGACCTGCCCTTCCAGCGAGGTTCCGGTGCCGAAGGCAATCACGGGCACGCCGTGCCTCGCACAGATCCGCACCACGTCCTGGATGTCGGCTGTGTCCTGCGCCAACACCACACCATCCGGCGGCTGCGTCGGCAGCCAGGTGGTGGTATGGCCGTGCTGCTCGCGCACGGCTTGCGACGTGATCAGGCGGTTTCCAAACCGCGCGGCGAGCGACTCCAGCACGCCCGCCAGCGCCTTCGGGTCCGGCCGCGGCAGATTATTTGTGATGATGGTACCCACGGAATTTCCTCCCGACAGAAGACCGTGGCAAAGGATATGTAGCCGGTCAAGTCAGGCGACCGGACGCAAAAGCGGAGGAAAGATGACGTCTATGACTGCCAAGGATGGTGCCGGGCCGCAGGGTGGGCCGTTTCGCTCCTCGGTGATGCAGATCGAGCCGCAATGGATCGACTACAACGGCCACCTCAACATGGCCTACTACAACGTGATGTTCGACCGCGCCATCGACCAGCTATGGCTCGAGCTAGGAATCGGGCCGGGCTACATGAAGGAACGGAACGGCTCCACCTTCACGGTGGAATGCCACGTGCGATACTTGCGCGAAATCCAACTCGGCGATCCCGTGCAGGTCCACGTGTGGCTCCTCGGCGGCGACGAGAAGCGGCTGCACACCTTCGAGGAGTTGCGTCACGCGACCGAAGGTTGGATTTCGGCGACTTCAGAAAACATGACGATCCACATCGACATGACCACGCGCAAGACCGCGCCGTTTCCGCCCGACATTCGCGAGCGCATCCAGACCATCACGAACGCCCACAGTTCGGCGCCGCGCCCGGAGGGCATCGGCCGAAGCGTCGGGATGCCCGCCAAACGCTAGCGTCGCGCGAGCGTCGCTAGACCCTGGTGCGGCCGCGCGCCAAGCCTACCACGGCCGACACCAGGAACAGCACCAGCGCGATGAAGAAGATGATCTTGGCGATTTCGATGGATGCGCCCGCGATGCCGCCAAAACCCAGAATGCCGGCGATCAGGGCAATGATCAGGAAAGTAACAACCCAACCGAGCATGATGGCAACCTCCGTTTCAAATTGTGCTTCGATCGGCGGGGGCTGACCCGCGCCTTTCTCGAAAGAAACAATCTCGCCTGGAAATGAAGGTTCCGGGGTTCGGCCGCCCGAAATTTGCGCTCCATCAGGAACAAACCCGGCTGCTCGTCGCCGGGACCTTGGCGCGTGGCTTCGGATAAGTCTGTTAAAGCGGCCGGAGCGGCCCTATATAGCCAACAATCCCTGCTATGAAGGCTCCCTTTCACGCTCCCGCGGTGCCATCGTGGGGCAGACCGATTCGCATGACCGAGCCGAGTAAACTCAGTTCTCACAGAGTGCCCGACCACCAGCCCGTGGCAGGCGGGATAGCCGCGCGTGCCCGTGCGGGGGCCGGGGCCAAATATCTCGCCGGGCTCAATCCCGAACAGCGGGAAGCGGTCGAAACGCTGGAAGGACCGGTGCTGGTGCTCGCCGGGGCCGGCACCGGCAAGACCCGCGTGCTGACGACGCGCATCGCGCACATCCTCTCGACAGGCCGGGCACGGCCGGGCGAGATTCTCTCGGTGACCTTCACCAACAAGGCCGCGCGCGAGATGAAGCTCCGCCTCGGCCAGATGCTGGGCCAGGCGGTGGAAGGCATGCCCTGGCTCGGCACCTTCCACTCGATCGGCGGCCGCATCCTGCGCACCCATGCCGAACTGGCGCAGCTCAAATCCAACTTCACCGTGCTCGACGTCGACGACCAGGTGCGCCTTTTGAAGCAGCTCCTGCAGGCCGAGAACATCGACGACAAGCGCTGGCCGGCCCGCATGCTGGCGGGACTGATCGACGGCTGGAAGAATCGCGGCCTGATGCCCTCCCAGGTGCCGGCGGGCGAAGCCGCCGTTTTCGCCAACGGCAAGGGCGGCAAGCTTTACGCGAGCTACCAGGAGCGGCTCAAGATCCTGAACGCGGCCGACTTCGGCGATCTCCTGCTCGAGAACATCCGCATCTTCCGCGAGCACCCGGACGTGCTGCGGCAATACCAGCACCGCTTCAAGTACATCCTGGTCGACGAATATCAGGACACCAACGTCGCGCAGTATCTCTGGCTACGGCTGCTCTCGCAGGCACCGTCATCGTCTTCGCTCACCTCTCCCCCCGTGCGGGGAGAGGTCGGATTGCCCGGCAGCGCAACTGCGCGCCTGAGCGATCCGGGTGAGGAGGATTCTCCGCAGGCCGAGCTCGTGGAGGCTCCCCCTCAGAGCGCGAGCTCCGCTCGTCTCGACCCAGCAAGCGGGGAGAGGGAGAAAGCCCATGCCAAGAACATCTGCTGCGTCGGCGACGACGACCAGTCGATCTACGGCTGGCGCGGCGCGGAGGTCGACAACATCCTTCGCTTCGAGCACGATTTTCCCGGCGCCAAGGTCATCCGGCTGGAGCGCAACTATCGATCCACCGGCCACATCCTTGCCGCCGCCTCCCACCTGATCGCCCACAATGAGGGCCGGCTCGGCAAGACGCTGCGGACAGAGGACGAGGACGGCGAGAAGGTGACCGTGACGGGCGCCTGGGACTCGGAAGAGGAAGCCCGCGGCATCGGCGAAGAGATCGAGCAGCTGCAGCGCGCGGGCGAACGGCTCAACGAAATCGCGATCCTGGTGCGCGCCTCCTACCAGATGCGCGAGTTCGAAGACCGCTTCGTTACCCTCGGCCTGCCCTACCGCGTGATCGGCGGCCCGCGCTTCTACGAGCGGGCCGAAATCCGCGATGCCCTGGCCTACCTGCGCGTCATCAACTCGCCGGCCGACGATCTCGCGTTCGAGCGCATCATCAACGTACCCAAGCGCGGGCTGGGCGATGCCAGCGTGCAGATGCTGCACGATCACGCCAGGAAGCGCCGCATTCCGCTGTTCGAGGCGGCGCGGGCGGTGGTCGAGACCGACGAATTGAAACCGAAGGCGCGTGGCAGCCTGCGCGAGCTCATCGCCCATTTCGACCGCTGGCGCGCCCAGCGCGAGGTGACCACGCATACCGAGCTGGCCGAAATCGTGCTCGACGAGAGCGGCTATACCGAGATGTGGCAGAAAGACCGCTCTGCCGATGCCGCCGGGCGGCTGGAGAACCTGAAAGAGCTTGTGCGCTCCATGGAGGAGTTCGAGAACCTGCAGGGCTTTCTCGAGCACATCGCGCTGGTGATGGACCGTGACAGCGAGGCCGAGGACGACGCGGTGTCGCTGATGACGCTGCATTCGGCCAAGGGCCTCGAATTCGAAAACGTCTTTCTGCCCGGCTGGGAGGAAGGGCTGTGTCCGAGCCAGCGCACGCTGGACGAGCAGGGCCGGGCCGGGCTGGAAGAGGAGCGGCGGCTTGCCCATGTCGGGCTGACCCGTGCCCGTCGCCGGGCCAAGATCTATTTCGCGACCAACCGCCGCATTCACGGCACCTGGTCGACCAACATCCCATCGCGCTTTCTCGACGAGCTGCCGGCCGCCAATGTCGAGATCACCGAATCCAAGGGCGGCACCGCCTGGGGCGGCGCCGGCGGCTACGGCCCGTCGCGCTTCGATGACGTCGAGGCGTTCGGCTCGAGCTATGCAACGCCGGGCTGGCAGCGCGCCCAGGCCAACCGCGCCCGCGGCCAAGCCGGCCGCAACGGATCCGCGCGCGGCGGCTTTGACGAAGCGCAGTCACCGTTCTCTTCGCGCGAGTTCGGCACCTTCTCGCGCCGGCGCGGTCCGATGACCATCGAAGGCGAACTGGTGGCCAAATCGACCGGAACAGTGTCGCAATTTTCACTGGACGACCGCGTTTTTCACCAGAAATTCGGCTACGGCCATGTCGTGAAAATCGATGGCAACAAGCTCACCAT
Source organism: Bradyrhizobium sp. (assembly GCF_016213215.1). Classification (GTDB taxonomy): domain Bacteria; phylum Pseudomonadota; class Alphaproteobacteria; order Rhizobiales; family Xanthobacteraceae; genus Bradyrhizobium. The sequence goes on along the minus strand of NZ_JACRAW010000120.1, from coordinate 36,067 downwards.
CGCCTTTGAGAAGGCCGGCGAGAAGAAGGTAGTGGACAGTTTCGTGCAGCGGGCATGAGAGCTCTCGGGCGAGACGTTTCGCCGCCACTCGCGCCCATTCACAGGTCTTGACCGTGCCCAGCTTCCCCGTATCAGATGCACGCATGGTCCGGGGCTCCATTGTCGCATTGATGCTCGCAGTTGCGGTACCGTCGCTGGCAGCGGCGGAGACCATGAGCTTTGGCGATTCGGTGGCGTTGCTGGCGAAAAGCTGCGGCGCGGAAATCGTCGCCAACTGCCGCGGCGTCAATCCCGACTCGAACCGCCTCAAGGAGTGTCTCTCGCGCAACCGGGACGCGCTGTCGCCTCAGTGCCAGAGCAACTATCTCGCCGCTTTCGATGCTATCCAGAAGCGGGTCGCGGCACGCACCACGGTTGCCAACGCCTGTTCGCGCGAGATCGTCAAACTGTGCGGCGGCTCGACCAAGGAGACGAGCAAATCGATTCCCTGCCTGACGACGACGGCGGGCGTCAGCGCGCGTTGCATCCAGGCCATGGGCGAGGCGGGTTATCGATGATGGGAACGGCGAAATTCCATATCGGCCTGTTGCTCGCCGCTCTGGCCTTTGCCGCAGCCGCGCCGGCGAACGCCCAGGCGCCAGCGACCAGGGACGACATCGTCGGCAAGCTCAACCGCTTTGAAACGGCGCCCGAGATCGACCTGGCGGCCTTGCGTCAGCAGGTGCTGGAGCGGGCAAAGACCAGGATCAAAAACGATCCCGGCCCGGTGAACCGCCCGCCGGTGGCGCCGGACCTCGTCAAACTGCCGAGTTTCACGACCCCCATCCAGTTCGATGCAGACACGCCTATCATTCAGCCGGCATCGTACCAGACAGTCGGGCGCATGGCGGACGCGCTCGTCCATGCCTCGCTGTTGCCCTACACGTTCCTGATCGTCGGTCACATCGAATCGAACGGAAGGCGCGAAGCCAACGTGATCCTCAGTCAACGTCGGGCGGACGCGGTGCGCGACGTGCTGGTGAACACGTTCAAGATTTCGGCCAAACGGATCCAGTCGATCGGCCTCGGCGAAGAGCAGCTTCTCGATCCGGCGCATCCGACCGCAGCGGCCAACGGGCAGCTGCAAATCCTGACCTTTGCCAAAGTGCCCGAGCAGAGCGAGCCCACGGCCGCTACGCCGGCACCGCCCGCGAAGAAAAAGGCGAGCAGGAAATAGACGATCGCTTCTCGACCTGCGTTCCATTCAGCGCGCTCTCGCCCGCGCTAAACTCCTCCGCCGTACTGAGATTCCAGCGTTGATGCGGCCCAGCCGGTATCTTCATGCGTTGAACGGATGACCGCCGAGCGCCCGCAGTCCGCGACAACCCTCGTCGAGTCCGCAAACCCGTCGCTGTGCGGCGTGGCACACGCCAACAAACGGATCTCGGCTCCCGTGCGGCCTTTGAACCGAACTCGCCGTTTGTCGCCCAGACGGGCAAATGGTATAGGGTTTTCGGTCGCTCCAGACCTGCTGTACGCGAGGACGATAACTATGGGTGACTTTTTCAAGCGCCAAATGGCGATCTATATCGAGTACCATCGCGACCCCCGCAACGCGTTCATGCACGTATGCGGAATCCTGCTTCTGTTCACCGGCGCGGTGCTGCCGCTGAGCCTGCAGAAGTTCTACATTCTCGGTGTTCCGGTCACCCTCGGGGCGCTTCTGGCGGTGCCGTGCTTCGTCTATTGGCTGTTACTCGACGCGGCTCTCGGCATCGGAATCCTGGTGGCGGCGGTGATACCTCTTTCGATTGCCGCAACAATTGCAAGTCACTCGGATACCGCCACGATGTGGTCTATATTTGGCGTACTGATTGTGCTTGGCCTCGCCGCGCAAACCATTGGCCACCAAGTGTTCGAGGGACGCGAACCGTCGCTGTTCACGTTCCCAAATCATCTGATGCTTGGACCAATGTTTGTGATGGCGAAACTTTACATTGCATTTGGCTTTCGACGCGATTTGGCCGCAATTATCGGACCCGTTCCGGCCAACGCAGTTTCGACGCGCGAGGGCTGAGGAGAGCGGCACTCTTTTTTCATGATGCATGTCCTTGTCACTGGCGGCAGCGGCTTTATCGGACACCACGTCGTAGCGGCCCTCCAGGCAAGAGGGCAGCGCGTGAGAATTCTCGATACCCGTTCTCCGGGAGCCCTGCCTTCGGACGTGGAATACCTTCAGGGTTCAGTGCTCGATCCCGCGGCGGTGGATCGGGCTCTGACCGGTGTCGATCAGGTGTATCATCTGGCCGGGCTGCCGGGCATGTGGGTTGGCAGGAAGCAGGACTTCCACGCGGTCAATTGTGGTGGCACGGAAGTCATGCTGGCGGCCGCGCAGAAGCGCGGCATCTCGCGTTTCCTGCATTGCTCGACCGAATCCATTCTCTTCCGCTATTCCGACCTCGGCTGCGGCAGCGCAGAGGAAATGCTACAGCCCGCCGAAGTGATGCCTGGCGCCTATACGCGTTCAAAGGCGCTCGCAGAAGGGCTGGCGCGACAGGCGGCGGCATCAGGCCTTCCCGTCGTCATCGGCACTCCGACCATGCCGATCGGGCCCGCCGATCACAATTTGACGCCGCCGACGGCCATGCTGCGGCACTTTCTGAGGCGCCGCCTGCAGTTGCATGTCGACTTCCTGGTGAACCTTGTCGACGTGCGTGATGTCGCCATGGGGCTAACTCTGGCCATGGAGCGCGGACGGATTGGCCAGCGCTACATTCTCGGCGGTGAAAGCATCAGGCTGCGCAGGATTTTGCGGATGATGTCTGCGATCAGCGGCCGTCGACAGCTTCCCGTCCCGGTTCCGGGCAGGATTGCCGAGCTGTCGGCCACCATGCTGGAACTTATTGCCGATCGCCTGACCCACAAGCCTCCGAGCGGAACCGGCGAGGGCGTGCGGATCGCGCTGGCGGCCAGCGATCTTTCAATCGAGAAGGCCCGACACGAACTGGGCTATGAGCCTCGTCCGATCGAGCCTGTGCTGCAGGAAACCATCGCCCATCTTCTCGCCCTCGAAGCCAACGCGGGATCAGCATCGCTGAAGCAACCGGCCCTGAGCTCCCGCGCGAGTTGATTTTCGCTCCGTCCAAGTTCGGATACAATCCAACGCATGTCTTACGATTTCAGCAAACTGGTATCTTTCGTCTGGAGCGGCTGGACCGCGACCTGGCCAACTCAACTTCTGGCGATCATCTGGCTCGCATGGCTCGCCAGCTGGGTCGCCGCATCGTTCTGGTCTGGTCAGACCAAAAAACACGTGATGACCCTGGACTCCAGCCGCTACCGGCTGCCCATCCTCGCCGGAGCCATCCTCCTTACGCCGTGGACGTCCGAGGCTCTGGGTGAGAAGCCGCTATGGCACTTCGGCAATGCCGGCATCTACGTGCTCGTGGCGATCATGATCGCCGGCATTTCGTTCACGTGGTGGGCGCGAATCCATCTCGGTCGCTTCTGGTCCAATGCGATCACCCAGAAGGAAGGTCATCGCGTCATCGATACCGGTCCATACGGGCTCGTGCGCCATCCGATATACACGGGACTGATCACCGGCATGCTCGCGACCGGCATCGCCGTCGGAACGATCACCGCGATCCTGGGCGCTATTCTCATTTCGCTCGGCATGTGGCAGAAAGCCCGCATGGAGGAGCGATTTCTCACCGAGGAGCTCGGCGCCGATGCCTACGGCTCCTATTGCCGCCGTGTTCCGATGATCATTCCGTTCCTGCCGCGCTGATCGCCTCCAGGCTGTCAGGCTAGCGCGGCGTCGACACCGCAGGTGCGACTTCCGCCGGCGTCAGACGACGCGGCACGACGATTTCCTGCCCGGCCGGGAGCGGCGCGTCTTGCGGCAGCTTGTTGGCCTGCAGCAGCGACCACACCGGCACGCGATAGAGCGCAGCGACACGCTCCAGCGTGTCGCCCGGCCGCGCAGGCAGGCGCATGCCGCTGTCCCAAAGTTCCACTTTTGTATCCGGCGGAACGAGATAGCGGAGCGGTACGGCGTCGCCTTCCGTCCTCGCCGGCACCCGCGGCAGCTGCGTGATCATGCCGACGAGTTGCTCGTGGATGTAGTCCGCCTTATCGATGTTGATGTGCGTGACGTCCCCCTGCTTCTTCAGGTCGAAGCTCGCGTAGTGACCGCGATAGCCAGGCTCTGCCACGATATCGCCACCACCCAGTACGCCGTCGGAGAGGAAGATATTGATGAAGCGTTCGACGTTGAGCGGGACCTTCGGGCTGGCGTGTGCTGGGTCGATGGTGACCACGAGGCTCACGGGAATATTCTCCTTGCTGAGGACCTCGGCGAATATCAGCGCACACAGGCCGCCCATGGAATGCCCGATCAGGATGATCGGGGCGTGCGTCTCGCGATAGCTCGAAATCGCCCACTGGGCGACCAGCCGGCAGAGGGTGAATTCATAAACGTCGGCCTTCAGACCGGCATCGGTCAGCCGCGCCGCCAGGCGATCGATGCCGCGCGAGAAGATCGGTCCGAGCGCCCCGCGGAACAAATAAACTCGCCCCTGCGGCAGAGGCTCCACTTCAGCGGCTGATGGAGGAGCGGTTCCGGTCTCAGCCATCACCGACTTGGTCGACGCTTCGCCCGCGGACAGTATCAGCGCGAGCAACGCGCAAACGGCAAGCAGGGCTTTTCGCCTCGGATAAGCCACGCCACGCATCCCTCCGCGTGGGAAACGGGGCTGTCTCCCACCGAGACTTACTGGCGGCTGATTTGGCGGAATTTGGGGCGCTACCGGGGCCGCCCTAGTTGCGCGTGGTGGCGACGCCGGCATTGTGCCGCGCGGCGCTCGCCCCGGCCGGAGCCGCCGGTGATTTCTGGCGGAAAACGACCGCATCGACGGCGTTGATCACCTTCTGCTGCATGATCAGATTCTTTTCGATGGAGACGTGCCCGACCCCGGGCACCGACTGCACATTGACATTCTCCAGCTTGCCCTTGAAATCCTGCGTGCGCGTCACCGGCTCGCCGGCGCCGCTCGCAATGTAGAAATTGATGTAGCGCTCCGCGGCGCCGGCGAGCCTGGTCTTGAATACCGAATCCAAGCCGATCGCCAGTTTGACGGGGACGCCAAGCGAGGCAAGCTTCGCGATCATGTCGGGCAACGCAGTGGCGCCGGACGAATGCCCGACCAGAATGATCGTCTTCAGTCGTCCGCTCCTGTAGCCCGCCGCTGCCTCATCGGCCAGCGAGGACCAGAACATGAAGTTGTGGACCGTCGCCGGAATGCCCTGCGCCTGCAGCTTGGCCGCGATATCGTCAAGCCCGAGGGAGAAGATGTTCAGCACGCCACGCAGCAGATAGACATGCGTCGTCGCTGCGGCCGTGGACGGCGCCGCGGCGGTGGCGCCGGCCGGGGTCATCGCGAACGGCAACACCAGAAGCAGGCAAATTGCCCACGCCTGCAATCGCATCTGAATGGCGGACGAACGGCTAGCGCGGGAGCCGTGACGGCTGCTGCTTGGCTTCATCGAAGTTCCCTGGGACCTGGGCGTCGCCAGCAAGCGTACCCTTCGCCTGCTCGCACATGCAACATTCTGGCGTTGGGAACGAGAGCTTAACCCGCGGAGCGTGTCTCCGCTGCAACACTTGCGGAAATCATATCCCCGGGTGCCCGCGTTCCAAGGCAAGTTTGTCCACTGATTGCAGGCGAGCGCTCGGCTTCATATCTCAGCCGTTCCCTTCATGGCCTCCTCGAGGCCCACTTCCCGGATCACATGTCGCCCGTCATTTCCCTCACCAATCTGTCGAAGACATACGCGTCCGGCTTCAAGGCGCTGAGCGACATCAACCTGGACATCAGGCGCGGCGAAATCTTCGCGCTGCTCGGGCCGAACGGCGCCGGCAAGACCACGCTGATCAGCATCATCTGCGGCATCGCCAACCCGAGCCAAGGCAGCGTGGCGGTGGGCGGGCACGACATCATCAAGTCGTATCGTGCGGCGCGCTCACTGATCGGGCTGGTGCCGCAGGAACTACATACCGATTCCTTCGAAACCGTCTGGGCGACGGTCAGCTTCAGCCGCGGCCTGTTCGGCAAGGCCAAAAATCCCGCGCACATCGAAAAGGTGCTGAAGGACCTCTCGCTGTGGGACAAGAAGGACAGCAAGATCCTGACGTTGTCGGGCGGCATGAAGCGTCGCGTGATGATCGCAAAGGCGCTGTCGCACGAACCGCAGATCCTGTTCCTCGACGAGCCCACCGCGGGCGTCGACGTCGAGCTGCGCAAGGGCATGTGGGAGGTTGTCCGCGAACTCAAGGCCGCCGGAGTCACCATCATCCTCACCACGCATTACATCGAGGAGGCCCAGGAGATGGCCGATCGCATCGGCGTCATCAACAGGGGCGAGATCATCCTGGTCGAGGACAAGACCAGGCTGATGCAGAAGCTCGGCAGGAAACGCCTGGCGCTGCACCTGCAAAACAGGATCGATGCCGTCCCGCCGGCTCTCGCGCCCTACAAGCTCGAGCTCTGCGACGACGGCAGGCAGCTGATCTACAATTACGACACCCGGGGCGAGCACACCGGGATCACGAGCCTCCTCGGCGATCTCCGCAATGCCGGCATCCGCTTTGCCGATCTCGAAACCACGCAATCATCGCTGGAAGACATTTTCGTCGATCTCGTGAGGACGTCATGAATTGCCGGGCGGTCCGCGCCATCTACCTGTTCGAAATGGGCCGCACCTGGCGCACGCTGCTGCAGAGCATCGTCTCGCCGGTGGTATCGACCTCGCTCTACTTCGTCGTGTTCGGCGCGGCGATCGGTTCGCGCATTACCCAGGTCGAAGGCGTCAGCTATGGCACCTTCATCGTACCGGGTCTGGTGATGCTGTCGGTACTGACGCAGAGCATCGCCAATGCGTCCTTCGGAATCTATTTTCCGAAATTCATCGGCACCATCTATGAAATCCTGTCGGCGCCGATATCCTATTTCGAGATCGTGCTCGGCTATGTCGGCGCAGCCGCGACCAAGTCGATCATCCTCGGCCTGATCATCCTCGCCACCGCCGGCCTGTTCGTGCCGCTGCACGTCCAGCATCCGTTCTGGATGCTGGCGTTTCTGGTGCTGACCGCGGTCACCTTCAGCCTGTTCGGCTTCATCATCGGCATCTGGGCCGACGGCTTCGAAAAGCTGCAGATGATCCCGATGCTCGTGGTGACGCCCCTGACCTTCCTCGGCGGCAGCTTCTATTCCATCAACATGCTGCCCCCGGGCTGGCGCACCGTCGCGCTGCTCAACCCGGTGGTCTATCTGATCAGCGGCTTCCGCTGGAGCTTCTACGAGATCGCCGACGTCAGCGTCGCCCTCAGCGTCGGCATGACAACGGCGTTTCTTGTCATTTGCATGATCATCGTGTGGTGGATCTTCCGAACCGGCTACCGGCTGAAGAACTGATCCGCGGCAGCGGTGATCAACTCTGTAGAGACGGGCAATGCGAAGGAGCGATGCGGCCAAATGGTTGCGCCTCTGTGACCAAGGTCGCAACGCCGGCCGTTATGCTCGCGAAAACGTCAGCCTGGCTTCGCCGAATCCGCCTGTGCCGACCTTGCTTAAACCCTTCCGGCCTTTAACGATGCGTGCCGGGCCGCTGGAACCGAAGCCGGCTCCCGGGCATAATGGATGCCGGGAGACGGAGAGCCGTGGCGCTGCGAAGGCCGGAGGCCAAGTCAGATGCGTTCCTTGCTTATTGCGATTGCCGGTTTGACGCTATTCGCCGGCTCCGCCGCCCAGGCGAATGTTTCCATCCTCGTCGACAAGGACAACCAGACCATGACCGTGTCGGTCGACGGCGTCGAGCGCTATCGGTGGCCGGTCTCGACCGGTATTCCCTCTTACGAGACGCCGAACGGCAGCTTCCGCACCTTCCGGATGGAGGAGGACCACTATTCCAAGGAATTCGACGACGCACCGATGCCGCATTCGATCTTCTTCACCAAGATCGGGCATGCGATCCACGGCACCGATTTCGAAGCCAAGCTTGGCTCGCCGGCTTCACACGGATGTGTACGACTGTCGCGCGCCAATGCCGCAACGCTTTACGACCTCGTACAAAACGAAGGCGTGCTCAAGACCACGGTGACCCTCACCGGCTCCGCGCAGGTGGCGCTTGCGCGCAATCCGCGCCGCGGCAACACGGCGGTCGCGCGTCGTGACCAGATGCAGCAGTACGACCAGCAATATACGGTCGGAGATCCGGTCGACCTGGCGCCGGGCCGTCGCTACGCGCCCCAGCAACAGGCCGACGACGACTACATCTATCCTGCCGATGGCAGCTCGGACGGCGCACGTTATCCGGCGCCGCGCAGCAGCCGTCGCCTCTATGGCTCGCAAGTCCTTCCGGAGCAGCAATACCAGTATTACGATCCCGGCTACCGCCAGCAATACGCGCCACAGGGATACTATCAGCCACGTCCCTATTACCAGCCGCGTCGCTACTATTATCAGGATTGATTGCGGCGGTGGCCCAACGGCCGGCGTACTACGATTCTCGGGGCATCCGCTCCGATCACCGCAAAAGGTCTCCACACACCACATTGACGTTGCGCGGCCGCTCATCTCTCATGCAGCGGCGATGCCGATGATATGGATTCATTTACATTTGGGCTCATCACTATTGCTTCCGAACCAAAGCGACAAATGCCCATCCTCTGTGTCATCCTGACCGTACTTTGCTTTCTCTTCAGCGGGGCGGCCATGGCTTTCGACATCGAGGCGCATCGCGGCGGACGGGCGCTGCTGCCGGAAAATACGTTGCCGGCCTTCGCCAAGGCGTTGTCCATGGGGATCGACACGCTGGAGCTTGACGTCGGGGTGACGCAGGACGGCGCGATCGTCGTGTCGCACGAACGCCGGTTGAACCCTGACCTCGCCCGCGATGCCGATGGCACCTATGTCTCGCCGCCCGGCACGCCCTTGGTCCGGCTGCCCCTCGAAGCGGTCAGGAGATATGACGTCGGCCAGATTCGGCCGGACAGCGCCTACGCCAAGCAGTTTCCCGAGCAACAGGCCGTCCCGGGCACCCGAATTCCGATGCTCAAGGAAGTCATCGACCTGGTGCGCAAGTCAGGTAATCCCCGCGTGCGGCTCAACATCGAAACCAAAATCGACCCGGACTATCCGCAGGAGTCACCCGATCCCGAAACGTTCGTCAGGCGGATTCTCGGTCTGCTCGAGGCGGAGAAGTTCACCGACCGCGTCATGATCCAGTCCTTCGACTGGCGTACCTTAAAGATCGTCCAGCAACGCTCGCCGGCGGTGCCGACCGCCTATCTCACCCTGCAGCGCGGATCTTCACAAAACGTCGCGCTCGACAAGGCCACCAACTGGACTGCTGGCTTCAATCCCGCCGACCACCGCGGATCGCTGCCGCGCACGATCAAAGCCGCCGGCGGCGCGATCTGGTCGCCTCATTACGCCGACTTGAGCCCTGTGCTGATCGCCGAAGCTCACGATGTCGGACTGCGCGTCATCGCGTGGACCGTCAACCAGCCGGCAGACATGGAGCGCATGATCGACATGGGCGTGGACGGCATCATCTCCGACCGTCCCGACCTATTGCGTAAGATAGCCGCGGAGAAGGGCATCGACCTGCCGGCCGGCTACCCGGTTACGCCCTAGCAAAGGCTACGAAAGATCACTCGACATTGCGCCAGCGCCGGTAGAGCGCCCCGATGATGTTGGAGTAGTCGTCGGTCCAGACGCGCTCGTGTTCTTCCGGCTCGGTCTTCTCCCAATCTTCCAACGATGCCAGCCTGCCTACGTCGGCTGCCTCCCGTGCCGAGATCACGACGTCGGTCGAGAAGATATACTCGTCATCGCGCCCGGAATCCTCGTTGTAGACCCAGCTCTTCAAGCCGTTGGCATCGGCAATGCCGACAACGACGCTTTCCAGCTCGAGATGACGGTTGGACACATGCATCACCACCGCGCCCTGAGGCGCAAGCTTGTCCTTGTAGATCTTCATTGCCTCCTTGGTCGCAAGATGGATTGGGATCGCATCCGATGAATAGGCATCGACGATGATCAGGTCGTAGGCGCCGTCCGACTCCCTGGCGAAGGTGAGACGCGCATCGCCGATCACAGGCTTCATGTCCGGCTCGCAGCTGGCGATGTAGCTGAAATATTTTGGATCGCGCGCGGTATCGACCATGGTCTGATCGATCTCGAAGAACTTCCAGCTCTCGCCCGGCTCCGAGGCGCAGGTCAGCGTGCCGGATCCGACGCCAATGACGGCAACCTTGAGAGGCGCGCCCTTGCGCTCGCGGACCGCCGTGATCGCCTGCCCGATGCCGCCGTCCTTGTGATAGTAGGTGATCGGCTCGGGCCGGCCCGACGCGGGCGTACCGTCGTTGTTCTTGAATCGCTGGGCGCCATGGATAGTCGTGCCGTGCATCAGCACGTGATAATGATCGCCGGGCGTCACCACGATCTTGTGCACGCCGAAGAAGCTGCGCACCGTTTCGACGCGGCCCTCATCCGCCGGATAGACGCGGATCAGAACGAGTGCCAGGGCGACCGTCGCAGAAATTTTCCAGCGGTCGGCATTGAGCGCGAGCGCAAGCAGCACCGCAAGCGCCGCCACGCTGCCGGCGACCCAGGCGCGATGATCCTTGAGCCATTCGGTGATCTGGCCGCCGGAATAGGCGAGTGTGACCAGGACGACCGCAAGCACTGCCAGCGCCGGCCAGTACCAGCGCATCCAGCGCGACAATCGTTCATGGCCCGCCGGCCGGCATAGCGCCGCCAGCGCCAGCAGGATCGGGTATTCCGCAACCCAGGAAAATGCGTAGGGCGCAAGGAGGCCGGCGAACAGGCCGCCCACCATGCCGCCGAACGACAGCGCGACATAGAAGCCGGTAAGGTATTTTGCCGGCGGCCGCGTGCGCGCCAGTTCGCCATGACAGGCCATGGCGATGATGAAGAAGCACAATTGATGGCCGCCGAGGGTCAGTAGCAAATTCTGCTCGCTACCGAAGGCGAGCAGGATGACGATGTCGGCGATCGCGATCGGCTGGAGCAGCAGCATCCATTTGTGCGGCACCAACGGCCGCGACTGGAACACCAGCACCCAGGTCAAGAGATAGAGCGACAACGGCAGCACCCACAGTAAGGGGGCGGCAGCGACGTCGGCCGAGATATGCGCGGTCACTGCGATGAGCAGTCCGGAGGGGACCGCGGCAAGGAAGATCCAGCGCGCCCGCAACAGCCACGAAGGCGGCGGCTCATTCGCTTCGTCGGCCGGCGCATCGACCACAACCGATGCAGGCGAGCGCACCAGCAGCGCGCCGCATCCGGCGATCAACACGATCAACAGGCCATAGCCAAAGGTCCAGATCAGGTTTTGCGTGCGCAACGTGAACAACGGCTCCAGCAGAACCGGATAAGACAGCAGCGCCAGGAAACTGCCGATATTCGAGGACGCGTAGAGAAAATACGGATCGGGCCCGGCCGGGTGGCCGGTGCGGACGAACCAGGCCTGCAGCAGAGGGTTGTTGGCGGCGAGCGCAAAGAACGGCAAGCCGATCGAAGCCACAAACAGGCCGAGCAGCCAGAAGGCGTAACCGCTGGTCGGCGGCTCGCCCCAGGTGCTTGCGATCGAGAGCGGCAGGCTGAGCAGCGCAACGAGCAGCAGGGCAAGGTGCACGACCACGGGAATCGCGCGATGCCTGATCTGCGTCAGAAAGTGCGCGTAGGCGTAACCTGCGAGCAAAAGTGCCTGGAAGAACACCATGGCCACCGACCATACCGCCGGCGAGCCGCCGAGCCGCGGCAGCACCATCTTGGTGAAGAGGGGCTGCACCGAGAACAGCAGCAACGCGCTCAGGAAGATCGCGGCGGTATAGACCGCAAGCACCAGGCGGTTTCGCGAAGCAGAGGGCTGCTCCGCGGCAACGGATTGCAGGCGAGAATCCATGAAAGCTCCGGTACTATCTTTTCAATCGAAGCAAAAACCGGTCCGCGCGCGAAAGGCGCGCCAGAAAAGCCCGGCGGGCGCCGGGCGGCGCAATCGAGCACATGGCGCCTGAACGGGCAATAAACGCTGCTTGACGAATGCCCGCGATGGCGCGACAGCACACAGCGATCAACAATTCTTGAAGCTTTCATGACCGGGACGGACGTCGTCATCATCGGCGCGGGGCATAACGGCCTCACCTGCGCAGCCTATCTTGCGAAGGCCGGCCTGCGCGTGAAGGTACTGGAGCGCCGCAAGGTCGTCGGCGGCGCCGCCGCGACGGAAGAGTTCCATCCGGGTTTTCGCAACTCAGTCGCGGCTTACACGGTGAGCCTGCTCAACCCGAAAGTAATTCGAGACCTAAAGCTCGCCGAGCACGGCTTGCGGATCGTCGAGCGGCGCGCCCAGAATTTTCTCCCCTCGCCGGATGGCAGCTCTCTGCTTACGGGCGAGGGCCGCACCCTGGAAGCGGTCAGGAAGCTCAGCGAGCACGACGCCAAGGCTTTCGAGATCTTCTCACGCGAACTCGAGGCGATCGCAGACGTGCTGCGCCAGTTCGTGCTGCGCGCACCGCCTAACCTGCTGGAAGGCTTCGGCGCCGCCGCGATCCGGGAGGCCGTCAACGCGCTCGGCACGGCCAACATCCTGCGCAAGCTGTCGCTGGAGCAGCAGCGCAGCCTGCTCGACCTGTTCACACGCTCGGCGGGTGAAATGCTGGACGAGCGCTTCGACAACGACCTGGTCAAGGCGCTGTTCGGCTTTGACGCGATCGTCGGCAACTATGCGAGCCCCTATAGCGCCGGCTCGGCCTACGTGATGCTGCACCACGCCTTCGGCGAGGTGAACGGCAAGAAGGGCGTGTGGGGCCACGCCATCGGCGGCATGGGCGCGATCACGCAAGCCATGGCGGCCGCGTCTCGTGCGCATGGGGCCGAGATCGAGACGGAAGCGGGCGTGCGCGAGGTGATCGTCGAGAACGACCGCGCCGTTGGCGTCGTTCTCGACAACGGCAAGACCATCCGCGCCAGGTATGTCGCGTCCAACGTCAATCCGAAGCTGCTCTACACGCGTCTTGTGCCGGCCGAAACGCTCGCGCCGGAATTCCTGGCGCGCATGCAGCACTGGCGCAACGGCTCGGGCACCTTCCGCATGAATGTGGCGCTGAGCGCCCTGCCCTCGTTCACAGTGCTGCCTGGCAAAGGCGATCATCTCACCTCCGGCATCATCATGGCGCCGAGCCTCTCCTACATGGATCGCGCCTGGCTCGACGCGCGGAGCTTCGGCTGGAGCCGCGAGCCGGTCGTGGAGATGCTGATCCCCTCCATGCTTGACGACACGCTGGCGCCTTCAGGCCAGCACGTGGCGAGCCTGTTCTGCCAGCACGTCGCGCCCGAATTGCCCGACGGCAAGTCCTGGGACGATCACCGCGAAGAAGTCGCGGACCTCATGATCGCCACCGTCGATCGTCATGCGCCGGGCTTTGCGGCCAGCGTGATCGGGCGCCAGATCCTGTCTCCGCTCGACCTGGAGCGGCAGTTCGGATTGCTCGGCGGCGACATCTTTCATGGCGCATTGACCCTCAACCAGCTGTTCTCGGCCCGACCGATGCTGGGCTACGCCGACTACCGCGGCCCGCTCAAAGGCCTTTACCACTGCGGCTCCGGCGCCCATCCCGGCGGCGGCGTCACCGGCGCACCCGGCCACAATGCCGCGCGGGCGATCCTGCGCGACGAGCGGGCATTATTCGGGTAACCATCTTCAACGAAGGACACGCACCGAGGGGTTGAGTGATGCTCTGCCGTTTTACCAGCCGAGCCCTGCTTGTGATGGCGCTCAGCCTGGGGGTGTCGGCTGCCGCGCAGGCCGCGACCACAAAAGAGCTGCGCAGCCGCGGCAAGGCGATCCTGGAGGAGAAGTGCAGCCGCTGCCATGCCGTCGGCACAAGGGACTTAAGCCCGCTCAAAGGCGCGCCGCCGATGCGCACCATCTACGGCCGTTTCGCGCCCAAGGAACTGCGCGCCGAAATCCAGGAGGGCATGGTCTCCAGGCACCGGGAAATGCCGCAGATCGACTTTTCGGACGAGGATACCGACGCCATCATGGCCTACCTGTATGCGCTCGCGCTCAGGAAATGACCTGTGGATGCCTCCGGGAAAAGCCGGTGGACAAACGGTGCATTCCGGCTGGACAGTTTTGGTACAACGCGGGAGCGAGCGCGGCTAGGTCGCTGTGGACAAACTGTGATCAAGCCGTGCAGAAGATGTGGAAAACGTGTTTGAGAAGCGGTGCGCCGGCTGTGGGCAGCGGGTACTGCTCGCGACGTTTTCGCAAGGGGATGTCTTCCCTTGCGGCCATTGTCGGATGAGGACCTATGAAGATCGCGAATTCTCTCTCTGGGAAGGGAGACTTCGGGCCGGACTACTTCAACGCGCTGCTGAGGGCCGTAAGCTTCGCGACCAGCTCAGTGCCCAGGTTGAAAATGATCGTGAGGATGGCGAGCGCGATGCCGGCGGCAATCAGCCCGTATTCAATCGCGGTCGCCCCGGACTCGTCAGACAGGAACGTCAGAACCATGCGCTTCAAGTTCGCCTCCGTTCATGGTGTATTTGGCCAGCCAAACACCAGTAGTTGTACGAACATAGACCTAAGGTTGTATAAAGGCGAGCGCTGCAAGTGTTGCGGTTGATGCAGGGCAATCGCTCCATAAATCTGCAAATCTGTCGGAAAAGACGTGAGCAACTTGCCCGAAATGACCCCCGCCACCCATCGCGCCACCTTCGCCATTGGCGATGAAGCCTCGGCCAGGCGCGCCGTAGACGTCCTCACCGAGATCTTCTTCGAAGCCGAAGCCGCCATTGCCGGGTTCGAGCGCCCCGACGGGCGCTGGGCCGTAAGCATGCATTTTGCCGAAGCACCCGATCAGGTGCTGTTGCGCGAAGTCGTCGCCAATGCGGCCGGCCAACAGATCGCCGACGCGATCACCTTCGAGGTCGTCGAAGCCATGGATTGGGTCAAGGCCAGCCTTGAGGATCTCGTTCCCGTGCCGGCCGGCCGCTTCGTCGTGCATGGACAGCACGACCGGGCGCGCGTGCCGGCGAACAAGCTCGGTATCGAGATCGAGGCCGCGCTCGCTTTCGGCACCGGCCATCACGGCACCACCCGCGGCTGCCTGCTGCTGCTCGACCATGTGCTGAAGGCGCGTCAGCCCCGGCGTGTGCTCGACCTCGGCACCGGCACCGGTGTGCTGGCGATCGCGGCAGCCAAGGCGCGGCATCGACCGGTGTTCGCCAGCGACATCGATCCGCCGTCGGTGCAGGTGGCGCGCGAAAATGCGGCGCTCAATGGCGTCGGGGATCTAGTGATGGTGATCCAGGCTACCGGCTTTTCGGCGCCGGAATTTGCCGCGCGTGGTCCGTTCGACCTGGTGCTGGCGAACATCCTCGCCAATCCTCTGCGGCAACTGGCGGGAGCGATGGCAGAGCACCTCGCGCCTTCGGCGCTGGTTATCCTGTCCGGCCTGTTGACCCATCAGGCACGAGGTGTGATTGCCGCCTACCGCGCACGCGGACTGGTCCCTGTGCGGCATTTGCGTATCGAAGGCTGGAGCAGCCTGCTGCTGCGCTACACGAATAGTCCAGACCGATAATCCAGTACTCTAGCTGCCCGACTTTCCCTCGCGGCGACCGTTGTGCTCCCCGCGCGAGCTGCGCCTGGCGCGGGTCTCTGCCAAGCGGTCGATCATCTGGCTGATGAGGCCTCGCTGCTTCTTGGCAGCCGGCGCAATGGGTGTGCGACGATCCGGAGACGAGATCTTCTCAAATGTGAACGCAGCCATGGTGTATCCCCTCGTCATTGAGTTGAAACACTCCTGGTTATTTCCCCTGAGATCACACGCGGAGCCTTGAGCGGCCGCGCCCGTTCCATCGCCCGTCGGATGGAACTATTTGAAGCACAGTTTATGCCACATCAGGTGCGTTCGAGTCTACATTGCGGACAGCCCCCCTTAATTCTACGGTGGACCGCATGTTCGAGGCGCTTTTCCAGACTTTCGAGGAACCCGAAACCGGCGTTGCGCTGAGTGCGCGTCTGTCGGTCCTTCGCGAAGAACTGGCGCGGCGCAAGCTGACCGGCTTCGTCGTTCCGCGCGCCGACCAGCAGCAGAACGAGTACGTTCCGCCGTCCGAGGAGCGGCTCGCCTGGCTGACGGGCTTCACCGGCTCGGCCGGCATGGCCGTCGTCCTGCCCCAGGAAGCCGCGATCTTCGTCGACGGCCGCTACACCCTGCAGGCGGGCAAGCAGGTGGATGGCAAGGCGTGGGCCGTCGAGTCGCTGGTCGATCCGCCGCCGGAAAGCTGGCTCGCGAGCCACCTCAAGCCCGGCGACCGGCTTGGATTTGATCCCTGGCTTCACACGACGCCGGCTGCCGAGCGGCTGGCCAAGGCCTGCGCCAAGGCGGGTGCCGAGCTGGTCGCCGTCGACTCCAACCCGGTGGATGCCGTCTGGCCCGAACGCCCAACGCCGCCGCTCGGTCCCGTCTCCGTGCATGGCCTGCGACTGGCCGGCGAAGGCGAGGCCGACAAGCTGAGGCGCATCCGGCTGCAGCTCGAAAAGCTCGGCATCGATGCGCTGGTGTTGTCTGATTCCCATGCGGTGGCCTGGACCTTCAATATCCGCGGCGCGGACATTGCCCACACGCCGCTGCCCTTGTCATACGCGCTGGTCCCAAGGGACGGCCGACCGACGGTGTTCATCGATCACCGCAAGCTGTCGAACTCCACCCGCGACCATCTCGAACAATCGGCCGACGTCGAGAACCCCGAGGCCCTGACGCACAAATTGGCGGCGATCGCCGAGACCGGCGCCTGGATCGGGCTCGACAATGTCACCGCCGCCGATGCCTTGAGCCGGCTGATCAGCGCCGAAGGCGGCAAGCCGGTGCCCACCACCGATCCGGTGGCCATGCTCAAGGCGGTCAAGAACGCCACCGAGATCGAAGGAACGCGAACCGCCCATCGGCGTGATGCGGTGGCGCTGGCGCGCTTTCTTGCCTGGATCGATCGCGAAGCACCCGCCGGTACCCTGACCGAGATCGACGTCGTCGAGGCGCTGGAGACGTTCCGGCGCGAAACCGGCGCGCTGAAGGACGTCTCATTCCCGACCATTGCCGGCACCGGACCGAACGGCGCCATCGTGCATTACCGTGTTACCCGCAAGAGCAACCGGCGGATCGCACCCGGCGATCTCCTGTTGGTCGATTCCGGCGCGCAATATGAAGACGGCACCACCGACGTCACGCGCACCATCGCGGTCGGCGAGCCGACCGAAGAGATGCGCGACCGTTTCACCCGCGTGCTGCGCGGCCATCTGGCGATTGCACGCGCGGTATTTCCCGACGGCACCACCGGCGCCCAGCTCGATACGCTGGCACGGCAGTTTCTCTGGAACGCCGGCATCGATTTCGAGCACGGCACCGGCCATGGCGTCGGCAGCTACCTGTCGGTGCATGAGGGACCCGCGCGGATCTCGAAGCTCGGGACCACGCCGCTGAAACGCGGCATGATCCTGTCGAACGAGCCCGGCTATTACAAGACGGACGCCTACGGCATCCGGATCGAGAATCTGGAGCTGGTGATCGGCACCGAGATCGCCGGCGCCGAAAAGACCATGAACGCGTTCGAGACGCTGACGCTCGCGCCCATCGACCGGCGGCTGATCGATGCGAGGATGCTGGGCCGGGATGAACTCGACTGGCTCAATGCCTATCACGCCCGTGTCAGGCGCGAGGTGCGCTCCAGCCTGGATGAAACGACCGGTCTCTGGCTCGACCAGGCGACGGCAGAGTTGAAATAGCCGGCGGCAGCAACAACGCCTTTTCAGAAGAACTGTTGTCCCTCGCCAACGGGTCGGCGCGAAGCGCCGCCCGATAACAGGCTCCGGCGGAAAATCCAGATCGTGCGATTTCCGTAGGAATGGCCGCCCCTGGAATACTGGATCCGCTTCTGCGGATGATGATGACCGTTTGAGCTGCGCCGTCGCCGTCATTACCACCCTCCCGAAATCGGAATAGGCACATTCCCAAACGCCCATATTCGCGGCGGGAGCGATCCCGCTACAGTCTCTCACGAACGGAATCGGGACCGATGCACGGGACGACGGGAAAGCCGGCGGAAGCCGCAACAGGCAAGGACCTGGCGACCTCGCGCGTGATGCTGGTCCTGCTGGTTGCCATGAACGGCGTGGCGCCGATCTCGCTCTATC
This sequence comes from Bradyrhizobium sp., assembly GCF_016213215.1. GTDB lineage: Bacteria > Pseudomonadota > Alphaproteobacteria > Rhizobiales > Xanthobacteraceae > Bradyrhizobium. The sequence goes on along the minus strand of NZ_JACRAW010000120.1, from coordinate 17,797 downwards.
TCCTCGTGCCGGCCTTGCCTGTACTTGCTACCACCTTCGACAGCGCCATCTCGGTCGCCCAGATGACGGTGTCGCTCTATTTCGTCGGCATCGCCTGTTCGCAGATCATCATGGGGCCGTTGTCCGACAAGTTCGGACGCCGCCCGGTGCTGATCGCCGGACTCAGCCTGACGGTGGCCGCGAGCGTGGGATGCGTGTTCGCGCAGACCCTGCCTCAACTGATCGTCGCGCGCTTTCTGCAGGCGCTGGGCGGGGCCACCGGCATGGTGATCAGCCGGGCCATCATCCGCGACCTCTACAGCCGCGAACGCGTCGGCGGCATGATCAGCCTGGTCGTCGGGGTAATGATGATCGCGCAGATGGTGAGCCCGCTCACCGGAGGCCTGCTGGAGACCGCCTTCGGCTGGCGCGCGATCTTCTATGCCATCGCCGCAGTGTCGGTGCTCGTCGCCGTGCTGATCGTGGTGGCGCTGCCGGAGACCCGCCGTGCACGCACTGGGGACAGTGGATTTCGTACCGACGTCGGCAGCCTGATCACCAGCCGCCCGTTCGTCGGATTCATGCTGTGCCAGGTGCTGGCCTCCCAGATCATCTTCATCTTCGCCGGCGGCGGCCCCTATCTTGTGATCAACGAGATGGGCCGCAGCAGCGCCGAATATGGCGCCTGGTTCGCGACCACCGCGTTTGCCTATCTCATCGGCAACCTGTTCTGCGTCCGCTTTGCTCCGCGCCACGCGCTGGAGCGACTGATCTGGATCGGCCTTGCACTGCAACTCGCCGGCAGCCTTCTCAACCTGTTCCTGAGCGTCGCCGGCTTCAACCAGACCCCGTCATGGCTGTTCGGAGCGCAGATGATCGTGATGTTCGCGAACGCCTTCGTGATGTCGAACTCGGCCGCGGGCGCCATCAGCGTGCGGCCACAGGCCGCCGGCACCGCTTCCGGCGCGATGGGATTTCTGCAGATGGGACTGGGCTCCCTGGTCTCCCAGTTCGGCGCCTGGCTCGGCGGTCACTTTAGCTCGACCCTGCCGCTGACGGCCGCGATCTTCGCCCTGTCGCTCGCGTGCGCCTCCATGATGATTTTCGTCGTGCCGCGACGAAAGCGGCAGGCGGAGGGAGAGTAAAAGAGGGAAGACACGAACTCCGTCATTGCGAGCGAAGCGACGCAATCCAGAATGCTTCCGCGGTCACAGTCTGGATTGCTTGGTCCGCTGCGCGCCTCGCGACGATGAATGATGTCACTCCCCGATCAGCTTGAGCCACTCGTCCTCGGTCAGCACGGTGACGCCGTGCTTCTTGGCCTCCGCCAGTTTCGAACCGGCGCCGGGACCCGCGACCACATAATCCGTTTTCTTCGATACCGAACCGGAGACCTTGGCACCCAGCCGCTCGGCGGTCGCTTTTGCCTCGTCGCGCGTCATGCGCTCCAGCGTTCCGGTGAACACCACGGTCTTGCCGGCAATTGCCGAATTACTCTTCGGCTTTTCGGCGTCCAGGATATCGACCTGCCCGGTCAGCCGCTCGACGATGCCGCGGTTATGGCTCTCGCCGAAATAGGCGGCGATGCTCCTGATCACGGTATCGCCGATCTGGTCGAGCGCATCCATCTCGACGATCGCATCTTCATCGCCCTTGGCGACTTTCATGCAGGCGTCGTGGACCGCGTCCCAGGAGCCGTAGCCCCGCGCCAGCGCCAGCGCCGTGGTCTCGCCGACATGGCGCATGCCGAGCGCGTAGATGAAGCGTTCGAGTGGAATACGGCGCCGCTGCTCGATGGCATTGAAAAGGTTGCGTACCGAGGTCTCGCCGTAGCCTTCGATCTCCTCGAGCTTGATGCTCGCGTTGCGCTCGGAAAGCGTGAAGATGTCGGCGGGCTCCTTGACCCAGCCCTGCTCGAAGAAGAACTCGATTTGCTTTTCGCCGAGACCGTCGATGTCGAAGGCGCGGCGGGAGGCAAACAGCTTGAGGTGCTCGATCTTCTGGAACGGGCAGGCGAATTCGCCGGTGCAGCGCGCGCGGGCGCCCTCCTCACCGGTCGCGGTTTCCTCGCGCACGACGTCGGTGTGCAGCGAACACGGGCACTTCTTCGGAAAATGGTATGGTTTGGCATCTTTCGGCCGCTTCTCGATCACGACGTCGACGACCTGCGGAATGACGTCGCCGGCGCGCTGGATCACCACGGTGTCGCCGATCCGGATGTCGCGCCCCTCGCGCAGCTTCTCGCCCTTGCCGCCGATGCCGCGGATATAATCCTCGTTGTGCAAGGTGACGTTCTGCACGATCACACCGCCGACTCCGACGGGCTCGAGCTTGCCGACCGGTGTGAGCGAGCCGGTACGCCCGACCTGGATCTCGATATCGCGCAACACGGTCATGGCGCGCTCGGCCGGGAACTTGTGGGCGATCGCCCAGCGCGGCGTGCGCGATACGAAGCCGAGACGCTCCTGCCAGTCGATGCGATCGACCTTGTAGACGACGCCGTCGATGTCATAGTCGAGCGCGGCGCGCTGCTCCTCGATCTTGCGATGGAAGGCCAGCAACTGCTCGACCGAATGGCACAGTTTGGTCAGCGGATTGGTCTTGAAGCCGCAGCGCTCGAACCAGTGAATCATGCCGGTCTGCGTCTCCTCCGGCATCCCGCTCATTTCGCCCCAGGAATAGGCGAAAAAGCCTAGTGGTCTCGTTGCGGTGATGGCCGGGTCCTTCTGGCGCAGCGATCCGGCCGCCGAGTTGCGCGGGTTGGCGAAGATGGTGTCGCCGGCCGCCTTCTGCCGCTCGTTGAGCGCAAGGAAGGCCTTCTTGGTCATGTAGACCTCGCCGCGCACCTCGCAGATCTCGGGCACGTTGCGGCCATGCAGCTTCTGCGGCACGTCTTCGAGCGTGCGGATGTTGGCGGTGACGTCCTCGCCCTCGGCGCCGTCGCCGCGCGTCGCGGCGGTGACGAGTTCGCCGTCTTCGTAGCGCAGCGACATCGACAGGCCGTCGATCTTCGGCTCGGCGGAAAGGTCGATCTTCGCATCCGTCAGCTTGAGGAAGCGCTCGATGCGGCCGACGAAATCGCGCACGTCCTCCTCGGCAAAGGCATTGTCAAGCGACAGCATCGGGACCGCATGGCGGATTTTCTTGAACCGCCCGGACGGCGCCGCGCCGACCTTCTGCGTCGGCGACTCGGCGGTGACGAATTCGGGAAAGCGCTTTTCGATGGCTTTGAGGCGACCGCGCAGCGCGTCATATTCGGCATCGCTAATATTTGGCGCGTCTTCCTGGTAATAGCGCCGGTCGTGTCCCTCGATCTCGAGCGCCAGCCGTTTCCACTCCACCTTGGCCTGGGCCTTGGTGAGATCGGCGACGTCGGGAAGGGTTTTGGATTTTGCTCTTGCTATCATGCGAAAGACTATTGATCCGTCATTCCGGGGCGGTCCGCAGGACCGAACCCGGAATCTCGAGGTTCCGGGTTCGCGCTTCGCGTGCCCGGAATAACGATGTGGTGGGAATCGCGTCTCATGGCATACGACGTCTATATCCTAGCAAGCCGACGAGATGGGGCAATCTATGTCGGCGTCACAAATGACATCATCCGCCGCATCTTTGAACACCGATCAAAGGCCGTCTCCGGCTTCACATCCAAATACAATATCACGCGGTTGGTCTGGTTCGAAATCTATAACGACCCCGTCTCGGCGATAACGCGTGAGAAGGAGCTGAAGAAATGGAAGCGTGCTTGGAAAACCAAACTGATCGAAAAGAATAACCCGAACTGGGATGACCTGTACGATTCGATCTGCAATTGAGAACGTCATTCCGGGGCGGTCGCAGGACCGAACCCGAAATCTCGAGATTCCGGGTTCGATGCTTCGCAGCGCCCCGGAATGACGGTACCAAGCTATGCCGTCGCGGCGCGCAGCAGCCGCTCGGCGGCGGCCCTCGCCTCGGCCGTGATCTCGGCGCCGGCGAGCATGCGGGCGATCTCCTCGCGACGGTGGTCGGCAGCGAGCGCATTGACGCGGGTGGCAACGCGCTTGCCCCTGTCGAGCGAGTCCTTGGAAATCAGAAGGTGCTGGTCGGCCCTTGCAGCGACCTGCGGCGCGTGTGTCACCGCCATCACCTGCACCTTGCCGGCGAGCCGCGCCAGGCGAGCCCCGATGGCGTCCGCAACCGCGCCGCCCACCCCGGTATCGATTTCATCGAACACCAGCGTCGGCGCCGATCCGCGGTCCGACAGCACGACCTTCAGCGCCAGCAGGAAACGCGACAGCTCGCCGCCGGAGGCCACCTTCATCAAGGGGCCGGGCTTGGTGCCCGGATTGGTCTGCACCCAGAATTCGACGCGATCAAAGCCCTGCGGTCCCGGCGCTTTCGGATCACTCTCCACCTGGGTCATGAACCTGGCGCGTTCGAGCTTGAGCGGCGCCAGCTCGGCGTTCACCGCCTTGTTGAGCTTGTCCGCGGAATTTGCCCGGGCGGCGGAAAGTCTGGCGGCGGCGGTGCCATAGCGCTGGTCGGCTTGCGTTGCCGCGCTCTCGAGCTTCTTCAACTGCTCGGCGCCCGCATCGATCAACGCCACGTCGGCAGCGAATTTCGCAGCAAGCTCGGCGAGACCGTCGACCGGCGTCGAATATTTGCGCGAGGCGCCGCGCAGCGCGAACAGCCGCTCCTCGATGCGCTCCAGTTCCGCAGGGTCGAAATCGGTTGCGGCAAGCGCCGCGGCCAGATGCTGATCGGCTTCCTCCAGCGAGTTGATCGCAGCGTCGATCGCCTTCACCGCGGGCTCGACGAGGGCCGGCGAGCTTACGCCGCGCCGCTCGAGACGGCGCACCGCGGCCGACAAGGCTGCGATCGGCGAATGATCCCCGCTCACCGTCTCCTGTGCCTCGCGCAGATCGCCGGCGATCTTCTCGCCCTGCATCATGACAGTCCGCCGTTCGGCAAGGGCCGTCTCCTCGCCGTCCTTCGGCGCCAGGGCTTTCAGTTCGTCGGCGGCGTGGCGCAGGTAGTCCGCCTCGCGCGCGGCGCGCTCCATGCTGGCCCGATGCTGCTCCAGCGCGCTGTTGGCGGCGCGGCGGGCCTCCCAGAGTTCTTCCACGGCGGCAACGTCCTTCTCGAGCCCCGCGAAGGCATCTAGCAGGCGGCGATGGGTGGCCGCATCGACCAGCGCGCGCTCATCGTGCTGGCCGTGGATCTCGACCAGCGCGGAGCCGACCGCTTTCAACGTCTGCACGCTGATCGCCTGGTCGTTGATGAAAGCGCGGGTGCGGCCGTCGGCAAACTGAACCCGCCGCAGAATCATCTCGCCGGTGTCCTCGAGCCCATTCCCGGCAAGGATCGCGGTGGCCGGGTGGCGTTTCGGCACGTCGAAGACGGCTGTGACCTGCCCCTGCTCCGCACCATGGCGAACGAGGCCGGCGTCGCCGCGGCCGCCCAGCGCCAGCGCGAAAGCATCAAGCAGGATGGATTTGCCCGCCCCGGTCTCGCCGGTCAGGACTGCGAGGCCACGGGAAAACTCTATATCGAGCCGTTCGATCAGGACGATGTCGCGGATCGACAGACGCGCCAGCATGAGACTCAGCTTCCTAGCCGAGACCCATTTTCCTGAAGGCCCTGCTCATCCAGGAGCCTTGATTCTCGCTCGGCTCGAGACCGCCGGACTTTACTAGATTATACGCGTCCTTGTACCAGCGGCTGTCGGGAAAATTGTGCCCAAGTACCGCCGCGGCGGTCTGCGCCTCGCCGACGATGCCGATGGCCATATAGGCTTCGGTCAGGCGCGCCAGCGCTTCCTCGACATGCCGGGTGGTCTGATACTGCGTGACCACGGTCTTGAAGCGGTTGATCGCCGCCGTGTAGTCGCGCTTCTGCATGTAATAGCGGCCGACATTCATCTCGCGACCCGCAAGCTGGTCGCGCGCGCCTTCCAGCTTGGCCTTGGCGTTGGCGGCGTATTCGGAGTTCGGGTATTTGCGAATCACTTCTTCGAGCGCGGCGATCGCCTTCTCGGTGCGGCTCTGGTCGCGGCTGATGTCCGGAATCTGGTCGTAATGCGAGGCGGCGATCAGATACTGCGCGTAAGCGGCATCCGAACTGCCGGGGTGAAGGGTCACATAGCGCGTCGCAGCGCCGATGCAGTTGTCATAATCGCCTGCCTGGTAGAAGGAGTAAGCCGACATCAGCAAGGATTTGCGGGCCCAGTCCGAGTAAGGATGCTGCCGGTCGACTTCCTCGAATTTCTTCGACGCGCCCTTCGGATCCTTCTTCTCGTTCATCATATACAAGCCCTCATTGTAGAGCTTGTCTGCAGGCACCTCGACGAAGGTGTCGTCCTTCGCGGTGAACTTGTCCCACATTTCGGAGCAGCCGCCCAAGGGAAGGCCCATCATGAACAGGCCGGCCACGAGCCGCAGCGAGCGTGCCTGAGGCGAAACCCTGGGTAATCCGCGCGTCATACGCTGTGCCGACATGAATGAGACCTGACGCCCTGTAATGCGGTGCCCGCCGCCCCGAAAACGCGGCCCAAGGCAATGATTGGCGCGGCCGATGGCGCCCTGCCATGCGACCAAGCCCGTTTAACCGAAAAACGATCGTTAACCAACCGGATAGGGAGGCATTTCGCCGGGATTAAGGCGGCACGACCAGATGATGGTTACCAGGAGCAGGCGTGGAAACGGCCTCGGCCGATTCGCGCCTTGCTTTCAGAACAACTTGGCTTTCAGGAACTGGCCTTCAGGAAACGTCCGGCCCGTAGGCCGGGGCGATCATGCCGCCCATGATCCCGCTGCCTGCTTCGGCATGCGTCCGCGAACGACGCGCGGCTTCGCCCTCGACCACCCGCCAGGCGCTGCGGTCGGCCAAAAGCGCCGTCAGCACGGCATGGTTGAGCTTGTGACCGCCGCGAACCGAGCGATAGGCCGCGAGCAGCGGCAGGCCGGCGAGCGCAAGATCGCCGATCACGTCCAGCATCTTGTGGCGAACGCATTCGTCCCTGTAGCGCAACCCATCGGTATTGAGCAGGCGGGTGTCGTCAAACACGACGGAATTCTCGAAGGAGGCGCCGAGCGCGAATCCGGCGCCCCAGAGCCGCGCCACATCGCACATGAGACCGAAGGTACGAGCACGGGCGATTTCACGACGGAACCGCTCTGCACCGAGATCGAGCGTGTACTTCTGCCGGCCGATCAGCGGGTTGGCGAAGTCGATCTCTACTTCGGCGCGGAATCCAGCCGCATGAGGCCGCAATTCCCCGAAGGAGTCACCCATTGCGACCTGAACCGGCTTGAGCACCTGGATGAAGCGGCGTGGCGCCGATTGGGTGATGATTCCAGCCTGCTCGATCGCGGCAACAAAGTCGGCCGCGCTGCCGTCCATGATCGGCACTTCCGGTCCATCGATCTCGATGGTGGCGTTGTCGACGCCCATGCCCCGCAGTGCAGCGAGCACGTGCTCGGCGGTGGAAACAAGCGGACCTTCGCGGTCGCCGAGGACGGTTGCAAAGTCGGTCGCGATTACCGAGGTGGCGGTCGCCTGCACTTCGCGGTCGCAACCATCAAGGCCGGTACGGATAAAAACAAAGCCCGCGTCAACCGGTGCAGGCCCGATGGTCAAATTGACAGGAAGCCCCGAATGGACGCCGACGCCCGACACGGTGGCCTGCGCCCTAAGCGTTGTTTGCCGGCTGAATTTCATTCCAAGACCCGCCCACACGACTTATGCAAAGACCCGTTGGCCGTTAGGGCCGTTCCGAATCTCGACATCCCCAAGTCATGGCGAACCATAAACTTTGCCCCAAACAGCGCCAACTCACGCTTTTTTACTAATTGTTACCCCAACTCTGCCGCATTCGCGCCAAATTGCGCCACGCCGCGAAAGGCACTTGCAACTCAATTGCATCACGAAAGCGATAATTAATCATTTAAATCAGGTACTTGCCTGCGAGCCGGTTGGCTATTCCGGTAAAGGAAAGGTCCCGGCGAGGAAGCGCCGGGACCCTTTTCATCACCACAATTGTAACGATCGTCAGGTTGCCTGACGGCGCAGGAAGGCGGGGATATCGAGATGGTCGTCAGCCTGTGGCGCAGGCGCAACAGGCGCCGGGCGGCCATGCTGGTCCAATCCCTGCGGCGCCGGCCGACGGGCATATTCTGATACCGGCTCGTTGGTCGCGATCTGCTGGGTAACCGTGCGCTGCGGCCTCCGCTCCGGCAGGGACGGCATCGCCGGACCTGCGGATCTAGCCGCAATCGGCGGCTCGTTCTCTTCGTCGCGGCGGCCGAGGCCGACATTGGCGAGCCGCTGCAGAAGTGACAGGCGGGTCTTCTGCGGAATGTCCTCCTCGACCTCGCCACGCGCCTGCCTGATCTCGGCCTGGGCCGGCATCGGCAGATCCTCGAACTTCGGCATGCGCGGCGCGCGGCCCGGCGGACGTTCGGCCGGCGGCGGGATGAAGTTCTCGGGAGTCAGCGGCTCATTTGTCGCGCTGGGGGCCGCCTCGGGTTCGGGAAACAGCGAAGGCTTCTGCGCGATCGGGCGAACCGTGACGTCGCCATAGGACGCCGGCTGCACCGGCGCGTGCGCGGCGGCTTGCGAAGCTTCGGGCGCAACGGCTGCGGCGATCGCGGCAAGGGCCGCCCGTTCGACATGGTTGCGCTGCAGAGCCGCCGGAGCCGGAGCGGCTCCCGGAGCAGCGTGCGCCTCCAGTTTCTGGGCGCGCTCCGCCAGCCGCTGGTTGTCGGCACGCAGCCGCGCGGTCAGGTCGGCCAGCCGATTTTCCGCCGTTGGTGCCGGAGCGGCCGGAGAGTTGGCAGCGGCATGAGCGCTGGCGGCCGCGGGGGCGCCGGCCGTGGCCGCATTGCGGGCGATCTGCGCCTGCTCGATTCCGGTCGCGACCACCGAGACCCGGATCAGGCCGTCGAGCGCCTCGTCGAAGGTGGCGCCGACAATGATGTTGGCGTCCTGATCCACTTCCTCGCGGATACGCGTGGCGGCTTCGTCGACTTCGAACAGCGTCAGGTCCTTGCCGCCGGTGATCGAGATCAACAGGCCCCTGGCGCCCTTCATCGACGAATCGTCGATCAGCGGGTTGGCGATGGCGGCCTCGGCGGCGGTCAGCGCCCGCTTGTCGCCGGAGGCCTCGCCGGTGCCCATCATCGCCTTGCCCATCTCGCGCATAACGGCGCGCACGTCGGCGAAATCGAGGTTGATCAGGCCTTCCTTGACCATCAGGTCGGTGATGCAGGCGACGCCCGAGTAGAGCACCTGATCGGCCATCGCGAAGGCGTCGGCAAATGTGGTCTTCTCGTTGGCAACCCGGAACAGGTTCTGGTTCGGAATGATCAGGAGGGTGTCGACCACCTTGTGCAGGTTGGCGATGCCCGCCTCCGCGGTACGCATGCGGCGCGCACCTTCGAAATGGAAGGGCTTTGTCACCACGCCGACGGTGAGGATCCCCATTTCGCGCGCGGTCTTGGCGATGACAGGCGCGGCGCCGGTGCCGGTGCCGCCGCCCATGCCCGCGGTGACGAAGACCATGTTGGCGCCCGAGAGGTGATCGCGAATCTCATCGATGACTTCTTCCGCCGCCGCCGCGCCGACATCCGGCTGCGAGCCGGCGCCTAACCCCTGGGTAACCTGCGTCCCCATCTGGACGATGCGCTGCGCCTTCGACATCGTCAGCGCCTGCGCGTCGGTGTTGGCGACCACGAAGTCGACGCCCTGCAGGCCCGCGGTGATCATGTTGTTGACCGCGTTGCCGCCGGCGCCACCGACGCCGAACACGGTGATCCTCGGCTTCAGCTCGTGAATATCAGGAACGTTGATATTGATGGTCATGGTTGCCTCTCGATCACGCGCGTGTGGTTTCGCCCCGGCCGGCGGCCGCGGGAGTTGGTTGATGTCGTTTGCGGCGGAAAAATTTTGAAAGGTTCATCAGAAGCCCTCGCGAAGCCATCGTCCGACCTTGCCGAAATAGCCGCCCGTCCCAGTCTTCAACGGCCGCGCATGCCGCGGCTCGATATGTTCGAGGTGAACATATTGCGGATAGACCAGGAGCCCCGCGGGCACCGCGAAAGCGGCGTTCTTTGCCTCGTTGGGCACCCGGCCGAAGCCGAGCGGACGTCCGATCCGCACCGGCCGGCCAAGTATCTGGCTCGCCAGTTCCACAAGTCCGGTGAGCTGGGAGGCGCCCCCGCTCAGCACGACACACCCCTTCGGCTCCGCCGCAAACGGCGAATCCGCGAGTCGGTCCCGGACCATTTCGAAAATCTCTTCCGCACGGTGCTTGACGATGTTGGCGATGGTTGCGCGTGATACGATCTGTGGCAGATCGTGCTCGTCGCCAGCGGTCGGCACGGACATCAACTCACGCGCGTCGGACCCGCCGGTCAGCACGGTGCCGTATAACGTCTTGATTCGCTCAGCATCAGCAATGCACGCGCTGAGTCCGCGCGCAAGGTCCATTGTGATGTGCTGCCCGCCGACCGCAAAACCCGAGGCATGGACGAAGCGCCCGCCGGAGAAGATGGCGATCGTCGTCGTGCCCGCGCCCATCTCGACTACCGCCGCCCCGAGATCGGCTTCGTCGTCGGTGAGCACCGACAGCGCCGCCACATACGGGCTTGCGGCCATGGCTTCGACGTTGAGATGGCAGCGCTCGACCACCAGCATCAGGTTGCGCGCGACGGTCGCGTCGGAGGTGACGACGTTCATGTCGACGCCGAACTGGCGCGCCACCATGCCGCGCGGGTCGCGGATTCCCCGGACGCCGTCGAGCGTGTAACCGACCGGCAGCGTGTGCAGCACCGTTCGGCCTTCCCCGGTCGCATGGTGCATGCCGGTGGAGGTGACGCGGTCGACGTCGGCCGCCGTGACGGACCCGCCGCGAATATCCGAGGCCGCCTCGACCAGGTGACCCTGCAGCCGGCCGCCCGAGACGGAGAGCAGCACGGACTCCACCCGCACCTTGGCCTTGCGTTCGGCCAGCGCCACCGCCTGGCGCACCGCGTGCTCGCATTGGGCAAGGTCGGTCACCGCGCCTGCTTTCATGCCGCGGGCCTGGATCTGGCCGTAACCGATCAGCTCAACGGCGTGCGTGCGGCCACGCAGGGCCTCGCTCGGCTGAGATGGCTTCAGCCGCGCGATCATGCAGGCGATCTTGCTGGTTCCGATGTCGAGCGAAGCAACCAGCGCCGCGCGCTTGTGCGACATCGGGCGAGTCTTCGGTGTCTGGTGGCGATCAAGGCCGGTCATGCGTCACCGGCCTTCTTCTTGGGTTTCTTGTCCTTGAACAGCTCTTCGCGTGCCCTGGCGGCATCGTCGGACAATTGCACGACCAACCGGTCAGGCAGGCGCATGTCGACCGCGACAATGTCGCGGGAGAACAGCTTGTCGTCCTTGTCGAGCTTCGAGAGTGCCGCCAGCGCGTTGCCGACATCATGCTCCGGCAGGCGGATATCGAGCCCGTCCTTCAGACGCAAATTCCAGCGCCGCTCGCCGACGAAGATCGCGGCCTGCGTCACCGAGTGCACCTGGGGATAGCGCGCGAGCAGTGCCAGGAAATCTTTCGCATGGGTTTCGGCGCCCTTGCCGACGACCAGCGGCAGTGACAGGAAGCGCCGGGACACGTAGGGCTCAAGCACGGCGCCGTCGTCGGCGATCACCGAGAGCCGGCCGCCCTCCTGCCACAACGCGAACGCCCTGCGCTCGGTGATGTCGATCTGGAGCTGGCCCGGATAAAGCTTCAGGACCGTGGCATCGGCGATCCACGGGTTGGCCTTCAGGCGGTCGCGGACGCCTTCGGCATCCAGGAACAGGAGCGACGAGCTGCCGCTGACGCCGCCGATACCGAGCACTTCGTCCTGGCTCAGCTGCTTGCGACCGTTGATGATGACCGAGGTGATGCGAAATCCGGCGGAATTGGCCAGCGCGTTGCGTGCGTTGCCGACGGCAATCGTGAATTCCTGGAGATGGCCGCCTTTCACGATGCCAAAGGCGGTGCTGCCGAGCAGCAGCAGCGCGGTCGCAGCGATGCCGACCCGGCGCGGGAGATAGCGTTCGACAGTGGCAATCAGCCGGTGCGGCGGCTCGCGGTTGATGGCGGGCTTGCGATATTGGCGCTTGGCCTTGAGCCACTCGCGCAGCAGCACGACCGCGCCAACCGCGGCCGCTTTCAGATTAGCCTTCGGCCTCACCGATCGGGCGGGGCGTGCTGCACCATCCATTGCACGAGCTCGTCAACAGTTTGCCCGCAGAACTTCGCGGGGTTCGGCACGTCAGACGTCTCGGACTTGCCCGGCTGGGTCTTGAGCAGAAGAAGCCATCCCCTCTCAATGCGATCCGTGCAGCGGAAACCCGCGACAACTCACGCGCCGGCAGCCAAGCGCCATCTGCGCCGCCAGCGTTAACCTTCGGACACCCTGGTAAACAAAAGGTAAAACTAGTTGAGAGCCGGTGCGTTTTGGCTCGTTTTGTGAAGCAGTTGCGCCGCGGGGCCCGGGGATTTACCGATTCGGGTTCCGGTGGGGCGCTTCATCCAGCCTGGGGCGCCCTTAACGGATTTTCGCTATTTTTGCGTGTGACGAGCTGCCAGAACAATCTGTTCGTGCAGGAAGTCGACAAAGTCGATTCCCTGCGCCTTCAGGGCCTTCGGGTAAAGCGAGGCCTTGGTCAACCCCGGCAGCGTATTGGTCTCAAGGAAGATCGGCCCCTTCTCCGACACGATGAAGTCCGAGCGGGAATAGCCGGAACATGACAGGACCTTATGGGCGAGCAGCGCCTGGTCCATGATCTGGGCGCTGATTTCTGGCGAAAAGCGCCCAGGACAGATCTCCTGCGTCGATTTCAGGAGGTATTTGGCTGTGTAATCGAAGCCGCCCTCCGCCGGCACGATCTCGATCGGCGGCAGCGAAAAGAGCGAGCCGTCAGACCGCTCAAGGACGCCACAGGTTGCTTCCACGCCGCTGATGAACGGCTCGATCACATATTCTTCCAGCTTTGCCGCGCTACGCACGGCCTCAAGGTCCTGCTTTGCGTTGACGAAGATCAGCCCGTAGCTCGAGCCGTCGCGCGACGGCTTTGCGATCAGCTTGCCATATTCGTCGAGTGCAGCATCGAGATCCTCGAGCGCGATGCCTTGCGGCGCCTTCACGCCCGCAAGCGCGGCAAAGCGTTTTGCCGCCACTTTGTCGAAGGCTAGATGGGACGAGGCTGAGCCGGATCCCGTGAAGGGAACGCCGCGGATCTCGCACATCGCCTGCAGCTCGCCGTTCTCCGCGCGCCCGCCATGCAGGCCCAGCACAAGCAGGCGATCTTCATCCCTGGCCTGGTCCAGCGCCTGTTCCAGCGGAATGCCCTGATTGCCCGGCTTGAACTCGTCTTCGAACGGGCGCGCGTGACTGAGAAGTGCCTGCGACTGGACGACATGCACGCGATCCGCCACGTCCCAGAACCACAAATCGACCTCGGGCAGCGCCTGGTGCAGCGCCTGCGCGCTCGCGACCGAGACCAGGCGCTCCTTATTCGAACCGCCGAAGAGAATGGTGATGCGCATTAGCTCCGCTCGATCCCGATCCGCTTGATTTCCCACTGTAGCTCAATCCCGGACTTTGCCTTAACCCTGGCGCGTACGGTCTCGCCCAGCGTCTCGATGTCAGAGCCGGTCGCGTTACCGGTATTGATCAGGAAATTGCAGTGCATCTCCGAGACCTGCGCCCCGCCGACACGCAGGCCGCGGCAGCCGGCCGCGTCGATCAACTTCCAGGCGCTTTGGCCGGGCGGATTCTTGAAAGTCGAACCGCCGGTCTTCTCGCGAATGGGCTGTGCGGTCTCGCGGTGGTTTTGCACTTCGGCCATCCCGGCGCGGATCGTTTCCGCGTCCTTGATCGTGCCGCGGAAGCGCGCCGAGGTGAAGATGATCGAGGGATCGACTCCGCTGCTGCGGTAGACAAATTTCATGTCAGCGTTCGAGAACACATGCTTGCTGCCGTCGCGGCCGATTCCAGTGGCTTCGATCAGGACGTCCTTGGTCTCGCTGCCGTTGGCGCCCGCGTTCATCCGCAGCGCGCCGCCGATCGTGCCGGGAATGCCGAAGAAGAACTCAAGCCCGCCGATATTGGCGCTGGCTGCAACTTCCGCCACGCGCTTGTCGAGCGCGGCCGCGCCGGCGCTGACCACCTCGCCTGCCGCGCTCGCCTCACCAAAGGCGCGCGGCGACAGTCGGATCACGACGCCGGGAAGGCCGCCATCGCGCACGATCAGGTTGGAGCCGACGCCGACGACATGGACCGGAATATCGCTCGGCAGATGCGCGAGGAAATAGGCGAGGTCGTCTTCATCGGCCGGCGTGAACAGAACCTGCGCCGGACCGCCGACGCGAAACCAGGTCAGCTCGGCCAGCGACTGGTTCGCCAGCAGCCGTCCGCGCAAGCCCGGCATCGCGGCTTTGAGTTCGGGCGTGGTGTCGGGAAAGCTCACTGGCCTGACCCCAGTGCCTTCAATTCGCCCGGCAAGGCGTAGGCCCATTGGGTGATGTTGCCGGCACCCAGGCACACGACGAGATCGCCGGGACGGGCGAGGCCCTTGACGATGCCCGCGAGATCGGAGGACTTCGGCAGCGGAATCACCTCGCGATGCCCATGCGCGCGCAGACCCAGGACAAAATGGTCGCGGTCGATGCCGGGAATCGGCGTCTCGCCGGCGGGATAGACCTCGGCGACCACCACCGCATCGGCATCGTTGAAACAGGTGCAGAATTCCTCGAACAGCGATTGCAGACGGGTAAAGCGATGCGGCTGCACCACCGCGATGATCCTGCCGCCGTAGGAATCGCGCGCCGCCTTCAGCACGGCGGCGATCTCGACCGGATGATGTCCGTAGTCGTCGATGATGGTGACGCCGTTCCACTCGCCGGTCTTGGTGAAGCGCCGCTTCACGCCGCCGAACCCGGCCATCGCCGTGCGGATCGCATCATCGGACATGCCGAGCTCGTGGGCCACTGCGATCGCCGCGGTCGCGTTCGACGCATTGTGCCGGCCGGGCATGGGCAGCGCGATGTTTGCGATCTCGTGTGTCGCGCCGGTCTTGCGATCGCGGAACACGACCTTGAATTTCGAGCCGCCGCCGCCGGACGTCAGGTCGACCAGCCGCGCATCGGCTTGCGGGTTTTCGCCATAGGTGATGATGCGGCGGTCCTCGATCTTGCCGACCAGCGTCTGCACGATCGGATGGTCGATGCACATGACGGCGAAGCCGTAGAACGGCACGTTCTCGACAAAGTTGCGGAATGCCTCCTGCACGGCCTCGAAGGTCTTGAAATGGTCGAGATGCTCGGGATCGACATTGGTGACGATGGCGACATCCGCCGGCAACTTCAGGAAGGTGCCGTCGCTCTCGTCGGCTTCGACCACCATCCAGTCGCCGGCGCCCAGCCGCGCATTGGTGCCATAGGCATTGATAATGCCGCCGTTGATCACGGTGGGATCGAGGCCGCCGGCGTCCAGGAGCGTTGAGACCATCGACGTCGTCGTCGTCTTGCCGTGGGTGCCGGCGATGGCGACGCAGCTCTTCAGCCGCATCAGTTCGGCCAGCATCTCGGCGCGGCGTACGACGGGAATGCGCTGCGCACGCGCTGCCATCAGTTCCGGATTGTCGCGTTTGATCGCGGTCGACACCACGACGACATCGGCGCCGTCGACGTTCTCCGCCCGGTGGCCGACAGAAACCTTGACGCCCTTGCCGCGCAGCCGCACCACGTTGGCGTTTTCCGAAGCGTCCGAGCCCTGCACCGTGTAGCCGAGATTGCACAGCACCTCGGCAATGCCGCTCATGCCGATGCCGCCGATGCCGATGAAATGAATGGGTCCTATTTCGCGCGGCAGTCTCATAGGTCTGTCCTGAATGGTTTTCTCATCGCCCGCCTTGTGCGGATTGCACACGGCGGGCGTCCCGGTATGACGCGAAGCCAGAGGTCACAGTCAGCCGCGCGAAATACTGGATGCCCCGCTTTTGAAGGCGCTGACAAGCGGTTTTTGCGTCAGATTCCTGCCACTTTCGCCACCAGATCCGCCAGCCGGTCGGCGGCATCAAGCCGGCCGACGCTGCGGGCAGCTTCGGCCATCGCGGCGAGGCGCTCCGGCTCGGCGGCGAATGCGGAGATTTCCGAAGCCAGCCGGTCGGGGGTGAACTCGGTCTGCGGGATGCGCAGGGCGCCATTGACCTTTGCCAATACGCCGGCATTGGCGAACTGATCCTGGTCGATCGCGCCGGGCAGCGGCACCAGTATGGACGGACGGCCGATGGCGGCGAGTTCGGCGACGGTTCCCGCCCCCGAACGCGACACCACCAGATGGTTCGAGGCGAGCCGCGCCGGCAGATCGGTGAAGAACGGCGCGAGCTCCGCGTTGATCTTCAGCCGGTCATAGACCGCGCGAACGCGTGTCATGTCTTCCTCGCGCACCTGCTGCGTCAGAATCAGCCGGCTCCACAGCGCGGGCTCCAGGCGCTCGATCGCGCCAGGCACGACGTCAGCCATCACGCGCGCGCCCTGGCTGCCGCCGACCACCAGCAAGCGGAACGGTCCATTACGATCGGGCGGCGCATACGTCACGGCCGCGGCCGCCAGGATCGCGGGACGCATCGGCGTGCCGACCGTGGTCGTCTTGCCGGCCAGCGCAGGATCGCGATCGAGCACGCCCGGCAGGGAAGTTGCGATCGCGCGCACGTAGCGGGACAGAAAGCGATTGGCGCGCCCGAGCACCGCGTTGGCATCATGGATGATGCTGGGAATCCCGACCAGCCTTGCCGCGATCAGCGGCGGCACGGTTGGATAGCCGCCGAAACCGATGATCGCGGCAGGCTTCAAGCGCCGCATCAGGATGACGGCTGTGACGATACCGGAGGCGAGCGTGACCGCCGTGCGCGCCAACGACCAGGGCGTGCGGCTGCGCACGGTCTCGCTCGGCACCACGTCGATCATGTCCTTGCTGAAAAGTCCGCTATAGCGCAGCGCGCGGGCATCGGTCACCAGGCGGACGCGAAAGCCGCGCCGGATCAGCTCCACCGCGAGCGCCTCGGCGGGAAACAGATGACCGCCGGTGCCGCCCGCGGCCAGGAGAATCAAGGGCGAGTTATCCATGACGCGGGGGTGTTTACAGCGAAAGCGCCGCGAATGCGAGCCACCCCACCGCGGCAACGCGACACCGTCGCCGCCGGCTTAGCCTACGCGTAGCTGCGCATCGCTTCGGCCTCGCCGATCGACTCGACCTCAGTCCTGGGTCGGAGCCGCGTCAGCGCCAGCATCATGCCGACACCGTAGGCCAGCGACACCATCGAGGAGCCGCCGTAGGAGATGAACGGCAGCGTCATGCCCTTGGCGGGGATCAGCTGCAGATTGACGGACATGTTGATCGCCGCCTGCACGCCGAACAGGATCGCGAGCCCCGAGGCGGCAAAGCGCGAGAACATGTCCTGGTTGGCATAGGCGCGCGTCAGGGTGCGGACCACGACGAAGGTGAACAGCGCGAGCAGTGCCAGGCACAGGATGATGCCGAACTCCTCGGCCGCCACTGCGAACACGAAATCGGTGTGGCTGTCCGGCAGGCTGCGCTTGGCGATGCCCTCGCCTGGACCGAGCCCGAACCAGCCGCCGTTGAAGAACGCCTCCATCGCCGTGTCGACCTGAAACGTGTCGCCCGAGGCGGGATTCATGAAGCGCTTGATGCGGCCGGCGACGTGCGGAACGAACAGATAGGCCGCGAACAGCCCGGCAGCGACGGTACCAGCCAATCCCATCACCCAGATCATGCGCATGCCCGCG
>NZ_JACRAW010000121.1 GCF_016213215.1 Bradyrhizobium sp. | reverse complement strand
CATCAGCTGCGCCGTCTCCTCGTGGGTCATGGGCGGGGAGGGCTCGTCGAGGAGGAGGAGCTTTGGCGTGCTGATCAGCGCGCGGCAAATCTCGATGCGCCGACGGTCGATCATCGGCAGGCCCGCGACGGGCTCGAACATGCGGTCGGCGAGTTCCGGCTCGAACACCTCCACCAGCGCACGGGCCGCGGCATAGTTTTGCTCGAACTCCCTCTTGAAGGCGCTGCGCCGTATCAGGTTGAACCAAAGGCCCTGGTTCAGGCGCATATGGTTGCCGATCATGATGTTGTCGAAGATCGACAACGGCAGCGACAAGCGGGAGCGTTGGAACGTGCGCGAAATGCCGGCGCGGTATACCGCGCGCGACGCCGCGTTGGTGATGTCGACACCATCGAAGGCAATGGCGCCCGCGTCGGCGCCATAGATGCCCGTGACAACGTTGAAGAACGTTGTCTTGCCCGAGCCGTTGGGGCCGATAAGGCCGAGGATCTCGTTGGGTTCGACGCTGAGGTCGAGGCCGGCGAGCGCCACGACGCCGCCGAAGCGCCGGACCAGGCCGCGGGCTTGCAGCAGCGCCGTCATGGCCGCCATCCCGGGAAATAGCGCCGCACCGGCCGCGGCAGCAGGCCTTCGGGGCGGAACAGCAGCACGCAGATAACCATCACCGCATAGAGCAGGAAGCGGTACTCCTGAATGGTCTGCAGCTTTTCCGGCACCACGATGACGATGAACGTCGCCACGATGAGGCCCCAGGGGTTTCCGATTCCACCGAGCAACAGGATCGAGACGAGAATGAGCGAGTCGGCGAACGTGTAATTGTTGGGGCCGACGAAGCCGCCGACCGTGCCGAATAGTGCCCCGGCAATGCCGATGAGGATATTGCCGATCAGGAAGGCGGTGATCTTCCAGCGCGTGATGTCGAGACCGAAGCAGGCGGCCGCGGTCTCGTCCAGCCGCAACGCATCGAGATTGAGGCCGATCCACGATCGCTCCAGCCGGCGCACCAGCACGAAAGCGACGGCCAACAGCGCCAGGCTGAGCACGAAATAGCTCATGTAGAAGGACAGCGTGATCCCGCCGATCTCGACATTGTCGTTCAATGACCAGCCGAACAAGGTCATGCCCTTGACCGGCATACCCTGCGGCCCGCCGAGAACGTCGTTGACCTCGAGGAAAGTCTTGAAAAGCAGCGCAAACGCGATGGTGATGAGCGCGGCATAGTGGCCGCGCGTGCGCAGGACCGGCAACAGGAGAACCGAGCCGATCAGCGCCGCCAGCGCGCCGCCGATGAGCGGCACCAGCAGATGTGGCACCGCCGTCGTGTTCAGCACCGCCGAGGTGTAGGCGCCGATGCCGAAGAACGAAGCGCCGGCGAAATTGAGCACGCCGGCATAGCCAAACTGGATGTTCAGGCCGAGCGTCGCCACCGTCGTGAGGAGCACGGTGACGACCAGCAAGAGAACAAAATGGTCTTCGTGGAACCACGCGGCCATTGCCAGGAGGGCGACGATCGCGAGCAGGCCCATCCGGTCCTCGTGCTCGGAGAATGCCCGGCTGACGCCGCCGAAGATTCCGAACCATCCGCCTGCCAAAACGGCCGCGATGCCGGCGACAAGCAGGGATATGATGACCGACTGCTTCTCGGCCCCCAGCAGGGCGATCAGGTAGACGGTTGCAACGCCGATGCTCGCGATCGCCGGCCATGAGCTCGGTCGCGCGGTGCCGTCCCGCTTTGCCGGGGTCTCAGACCCGCTCACTGATCTTCTCCCGGATCAGGCCGGTCGGCCGCCACGCCATGATGGCAATGACGACGGCGAAGGCGAACACGTCCTTGTAGGCACTCGCGAAAGGCATCAGCACCGTGCCGACGGTTTGCAGGCCGGCGAATAGGAAACCGCCAAGAACGGCGCCATAGACGCTGCCCAGCCCGCCAATGATGGCGGCGGCAAAACCGACCACGCCAAGATAGAGGCCGATGCCGAAATTGATCTCGTTGTAATAGAGACCGTTCATCACGCCGGCGAATGCGGCAAGACCCGAGCCGATCGCGAAGGTGATCAGCACTATTGCCGTGAAATTGATGCCCATCGTGCGCGCGGTTTCCTCGTCCTGCGCGACGGCGCGGATGGCAAGGCCTAGCCGGGTGCGGTTAAGCAGAAACTGCAGACCGACGATCGTCAACACGCCCGCCGAAAGCATCAGGACGTTGTCGAGCCGCAGGTTGAACGCGCCGAGATCGATCGAGCTGCGCGGCAGCAGGGCGGGGAAGGGCTTCGGGTTGGCGCCCTGGGGATAGAACAGGCGGACGCATTCGCGCAGCACGGTACCAAGCATCAAGGTGATGAGCAGCGTATTGAGCGCCGGTGCCGAGCGCAGCGGCATCACCAGGTAGCGCGCGATCAACATGCCGAGAGCGGCCATGGCCATGACAGCGACCGCCAGAATAATGACGAGCGCTAGCCAGTTCGAATTCAGGCCAGCCGAAGTGAGCCCGACATAGGTGGCCAGGGCGGTAAAGGCGCCCACCGTGAGCACGTCGCCATGCGAGAACTTGATAACGTCGAGCACGCCGAAAAACAGCGTGAAACCGACGGCCACCAGGGCATACATCATGCCGAGCATCAGCCCGTTCATGACGTATTGCGCGAACAGACCCGCGTTCATGTCCTCACGTCTTGATCTTCATTGAGATGAAGCAAAGGAGGCCGCCCGTGTTGCGGGCGGCCCCGACGCGGCGCTACTTCTGTCCGGGCAGCTTGCGCTTGCCGGCGGCATACTCACTTTCGTCCCACTCGACGAACTTTCCGTCCTGAATCACGAATTTCGTGATCACCGGGACCATGTTCTGGCCGTGGTCGTCGAACGTGATCTTGCCGACGATGGAGTCGCGATCTTTAACGTTGGCAAGTTCGGCGATGACCTTCTTGCGGTCGGGGCCGACCTTCTCGATCGTGTCGATCAGCATGTCCATCGCGGCATAGGCGAAAGCACCGTAAGCTTCCGGCGGATTGTCGTATTTCTGGGCATTGTAGTTCTCCATGAAGAACTTGCCGCCCGGCAGCTTGTTGGTGGGCGCGCCTTCGCGGAAGGCAAGCGTACCTTCGGCGAGCGGCCCCAGGCCCTGGATGAAGGCGTCGGATACGATGCCGGAAGTGCCGTCGAACACGGCATTGAGACCGAGCTTGTCCATCTGCGAGCGAATGCGCACGCCGATCGGCGTCAGGCCACCGAAGTAGATCACCTCAGGATTGAGCGCCTTGATCTGAGTGAGTTCCGCGGTGAAGTCCTGTTGATCGGCAGTGACGCCAAACGTGCCTACGATCTTGGCCTTGCCGCCCCTCTCGATCGCTTTCGCGAAATATTCGTTGTGCCCCTTGCCATAGTCGGTGGTGTCGTGGATCACCGCGATGGTCTTGAAGCCGAGCTTGTGGATCAGCTCGGCATTGGCATCGTTCTGGTTGATCATCGTGCCGTTGACGCGATGAATTTCGGCATACTTGTTGCGGTAGGTGATGTCGGGGAGCACCGCGCCCCACACGATCACCGGAAAGCCGAACTTGTGGTAGGTGTCGACCGCAGCTATCGCCGCGGCCGAGCAATAGTGCGTCGCGCCCGCGATGATCTCCTTGTCGGCAGCCATCTTGGTCGCGACCTGCACCGCCACGTTGGGCTTGCACTCGTCGTCGAGCACGATCATTTCGTAGTCGTATTTCGTCTTGGCGTCGGCATTGCGGAGCTTCACGGCCAACTCGGCCGAGTTGCGGCCGCCGATGCCGTTGACGGATACGCCGCCGGTCAGTGGTCCGATGTAACCGACCTTGACCTTGTCCTTGGCCTCGGCGACCGCCGCGGCCAGCGTGATAACCAGCGTCGCGATAACCGCGCCGGCCAACTTGCCCGATTTCATCATCTTGGCTCCTTCAGGTGCTCTCGGCCGCCTTTATGCTCACCGTTGGGCCCGCAGCCAAGGCCTATTTGGTCTTGGCTGCGGAGATCCACCCGCCCGCAAGCTGCGAGGCAGGTCAGCCAAATCGGTGCGGTGCGACGGAGTGGAAAAGTTCATAGACATTTCAATCGCTTATGAGTGAGGTTGCCAGTGGGCCGCCATTCGTCCTCATCCCTGTAGAACCGAGGGCGCCTCTTTCCGACGCGCGGCCGCCGCACCCCACATGTCGAGCATTGTCGCGTCAGCCGGCGCGCTGCGTGCGAAGCCTATTCGGCGGCTTCCTGGACCCGGTGCTCCGCGGCCTCATGTTCCTCCGCGGTGGCGGAGCGGCCCCAGCCCGACAGCCAGTTCGAGAGCCTGTCGAGATAGAGGTAGACCACGGGCGTCGTGAACAGGGTCAGCGCCTGGCTGACGATGAGCCCGCCGACCATGGCGTAGCCGAGCGGCTGGCGGATTTCCGAACCGGTGCCGGTGCCGAGCATCAGCGGCACGCCGCCGAGCAGCGCCGCCATCGTGGTCATCATGATGGGTCGGAAGCGCAGGACGGCGGCCTGGCGGATCGATTCCTCCGGCGACTTGTGCTCGTCGCGTTCGGCCACGATGGCGAAGTCGACCATCATGATGCCGTTCTTCTTCACGATGCCGATCAGAAGGATGATGCCGATCAGCGCGATCAGGCTGAAGTCGTAGCCGAACGCCATCAGGATCGCGAGCGCGCCGACGCCGGCCGACGGCAGGGTCGAAAGGATCGTGATCGGGTGGATGTAGCTCTCGTAGAGAATGCCGAGGATCAGGTACACCACGACCAGCGCGGCAAGGATCAGGAGCGGCACGGTGCCGAGCGACTGCTGGAAGGCCTGCGCCGTGCCTTGGAAGCTTGAGTTGAGCGTCGCCGGGGCGCCGAGCTCGGCCATCGCTTTCTGCACGGCGTCGGTAGCCTGCCCGAGCGCCACGCCCTGGGCGAGATTGAAGCTGATCGTGATCGCCGGGAATTGGCCCTGGTGGCTGATCGAGAGGGGACGAACCGGGTCGGTGGTCCAGCTCGCAAAGGTCGACAGCGGCACCTGCTCGCCCGTTGTCGGGGACCTCAGGTAGATCTTGTTCAGAGTGTCGAGATTGCCCTGAAGCTCGGGCAGGATCTCCAGGATCACGCGATAGGTGTTGAGTTGCGTGAAAAACTGGGTGACCTGGCGCTGGCCGAAGGCGTCATAGAGCGTGTCGTCGATCAGTTGCGGCTGAATGCCGTAGCGCGCAGCGGTGTCGCGGTTGATCGTGACCTGCAGCGTCGTGCCTTGCGTCTGCTGGTCGGTGGCGACGTCGCGCAGTTGGGGCAAGGTCCGCATCTTGGCCAGGATCTTCGGAGCCCATTCGTTGAGCTCGGCGAGATTGGCGTCCTGCAGCGTGAACTCGAACTGGGTGCGCGTCGGGCGACCGCCCAGCCTGACGTCCTGGGCCGCCTGCATGTAGAGGCGGGCGCCTTCCACCTTCTCGAGCTTGGGACGGAGGCGGGCGATGATCTCCTGTGCGGAAGCCGAGCGTTCGTGGCGGGGTTTGAGCGTGATGAACAAGCTGCCGTTATTGCCGGCCCTGCCGCTGCCGCCGATCGCCATGGCGACAGTGGCGACGTCGGGGTCGGCCTGCACGATCTTCCCGAGTTCCTGCTGCCGCTGGACCATCTCGGCAAAGGAGATGTCCTGGGAGGCTTCCGACGTGGCCGTGATCAGGCCATTGTCCTGCTGCGGGAAGAAGCCCTTGGGAATGAGGACGAACAGGTAGACCGACAGGCCGAGAGTCGCGAAAAAGATCATCAGCGTCGTCAGGCGCCAGCGCAAGGCGAGATCCAGTGCACGTTCGTAGCCCTGCAGCAGCCGTTCGAAACCGCGTTCGCTCCACTGGTAGAGCTTGCCGTGCTTGACCTCGCCGTGGCCACGCAGGAACCGTGACGCCATCATCGGCGTCAGGGTGAGCGACACGACCATCGACACAAAGATGGTCATGGCCAGCGTGACCGCGAATTCGCGGAACAAGCGGCCGATGATGCCCCCCATCAGCAATAGCGGGATCAGCACCGCCACCAGCGAAATGCTGATCGACACGATTGTGAAGCCGATCTCCTTGGCGCCCTTGTAGGCGGCGGCGAGCGGCGATTCGCCTTTCTCGACGTAGCGGGTGATGTTTTCCAACATGACGATGGCGTCGTCGACCACGAACCCGACCGCGATCGTCAGTGCCATCAGGGACAGGTTGTCGAGCGTATAGCCGAACACCCACATCAGGGCGCAGGCGCCGAGCAGCGCCAGGGGCACGGTGACGGTCGGAATGACCGTCGCCCAGAAGCTGCGCAGGAAGATGAAGATCACCATGACCACCAGGAAGATGGTCAGGAGCAGCGTGAACTGCACGTCTTCGACCGCTGAGCGGATGGTCTGGGTCCGGTCGCTCATCAGCTCGATCTTGATCGCCTGCGGAATCGCGGCCACAAGGCGCGGCAACAGAGACTTGATCCTGTCGACGGTCTCAATGACGTTTGCGCCGGGCTGCTTGAACACGACCAGAAACACGCCGCGCTTGCCATTGGCCCACGCGGCCTGCTTGGCGTCTTCGGGTCCGGTGACCGCCCGGCCGATGTCGCGGATCCTCAAGGGGCCGCCGTTGCGGTAGGCGATGATGACGTCGTTCCAGTCCTTCGACTGCGTGAGCTGGTCGTTGGCGTAGATCGTATAGGCGCGTCGCTCGCCGTCGATGCTGCCCTTGGGGCTGTCGACGGTGGTGATCGCAATCTGGCTGCGCACGTCCTCCAGTGACAGGCCTTTTGCGACGAGCTTCGCAGGGTCGATCTGGATGCGGATCGATGGCTTCTGCTGGCCGCCGATAAAGACCTGGGCGACGCCGGAGATCTGGCTGATCTGCTGGGCGAGCTGCGTGTCGGCGGTGTCGCTGACGGTGGTCAGCGGCAGGGTATCTGAGGTTGCGGACAGGATGAGGATAGGCGAGTCCGCCGGGTTTACCTTCCGATAGGTCGGCGGGGAGGGAAGGTTCTTCGGCAGCTGGCCACTGGCGGCGTTGATGGCCGCCTGGACGTCGTTCGCCGCGCCATCGATGCTGCGTTTGAGATCGAACTGGATCGTCACGGACGCGGTGCCCAGATAGCTCGTCGACGTCATCTGGGCGATGCCGGGAATTTGCGCGAACTGCCTTTCCAGCGGCTGCGCCACCGAGGAGGCCATCGTCTCAGGGCTTGCGCCCGGCAGGTTCGCGGTGATCTGAATGGTCGGGAAGTCTACCTGCGGCAGAGGCGCGACGGGCAGCAGGGGGTAGGCCACAAGACCGACAAAGAGGATTCCGGCCATCAGCAGTGATGTGCCGATGGGATAGCGGATGAAGGGTGCCGAAATCCCGCCGCCGTTCATTCCTGCCGGACCTTGCTCTGTCCCGGATCGGAACTAGCCACGGCTGTGGTGACAAGGCTGCCGGGCTGCACCTTGAACTGTCCGCCCGTGATTACCTGCTGTCCTGGCGTCAGGCCCTCATCGACCACAGAACGTCCGTCGATGGAATAGCCGACCTTGACCCAGCGCAGCTCGGCTTTGTTGTCCTGGTTTACGGTATAGGCGTAGAGGCCGTTAGTGGAGTGTTGGATTGCGTCGTCCGGAACCACCGTGGCGTCCTTGAGCGTTCTGACCCGAAGACGCGTCGAGACCGACTGCCCGGGCCAGAGCGCGTGGTTCTTGTTCTCGAACACCGCCTTCAGCCGGATTGTCCCGCTGGTCGAGTCGACCTGGTTGTTGATCACCGCCAGCTTGCCCTCCGCGAGCGTCTTCTTGCCGTCAGTGGTCATGGCAAGGACGGTCAGGGGCCCGGCCTTCTGTCCCTGGTTGATGTAGGGCAGCTGTTCTTCGGGGGCGGTGAAAATCACCGCAATCGGCTCGATCTGGGCGATAGTGACGATCGGAGTCTGGCTGGAAGCGTTGACGATGTTGCCGATGTCGACCTGACGCAGACCGGCTACTCCCGTAATCGGCGCCTTGACCTGCGTGTAGTCGAGCTGCGTCTGGGCGTTCGCAATCGCGGCCTCGTCGGCCGCGATCTGCGCGGTCAGCTGCGCGACGGTTGATCGCTGGGTATCGGTCCGCTGCCGGGTCGCGAATTCGCCGAGCCTGGTGTAGCGCTGCAAATCCAGATCGGCGTTGGCGAGATTGGCTTCGTCCTGGGCCCTCTTGGCCTTGGCCTGGTCAAGCACCGCCTGATAGGGGCGGGGATCGATTTGGGCCAAAAGGTCGCCCTGCTTGACGATCTGCCCCTCGGTGAAGGCGATCTTCTCAATCTGTCCGTCGACGCGGGTTCGTACCTGGACGGTGTTGAAGCCCTGAACGGTGCCAAGGCCGGTCAGGTAGACGTCGAAATCCTGCTTCTGGACCGGGGCCACGCTGACGGGAATAGCGGCGCGCGCCGGCGCTTTCTGCGCTATCTGGCTTTTTGTGCCCTCAGATCCGCGGAATCGCTGCCAGCCGAAATAGCCCGCCAGCGCCACGGCCGCGATTAGGAAAACCCACAGGATCGGCCGTGACTTCTTCATGTCGGCTCGTACGTTTCGGCTATCTGCCCGGAAAATCCATAATTCCGCAGACCGAAATCGAGGGTCTTTGGAGAAGTTCCACCGCGAGAATAATACGCGTGCACCTAATGTGCAAACACACCATACGTTGACTTTCCTAAACAATTGGAAAGCTTTACGCCAAGCTTAGGCGGTTGCTCCTCGGGATGGAAACGGCAGTCGTACAGCTCGGAAAGCGCGCGCCAGATCCCGCGGCACTGTTTCGGTCGTGGTGGCAGGAAAGGCTATCAAAGGTTGAGGCGCGGGTGTACCCGAGCTGCAACCGATCTCTCCGGTCCGGCTCCTCAATCGTCTCGTCGAGCATGGCTTGCTCATGCAGAAGGAGCGCGCCGCCCACCAGCTCAACGCAGCTTGCGAACGTTTCTAAAGTCTCGGCGCACCGCTGCGGTTGTCAGGGCGCTCGGACGTCGTCCATATCACCGCGAGTATGAGGCTGGAGCGGATGATGGACGAACTCAACGGCAGGATGATCGCGTGCCAGATCCTGATCACGGGCCTGATCGCTCGCGTCGCCAACGAGGGGCGCGATCCCTTGCGCTTTCTCACCGACTTCCGCGACGAGATCAGGGCGGTGGTGAAGGGCATCAACATCGCCGGACTTGAGAACACCGATCGCGTGCGCCTCATCGCCCAGCAAACCATTGACGAGCTGTTCTCCTTGATGAAGCCGCCAAGCAGCGATTGATCGCATCGACGACGGCGATGAGAAGAGCCTTGTTGGCAGGCGTTTCCCGCATCCGTTTAGAATACTTACAAGGTGAAGGCTTAGAACGATTTCAACGACCGAGTTAGAATCGTTTTGATCTGGATGTATTCAAGGGAGTCTGTCGGCCTCTTCGCGTTGACCCGGATTTTTGCCCCCGATACCAACGCCTCATTGTCATTGCGACTGACGCGGATGAGCGATCTGGAAATTGAGGCGTGTGGAAATGGGGCAGGCAATAACACCGCGGTCGCTGCGTTCGATCGCCGTTCTCGATTTACGTGAGGAAAAGCTCGATGGCAATTCCGGCAAGGCGGTCTCGGCGGTTGCCAGCCTGATTGCGGTGGCATCGTTCTCGGGAGGTGCAGAAGCACAGCAGTCGAATCTGCCGCCCGTGATGGTCGACGCGCCGGTCGAGCGTCCGCGCCCGACGGCATCGAAGCCCTCGCCGGAGCAGATCCGCGCCCGCGATGCCCTGCGGCGCGCGGCACAGCGCCAGGTGATGCAGGCTGCGCCTATACCCTTTCCCGATGCTGGCGGCTTGCCTGCCGATCGCAATCCGTACGCGGATCCCGCCGCACCCTACAAGGTCGATCGTCTGCAGGCGTCGGGGAAGTTTCCCGAACTGCTCGCCAATACGCCGAAGACCATCACCGTGCTGAGCAAGGAGGCGCTCGAGGACAAGAACGCCACCTCGCTGCGCGAGGTCGGGCGCTCCACTGCCGGCGTGACGCTGGGGTCTGGCGAGGGCGGCAACGCGTTCGGCGACCGCTTCTTCATCCGCGGCTTTGATGCGCGCAATGACGTCTTCATCGACGGCATCCGCGATCCGGCGGTGAGCATCCGCGAGAACTTCTTCACCGAGCAGATCGAGATCCTGCGCGGTCCGGCCTCATCCTATGCCGGCCGCGGCACTGCTGGCGGTGCGATCAACATCGTCACCAAGCAGGCCGGCGAGCGCAATTTCTATAACGCCGAGACCACGTTCGGCACTGACCGCACCAAGCGCGTTACACTCGACGTCAATCAGGTGATCAGTCCGACCTTCTCCATGCGAGCGGGCGGCGTGTTCCAGGACGCCGGCGTTGCCGGCCGCGATATCACGACCGACGACCGATGGGGCGGCTTCCTCTCGACCAGGTGGACGCCGACCAGCGACTTCAAGCTCACCACCAATTACGTCCATACCGATCTTAGTTCTCTGCCGGATTTCGGTGTGCCTTACTACAAGCAGGGCAACGTTCCCGCGACCGAAGCGGGCGTGCCGCGCGAGACCTGGTACGGCTTCCGCTACCGCGACTTCCAGAAAGCCGGGCAGGACTTCGGCACTGTCACCGGCGAGTACAGGGTGAACGACAATATCACGCTGATCAGCAAAGCCCGCGCCGAGCGATCGCTGCTCAGCTATATCGGCACGCTTCCGAACACCAGCGCGGCGCAGACCTCATCCCCCAATCCGCTGCTGTGGACGTTTACCGCGAGCCCGCAGAGTCGTTACCAGCTCACCGATGTTCTGGCGAACCAGAACGACGCAACCTTCAAGTTCGGCACCGGTCCGATCGTGCACACCACCGTCGTAGGGACCGAATTTTCCAACGAGAAGGTCTCGATCGACCGCTTTACGAATCTTGCGTCGGAAGCCGCAGGCTCGGGGGCTTTCTCCGGGAGCGGCGCCCTGGCGGGCCAGTCGATCTTCCATCCCGGCTATACGGACGCGCCGTTCAACACCCCTCCGCTGCTCATTGGAAATCCCACGCGCTACAGCGTCGATACGAAAAGCGTCTATCTGGTCGATACCGCCAACTGGAGGGACATCATCATCCTGAACGGGGGCATCCGTTATGACGGCTACGTGCTGACCTCGTCCAACAACACCGCTTCCAATTCGGTCGCCGCCGATCTCGTCAACTACAATGTCGGGATCGTCTACAAGCCGGTGCCGATCGGTAGCATCTATGCCGCCTATGCGACTTCATCCAACCCGTTCGGCTCCGAGATCGATGGCACCGGCACCGATTATGGCGGCGATCCGCCGACCGGCACGACCATTCTAGGCCCGGAGCGCAACTGGGCGGCGGAGGTCGGTACCAAATGGGAGCTGTTCGGGCGACATCTGCTGCTCAGCGGTGCTCTGTTCCAGACCGACAAGGTCAACGCGCGGGAGACGGTCAGAAACATCCTGCAATCAGGAGCGGCTTACCGGATTCAAGGTGTCGACCTGGAGGTGGGCGGCAACATCACCGAGCGCTGGAGCATTTTTGGCGGTCTGGTCCTGATGAGGTCGAACGTCACTCAGAGCGCGCTCGCGTCCAACATCGGCCTGCAGCTTGCCAACGTCGCCCACGAGTCCTTCAGCCTGCTGACCAAGTACAGGCTGGATGGTGGGTGGGAGGTCGGCGGCCAGGCGATCTATCGTTCGAAGATTTATGGCGGCACGTTCGGCGCCAACACCGGGACGGAGATCCCGAGCTACTGGCGCTTCGATGCTTTCGTGGAGAAGAAGATCAACCAGAACCTCAGCATGAAGCTCTACGCCCAGAATCTGACCAACCAGCTCTATTACGACTCCCTGTACCGTAGTGCCGTACCCTTCGTGGCGGTCGCTCCGGGGCGGGCCGTTTACTTCATAACTTCAGCGAAGTTCTGAACATGCTGGTCTGCATACCGCGCGTGTTGAACAAGGCGGAAGTGGCCGACTTCCGCCGGATCTTGGATGCGAGCGAATGGGAGGACGGCCGCTCGACTGCCGGCGCACAGTCGGCGCTTGTCAAACGCAACGAGCAATTGCCGCCCGACAGCGAGGTGGCGCGCAAGCTCGGCAACCGCGTCATCTCCGCACTGACCTGCAATCCGCGCTTCCTTTCGGCGGCGGTCCCGCTGCAGATATTCCCGCCGCTGTTCAACCGCTATGCAGCCTCGGGCGGGCATCATTTCGGCCTTCACGTCGACAATGCGATCCGCGGCGATCATCTTACCGGCCTTCGTATCCGCACCGACCTGTCGGTCACGCTGTTTCTGGCGGAGCCGGAGGAGTACGAGGGTGGCGAGCTCGTGATCGAGGACACCTATGGTTCCCATGAAGTTAAATTGCCGGCGGGCGACCTGGTGCTCTATCCCTCGACAAGCCTGCATCTCGTCACCCCGGTAACCCGCGGCGCCCGGGTTGCGTCTTTTTTCTGGCTGCAGAGCATGATACGGGATGACTAGGCCCGCAGCCTGATCTTTGATCTGGATACGGCCATTCAGGCGCTGGCCGAGCGGCTAGGACGCGATGACCCTGAAACGGTCAAATTGACCGGCATCTATCACAACCTTATTCGCCACTGGGCCGAAGTATGAAAAGACATATCTTGCCATCCAGCCTTGTCGCAGCCCTGGTGCTGACCGCGGCTGTCATGACGTACCCGGCTTTGGCACAGCAGCAACCGCTTGCGCCCGCCGCGCAGCAGCAGCCGGCCGCTTCACAACCGAGCGCCCCGGCCGCGGCGACGCCCTCAGGGCCAGCAGCAGCCGCGTCGTCTCCGGTAGCCGCCGAGCCGGCTGCGGGGGAGACCGGCGCCCGATCGCTCAAGTCGCTGGCTCCTGCCATGCGCGAGCTTTCACCCTGGTCGATGTTCCTGTCCGCCGACATCCTGGTCAAGGTGGTCATGATCGGGCTGGCGCTCGCATCTCTTGCTACCTGGACCATCTTCATCGCCAAGACGATCGAGCTCTCGAACGCGCGGCGGAAGCTGCGCGCGTCCCTGAAGAAGATCGCCGAGGCACGTTCTCTGGCCGAGGCGCAGTTTGCGCTCGGCGCAAACGAGGGCGTGCTGCCGTCGCTGCTGGCCGCGGCCATGCGCGAGGCGCGGCTGTCGGCGGGAATTTCAAGCGACAGCGGCATCAAGGAGCGTGCCGCCTCGAGCTTCGCTGAGATCGTGCGCGCCGAAGCGCGCCGCATCCGCGTCGGCATGGGAACGCTCGCGAGCATTGGTGCGACTGCGCCCTTCATCGGCCTGTTCGGCACGGTGTGGGGCATCATGAACAGCTTCATCGGCATCTCGAAGTCGCAGACCACGAACCTTGCCGTGGTCGCGCCCGGCATCGCCGAGGCCCTTCTCGCAACCGCAATCGGCCTCGTTGCCGCGATTCCCGCCGTGATCATCTACAACCACTTCGCGCGGCTGACGAAAAGCTATTTGGAACTGGTCAACCGGTCCTCCGGCGCCGCCGCGCGGCTGTTGTCGCGCGACCTCGATCGCACCCATGGCACCGTGCACCCCCGCGCCGCGGAGTAGGAGATGGCCGTTTCGATTTCAGATACAGATGTCGATGACGACGCCGATTTCGACGAGACGCACGAAATCAACGTCACGCCTTTCATCGACGTCATCCTCGTTCTCCTGATCATCTTCATGGTCGCGGCGCCGCTGTCGACAGTCGATCTGCCGGTCGATCTGCCGACGTCCACCGCGACGCCGCAGAAGAAGCCGGACAAGCCGACCTATGTCAGCATCAAGCCGGACCTTGCAGTTGCGATCGGCGAGACGCAGGTGAAGCGGGTCGATCTGGTTCGTTCGCTGGACGCAATGCCAGACGCCAGCAAGGATCGTTTTATCTTTCTGCGCGCGGACCGTGCTGTGCCCTATGGGGAACTGATGTACGTGCTGGAATTGCTGCGGGCGGGGGGCTATTCGAAGATCAAGCTGGTGGCGCTCGAAGGCGTGCCCGACGCGGCGACACAGGGCGGCGCGCCCGCGGGAAGCGCGGCAAGACCGTAGGCAGTGCGACAATTGGGATGAGCTATCTCGATACCGAGCCAAGAGCTTCGCGGCGGCTGTGGATCTCCGCAGCCGCGGTCGCGATTGCGCTCCATCTCGGCGGGGCGGCACTGGCGGTCGCGCATCTGCAGACCGACGACTTGGACGAAGATCTGGGGGCGCCGGCTATCGAGATCGGCCTGGAGATAATGTCGTTGCGGGCAGAACCATCGGATCTGCCACCGGGGCCCGATTCCGAGGCGTCGGTGGCGTCTCCGGCTTTGGCCGAGCAGAAGGCGGAGATCAAGGAAACCGACCTGCCCAAGGATACGCCGAACGAAGCCGAGAATGCGGACCGGGTGGTGACGCAGAACGAGGTCAAGAAGCCGGTCGAGGAAGAGGTCAAGATGGCTGCGGTGCAGACCTCGGCCTCCCAGGAATCGGTCGCCGCCGAGGCGACCGCCACGCCGAGTTCGGATGCCATCCAGAAGGGCCCGCGTTCGGTGGCCCAGGGCACCGGCGCGACGGCCCGTCGGGCGCGCGCCACCTGGCAGAAGGAACTGATCGCTCATCTCGATCGGCACAAGCGGTATCCGACCGACCGCGCCCACAAGACGGCCGAGCTTCTGGTCGGCTTTGCGTTGGACCGGGTGGGTCGCGTGCTTTCGGTGAGCATCGTCAAGGGATCGGGCGACCCGGCCTTCGACGAGGCGGCGCTGGCGATGGTGCGGCGCTCCGACCCGGTGCCGCAGCCGCCGCCCGTGGTTGCCGACGAAGGATTAAACTTCACGCTGCCGGTGATCTTCCGGGTCAAAGGCAAGGGCTGAGGTCGTCACGGAGCCAAGGTCGGCTCACCCCCAGAAATACCGGATGGCGACATAGACCACGCACAGGCAGGCGAAGATCAACGCCACCGGCAGGCGCGGCTTTTCGGAGCTGCCGGCGGCGGCTGCATCCGAGGGGGCGGACTTCTTCGGCTTGGCTGTTGGCCGGCGGAAGGCGGTTACGTTGCCCGCGACTGGCTCGTTCTGGCGCGAGGGAACTTCCGGGGGCGTCCCGGCGCCGCCCATCTCTTCATAATAGGATTTATAGACGAGGTTGATGGTGGTTTCGGTCGCCTCGGCGTCGCCCATTTGCTCGAGTAGCTTCTTGTAGGTGGCGAGGAAATTCTGGGCTTCCGAGGGCAGGGCGGACAAACCGTTCAGCTTGGCCATCATTTTCCAGGTTGCGAAATCGGCGCGGGCCCGGGTGTCGGCGCGTCGCGCGATCAGCATGTCGGCAGCTTTGACCAACTTGTCCTCGGACCCGTTCGGCGGTTGTTCGACTTCAACTACACATTCCCGGTCACAGCGAGAACGAACGCAATCACATAACCGGTCAACATTCGCAGTATCCTTGAAATAACATCAAGATTGAGACCGAACTGCGAACCCGCAAGGGGGAGCAGGATCAGAATCCCGATCAGGATCAGCATTCCGACCGGCTCGAGCCGCGCGAGGGGGATCGCCAGCGCCCGCGGCAACAGCCCGACTGCGACCCGTCCGCCATCGAGCGGAGGGATCGGCATCATGTTGAACACCGCCAGCACCGCGTTGACCAGGACGGTGTTCTTGAGGTTGTCGGCGATCCAGGGTCCCGCATTTGGCGGCACGAACGGCAGGGCGTGGGCGCAAGCTGCCGCAACGAGTGCCAGCAGGATATTGGTCGCGGGGCCAGCCAGCGCCACCCAGACCATGTCGAGGCGGGGATTGCGCAGGTTGCGGAAATTCACCGGCACCGGCTTGGCGTAGCCGAACAGGAACGGCGAATGTGACAACAGCAGGAACGCCGGCAGGATCACGGTGCCGAATAGGTCGATGTGCCGGAGCGGATTGAAGCTGACACGCCCGAGCTGCCAGGCCGTGTTGTCTCCGAGCCGATGCGCGACAAAACCATGTGCCGCCTCATGCAGGGTGATGGCGAGCACCAGTGGAAGCACCCACGCCGAGACGTCGTAAAGGGAAAGATTCACGCGTGTCAGGTTCCGATTCGCCGGCACATTAGCATGAGGCAAACATGAAGGAATGCCCTCGGCATGTTGCGCCAAGCCATCCTTGAGCCTCGCTCAGCCGATCTTCTCCGAGACCCAATGTTCGGTCGGCGCAAAGACGTTGCGATCGTCGAAAGTGGCGAGCGCGACGCCAGCGGCCGTTTCCGTTCCGGCGCGCGCACATTGAGCGGTTCGCCCTCGCAGGAAAACCGTCCGCGCCACAGAGACAGCCGCCGGTCTGGGCCATGGCTCGATCAGTAGGTCGCCCGGCCGCCGGAAATATCGAACACGGCCCCGGTGGAAAAGGCGCAGTCTTCCGATGCCAGCCATGCCACCATGGCCGCGACTTCCTCGACCAGGACGAACCGCGCCTTCGGGATCTTCGACAGCATGAAGTCGATGTGCTGCTGGGTCATCTGATCGAAGATCGCGGTCCGCGCCGCGGCCGGGGTCACCGCATTGACCAGAATGTCATGCTGCGCGAGTTCCTTGCCGAGCGACTTCGTCAACGCAATCAGGCCGGCCTTCGAGGCCGAGTAATGCGCCGCGTTGGGATTGCCTTCCTTGCCGGCGATCGAGGCGATGTTCACGATGCGCCCGTATTTCTGGTTGAGCATGGTCGGCACGATCGCCTTGCAGCAGAGGAAAGGGCCGTCGAGATTGATGCGCAGCACCTTGCGCCATTCCTCGAAATCGGTCTCCCAGACCGTCTTGTTGACGCCGGCGATGCCCGCATTGTTGACGAGAATGTCGACCTTGCCGAACGCTGCGACTGTCGCATCGCGCGCCGTCTCGACCGCGGCAGGATCGGTGACGTCAACGTTGAAGGCGCTTACGGCGCTACCGATTTCACTGGCCGTCTTGTTCGCGAGCGGCGCGTCGTGATCCCAGATCGCGACCTTGGCGCCGGACGCGACGAACCGTTCGGTAATCGCACGGCCAAAGCCCTGCGCGCCGCCGGTGACGACCGCACAGCGCCCGTTCAGATCGATCTTGTTCATGGGAAGTCCTCTCCTCTGTTTTCCCTCATGGTGAGGAGCCGCGCGAGCGGCGTCTCGAACCATGAGGCCCCGCTGCTCCGATCCGGGCCTCATCCTTCGGGACGCCGCTTCGCGGCTCCTCAGGATGAGGGGCTCTTACAGTGTCCAGCCGCCGTCGATGACGTGTGCAACGCCGGTCGTAAAGGAGCTCTCGTCGCTGGCAAGATAGACGGCGAGCAATGCGATTTCCTCCGGTGTGCCGAGCCGGCCCATCGGTTGTCTCGCCACGAACATCTCGCGCCCGTCGGGCCCGATAGCGGCAGCTCGCTCCAGCATCGAGGGCGTCTCGATCGTGCCGGGACAGATGCAGTTGCAGCGGATGCCCTTGGTGATGAAGTCCACGGCCACCGCCCGCGTCAGCGCCGCCACGGCGGCCTTGGTCGCGCCGTAGACATAACGGTTGGGCGCCGCCTTGAACACGCCGGCGGCGGAGGAGATGTTGACGATCGATCCGCGACCCTCCTGCAACATCCCGGGAAGGAACGAGCGGATCGTACGGTGCATCGACTTGACGTTGAGGTCGAAGGAGAAGTCCCAGTCTTCATCGGAGCAGTCCAGCACCGTGCCGTGGTGCACGAAACCCGCGGCGTTGAGCAGGATATCGACCGTGCCGACGCGCTTGGCAGCGGCCGCTACGGCGGAACTGTCGCGCGCGTCGAGCCGCGCCACCTCGGCAACGCCCTCGTTCTTCAGCGCGGCCAGGCCCTTCTCGTCGACATCGGTCGCAAAGACGGTGGCGCCTTCGCGCGCAAATGCGACGGCGCAAGCGCGGCCGATGCCGGCTGCAGCCGCCGTCACGAAAGCGCGCTTTCCCTTGAGGCGGTCTGACATGTTGTTCTCGTTCTCCCAAGATTTCGCGGAAAGTCTGGCGTCATTGCGGGCGCAGCGAAGCAATCCGGAAATGCCGCCGCGGAAAACGGGCTAGACTTCCTCGCTTCGCTCCTTGCAACGACGCTGACAATCAATGATTGTCGCGCGCCACGCGGAACGTGCCGGCGACGTTCTGGTAACGCGTGGCTAGCTCCATGCACGCACCGGTCGCCTGTTGCCCGACCGTTGCGCGATAGAGCTCCTGCCACGGCGTCTGGTTGGGCGGGTGCGGGAAGCCGCCCTTGGCCTTCAGGTCGGCGCGGCGTCGCTCGAGCTCCTCGTCCGAGATCAGGATATTGGCCGTACCCCTGTTGAGGTCGATGCGCACCCGGTCTCCTGACGTGAGGATGGCAAGGCCGCCGTCGGCGGCCGCTTCCGGCGAGGCGTTGAGGATCGAGGGAGAGCCCGAGGTGCCCGATTGCCTTCCGTCGCCGATGCAGGGCAGGGACAGGATGCCGCGCTTAATGAGGGCGGCAGGCGGCTGCATGTTGACGACCTCGGCGCCGCCGGGATAGCCAATCGGGCCGGTGCCGCGGATGAACAGGATGCAGCGCTCGTCGATGTCGAGCGCGGAATCGTCGATCCGCGCGTGATAGTCCTCGGGTCCTTCGAACACGATGGCCCGTCCTTCGAACGCGTTGGGATCCTTCGGATTGCTCAGGTAGCGATCGCGGAATTCCTTCGAGATCACGCTGGTCTTCATGATCGCGGAATCGAAAAGGTTGCCGCTCAGCACCAGGAACCCGGCGTCCTTGATCAGCGGCTTGTCATAGCTCCAGATGACGTCGCCATCGGGTTCTTGCGCATTGCGGCAGTTCTCGCCCATGGCGCGGCCGCTTACCGTCATCGCATCCTCGTGGATGCGCTTGTGCTTCATCAACTCGCGCACCACCGCGGGCACGCCGCCGGCGCGATGATATTCCTCGCCGAGGTAGTAGCCGGCCGGCTGCATGTTGACGAGCAGCGGAATGTGGTGGCCGATCTTCTGCCAGTCCTCGATCGAGAGCTCGACGCCGATGTGGCGGGCAAGCGCATTGATGTGGATCGGCGCATTGGTCGATCCGCCGATGGCGGAGTTGACCGCGATGCAGTTCTCGAACGCTTTCCGGGTCAGGATGTCGGACGGCTTGAGATCTTCCCAGACCATTTCGACGATGCGCCGGCCGGTCTCGTAGGCGATCTGGCCGCGTTCCCGATACGGCGCCGGAATAGCCGCGCAGCCGGGCAGGGACATGCCGAGCGCCTCGGCCAGCGAATTCATGGTCGAGGCGGTGCCCATGGTGTTGCAGTGCCCGATCGAGGGCGCGGAGGAGGCCACGATGTCCATGAACTCCTCATAATCGATCTCGCCCGCCACCAGCCGCTCGCGTGACTTCCAGACCACCGTGCCCGAGCCGGAGCGTTCGCCGTCGTGCCAGCCGTTCAGCATCGGTCCGCCCGACAATACGATCGCGGGCAGGTTCACGGTTGCAGCCGCCATCAGGCAGGCCGGGGTGGTCTTGTCGCAGCCGGTGGTCAGCACGACTCCATCAAGGGGATAGCCGAACAGGACTTCGACGAGACCGAGGTAGGCAAGGTTGCGGTCGAGCGCCGCAGTGGGACGCTTGCCAGTCTCCTGGATCGGGTGGGTCGGGAACTCCATGGCGATGCCGCCGGCTGCGCGAATTCCTTCGCGCACCCGGTGCGCCAGTTCGAGATGGTGACGGTTGCAGGGAGACAGATCGTTGCCGGTTTGGGCGATGCCGATGATCGGCTTGCCGGACTGCAGTTCCTCCCGTGTAAGCCCGTAATTAAGGTAGCGCTCGAGATAGAGCGCGGTCATACCCGGGTTATGCGGATTATCGAACCATTCCCTGGAGCGAAGTTTGCGCTGCTTGCCGTTGCCATCGGAGCCTTGCCCTTTGGAGCCCTGTCCTTTGAAGCCTTGGCCGTTGGTCGCGTTCTTTGTCATTGGTTCTTCTCCCGCAATGCAGGCGCGTTGGCATCAGTCGAGAGCCACGGCTTGCAGCATGCCCAGCCGCGCCCACGCCTCGTGCGCGGACAGGCTGATAGCAGGTCGTTTCCTCGCGCGAGATGTTAGTTGGTAGGACTTGGTAACGCTACCATTTTGTTCGTCCGCCGGCCAATCTTGCCCGGACGGCGTGTCCGCGCGTGGCGCGGCCCCAGCGAGCTTTGGCGTTCCATCACGGCAAATCCCAGATCGACCACCGCTTCGTTCGGGCGGCGGCCTTCGATCGCCTCGATCAACATCGTTGCCGCGTTGCGGCCCATCTCGTAGCGGTTGGTACGCACGCTGGTGAGGGCAGGGACAGCGCAGGCCATGAATTCGAGATCGTTGAAGCCGACGATCGCCATGCGCTCGGGAACGGCGATGTGACGACGTTGGCACTCGAAGAGGACGCCAAGCGCAAGGTCATCGTTGACGCAGAACACCGCTTCGATGTCCGGCGCCTGGGTGAGGAGGTCGGCAAAGAGAGTGCCGCCCAGCGTTGCTGACGTCGCAACCGGAGTGGTGACGATCAGGCGGGGGTCGAACAGATCGGCTTCCTTCATGGCGGCCTGATAGCCTTCGAAGCGACGCTGCACCCGCGGGTCCATCCGCGCGCCCAAAAATCCGATCCTGCGAAAGCCCTGCGTCAGCAGGTGAGCGATTGCCGCCCGGCCGGCTTCATAATGAGAGAAGCCGATCATCATGTCGACGGGATTGGAGCCGAGTTCCATGATCTGGACGATCGGACACTCTGCTGCTTCCAGCATCGAACGCGACTCCGCCGTTTGATCGATCCCGGTGACGATGAGACCGGCCGGCTTCTGCGCGAGGAACAACCGAAGGAGCTTCTCCTCCTGCAGGATGCTGTAGCGGGTGTTGGCAAGCTGAATGCTGTAACGGCCGCCTTCGGAAGCGTCGTAGATCCCGCGCAAGACGTCGGAGAACACATTGTTGGTCAGCGACGGTATCACCACGCCGATGACTTCGGTCCGCTGCGAGGCGAGCGCACGCGCGGCGAGGTTCGGCACGTAACCGAGTTCTCTTGCCGCACTCTCCACCCGTGTCCGTTTGCCAACTGAAAGTGCTTCCGGATTTCGGAAGAAGCGCGATGCGGTGATCGGACTGACTCCCGCCAGCTCCGCCACTTCTGCCAGTCGGATCTTGCCGGACTTGGTGCGCTTTCGTCCCATTTGGGTGCTCTTATCACAGCCGTTCCCGGGAACAAAGGAAGATTGACAGCGCTACCAAAGGCGACTACGAAATATATTGGAAAAACCGCGCAAACTGCCCCAATGTCGCGCAGTTGCGCAGCAAGATCAGGCTTCGAGCCAGCAAAGCTTAAACAAAAAAATGCTTGCGGCGCTCGCGTTCATCGCGGGGGAATGCAGGGAGGAAGTGGATGTCGTCTGTGCATATCCGCGACGTGCGGAAATCATTCGGCAACTTTGAAGTTCTGCACGGCGTGACGATTCCAATCGAGGATGGCGCCTTCGTCGTTCTGGTGGGACCTTCCGGCTGCGGCAAGTCGACCTTGCTGCGGATGCTCGCGGGCCTCGAAAACATCACCTCCGGGACGATCTCGATCGGCGATCGCGTCGTCAATAATGTCCAGCCCAAAGAGCGCGACATTGCCATGGTGTTCCAGAACTACGCGCTCTATCCGCATATGACGGTCGCCGACAACATGGGCTTCTCGCTCAAGCTCCGCGGCGCCAGCGCCAATGAAATCTCCGCCGGTGTCAAGCGTGCCGCGGAAATCCTGGCGCTCACCCCGCTGCTCGACCGTTATCCCCGGCAATTGTCCGGCGGTCAGCGCCAGCGCGTCGCGATGGGGCGCGCCATTGTGCGCGATCCGCAAGTGTTTCTGTTCGACGAACCGCTGTCGAACCTCGACGCTAAGCTGCGGGTAGCGATGCGCACCGAAATCAAGGAACTGCACCAGCGTCTGAAGACCACGACGGTCTACGTCACCCACGATCAGATCGAAGCGATGACCATGGCCGACAAGATCGTGGTGATGCATGACGGCATCGTCGAGCAGATGGGCACGCCACTGGAACTGTATGACCGGCCGGCCAACCAGTTCGTCGCGGGCTTCATCGGTTCGCCGGCAATGAATTTCCTCAAAGGTCAGTTGAAGTCGAACGGCAGCGCCGGTTTCGAAGGTCCGAACGGCGTCAAACTTCCGCTGGCATCGGCGCCCGCCAATTCCGAAGGTCAGCCGGCCGTTTATGGCGTGCGGCCCGAGCACTTCACCATCGCCGATGACGGCGCCGAGGCCGAGATCATTGTGGTCGAGCCGACCGGCTCGGAAACCCAGGTCTTCGCGACGCTCGGCGGCGAGCAGGTCGTCGCCGTATTCCGCGAACGTCACCAGTTCAATCCGGGCGACAAGATCCGGTTGAAGCCAGATCCGTCGCTCGTTCATCTTTTTGACGACACGACGGGCAAACGGCTCAACGCGTAAACTTCTTCAAAAGAGTGTCACAGGGAGGAAAACATGAATGGATTTACCCGCCGCGCGCTGCTTCAGGGGGGGACTGCCCTGGCTGCGACGGGCGCACTGACTGGACCGGCCTTGTTCGATTTCGCCAAGGCGTGGGCGCAAGCCGCGCCGTGGAAGGCGGAGCCGGGTGCCAAGCTCACCGTCATGCGCTGGA
Source organism: Bradyrhizobium sp. (assembly GCF_016213215.1). Classification (GTDB taxonomy): domain Bacteria; phylum Pseudomonadota; class Alphaproteobacteria; order Rhizobiales; family Xanthobacteraceae; genus Bradyrhizobium. The sequence goes on along the minus strand of NZ_JACRAW010000121.1, from coordinate 28,757 downwards.
AACGCTTCGTGCCTGCGGAAGATGATGCGTTCAACGCAATGGTTGCGGCATTCAAGGCCGCCACCGGCACCGAAATGAACGTGTTCTCGGAGTCCTTCGAGGACGTGCAGCCGAAGGCCTCCGTGGCCGCCAACACTGGCTCGGGCCTCGATCTCGCCTGGGGTCTGCACACGCTGCCGCAGCTATTCCCGGCGCAGGTGCTGCAGCTGAACGACGTCGCTGACTATCTCGGCAAGAAATATGGCGGATGGACCGATGCCGCGGCGGTTACCTGCAAGCAGGGCAACAACTGGCTCGGCATTCCCGTCGCGACCGTCGGCGGCTACATGACCTACCGCAAATCGTCGATGGAAAAGGCTGGTTTCAAGGAATTCCCGAAGGACTTCCCGGGCTTCCTCGAGATGTGCAAGGCACTCAAGAAGAACAACACGCCGGCTGGTTTCCCGCTCGGTCACGCCTCGGGCGACGCCAATGCGTGGCTGCACTGGATCCTCTGGGGTCACGGCGCCTACACCGTCGACAAGGACAACAAGGTCATCATCAACTCACCCGAGACGGTGAAGGCACTCGAATACTGCAAGGCCTTGTCCGAGACATTCATTCCCGGTGTCGCGTCCTGGAACGATTCGTCGAACAACAAGGCGTTCCTGGCGGGCGAGCTGCACTGCACCGCCAACGGCATCTCGATTTATGTCGCGGCCAAGGACGATCCGACCAAGAAGGAGCTCGCGGAAGACACTTATCACGCGCTGTGGCCCGTCGGCCCCATCGGGAAGCCGACTGAACTGCAGCTTTGTGTTCCGATCCTGGCGTTCAAGTTCACCAAGTATCCGAACGCCGCGAAGGCCTTCATTGCCTTCATGCTGGAGAAGGAGAACTACGACAAGTGGCTGTCGGGTGCGCGCGGCTATCTCACCCACACGCTCAACGCTTATGATAACTCGCCCGTCTGGACGGCAGACCCGAAGAATCAGGTGTTCAGCCAGGCCAGCAAGCGCGCGCTTCCCGCTTCCGGCATCGGCACGCCCGGCGAGAAGGCGGCCACGGCGATCGCCGACTTCCTGGTGGTCGACATGTTCGCGAACTACGCCACCGGCGCCAAGGATGCCAAGACGGCGATCGCGGAAACCGAGCGGCAATTGAAGCGCATCTATCGCTGACAGCATACTGGAGCGGACGGCGGGTACCGCCGTCCGCTCCATCATTTCCCTAATCGGGACATCACGCATGGCTGAGATCGCACTAACGCCAAGGCCTCCCAAGACGGAGATCCGCGAGGCCAGCGCGTGGGACCAACTCAAGCACAACCGCAACTGGCTGGGCTTCTGGTTCATGGTGCCGGCGCTGGTGTTCCTGGTCTTCTTTCTGGCCTATCCGCTCGGCCTCGGCATCTGGCTTTCATTTACGGACACCCGTATCGGCCGAGTCGGGCAGTATGTCGGGACCGAGAACTACGAGTGGCTGTGGGATGACGCGATCTTCTGGCTCTCGGTGTTCAACACGCTTCTGTACACCTTCGTCGCGAGCGCGATCAAATTCGGCATAGGGCTCTATCTGGCGCTGCTCTTGAATGAGAACATGCCGTTCAAGGCGATGCTGCGTGCGTTGGTGCTGATCCCCTTTATCGTGCCGACCGTGCTGTCGGCGCTGGCGTTCTGGTGGATCTTCGATTCGCAATTCTCGATCATCTCGTGGTCGCTGAAGCAGATGGGTCTAATCACACAGAACATCAACTTCCTCGGCGATACGACCTGGGCCCGGATCTGCGTGATCTTCGCCAATATCTGGCGCGGTGTTCCGTTCGTCGCGATCACGCTGCTTGCCGGCCTGCAGACCGTGCAGCCGTCGCTATATGAGGCCGCGACGCTGGATGGCGCGACGCGCTGGCAGATGTTCCGCCACATCACCTATCCGTTGCTGACGCCGATCATCGCGGTCGTGATGACGTTCTCGGTGCTGTTCACCTTCACCGACTTCCAACTGATCTGGGCGATGACGCGGGGTGGTCCGGTCAACTCCACCCATCTGATGGCGACCTTGTCGTACCAACGTGCGATCATCGGGGGCCAGTTGGGCGAGGGCGCGGCGATATCGAGCGCGATGATCCCGTTCCTGCTTGCCGCGATCATGGTGTCCTGGTTCGGGTTGCAGCGTCGCAAGTGGCAGCAGGGAGAAAACAATGACTGACCTGCCCACCAGATCCCTCGATCTCAAAGCTGTACTGTCGGGCTCGTCGCCGACAGCTGCGAAGGACGATCACAGCGAGGGTATGAGCTATCTGCAGTCGGTACCGCGCCGGCTGGTGACGCTCTATCTGCCGTTGTCGATCATCGTCATCATCCTGCTATTTCCGTTCTACTGGATGGGGCTGACGGCGATCAAGCCGGACGAGCAACTGCTCGACCTCGACAAGTACAATCCGTTCTGGACGTGGAATCCGACTTTCAAGCACATCTACAAGCTGTTGTTTGAAAGCTATTATCCGTACTGGCTCTGGAACACGATGTATGTCGCGGTTTGCGCCACCATCCTGTCGATCATCGCGAGCGTGCTTGCCGCCTACGCGATCGTCCGGCTCCGTTACAAGGGTGCCAACCTGGTCGGGGGCCTGATTTTCCTCGCCTATCTGGTGCCGCCGTCGATCCTGTTCATTCCGCTTGCCACCGTCGTGTTCCAGTACGGCCTGTTCGACTCGCCGATGGCACTGATCCTGACCTATCCGACGATCTTGATTCCGTTCTCGACCTGGCTCTTGATGGGTTACTTCAAGACCATCCCGTTCGAACTGGAAGAATGTGCCCTTATCGATGGCGCGAGCCGCTGGCAGATTCTGATCAAGATCGTGCTGCCCCTGGCGATCCCGGGTCTGATCTCCGCGTTCATCTTCTGCTTCACGCTGTGCTGGAACGAGTTCATCTACGCGCTGACGTTCCTGCAATCGACCCACAACAAGACGGTGCCAGTCGCGATCGTCAACGAGTTCGTCGACGGCGATATCTATCGCTGGGGCTCGCTGATGGCCGGTGCGCTGGCTGGCTCGCTGCCGCTGGTCATCCTTTACGCCTTCTTCGTCGAGCATTATGTGTCGGCGATGACCGGCGCCGTGAAGGAATGACGTTCCGGCTCTGCGCCTAAGGACGCCGGCTCGTCGGGAAAACAACAAGGAGCTGCCTCTTGCACATTCTGGTTCTGGGGGCGGCCGGCATGGTCGGCCGCAAGCTGAGCGAACGGCTGTTGCGCGACGGGCGGCTGGGCAAGACCGAGATCTCCCGATTGACGCTGCATGACGTGTTCGAGCCGGAAAAGCCCGAGAAGGCGGGGTTTCCGGTGGAAACGGTTGCCGGCGATTTCGCCGTGCCCGGTGCCGCGGAGAATCTCATCGCCGGCCGGCCCGACGTGATCTTTCATCTGGCGGCGATCGTCTCCGGCGAGGCCGAACTCGATTTCGACAAGGGCTACCGCATCAATCTGGACGGCACGCGGATGCTCTTGGACGCGATCCGGCTGGCGGGCGGCGGCTACAAGCCGCGCGTCGTGTTCACCTCGTCGATCGCCGTGTACGGCGCGCCGTTCCCGGAGGCGATCGGCGATGAGTTCTTCCACACGCCGCTTCTGAGCTATGGAACGCAGAAGGCGATCGGCGAATTGCTGCTGGCTGACTATTCGCGCCGCGGTTTTCTCTATGGTATCGGCATCCGTCTTCCGACCATCTGCATTCGCCCGGGTCTGCCGAACAAGGCGGCCTCCGGCTTCTTTTCCAACATCCTGCGCGAGCCGCTTGCGGGCAAGGAAGCCGTCTTGCCGGTCTCCGAGGATGTCCGGCACTGGCACGCGACGCCGCGCTCGGCCGTAGGCTTCCTGCTTCATGCCGGGACGATGGATCTGGCCGCGGTCGGTCCGCGGCGCAACCTGACAATGCCGGGTCTGTCGGCAACCGTGGGCGAGCAGATTGCGGCGTTGAAGCGGGTCGCGGGCGAGAAGGTCGCTGCCCGTATCAGGCGCGAGCCGGATCCCTTCATCGTCGGCATCGTCGCCGGCTGGCCCCGCAGGTTCGAAGCCAGGCGGGCACGCGAACTCGGCTTCACCACCGAAGAGAAGACCTTCGACGACATCATCCGTATTCACATCGAGGACGAACTCGGCGGCAAGTTCGTGGCTTGAGGTCCTGATCCACGCGGGTAGCGCTCATGCCCAGGGTAGCCTCTATCGGCGAATGCATGATCGAGCTGAGGCAGGGGCCCGGCGCCCTGTACACGCGATCGTTCGGCGGCGATACGCTCAATACCGCGGTTTATCTCGCCCGCCTGGACGTCAAGGTCGATTATCTCACCGTGCTTGGCGACGATACCCTGAGCGATGAGATGATCGCTGCCTGGACGGAAGAGGGCGTCGGCACCAGGCCGGTGGTGCGTCTTCCGGGCATGTTGCCCGGGCTCTACATGATCCACACCGATGCCAACGGCGAGCGTCAGTTCTTTCATTGGCGGGAGAATTCGGCCGCGCGGCAATTGATGGATCTGCCGGAGACGGATGATCTTCTCAATTCCTTGCTGAGCTACGATGTCGTCTATCTCTCGGCCATCACCTTGTCGCTCTATGGCGAGAGCGGGCGAGCGCGCCTTGTATCGGCGCTTTCCCGCGCCCGGCTGCTTGGCACCCGCTTTGTGTTCGATACCAACTTTCGCGCCCGCGGCTGGCCTGATCTCAACATTGCGCGGAGCGTGTTCGGGGCGGCGCTCGAGATCGCCGACATCGTGCTGGCCTCGACCGAGGATCTGCTCGCGCTCTATCCCGGCGAGAGCGCGGCCGAGCTGATGGCCCGTATTCCCTCTCCAGAGGTGGTGTTGCGGCTCGCCGAGCCGGCGAGCCTGCTGCGTTTTCCGGGCGGCTCGGCCGAGGTGAGGGCCGAGCCGGTGACTAAACGGGTCATCGATACCACCGCGGCGGGGGACAGCTTTGCCGCGGCCTATATCGCGGCCCGGCTTGCTGGTTCCGACCCGATCGAAGCCGCGCGTGCCGGACATCGTCTGGCGGGTGTCGTGGTGTGCTATCCCGGCGCCATCATCCCCGCCTATGCCATGCCGCTCCGGAAGAGATCCCGCTCCACGGCCCCACGCAAGGCATCGCAATGACGGTTGCTGCAAGACAGAAGGAACTCGCCACGCTGTTCAGGCGGGCCAGGGTCATTCCCGTCCTCACCATCGAGCGGCTCGAAGATGCCGTTCGGTTGGCGGAGGCGCTGGTCGCCGGCGGATTCGGAACCCTCGAAGTCACCTTGCGCACACCGGTTGCGATCGAGGCGGCGAAAGCCATCATCGGCGAGGTGCCGGATGCCGTCGTCGGTATTGGCACCATCCTCAGTCCGAATGATCTGGCACGCGCCGAGGAGCTTGGCGCACGGTTCGGTGTCAGCCCGGGAGCCACGCCCGAATTGCTCAAGGCGGCCGCCGCGAGCACAGTGCCGTTCGTGCCGGGGATTGCCACCGCCTCCGAACTGATGCAGGCGCTCGCGCACGGCTTTGAGCTCGCCAAGTTCTTCCCGGCCGAGCAGGCCGGCGGCATCAAGGGTCTGCGCGCCCTGGCCGGCCCGTTTCCGAACGCGCGCTTCTGCCCGACCGGCGGTATCGGGGAGGCGAACGCGGTCTCCTGGCTGGTCGAGCCCAATGTGGTGGCGGTGGGCGGCTCCTGGCTATGTCCGCCGGCCGAAATCAGGGCGGGAAACTGGACCAGCATAACCGCCATGTGCCAGCGCACCGTCAAATCGCTGAAACCTACGTGAACTCTCCGTTCCGATAGGCTACAAAGCCGGCCATCTCAGACTAGGGAGAATGACCATGACCGCCAGCATCGTCGGATGGGCGCATACGCCGTTTGGCAAGTTCGATACCGAAACCGTGGAAAGCCTTGTCGTTCGGGTGGCGAACGAAGCCCTTAGCGACGCCGGCATCTCTGCATCCGACGTCGACGAAATCGTGCTGGGGCACTTCAACGCCGGTTTCTCGCCGCAGGATTTCACCGCTTCGCTGGTGCTGCAGGCCGACCCGCACCTGCGTTTCAAGCCCGCAACGCGAGTTGAAAACGCCTGCGCAACCGGCTCGGCCGCCGTTCACCAGGGCATCCGTGCGATCGCAGCGGGGGCCGCCAAGATCGTCCTGGTTGTCGGGGTCGAGCAGATGACACGGACGCCGAGCGCCGAGATCGGCAAGAACCTGCTGAAGGCCTCGTATCTGCCCGAGGACGGCGATACGGTCGGCGGCTTCGCCGGCGTGTTCGGCAAGATCGCGCAGGCCTATTTCCAGAAGTACGGTGACCAGTCCGATGCGCTCGCCCTGATCGCCGCCAAGAACCACAAGAATGGCGTCGCCAATCCCTATGCGCAGATGCGCAAGGATTTCGGCTACGAGTTCTGCCGGTCCGAGAGCGAGAAGAACCCATATGTCGCCGGCCCCTTGAAACGCACCGACTGCTCGCTGGTTTCCGACGGCGCCGCGGCCCTCGTGCTCGCCGATGCCGAGACCGCGAAGGCCATGAAGAAGGCGGTCACCTTCCGCGCCACCGCCCATGCCCAGGACTTCCTGCCGATGTCCAAGCGCGACATCCTGCAGTTCGAGGGCTGCACGGTCGCCTGGCAGCGCGCACTGGAAAAGGCCGGCATCGACCTGTCGGATCTCTCTTTCGTCGAGACCCATGACTGCTTCACGGTGGCCGAGCTGATCGAGTACGAGGCGATGGGCCTGACGCCGAAGGGGCAGGGCTTCCGCGCCGTCAAGGAAGGCTGGACGCTGAAGGACGGCAAGCTGCCGGTCAATCCGTCGGGCGGCCTGAAAGCCAAGGGTCATCCGATCGGCGCGACCGGCGTATCCATGCACGTCATGACCGCGATGCAGCTGTTGGGCCAGGCACCCGAGGGCATGCAGCTCAAGGATGCCAAGCTTGGCGGCATCTTCAACATGGGCGGCGCCGCGGTCGCCAACTACGTCTCCGTGCTGGAGCCGGTGAAGTAAGAAGGCGTCGCGCCATGCTCCGCGCCGACGCGGGGCATGGCCGGCACTTATTATCCTTGTTGCCCGGCCTAGAGCTGTATCAGCATGAGCTTCATCACTGGCGTTGGGCTTACCTCTTACGGCAAGCACGAGGGCTCGTCGTCGCTCGATCTGATGAGCGAGGCGGCCGCGCTTGCGATCGCCGATGCCGGCTTGAGGCGATCCGACATCGACGGCATTTTGTGCGGCTACAGCACCGTGTCGCCGCACATCATGCTGGCAACCGTGTTCGCCGAGCATTTCGGCATTCGCCCCTCCTATGCCCATGCGGTGCAGGTCGGCGGCGCTACCGGCCTCGCCATGGCGATGTTGGCGCATCATCTGGTGGATGCGAACGTCGCGCGGCATGTGCTGGTGGTCGCGGGCGAAAATCGCCTGACCGGCCAAAGCCGCGATGCGTCGATCCAGGCGCTCGCCCAGGTCGGGCATGCCGACTACGAAGTATCGCTCGGGCCGACCATTCCCGCCTATTACGGCCTTGTTGCCTCGCGCTACATGCACGAATACGGCGTCACGCAGGAAGACCTCGCCGAATTTGCCGTACTGATGCGCCGCCACGCGCTGGATCATCCCGGCGCGCAGTTTCACGACCCGATCACAGTCGCCGATGTCATGGCATCGAAGCCGGTCGCGCTGCCGCTGAAGCTTCTCGACTGCTGTCCTGTTTCGGACGGCGGCGCGGCCTTCGTCGTCAGCCGCGAACGGACCGGTGAAACTGGAGTGCGCGTGCGCGGCTGCGCCCAGGCGCACACCCATCAGCATGTCACCGCCGCGCCGCGCCTCAGCGAGCTCGGGGCGGAGATTGCGATTGGGCGGGCGAAGGAAGCCTCAAGCATCGCGATCTCCGATGTGCGCTATGCGGCGGTCTATGACAGCTTCACCATCACGCTACTGATGCTGCTCGAGGACCTCGGCCTTGCCGGCCGCGGCGAGGCGGCGGCGCGGGTGCGTGCCGGCCATTTCAGTCGCGACGGCGCCATGCCGCTCAATACCCATGGCGGCCTGCTCAGCTACGGACACTGCGGCGTCGGCGGAGCGATGGCCCATCTCGTCGAAACCCACCTGCAAATGACCGGACGCGCCGGTCCCCGGCAGGTGGCCGACGCGTCGGTCGCGCTTCTGCACGGCGATGGCGGCGTGCTGTCGTCCCATGTCAGCATGTTCCTGGAGCAGGTCAGATGAGCGGCAGCCAAGGCATGGCGGACTGGACCACCGGCGAAGGCGCGATCGTCTACCAGTCGTGCGCATCATGCGGCGCGGTGCAGTATTTCCGGCGTGCTTTCTGCGCAGTCTGCGGCGTGCCGAATCCGCAAACGCGGCGCTCAACCGGCAGGGGCAGGATATATGCGACGTCGCTGGTGTGTCGTGCCGCGACACCCGAGGCCCGCGCCCACGTGCCGTACAACATCGTGCTGGTCGATTGCGACGAAGGGTTTCGGATGATGGCGCATGGCGAGAAGGATCTCGCCATCGGCGATGAGGTCGTCGCGCGTTTCGAGCTGTTCGCCGGACGCCTGGTGCCGCATTTTACGAGGGATCACCGCGAATAGAACAATATGCTGACGATGACGAGCATCGCCGTCACCGCCAGCATATGTGCGAGCGCCTCCGAGGCCGCCCTCTTGGTGGCTCCCTTCATGCCTGCTTCTCCCTAGACTCGGGCATGACTCGTCGCTGCGCCAAGAAGCGCCGACGACGGTCAGTGATTATTACTCGGAACACCCCGCGTCGAGTACTTACCGAGACCACTCCCCACTCGGTAAGTATCGACGGTGCAACCGTCGTTCAGTAATGCGGCGGTAATTTGACTCGTTCGTGTTGCTCTTGAGTCGGTCGGCGGATAGGGTTCGCGAAACCGATACCGACAAGAACAACACGTATCGAACCCCAAGGTGAATGATGGCCCGCATCGACTACATCGATCCAGCAAAGGCTGCCGATCGTACGCGTGAAATCCTAGGCAAGAACCGCAACGCCAACATCTTTCGCATGATGGCGCACTCGCCGCGCTATCTCGAACAGTATTGCCGGCTCGGTCGGGCCATCCGTTCCGAGGGCGAACTCGACCCCGTCGTGCGCGAGCTCGCGATCACGCGTACCGGAATCCTGTGTGAAGCGCCGTATGAAGTCGCCGCGCATAAGCGCATCGGCAAGAGCGTCGGCGTCACCGACGAGCAGAACGAGGCGCTGGAGAACTGGCAGTCGGCCACCTGCTTCAACGAGGTGCAGCGAGCCGCGCTCGCGTTCACCGACGAGGTCGTCAAGCTGCGCCGGCCGACGGATGTGACCTTCAACGCGATCGCTTCAAGGCTCACGCCGGGCGCACTGGTCGAGCTGCAGCTCTCGATCGGCTTCTACATCATGACGTCGAAGTTCCTGGAGACCTTCGGCGTCGATCTGCAGCCGGTTACCGAAGTCGTCGGCTAGTACCGCTCAGGGTGCGCGGAGTCTGTTGGGCAGGAGCGCCTGGCGGCGCACCAGCAGCAGCGCAACCAGCAGCGCGGGCATCAGAATGGCGATGCCCAGCAGGGACACCTGCATCTGCGACAGCGGCAGGATACCCCCGCCGGGCGTTGCGATGACGAAGCCGCCGAGGACGAGCAGCACTCTGATCGGCCATTCCAGCGTGCCGGCAGCGCGGAGATCGCCGACAAACGGTTGGTAGCCCTGGATGCCGCCGCAGATGAAAAGCGTGCCGAACGCCGCCATCGCCATCAGGCCCAACCCGGCGAGATAGGGGCTGGGGCCCTGCAGCACCAGTGCCGGGTTCAGGACGAAGAAGAACGGGATGAAGTAGATGATGCTGCCGACCCACATCGATTCCCATCCCGTTTTCATCGCCGGCGAACCGGCGATGCCGGCGGCGGCGAAGGAAGCGATCGCCACGGGCGGTGTGATCGACGACAGCATGCCCCAATAGAAAATGAACATGTGCACGGCCATCCGATTCAGGCCGAGCTTTTCCAATGCCGGGGCGACCAGGATCGCGAGAAAGATGTAGCAGGCGGTGGTCGTCAGGCCGAGGCCGAGGACGAGGCTGGTGAAGGCGCACATCGCGAGCAGCAGGAGGGCATTGTCGCCGGCAAGATGCAGTAGATCGTTGGCAAGGCTCGAAACCACGCCTGTCATGGAGAACGCGCCGATCAGAAGACCGCAGCCGGCCAGAATGCCGACCAGTTCCACGAAGGTGCGCCCGTTCACTTCAAGAAATTTGCTGATCGTGCCCGCGGTCCAGCGCGTCTGCCTGGAGAAGATCTGGTTGAGAACCAGGAGCAGGGCGGTCGCGTAGAACGGAGCGTGGCTTTCGCGCTTGAAGTAGAGCAGCATGACGATGAGAAGCGCGATCACGAAGACGTAGTACCAGCCTTCCTTGATCGTATCGATCACCCTCGGCAACTCGGCGCGCGGGATACCCTGCAGGCCGTGTCGTGCCGCATAAGAATCGACCTGCATGAACAGGCCGATATAATAAAGCGTTGCCGGAATAATTGCGGCGACCGCGACCTCTGCGTAGCTGACGTTCAGGAATTGGGCGATGACGAAGGCGGTTGCGCCCATTACCGGAGGTGCCAGGACGGCGCCGGTCGAGGCGCAGGCCTCGATCGCGGCGGCATAGGAGGCGCGGAAGCCGCTCTTCTTCATGACCGGAATTGTCATGGTGCCGGCGGTCAGCACGTTGGAGATGATCGAGCCAGACATCATGCCGAGCATGCCGCTCGCGAAAATGCAGACTTTGGCGGCGCCGCCGCGGAACGTACCGCACAATGCAAAGGAGAGATTGATGAAGAACTTGCCGGCGCCGGTCATCATCAGCGCGGTGCCGAACACGAGAAAGCCGATCACCGTGTCGGCAAAGGCCTGGATCGGGATGCCGAGCAGGCTTTCGCCCGACAGCACATGGTAGGCGGTCGCCTGCTCCAGCGTGGATTGGGTGCCGCGGAACGGCCCGAGCCATTTGGCGTCGGCAAACAGCGGGTACACGGTAAACGGCAATACGCTGAGCAGCAGGCTCCAGCCGCCGGTCCGGCGCAGCGCCTCCATCAGGATCACCCACATCATGACGCCGGCGACGATGACGGTCGATGGCGCGCCGCCGAATTCCCACCCGGCCTCGGCGGCCTTGCGCACGTTGGACATCAGCACGAGTGCGGAGCCGAATGTCACAAGAAAGAGCAGGACGTCATACCAGGGGATGCGCTCGATGGACGCGCGCTCCGAGCCCGGGAAAATCAGGAACGTGAAGGGCAGCATCAGCGCGATCAGGAGATAGAAGTACTCCGTGTTCAGCTGCGTGTAGCCCACCAGGAAGCGCAGTGCGAACTGCTGGTTGATGCAAAGCAGGATGGTCGCCGCTGTAGCGGCGACCAGAGCCAATCGCCAGAAGCCACGCAGGGTTCGGACCCTGGTGACCTCGGCCTCCTGCAGACTGCCGGCCGCGCCGTGGGGATCGTCAAATACAATCTTCTTCGTCTGTTCGTTCGGGGCGTTGGTCGGAGAAGCAGACGACATATTGATCCCGTAACTGAAGCGGCGGCTGTGCGAACGAACGCCTGGTCTACCCCTCAAATCCGTTCGGCATGGCGGCTTTCTCCAGCGCGGCTGCGCGTGCTTTCATCCATCCTTCCAGGAAGGCTTTTTCGTCCGAGGGCGGATTCGACTTACCGTACGCGGCCCAGGCCGCGGCCAATACCTCCTGCCTCTTGAAGAGCTTGTTGTTGTGCGCCTCCTGGTCGGCGCTCCACTGGCCGGCTTCCTTGAGCGCCTTCACCGCGCCCGGATGCACCGGCACCACCCAGTTCTTCGTCTGCTTGTCGGCAGCGAGCCCGCTCGCGCCCGGCGCGGCATCCTTGTAGGCATCATAGCCGGCGATCATGGCCTTGGTGACGGAGTAGACCTGGTCGGCAGGCTGAGAACCATAGACGACAAAGATCGGATAGGGATAGGTGCCCAGTTCGATCGGCTTGTCCTTGGAGATGCCGGCACCGCAGGTGGCCAGATGCGGGAAGAAGAAGGATCCAACTTTCTTCACGCGCTCCCAGCCCTCCTTGTCCTTGTGGGGCAGTGGGGGCCAGATCAGGCCGCGCGGCGAGGCCTCGACCTCCTTGGCAGGGCCGGTGATGGTGGTGGCGAACGCTGCGTCGACATCGCCGTTCGTCATGCCCTTCCACATAGCGCCGTAGCTGGCAAACTCGACGGCCTGGACATCCGCCTTCTTGAGCCCGGCAAAGGCCAGGATCGCGAGTGCGTTCTGGTTGAGCGCCGGCGAGCCGACCACGAAGCCGACACGCTTGCCTTTGAGATCCTTGATCTGGGTCACCCCGGTGTCGCGCGCCACGCCGAGCGAGGCGCCGTTGCAATCGACCGTCGACAGCACGACTTGCAGCGCTTGCGGCCCCCACTCCTTGGCGCCGAATTCGAACACGCCCTCCTGGGCGAAATAGCTGCCGGAGCCCATGGCCGAAACGGTCGCCCGGTTGGCTCGAAGCGGCGCCAGGCGCGCAACGTCGTTGCCGGCGGGCAGCACCCGCACGTCGGTTCCGTACTTGTCCTTCATCATCTTGCCGACGGCGACGGCCATGTTGAAACCGGCGGTGCCGGTATCGTAGGCCGTAAACGCCATGGTCGGCGGCAGCTTGACCTCGTCGGCATATGCCGGCGCCGATGCCGCGAGAGAAAGGCTCGCCAGCAAAGCGGGCGCGAGCGAAAGCGTTCGACGGATCATGTGTCCCTCCCAGTATCTTCGCGTCCTTGCGAAGACTTGTTAATTTTGGCCGGATGGCGTGATTGCGTGCCAGCATAGCAACGGCGTACCGTTGCTTGCGCCGGCAAAATGTTGCGCGATATCGGACAGATTGTCGCGGAACCCCACCGTAGCGCGGTGAAGCGCTTCAGCTTTCGATGATCGCGATAGCCTGACCTTCGGCCACCACTTCGTCGACGACGACGAGGAGTGATTTCACCGTGCCGGCCTTGGGCGAGGGTACGGGAATCTCCATCTTCATGGCTTCGACGAACGCGATCTCCTCGCCGTCTGCGACGCTTCCTCCGACTTCGACGGGCAGCGCGCAGACGCGACCCGCGACTTCCGTGACGATCTTGATATCTGGCATGCCAACCGCCTTTTTGTTGTGACTGCAAATTGCCTGATGTAGCTTGTTCTGCAAGTGGAATTTAATTCCGCAGAACGGAATGAGAAAAAAATGGGAAGACGCTCGGAGAGGTTGAGTAAGCAAGGCATGCTCGCCGGTGAGGCTGGCGAGGGTGATGTAATCCAGGTGGTATCGCGTGCATTCGATGTGTTGCGATGCTTCGAAGGCCATGAGTCCAGACTGGGAAATCTGGAAATTTCCAACCGCTGCGGATTGCCGCGATCCACGGTGTCGCGGCTCACGCACACGCTGACGCGCATGGGACAGCTCGTCTATCTGCCGCGCGATCAGAAATATCGCATCGGGCCCAGTGCGGTCGCGATGAGCACCTCGATGATGAAGGGGCTGCAGCTTCGCAACCTGATCAGGCAACGGCTGCAGGACGTCGCCGATCAACTGCCCGGCACCGTGGGTTTCGTGATCCCCGATCGTTTCCATCTCGTCTATTTCGAGTACGCACGATCGGCGAGTGCGCTCGGCCTCTATGAGGTCACGGGCAGCCGCATCGCGATGGCGAGCACGGCGGCCGGCCACGCCTACACCGCGGCGCTCGATCCTGTGGTCGGCGACGCGCTGGTCGCCGAGATCGAGCGCGAGATGCCGGATGCTGCGAAGCTGCTGAAGCCGCGCATCGAGGGCAATCGCCAGTTCCTGCGCGAGCACGGCTATGTGGTGGCCTGTGGATTGTGGAGCCCGCACATCAACGGACTGGCGGTGCCGATGTGGTCGCCGCAGTACCAGACCGTCGTGGCGGTCACGATTGGACTCCTGTCCGCGATGTATGACGAGAAGCGGCTGCACGAGGAGGTCGCACCCGCGATGATCGAGTTGGGAAGGGCGATCGGCAGCCTGCTCGAGAGCGCCGAGGGCGATCTCTTCAACAATCGCCTGGAGCGCAAGGCAATTCCGGTGACAGCTCAGAACAACAATAAGGTTATGAATTCGGGGGGAATGAATGAACTGGAAGCCGGAACTAGACGAGCTCGCTCGGCGCGAAGCGTTCGCGCGCGAGATGGGCGGCGCTGACAAGGTCAAGCGCCAGCACGATCAGGGCCGGCTCACCGTCCGCGAACGCATCGACAAATTGATCGATGCGAACACCTTCCACGAGATCGGTGCCGTGTCCGGCATCGGCGAATACGACGAACACGGCGAGCTCAAGCACGTGACGCCGGCGAACTGCGTGTTCGGCCGTGCGAGGATCGACGGTCGCACGGTGGTCGTGGTCGGCGATGACTTCACCGTGCGCGGCGGCTCCGCGGATGCCTCAATCTCGGCCAAGCCCATCATGGCCGAGGAAATGGCGCATGATTTCCGCTTGCCGATCGTCCGGATCATCGAAGGGTCCGGCGGCGGCGGCTCGGTGAAGACAATTGAGACCAAGGGCGCGGCCAATCTCCCCGGCGGCATCGGGGGCAATCGCTGGTATCGCTACACGACCGAGAACATGTCGCTCGTGCCCGTGGTGGCACTCGGGCTCGGTTCGGTTGCGGGCCTTGGCGCGGCGCGTCTGGCGGCGAGCCACTATTCGATCATGACCAACAACTCCGCGATGTTCGTCGCGGGTCCGCCGGTGGTGAAGCGGCTGGGGCAGGACCTCGGCAAGCAGGAACTGGGCGGTGCCGACATCCAGACCCGCGCCGGTGCGATCGATCACGCGACGGAGACCGAGGAGGAGGCGTTCGCCTGCGCGCGGCGCTTTTTGTCCTATCTGCCCTCGTCGGTCTACGAACTGCCGCCGACGCTGCCGTGCAGTGATGACCCCGAACGAGCGGAGGAATCCTTGATCAAGGCGGTGCCGCGCAATCGGCGCCAGGTCTACAAGATGCGGCCGCTTATCGAGGCGGTGGTCGACAAGGGCTCCTTCTTCGAAGTGACCGGCAATTTCGGCCGCCCCGTCATCGTCGGCCTGGCACGGCTGGAGGGCCGCGTGGTGCTGGTGCTCGCAAGCGACCCGTACCACTATGGCGGCTCGTGGACGGCCGACGCCTGCCAGAAAGTCATCCGCTGGGTCGATTTCGCCGAGACCTTCCATCTTCCGATCGTCTACCTCATGGATTGCCCGGGCTTCATGATCGGCCTGGAAGCCGAGAAGACAGCGACCATTCGGCTCGGCGTTCGCGCCATGGCCGCCGTCAACCAGAGCACGGTGCCCTGGTGCACGGTGATCGTGCGCAACTCCTTCGGCGTCGCCGGCGTGGTGCATCAGCCCGCGGACCGCTTCTCGGTCCGCTATGCCTGGCCGTCGGCCTACTGGGGTTCGCTGCCGCTGGAGGGCGGCATCGAGGCGGCCTACCGCGCCGATATCGCTGCCGCGGAAGACCCGGAGGCTAAGCTGAAGGAAATCGAGGATCGCCTCAACAAGCTGCGCTCGCCTTTCCGCTCGGCGGAGAAGTTCTGGGTCGAGGAGATCATCGATCCGCGCAAGACGCGCTCGCTCCTGTGCGAGTTCGCGCGCCTCGCCGAGCCGCTGCGCACGCCGGGACCGGCCACGAACATGAGAATCAGGCCGTAAGTTTAATCGGGTCATTGCGAGCGAAGCAATCCAGAATGCTTCGCTAGACTGGATTGCTTTGTCGCTTCGCTCCTCGCAATGACGGACACGGGCGCGACTCTCGCCTACGCCGCCGCCGGTTTCGCCTGCTTCGAGATCGTGAGAGCAATCATAGCGGCGACTACACACAGCGCACCGGCAGCGAAGAAGGCGGGCAGGTAGCTCGCGAACACGGTGCGCGACAGGCCGGCGCCGAAAGCCGCTGCTCCGGCGCCGAGTTGATGGCCGGCAAATACCCAGCCGAACACCAGATTGGCGCGCTCCGTGCCGAACTGTTGCGCGGTGAGCCGGACCGTCGGCGGAACGGTTGCGATCCAGTCCAGGCCATAGAAGATAGCGAACAGCGACAGGCCGTAGAACGAGAAGTCGGTGAAGGGGAGGAAGACGAGCGACAGCCCGCGCAGTCCGTAATACCAGAACAGGAGCCAGCGGTTGTCGTAGCGGTCCGACAGCCAGCCCGAGAGAATGGTGCCGACGAAATCGAAAATGCCCATGGCGGCAAGAAGGCCCGCGGCCTGCACCTGCGAAATGCCGAAATCGAGGCACATCGGGATCAGGTGAACCTGCACCAGGCCGTTGGTGCTGGCGCCGCAGATGAAGAACGTCGCGAACAGCATCCAGAACACGCCGCTGCGCGAGGCATCGCGCAGGGTTCCCAGTGCCGCGGCCATGATCGGTGCCTTGGTGACCGGCGGCGCGGGCAGGGGCTCCGTACCCTCGTCGCCGAACGGTCGCAGGCCTACATCGCTCGGGCGGTCGCGCATGACCAGCAGGACGGCGAGTGCGGACACGCCAAGCATGACGCAGACCAGCGCCAGCGCGACGCGCCAGCCATGGCGTTCGGTCAAGCTCGCGAGCAGCGGGAGAAACACGAGCTGTCCCGTGGCAACGCTCGCGGTCATGATGCCGACGACGAGGCCGCGCCGCGCGGAGAACCAGCGCGTCGCGATCGTTGCCCCGAGGACCAACGCGGTCATGCCGGTGCCGATGCCGATCACCACGCCCCACAGCAGCATCAACTGCCAGATCTGCGTCATTGCCAACGAGGCCACCAGCGCGGAGACGACGATCAGCTGCGCGACGAGGGTCACGCTGCGCAGGCCGTAGCGGTTGAGCAGGGCGGCGGCGAACGGCGCTATCAGGCCGAACAGGATGAAACGGATCGACAGAGCCGAGGAGATCTCCGCCGTGCTCCAGCCGAATTCCTTCTGCAGCGGAACGATGAAGACGCCGGGCGCGCCGACCGTGCCGGCGCTGATCAGGGCGGCCAGGAAAGTGACGCCGACCATCACCCAGCCGTAGTGGATATTGCGGCGGTCGAGGCGAGCGGCTAGCCAGTTCGAGATCATCCCATCTCCTGGTTTAAGGGTGTCGTTGAAAGGCTTTCAGTGAACGATGCGCTCGACCGCAATGGCGGTGGCCTCGCCACCGCCGATGCACAGCGCGGCCACGCCTCGCTTCAGGTTCTGCGCTTCGAGTGCGTGCAGCAACGTGACGATCAGGCGCGCGCCGGTGGCGCCGATGGGATGGCCGAGCGCGCAGGCGCCGCCATTGACGTTGAGCTTCTCGCGCGGAATCCCGAGGTCGCGCTGCGCCGCCATCGCCACCACCGCAAAGGCCTCGTTGATCTCGAACAGGTCGACGTCGGACACGCTCCAGCCGACCTTGTCGAGCAGCTTGCGGATCGCCGGGATCGGTGCGGTGGTGAACCACTGCGGTTCCTGGCTGTGGGTGGCGTGTCCCTTGATTTCGGCAAGCAACCGCAGTCCGTTGCGCTCGGCGAGCGAGCGCCTGGCCAGAATCAGCGCGGCGGCGCCGTCGGCATTGGCGGAGGAGGCGGCCGGGGTGATGGTGCCGCTCTGGCGGAATGCCGGCTTCAGGCCGGGGATCTTAACCGGATCGACCTTCAGCGGATGCTCGTCATTGGCGATGGTCCTTGGTCCGCTCTTCTCAGTCAGCGTGATCGGGGCGATCTCCGCCTTGAAGGCGCCGCTCTCGACCGCCTTGCGGGCGCGGCTCAAGGTTTCGATCGCGTATGCGTCCTGGTCCTTGCGGGTGAACTGATAGGCTTCCGCGGTGGCTTCGCCGAAATCGCCCATGGACCGGCCGGTCTCGTAGGCATCTTCGAGTCCATCCATCATCATGTGGTCGATGATGCGGTCATGGCCGGCGCGATAGCCGGCGCGCGCCTTGGCAAGCAGATAGGGTGCGTTGCTCATGCTCTCCATGCCGCCGGACACGACGATGGCCGCCGAGCCGGCGTTGATGATGTCGTGCGCCAGCATCGTAGCCTTCATGCCGGAACCACACACCTTGTTGATCGTGGTGGCGCCGGTCGCATCCGGCAACCCCGCGCCGCGCGCGGCCTGGCGCGCCGGAGCCTGGCCTTGGCCTGCCGGCAGCACGCAGCCCATGAGCACCTCGTCTACCTTCTCCGGAGCCAGCCCGGCGCGCTCGATCGCGGCGGAGATCACATGGGAGCCGAGCTTGTGGGCGCTGAAGGGTGAGAGCTCCCCCATGAAGCGGCCGAGAGGGGTCCGGGCCGCGGAGAGGACGACGACGGGATCGGAAGCTGCGGCCATGGCGAATCTCCTCGTGCAATAGTGGGATGACGATCATCATATGATGCGCTGCGGGAAAGGCAATGGCGCTCGCCATGACAAATTGTCGTGCTCGCATGAGCGGTATGCCCCCCGAGGCAAGGCATCCGGTACCAATTGTGTTTACTGGATCGTCCAGCCTTCGCCGACGATGACGGGCTGGAGCTATCGCTTCCGGTCGATGAAGCCCTGCATCAGCCGCTTGGGCTCGTCGGTCAGGAAGGACTTTCCGAATACGGCGACACTCAAATTGACCGACTCGGTCAGGGGCAATTCCTCCCACTGCCGCAGCAGGGCCTTCTGCGCGCGCAACGCCTCGGGACCGCATTCCAGCAGGCTCTTGATCGTGTGCTCGACCGCCTCGTCCAGCCCGCCCGGCGGTGCGACGACGTCCACCAGTCCCCAGGCAAGCGCGGTCGGAGCATCGATGTTCTCGGCCGTCATGACCAGCCAGCGCGCTCGCCCCCAGCCGATCAGGCGCGGCAGCAGGGCGGCATGGATCACGGAGGGGATGCCAACGCGCACTTCCGGCATGCCAAACGTGGCGTCATGCGCGGCGATGCGGAAATCGCAGGCCGCCGCGACTTCGAGGCCGCCGCCGAGGCACCAGCCCGGCATTCGTGCGATCACGGGCGACGGGAAGGCGCGCACCGCCTCGCACAGATCGCGCAGGCGGCTGATGAACGCCTCGGCCGATTTCTGCTCGAGCTTGGCCATCTCCTTGATATCGGCGCCGCCGATCATGCTCTTTTCGCCCTGGCCCTGAAGGATCAGCGCGCGGATCCCCCGGTCGGAGGCCAGCCGCGTGAGCCCCTCTCGCACGCCGTCGGTGACGGGCGAACTCAGGATGTTGAGCGAGCCCGCATTGCAGATGGTGAGGCGGACGACGCCGCGCTCGTCGCGATCGATGCCGCAATGGTGGTTGAGCATTTCCATGGACGTTTCCCCGGTTGGCGGCTGCGCCGTTGCCTGGGAGCGCAGTTCCCGGCGAAAACGCCGTCTTGTCAAGCGGCAGCGTTCGCGCGGGTTGCCGGGGCAACGTCCGCCACATAGTATGATAAGAGTCATACAAAGGAGGGTTTTCCTGTGGCGATTTCCGAAATGGCCGACCTGTTTTCGCCCGCGCTGCGCCGGGAGCGGGTCGTGGACTGGCAGGCGCCGGGGCCGGTTGCGAAGGCGGCGGCGAGCATGTCGGGGCTGGAGGCCATGCGTGCGATCCGGGATGGGCTCCTGCCGGAGCCGCCGATGGCGCGCCTCATCGACTTTCGCCTGCGCGTCGCCGAGCCGGGGCGGGTCGTGATGGAGCTTCAGCCGCATGAGGCGCTGGAAAATACCGTCGGGCTCCTGCACGGCGCCACCGCGGCCGCCTTGCTCGACACCGCCATGGGCTGCGCGATCTCGACCATGCTGCCGGCGGGTCGGGGCTCGGTTACCTCGGACCTCAAGCTCACCTATCTGCGTCCGCTATCGGTGCGTTCGGGCACGATTTCGGCCGAAGGCAAGCTGATCAAGCTCGGACGGCAATCGAGCTATGCCGAGGGGTTCTTGCGCGATGGGGCCGGCAACCTTGCAGTGCACGCGACAGCAACTTTTTCGATGGTCGGAAATTCTCAGTAGTAGTGCCGCCTTTCATCTCTCCGAGTGCTATTGTATGACTGCAATCATCAAAAGAGACTCCGATGCGCTATTCCAAGGAACACAAGCAGGAAACCCACGCCCGAATCGTCCGGAAGGCGTCGGTGCGGCTGCGCGAGAAGGGCGCGCACGGCGTCGGTGTCGCCGATCTCATGAAGGAGGCGGGCCTGACCCATGGCGGGTTCTATGCGCATTTTCCTTCCCGGGATGCGCTGCTCGCCGAGGCGTTCGCCTATGCGATGGACCGCTCCACGGAGCACTGGCGCAAGCTCACCGAGCAGACTGCGCCGGAGAAGCGGCTGGCGCTGATCGCGGAGTCGTACCTGTCGATGCCGCATCGCGACGATCCCGGCCATGGCTGCGCGATCGTCGCCCTGGGGGCCGAAATCGCGCGGGAGAGCCCGAAGACACGCCGCGCCTTCAGCGGCAAGATCGATCAGATGATCGAACTGATGGCCGATCAGATTACCGCTGTGCCGCGAAAGGCGGCGCGCAAGCAGGCGATCGCGACGCTGATAACCATGGCCGGCACACTGCTGCTGGCGCGAGTTGCCGGGGCCGGTGAACTCTCCGAGGAAGTATTGAAGGCCGGCCGTGAAGCAGCCATCGAGCGCGCCCGGGGCGGTAAGGCCAAGCCGTCGGCAGCGAAAAAACCGCGGGCGCGGCCGCTCTAGGCCGATGCTGCCGCTGCTGTCGGCCGGCTGAACAGCGCGCGCTCACGTTCGACGATCTCGGAAATATAGTCGGCAACGGCGCGGATCCGCGCGAGGTCCTTGCTGTCGGCATGCATCAGCATCCAGAAGGTGCGGGTGATCGATACCTCGTCCGGCAGGACGGGCCGCAGTTCCGGATGGGCGCTCGCCATGAAGTGCGGCAGCACTGCGATACCAAAGCCGGCGATGGTGGCATTGAGCTGCGCGATCAGGTTGGCGCTGCGGAACCGAGCGGAGATCTTCGGCGAGACCTGCGGCAGATAATCGAGCTCGGGCGTGAACAGGAGCTCCTCGATATAGCCGACGAAACGATGGCCCTGCAGATCCTGCCGCGCCGCGATCCTCGGAACGCGATCGAGGTAGGCGGCGGCGGCGTAAAGCCCGAGATCGTAGTCGAGCAGCTTGCGGCCGACGATCCGGCCTTCCTTCGGCATCGACAGGCTGATTGCGATGTCGGCCTCGCGTTTTGACAGGCTGAACAAGCGTGCGGTGGCGACCAGTTGCAGATCGAGATCGGGGTACCGGTCGGCGAACTGCACCAGCCGTCGCGCCAGGAAATGGCTGCCAAAGCCGTCGGGCGCGCCGATCCGCACCGTGCCGGTGAGGCGGGCGAGCGAACCGCCGACCAGTTCCTGGTTGGCGACGATGGTCGACTCCATCGCTTCGGCGCTGTCGGCGACCCGCTGCCCTGCTTCGGTCAAAAGGTATCCGGTCTTGCGCCGGTCAAACAGTTTTGCGGAAAGGTGGCGTTCCAGCCGGTCGACCCGCCGGATCACCGTGGCATGATCGACGCCGAGCTGCTTTGCCGCGGCCGAAACCGATCCGCCCCGCACAATAGCCAGCACGAAACGGAAGTCGTCCCAATCGATCGTGCCTTGATCCAGCATTTCCGCACATCTATGGTGCAATATCTCAGACTTGAATCCTATAAAATGCAGGTCAATAGGGTTTGTAAAGCAAGTTGACCCGCGTGTAGGGAGGTATTCATGCGCTCAATCGGACATTTCATCGGCGGCAAGGAGATCAAGGGTACGTCGGGCCGAACGGCCGATGTCTTCGAGCCGATGACGGGTGACGTCCAGGCCAAGGTGGCGCTGGCGTCGAAAGCCGAGGTCCGCGCGGCGGTCGAAAACGCCAAGGCAGCGCAGCGGGAATGGGCCGCGACCAACCCGCAGCGCCGCGCCCGCGTGATGATGAAGTTCCTCGAACTGGTTCAGCGCGACTACGACCAGCTCGCCGAACTGCTCGCGCGCGAGCACGGCAAGACCGTTCCCGACGCCAAGGGCGACATCCAGCGCGGGCTCGAGGTCGTCGAATTTGCCTGCGGCATCCCGCACCTGTTGAAGGGCGAGTACACCGAAGGCGCAGGCCCCGGCATCGACATCTATTCGATGCGCCAGCCGCTCGGAGTAGTTGCTGGAATTACGCCATTCAATTTTCCGGCGATGATCCCGATGTGGAAGTTCGCGCCGGCGATCGCCTGCGGCAACGCCTTCATTCTCAAGCCGTCCGAGCGTGATCCCGGCGTGCCGATGCGGTTCGCCGAACTGATGATGGAAGCCGGATTGCCGGCGGGCATCCTCAATGTCGTCAACGGCGACAAGGAAGCGGTCGACGCGATCCTCGACGATCCCGACATCAAGGCGATCGGCTTTGTCGGCTCCACGGCCATTGCGGAATACATCTACTCGCGCGCGGCGCAGACCGGCAAACGCTGCCAGTGCTTCGGCGGCGCCAAGAACCACGCCATCGTCATGCCCGATGCCGACATGGACCAGGCGGTCGACGCGCTCATCGGCGCCGGCTACGGCTCGGCCGGCGAACGCTGCATGGCGGTGTCGGTCGCCGTGCCCGTCGGCAAGGCCACCGCCGACCGGTTGATGGAAAAGCTGATCCCGCGCGTCGAATCCCTGAAGATCGGCACCTCGATCGATCCTTCCGCCGATTTCGGTCCGCTGGTGACCCGCGAAGCCGTCGAGCGCGTGAAGAGCTATATCGACCTCGGCATCAAGGAGGGCGCGACGCTCGCCGTCGACGGCCGCGGCTTCAAGATGCAGGGTTACGAGAAAGGCTTCTACCTGGGCGGCTCGCTGTTCGACAACGTCACCAAGAACATGCGGATCTACAAGGAAGAGATCTTCGGCCCCGTGCTCTCGGTGGTGCGCGCGCACGACTACAACGAAGCTCTGGCGCTGCCGACCGAGCACGACTACGGCAACGGCGTTGCCATCTTTACCCGCGACGGCGATGCCGCGCGCGATTTCGCCGCCAAGGTCAATGTCGGCATGGTCGGCATCAACGTGCCGATCCCGGTGCCGATCGCCTACTACACCTTCGGCGGCTGGAAGAAGTCGGGTTTCGGCGACCTCAACCAGCACGGTCCGGACTCGATCCGCTTCTACACCAAGACCAAGACGGTCACCTCGCGCTGGCCGTCAGGCGTCAAGGAAGGCGCGGAGTTCTCGATCCCGACCATGAAGTAGCGGCGCATGATCCGGAAAAGTGGGCACCGGTTTTCCGGATAGGATCATGCGCGAATCTTAAAGGGATGGAGCGAGGCGAGGAGATGCAGTTCGCTCTGAACGAGGACCAGATTGCGGTTCGCGATATGGCGCGGGATTTTGCCGCGGAAAAGATCGCGCCACACGCGCTGCGCTGGGACGAGGAGAAGCACTTTCCCGTCGACGTGATGCGCGAGGCGGCGACCCTCGGCATGGGCGGGATCTACATCCGTGACGACGTCGGCGGCTCGGCGATGACGCGCTTCGATGCGGCGCTGATCTTCGAGGCGCTGGCGACGGGATGCCCGACGGTGTCGGCGTTCATCTCGATCCATAACATGGCGTCCTGGATGATCGACGCCTACGGCAACGAGGCGCAGCGCCGCAAATGGCTGCCCAGGCTCTGCACCATGGAACTGGTCGCCTCTTACTGCCTGACCGAGCCTGGCGCGGGCTCGGACGCCGCAGCGTTGCGCACGCGCGCGGTGCGCGACGGCGATACCTATGTGCTGAACGGCCAGAAGCAGTTCATTTCGGGCGCCGGCAGCACCGATCTCCTGGTGGCGATGGTGCGGACCGGCGGCGACGGCCCTGGCGGTGTATCGACGCTCGTGGTCGAGGCTGATACGCCCGGCGTATCGTTCGGCGCCAATGAACGCAAGATGGGCTGGAACGCGCAGCCGACGCGGGCAGTCATGTTCGAGAACGCGCGGGTGCCGGTTGCCAACCGCCTGGGCGAGGAGGGCATCGGCTTCAAGGTCGCGATGGCAGGGCTCGATGGTGGGCGGCTCAACATTACCGCATGCTCGCTGGGCGGCGCGCAAGCAGCGCTGGAGAAGGCGCGCGCCTACATGAAGGAGCGCAAAGCCTTCGGCAAGCGGCTCGACGAATTCCAGGCCCTGCAGTTCCGCCTTGCCGACATGGCGATCGAGCTCGAGGCCGCGCGAACCTTCCTGTGGCGCGCCGCGGCCGCGCTCGACCGCAAGGATCCCGACGCGACCATGCTCTGTGCCATGGCAAAACGCTTCGGCACCGATGTCGGCTTCGAGGTCGCCAATCAGGCGCTGCAGCTTCACGGCGGCTACGGCTATTTGAGCGAATACGGGATCGAGAAGATCGTGCGCGATTTGCGCGTGCACCAGATCCTCGAAGGCACCAACGAGATCATGCGGCTGATCGTGGCGCGCAAGCTGATCGAGGGTGCGCGATGACGACAGCTCCCGCCGATCCTGAAGCTGATCTGGTCGTTCGCCGCGAGGGGGCGGCCGGGATCATCCGCCTGAACCGCCCCAAGGCGATCAACGCGATGACGCTGGAAATGTCGCTCGGCATCGACGCGGCGCTCGACCGGTTCGAGTCCGATCCGGACGTGGTGTTGGTGCTGCTGGAGGGGGCGGGCGAGCGCGGCCTGTGCGCCGGCGGCGATATCCGCGGGCTTTACGAGAGCTCTTGTGCCGGAGGCGATCTCGGCAAGGTGTTCTGGCGCCAGGAATACATCATGAATGCCCGGATCGCGAAGTATCCGAAGCCATACGTCGCGTTCATGGATGGCCTCGTGATGGGCGGCGGCGTCGGCCTGTCGGCGCATGCCAGCCACCGCGTCGTCACCGAGCGGACGAAACTGGCGATGCCCGAGGTTGGTCTCGGCTTTTTTCCGGACGTCGGCGGCACCTGGCTGCTATCGCACGCGCCCGGCGAGATCGGCACCTATTTCGGCCTGACCGGCCAGACCATGAACGGCCCCGATGCCATCTACGCAAAATTTGCCGATGCCGTGGTGCCGTCGGCAAAATGGCCGGAGCTCCGCGATGCGCTCACGAAAGTCCGGGCGGGTGCAGGCCCAGGTGACGTGAAAAAGGTGATCGACGGCTTTGCCACCGGAGAGAATGCTGGCCCAGTAGCCTCGCTGCAGAAGCAGATCGATGGCTGGTTCGGCCACGACAGCATGCACGACATCATCGAAGCCTTGAAACGCGACGGCACCGATCTGGCACAGTCCACGCTGAATACCTTGGGCGAGAAATCGCCGCGTGGCATGGTGGTGGCGCTGAAGCTCTTGCGCCTCGCGCGGGGCGCATCCTCGCTCGAAGAGTGCCTGGTGCGGGAATATCGCGCGTCGCTCGAAGTGTTCCGCAGCGACGATTTCCGCGAGGGCGTGCGCGCGGCGGTCATTGACAAGGACCGCAATCCGAAATGGTCGCCGGCCACCATCGATGAAGTCACGCCGGAAATGGTCGCGCCTTACTTTGCGCCGATCGGCGCCGACGAGCTCGTGTTCGACCAACAAAGATAGAGAGAAGCGGAGGGGGATCCCATGGCAATCATCGCATTCATTGGTCTCGGCAATATGGGCGGCCCGATGGCGGCCAATCTGGTCAAGGCCGGGCACCAGGTCGTGGCCTACGATCTGGCCGAGGCGTCGCGCCATCAGGCGAAAGCGGATGGTGCCACCATCGCCGAAAGCGCCGTCGCCGCTGTCAAGGGGGCCGAAGTCGTGGTCACCATGCTGCCGGCCGGCAAGCACGTGCTCTCGGTGTGGAACGAGGTCGTCCCCGCCATGACCGGCGGCGCGCTGATCATCGACAGCTCGACCATCGATGTCGACAGCGCCAGGCAGGCGCATGCGCTCGCCGGCCAGTACGGCGTCCTCTCGATCGATGCGCCGGTGTCCGGCGGCACCGGCGGCGCCAAGGCCGCGACCCTGACCTTCATGTGCGGCGGTGACGAGCGGGCCTTTTCGGTGGCTCGGCCCGTCCTTGAGAAGATGGGAAAGAAGATCGTGCATTGCGGCGGCGCCGGAGCGGGGCAGGCGGCCAAGATCTGCAACAACATGATCCTCGGTATCTCGATGATCGCGGTCGGCGAAGCCTTTGTGCTGGCCGAGAAGCTCGGCCTGTCGCATCAGGCGCTGTTTGACGTTGCCTCGACCTCTTCGGGCCAGTGCTGGTCGCTGACGACCTATTGTCCGGTCCCGGGTCCGGTGCCGACATCGCCCGCCAACAACGACTACAAGCCCGGCTTTGCCACGGCCCTGATGCTGAAGGACCTGACCCTGGCGCAGGACGCCGCCACGGCCTCCGGCGCGGCGACCCCGCTCGGCCAGCATGCCCAGCAGATCTACCAGGCGTTCGAGACCGCCGGTAACGGCGGGGTGGATTTTTCCGGAATTATCAAGCACGTTAGGGGGCTTACCGGGAAATAGCGGGCGTCATGATCTGGGTGATCAGAACCGCCGCAGAGAGGACGACCTGAGATGACGACCTTTCAGGAAGCGCGCGCCTTTCTGCTCGAACATCGAACGGATTACGAGACCGCGGTAAGAGGATTTCGCTGGCCGGATCCTGTGCCGTTCAACTGGGCGCTCGACTGGTTCGATGCCGAGCTCGCCCGCGACCCCAAAAGCAGGGACCGGGCGGCCCTGTGGATCGTCGATGCCGGCAGGGACGAGCAGACGAAGCTCTCCTTCGCGGCGCTGTCGCGCCGCTCCAATCAGGTTGCGAACTTCCTGCGCGCGCAGGGCTTGAAGCGCGGCGATCATCTGTTGCTGTTGCTCGGAAACGTCGTCCCGCTGTGGGAGACCATGCTGGGGGCGATGAAGCTCGGCGTGGTCGTCATCCCCGCCACCACGCTTCTTACCGCGGACGAGTTGCGCGACCGGCTCGACCGCGGCAGGGCGAGGGCTGTGGTTGCCGCGCAGGACCAGGTGGCGAAATTCGCCGGGCTCGGCACCGATGAT
Organism: Bradyrhizobium sp.; assembly: GCF_016213215.1. Classification (GTDB taxonomy): domain Bacteria; phylum Pseudomonadota; class Alphaproteobacteria; order Rhizobiales; family Xanthobacteraceae; genus Bradyrhizobium. Next base: position 1,826 of record NZ_JACRAW010000121.1, on the reverse strand, counting down.
CTCGTGCGCATCGTGGTAGGCGCGCGCCCGCCGCCACCCGGCTGGCTCGCCTATGAACAGGCCGCTGAGGAGCCGGAGACGTTCACGCCCGACGGCCCGACCAAGGCCGAGGATCCGATGCTCCTGTACTTTACCTCGGGTACGACCGCGAAGCCGAAGCTGGTACGGCACAGCCAGCGCAGCTATCCCGTCGGCCACCTGTCGACGATGTACTGGATCGGACTGCAGCCGGGCGACATCCACCTCAACATTTCCTCGCCGGGCTGGGCGAAGCACGCCTGGAGCTGTTTTTTCGCGCCGTGGAACGCCGGCGCCACCATCTTCGTGGTCAACCAGCCGCGCTTCGACGCCAAGGGCCTGCTCTCCACGATCGAGCGCTGCCGCGTCACTACGCTGTGCGCCCCGCCGACGGTGTGGCGGATGTTCATTCAGGAGGACCTCGCCTCGTTCAAGGTCGCCCTTCGCGAGGCCTGCGGCGCGGGCGAACCGCTCAATCCCGAAGTCATCGACCAGGTGCGCGTCGCCTGGGGCCTGACCATCCGCGACGGCTACGGCCAGACCGAGACGACGGCGCTGGCCGGCAATCCGCCGGGCCAGAAGGTCAAGATCGGATCGATGGGCCGGCCGCTGCCCGGCTACAAAATCCAGATCAGCGATGCTGACGGACATCCCGCCAGGGAAGGCGAGGTGACGCTCATGCTTGGCGCCGACCGGCCCGCCGGCCTGATGCAGGGTTACCAGGGCGACGACGGCAAACTGTCCGGCGTCGACGGCGAGCTCTATCGCAGCGGCGATGTGGTGTTCGCGGACGAGGACGGCTATCTGACCTTCGTCGGCCGGTCCGACGACGTGTTCAAATCCTCCGACTACCGCATCAGCCCGTTCGAGCTTGAAAGCGTGTTGCTCGAGCATGAACTGGTGGCGGAAGCCGCGGTGGTGCCGAGCCCCGATCCCATTCGCCTCGCCATTCCCAAGGCGTTCGTGCTGCTGGTATCGGGCGCCGCGCCTTCACCGCAAACGGCGCTGTCGATCTTCCGGCATCTGAACGCACGCCTGTCGCCGTTCAAGCGCGTCCGGCGGATCGAGCTGGTGGCCGAACTGCCCAAGACCATCTCGGGCAAGATCCGCCGCGTCCATTTGCGCCGCCTGGAGCGCGACAATGATCGCGACGATCCGTTGCGGGGACGAGAATACCGGGAAGAGGATTTCCCGGAGCTGCAGAAACTTCGCACAGAAAGTTAGGGAATGAACAAGATCTGGAAGAAGCCGCCGATCTCGCTGCAAGCCTACCAGGACATGGTCGGCAAGGAAATCGGCCTATCGTCATGGCATCTGCTCGATCAGAACCGCATCAACGCCTTTGCCGATGTAATTGAGGATCACCAGTTCATCCACGTCGATCCTGAAGGCGCCAAACAGACACCGTTCGGGACCACCATTGCCCACGGCTTCCTGACGATGTCGCTTCTCAGCATCATGTCCTATGAGGTGATGCCGGCGATCGAAGGCACGACGATGGGCGTCAATTACGGCTTCGACAAGCTGCGCTTCATCTCGCCGGTCCGCTCCGGCTCCCGCGTGCGCGGCCGTTTCACGCTGACCGAAGCCAAGCTGCGCAAGCCCAACGAGCTGCAATCGCGCACCAACGTCACGGTCGAGATCGAGGGCGAGGACAAGCCGGCGCTGGTCGCCGATTGGCTCGGCCTGATCTATTTTGCCTAGGCCGGAAGCGTCGTTGCCGGGCTTGACCCGGCAACCCATCGCTGATCAATAGCGGTCAATCTCTTCCCGAGCGCTCCTACCTTCTCCCCTTGTGGGAGAGGGTG
>NZ_JACRAW010000118.1 GCF_016213215.1 Bradyrhizobium sp. | reverse complement strand
CGCCGAGATCGCGGCGGAAACGATCCTTGTCGAGCTTGTCGTTGTTCTTGATGTCCCACAGCCGGCAACTGTCGGGCGAGATCTCGTCGGCGACGACGATACGCATCACGTCGTTTTCCCACAGCCGGCCGGTCTCCATTTTGAAGTCGACCAGGCGGATGCCGACGCCGAGGAACAGACCGGACAGGAAGTCGTTGACACGGATGGCGAGCGCCATGACGTCGTCGATCTCTTGCGGACTGGCCCAGCCGAAGGCGGTGATGTGCTCTTCCGACACCATCGGGTCGTTGAGCTTGTCGTTCTTGTAATAGAACTCGATGATCGAGCGCGGCAGCTGGGTGCCTTCGTCGATGCCCAGCCGCGTCGCCAGCGAACCGGCGGCGACGTTGCGCACCACCACTTCGAGCGGAATAATCTCCACCTCGCGGATCAACTGCTCGCGCATGTTGAGCCGCCGGATGAAGTGGGTGGGAACCCCGATATCATTGAGATGCTGGAATACGTATTCGGAGATCCGGTTGTTGAGGACGCCCTTGCCTTCGATCACTTCGTGCTTCTTGGCGTTGAAGGCAGTCGCGTCGTCCTTGAAGTGCTGGATCAGCGTGCCCGGCTCCGGGCCTTCATAGAGGACCTTCGCCTTGCCTTCGTAAATGCGGCGGCGGCGACTCATCGGGATGTACCGTGGTTTTTGAAAGTCCATTGGATTTGCCGTGGCTCCTTTAGTGGCTTCGAGATCCGCGGCGGCGGGACCGGACGCTCAGCCTAGCGCGTCAAATTGTCCGGGCACGAGTCGAACCTAGCCGATCGGTCCGGGCAGCACAATCGACCTCGCGTCACGTTTTCCACTTCGCAATTTCGCCGCAATAGCCCGCCGGCCGGTTGCCTTGACGGTTGGCTAGCGATATGCAAGGCGCAGCAGTTGTATGTGCGAACGCGATCATATGGTCGCGCACGCATGATCCCCGATAAGATCATGCGCTAGAACAAAAAATGAGGGCGGCATGACCACATTCGACAAGCGCGAGGAAGGCTTCGAGAAGAAGTTCGCGCATGACGAGGAATTGAAATTCAAGTCGATGGCTCGTCGCAACAAACTCTTGGGGCTCTGGGCCGCCGGCGTGCTCGGTAAAAGCGGCGCCGATGCCGACGCCTATGCCAAGGAGGTCGTGCTCGCCGACTTCGAGGAAACCGGCGATAACGACGTTTTGCGTAAAGTTGCAAAGGATTTGCAGGCTAAAGGCATCGACCAGCAGCAAATTCGCGCCAAGATGAGCGAATTGCTCGATGAGGCGATCGAGCAAGTCAAGAAGAGCGGCTGACGTGACCGCCTTTACCCTCGCCCGAGCCTTGCGCGCGGGCGACACGGTGTATTCCTCCTGGTGTACGCTGGCCTCAGCGGTAGCGGCCGAGACGATCGCGCGCGAGGGCTTTCCCGCCGTCGTCATCGATCAGCAGCACGGGCTGTGGGATACCGCCGCGATTGTTGCGGCCGTCGGCGCGCTGCATCATGCAGGCAGCACACCGCTGGTGCGCGTGCCGGTGGGCGATTTCGCCTTCGTGTCGCGTGCGCTCGACTTCGGCGCCGAGGCGATCATTGCGCCGATGATCAACACCGAGCGCGATGCCCGCCAGTTCGCCGCCGTAGCCAAATACCCGCCGCTCGGCGAGCGCAGCTGGGGTCCGCAGCGCGCCATGGCGCTGCAAGGGAAAAGCGTCACCACCGACTATCTGCGCGAGGCCAATGACGGGACGCTGACACTCGCCATGATCGAGACGCCAACCGCGCTCGGCAATGTCGAGGCCATCGCCGCCACGCCCGGCATCGATGCGCTGTTCATCGGCCCCTACGATCTGTCGACGGCGTTGAGCGGCGGCACGGCGCAGGACGTGCAGGCCGCGGAGGTCGAGCGCGCCATCGACCGCATCTGTCAGGCAGCGACCAAGGCCGGCAAGATTCCCGGCATCTATTGCAGCAACACCGAACGCGCGCTCGTCCTGGCTAAGCGCGGTTTCCGTTTCATCACCATCGGCAGCGATCTCGGCATGCTGCGCGACAGCGCGGCGGCGCAGCTGAAGGCGTTGAAATCCTAACCGTCATTCCGGGACGCTCGCGCAGCGAGCGGACCCGGAATCCAGATGCAACACGTGAGATGGCTCTGGATTCCGGGTTCGCGCCACCCAAGTCGGCTATAGCCGACTTGGCCAATGT
>NZ_JACRAW010000117.1 GCF_016213215.1 Bradyrhizobium sp. | reverse complement strand
TCGCTCACATATCCAAACACCGGCCGCCCCGCCGTACGTCCCGATACCGGTCTAGCCACATTATGGAACCGCCCGAAGGCCAAAATCAGGCGGGTTTGGGCAGCATTTCCTCCGGGCGCTTGTCGATGACCTGATCGACCAGGCCGAAGTCCTTGGCCGCTTCGGCGGTGAGAAAATAGTCTCGTTCGAGCGCGTCTTCGATTTTCTTCAGCGACTGGCCGGTGTGCTTGACGTAGACCTCGTTGAGCCGCTTCTTCAGGTTCAGGATCTCCTGGGCGTGCAGCATGATGTCGGTCGCCTGGCCCTGGAACCCGCCGGACGGCTGGTGCACCATGATGCGGGCATTGGGCAGCGCGAAACGCATGTCCTTGGCGCCGGCGGCGAGCAGCAGCGAGCCCATCGAGGCGGCCTGCCCGATGCACAGCGTGGACACCGGCGGGCGCACGAATTGCATGGTGTCGTAGATCGCCATGCCGGAGGTCACCACCCCGCCCGGCGAATTGATGTAGATGGACAGCTCTTTTTTCGGATTTTCCGCTTCCAGGAACAGCAACTGCGCCACCACCAGCGTCGCCATGTGGTCCTCGATCGGACCGGTGATGAAGATGATGCGCTCCTTCAGAAGCCGCGAGAAAATATCGTAGGCCCGTTCGCCACGGTTGGTCTGCTCGACCACCATGGGGACGAGCTGCATATAGGTCTCGACGGGATCTTTCATTTCGGCTCCTTCACGCGAATCACGAGGCTAGATTAGCCTCAAGCCCGCGCCGGGATGATCTATTTTCGAAACAGTCCCGGCGCAAGTCGCGGCGGTCGTTCAGGTTACCGATTCGTCTTCCTTGTAGAGCTCCTCGCGCGCAACCTTGTTCTCGGTCACGCTGGCGAGTTCGAGCAGGAAGTCGACCACCTTTTCCTCGAAGATCGGCGCGCGCATGGCGGCGAGCGCCTGCGGGTTCTGCCGCAAGTAGTCGTATATCTTTTGCTCCTGGCCGGGGAACTGACGCACGCGCTCCATCACCGCGCGGTTCATCTCGTCGTCGGTCACGGTGATGGAGTTCTTCTCGCCGATCTCGGCGAGCACCAGGCCGAGCCGCACCCGGCGCTCGGAGATGGCGCGGTATTCGGCCTTGGCCTTTTCTTCGGTGGTGTTCTCGTCGGCGAAGGTCTTCTTCTCGTTCTCCATTTCGGAGAGCACCGACTTCCACACGCGATCGAACTCTTCTTCCACCAGCGACGGCGGCGGTTCGAACTTGTGCAGTTTGTCGAGCTCGTCGAGCAGAGCGCGCTTGAGCTTCTGGCGCGTCATCCCGTGATGTTCGCGCACGATGCGGTCCTTGACCGCGTCGCGCAGCTTGGCGAGCGATTCCAGGCCGAGCGACTTGGCGAATTCGTCGTCGACCGTGACCGAGCCGGGCGCCTCGATCGACTTGGCGGTGACGACGAACTCGGCATCCTTGCCGGCCAGGGTCTGCTGCCCGTAGTGCTCGGGGAACTTCACCTTCAACGTGCGGGTTTCGCCCTGGCCGATGCCGATCAGTTGGTCTTCGAAGCCGGGGATGAAGGTGTTCGATCCGATCAGCACGGCGGCATCGTCGCCGGTGCCGCCCTCGAACGGCGTGCCGTCGATGGTACCGGCATAGGAAATGGTGACGCGATCGTCCTTGGCGGCCTTCTCGCCCTCGGCCTTCGCGGTATAGGGCTTGTTCTGCTCGGCGATGCGGGCGATGCCCTCCTCGACTTCGGCATCGGTGACTTCGGTGGTGAGCTTGGTGAGCTTGATGGTCTTGAAATCGGCCAGCGTAATCGCCGGCACGATCTCGACCGCCATGGTGTAGTCGAGGTCGCTCTCGCCGGCGATCAGCTTCTCGACCGCGCCTTGTTCGGTCGGCAACGTCACCTTTGGATCGGCGGCGAGCTTGTAGCCGCGCTCGCTGACGATCTGGTTGTTGGCGTCGCGCACCGTGGTCTCGATCACCTCCGCCATGGTCGAGCGGCCATAGAGCCGCTTGAGATGGGCGACCGGCACCTTTCCGGGACGGAAGCCGTTGATGCGGACGCGATACTTGATCTCGTCCAGGCGTGCGTTGACCTTGGCGTCGAGTTCGGCGGCCGGTACCACCACCTTGAATTCGCGCTTGAGACCTTCGGATAGCGTTTCGGTAACTTGCATTGCTCACACTTCGTTGTTGTCGCACTCGCGTCGCGTCAGTCTCACAGCAGCCAACCGCGC
>NZ_JACRAW010000116.1 GCF_016213215.1 Bradyrhizobium sp. | reverse complement strand
GAGCCGTATCTCCTCATCCTGAGGAGCTTGCGAAGCAAGCGTCTCGAAGGATGAAGGCCCGGGTCCGGGCCTCATGGTTCGAGACGCGCCTTCGGCGCTCCTCACCATGAGGGTTGGAACGTCGCAACCTCAAAAGATTCACACCCTCTGAGGAGCCGCGCGTGAGCGCGGCGTCTCGAAGGGCGAGGCCCGGCTGTTGCCGAATCCGGCGCGTATTCAAGCAGTGGGGCTTCATCCTTCGAGACGCGCGCAAACACGCTGCTCAGGATGAGGAATTGAGACCCAGCATCATTGAGAGCGAAGCGAAGCAATCCAAGACTCTGACTGCGGAAGCACTAGATTGCTTCGGACCTCACGCTCCTCGCAATGACGCTGCGGAAGCTGACGTGCGCCACATTCTCAGTCGTCGTGCCGGGAATGACGGTGGTGGAGTGACCAGCATTGAACCTCACGGGCCACAACCGCCACGAAGGCACGAGGCAACGGCACGGATAAGGGCCGGACGTAAAATGATGACGAGATTTTTCCTCCTCCTGGCGCTGCTCGCCCTCGCCTTCCCGGCGCGCGCCGAGCCGTGCGGCGCGGTGCCGCCGCGAGCGGACCTGGCCGCAACCCTCAGGCTCGCCGGCGAGGAGCGGCCGATCCATATCCAGTTCAGAACCAGGGCCGACGGGGTGAAGATGCCCGGCTATCTCCTCGCGCAGTTTCCCGAGGAGATGACCGTGATCCTCCAGTACCAATTCGACCGGCTCACGCTCAAAGCCGATCGTTTCGAGGTCGGGCTGTGGTTCAAGCGCCGCTACGCGCGCCTGACCATCCCCTTCGCCGCCATCACCGGGTTTTGGGATACGACCGTGCGGAAATGCGAGGGTGAGACCCGGGTCTGAGGAATCAGCAAGGGCGCGCACTCGGCGTGCGGCTTGCGACTGTGACGCACCATCAGGTGAACCTCGCCTCGACGCGGCCGAGGCCTTCCAAGTGCATCAGAACCCGGTCTCCGGGTTTCAACCACACGGTCTTCACCAGACTCCCGGTCAGCACAATCTGTCCGGCATGCAGGCCACGGCCGTCGGCGGCGAGATGATTGGCGAGCCAGGCGAGCGGATTGTGGGGATGACCGAGCACGTCGGCGCCGGTGCCGCGGCCGGCCTCCTTGCCGTTGACGACGGCGCGGCCGACCACCGCGGCGAGATCCGGCGCGCTCGAATACCCAACCGCAGGTCCCAGCACGCAGCCCGCGGCAAAGAAGTCGTCGGCGATCAGCGTCGGCGCGCCCAGCGTCTGCCACTGAACATAACGGTCGTCCACGATCTCGATTGCCGGGTGATAGGCCTCGACGGCTTCCGCCACCCACTCGGCGGTGAACGGCGCTTCGCTCGGGGCAAGATCCCGCTTCAGCCGCACCGCGATCTCGCATTCGACGCCGACGCGAACATAGTCGGCAGCGGCGAGCCGCACGGCGCTCTCATGCACGCCCTTGGCGAACACCCCGCCGGCGCAGGGATGCGGGATGCCGATATAGTCCTGCATCACCGCGCTGGTGCAGCCGATCTTGTAGCCGACCAGCCCGCCCATCTCGGGCAACAGGAGATCATGCAGGGCCCGCTGGACCTGATAGCCCTCCGCCTCGTCCCGTGGCGGCGTCTCGAGCGCAGCCAGCGGCGCGCGGTTGCGGCGCGCGGCCGCGATCGCCTGGGCTGCCGCAACGATCCTGTCCATCGGCTGGACCTCCCCTTGTTTGGCGCGCATGGCGATGCCTGGCGCGCGCCTTCAGGCGCTGCGCCGGCATGGCCGAAGCGGCACGGCAAGTTTGAGGTCGATCGCTTTGGTATGCAAACTGAAATCGGGCCCAGGCTGCACTGGAACCTCAGGTGCCGGGCACATCGCGCGAGCGCGCAGGAAATCCCGCTCATGGCCTTGATGCGGATTCAGTTTCCGGCCGCGCCCGGTTCCACGTCATCGCGGCATGTGATCGGCGGGGCGGTGGCGCAGTGGCGCCGCGACCGGCCGCCGCGGGCGCGCCGGGCGCCCGTTATGCAGAAAGATGCCCGGCGGGCCTTCGCCCTACTCGTCCCGATAGACCTTCTCGCGCTTCTCGTGGCGCTCCTGGGCTTCCACCGACAGCGTCGCGATCGGCCTTGCTTCCAGCCGCTTGAGCGAGATCGGCTCGCCGGTCTCCTCGCAATAACCGTAGGTGTTGTCCTCAATTCGCTGCAGTGCAGCATCAATCTTGGCGATCAGCTTGCGCTGGCGATCGCGCGCGCGCAGCTCGATGGCGCGATCGGTTTCCGAGGAGGCCCGGTCGGCAAGATCGGGCAGATTGACGTTTTCCTCCTGCAGCGCCTGCAACGTCAGTTTCGATTCCTTGAGGATCTCTTCCTTCCACGAGAGGAGTTTCAGGCGGAAGTACTCCTTCTGCCGGTCGTTCATGAAAGGCTCTTTTTCGGACGGTCGATAGTTTTTCAACTTTTCCAAGGCCAGCCCATCTTGTTGCGTGCAAGGCGGACGGAAGGGGTCCGTCGCGCGGGGCCTTATATAGCGGCGCCATGTGACACACAATATTTCCGTAGGGGCCGAAGCTCCGCCGGCAAGCCCTTGTACACACATGTTAATCGCAAGGGCTCGGAGGCGGCGGCGCAATGGCGGACGGCCTTCTCCTCACCTCTCCCCATCGGGGAGAGGTCGATGTGCTTCCGCCGACGCGCAGCCTCGGCGGCTGCAAATCGGGTGAGGGGCTCAGGTCCCACGAGCAAGCGCACCCCCACACCCGCGCCTTTCGGCGCGACCTCTCCCAATGGGAGAGGTGAACACCGCCGCGGCGGGTGCAGCTCAAGTTGCGATCTAGTAGCCGACCGTGAAACGGGACCGGAGATGGGCCGGACGTTCGATCTCGTCGACCAGCGCCACGGCGAAATCCTCGAACGAGATCCAGCTCCTGCCGCTGGCGTCGACAAGCAGCTGGTCGGCCCCGACCCGGAACTTGCCCGTCCGCTCGCCGTCGATGAACAGCGCCGAGGGCGAGATGAAAGTCCAGTTGAGCTCCTTTTCCTGCCGCAACAGGTCGAGGAAGGCGCCGCCCTTCTCGGCCTCCGCCTTGTACTCGGCGGGGAAGTTCGGCGTCGTCACCAGGCGGACGCCGGGTGCGACCTCAAGGCTCCCGGCGCCGCCGACCACGAGATAGCGGCCGACCCTGGAGTCCTTTGCGGCGCCGATCAGCTTCTGCGCATCGCTCGCCAGGAAGAGAATGGAACTGACGGCGACGTCGTGTCCCTCCCACAGCCTGGCCAGGCCCGCCTGATCGAACACCTCGCCCTGCACCGGAGTCACGTTGGGCAGCCTGGCAATCTTCTCCGGATGGCGGGCGATGGCGGTGACGGTGTGCCCGCGGCGGGAAAGTTCCGCCACGATGCGCGAGCCGGCCCGACCCGAGGCGCCGGCAACAGCAACTTTCATCAGCTTCTCCTTTTGGCATGTAGTAACTAGAAGTGACTAGATATCGCCTAGAGTGCTGGTGTAAAGAACGCACTTAAAGCTCACCTGGTACCGCCGGGGTAACCGGCAGGACCGCGAGCGCGAACGAGAGGACGAAACATGAAAGCCCCGGACGTCTATTCGGCCGATTGCCCGACGCGGCAGATCCTCGATCGGGTCAGCGACAAATGGGCGGTGTTGATCCTGATCCTGCTTCGCGTGAAGCCCATTCGCTTCAATCAGTTGCGCAGGACCATTGAAGGCATTTCGCAGAAGATGCTCAGCCAGGTTCTCAAGAGCCTGGAGCGCGACGGGCTGATCAGGCGCCGCGCGATTCCGACCGTGCCGGTGACGGTGGAGTATTCGATCACGCCGCTGGGGGTGACGCTGGCCGCGGCCGTCGATCCGTTGCGAGACTGGGCGGAGCAGAATCTGAAGGACGTGCTCGCCGCGCAGCGCCGCTACGACAGCCAGCACAAACGCGCTGCGGCGTGAGCAGCACGCTTTCAACCCTCATGGTGAGGAGCGCCGAAGGCGCGTCTCGAACCATGAGGCCAAAGGCGGGCCTTCATCCTTCGAGACACGGCGAAGACGCCGCTCCTCAAGGATGAGGGGATACAGCTGCGCCTTCCGGGTCGACGGTGATGGACTTGCGATGAAGGACCTGAGACTACGCCTGTCCCGCCTTGGCGAGCTCGACCTCGACCCGCAGCTCGATCTCGGACAGCACCGCATCGAGGCCGGGATCGCCGGAGGAATCCTTGAGATGGGCGGCGGCATCGCGCAGGCGGCTCAGGGTCGCCGCATCGAGATTGCCGGAGAGCAGCCTGAGCTTCAAGTCGTCGAGCACGTCAAGCGCGCCCCTGCCCCGCTGCACGGCACGGCGGCGTCGCTCGGCCGGATCCTCCTCGATGCCCTGGAGCGCGAGCAGCGCATCGATGTTGGCGGCAGCCTTCGGTGCGACCGCAGCGCGTGTCTCCTGGGTCGAGGTCGCCTCCGGCAACACGAAGCTGCTGGAGCTGGTCCGCTTGGTCGAGGATGCAGTCGTCCCGGACGTCGTGCCGTGCGGTCCATAAATGCGCATGTCAAGGTCCTGCAGATTGGATGCGCCGCAACCTTCGCCGCCTCATGGTTAACAATGCGTAAACAGGCCGGCAAAATCTGCCGCCGACCGGCAGTTTCGGCCCTCACGGCGAACAGGGGATGGAGGCGGTCCGGAAACATTTATGCAACCGTTTCAACAGGCTACTTGCTCCGATGCCCGTGGCACGCCCTTCGCATGGCAAGGGGCGGACCGCCGTCATGGGAGTGGCGCGCGGCTCCGAAGTCACCCTTGGGGAGCAAGGAATGCGAAGCCTTCGTTGGGCACGCCGATTGGGAATAGCCTGCGCCGCGCTGTCAGCGCTGGCGCTGTCGGCCACTTGCGCCGGCGCGACCTCGCGCATCAAGGACCTCGCCAACATTGAAGGCGTGCGGCAGAACCAGCTGATCGGCTACGGCCTCGTGGTCGGCCTCAACGGCACCGGCGACACGCTCAACAACATCCCCTTCACCAAGCAATCGCTGCAGGCGATGCTGGAACGCATGGGCGTCAACATCCGCGGCCAGACCATCCGTACCGGAAACGTCGCCGCGGTCATGGTGACCGGCAACCTGCCCGCCTTCGCGACGCAAGGCACCCGCATGGACGTCACGGTGTCGGCGCTCGGCGATGCCAAGAACCTTCAGGGCGGCACCCTGCTCGTCACGCCGCTGTTAGGCGCCGACGGCAACGTCTACGCGGTGGCGCAGGGCTCGCTCGCCATATCCGGCTTCCAGGCCGAGGGCGATGCCGCCAAGATCGTCCGCGGCGTGCCGACGGTCGGCCGCATCGCCAACGGCGCCATCATCGAGCGCGAGATCGATTTCGCCCTCAACCGGCTGCCGAACGTGCGCCTTGCGCTGCGCAACTCCGACTTCACCACCGCCAAGCGCATTGCCGCGGCGATCAACGACTATCTCGGCGTCAAGACGGCCGAGCCGATCGATCCCTCCACGGTGCAGCTTACGATTCCCGGCGAATTCAAGGGCAACGTCGTCGCCTTCCTCACCGAGATCGAGCAGCTGCAGGTCGATCCCGACCTCGCCGCCAAGATCGTCATCGACGAGCGCTCCGGCATCATCGTCATGGGCCGCGACGTCCGCGTCGCCACGGTTGCAGTGGCGCAAGGCAACCTTACCGTCTCCATTGCCGAGACGCCGCAGGTGAGCCAGCCCAACCCGCTGTCGCGCGGTCGGACGGTGGTGACCCCGCGTACCAGCGTCGGCGTCACCGAAGAAGGCAAGAAATTCGCCCTGGTGAAGGACGGCGTTTCGCTGCAGCAGCTCGTCGACGGCCTCAACGGCCTCGGCATCGGCCCGCGCGATCTCATCAGCATTCTGCAGGCCATCAAGGCCGCGGGAGCGATCGAAGCCGACATCGAGGTGATGTGATGCAAGCAGGCTCTGCCCACTCCGCCTCGTCCAATTTCGCCGTGCAGATGCTGAACGGCCGGCCCGACTTCGAGCTCGCCAATGCGCTGACGAAGGTGTCGCCGCAGGCACAGGCGAAGGCCCAGAAGACCGCGACCGACTTCGAGGCGATGTTCCTCAACGCGATGTTCTCGCAGATGACCACGGGGCTGAAGGGCGAAGGCCCGTTCGGTGATACGCCCGGCACCGGCGTGTGGCGCTCGATGCTGACCGACCAATATTCGAAGTCCTTTGCCCAGGCCGGCGGCGTCGGCATCTCGAGCGAAGTGTACCGCACTCTCATCCTGCAACAGGCGAAGGCCGCGCGCTAGAAACGGAATCGACGGACATGCACCCAAACCCGCAACGGCAGACGGCGGCCCCGGCCCGTGCCGCGGCAACGCCCGGCGAGGTCCGCAAGCTCGCCGAGAACCTGATGGACGCCATGAACGCGCTGCTCGGCCTCATCGACCGCGAAACCGAGCTCGTGCGCGCCGGCAAGCTGCGCGAGGCGCTCACGCTCGAGCCGCAGAAGACCGAATTGTCGCGCCGCTACGTCGGCGCAGTCGGGCAATTGAAGGCGAACCAGGACCATCTGGCGAAATCCGCGCCCGAGCTCCTCAGCACGCTGCACCGTCATCATGACGCGTTTCGCGCCATGCTGCAGATCAACCTGACCGTGCTCGCAACCGCGCACGCGGTCTCCGAAAGCGTGGTGCGCGGCGTCAACGCCGAGATCCAGCGCCGCAACGTCCCGAACACCTACAACGCCGCCGGTCGACGCACGGCGCCGGGGCCGCGGCACGTCACGCCGCTCACGGTCAGCCGCTCGCTGTGAAGGGAGCAGCGCTCCTGTTTGTCGACAATTTTATCAAAATCGACGCGCCGGTTGCGGCGCGCGATTAGCCATGTTCCCTAACTGAACGTTCAACGTTCAACGGCATACTTGTCCATTCAGGAGGGTTGGGATTTTACTCGAGGCAAGGCACTAGGAGGCTGCCATGAGTACGGATTTCAGCATCAGGCCGGTGGGGACCCCGGCGCTCACGACCGTCGTACCGTCGAGCCCGGCGGCGAGCGACTCCGTTCCGACTGAGCTGCCGCCAGCGCAGAGCGTCAACGCGCCTGATTCGGGCGCCGGCGTCCGCAACGATATGCATCAGAGCCGCGAGGACGTCTCGCGCCAGTTCATCTTCGACCACGCAGCCGCCTCGTTTGTCTTCCAGGTCGTCAACGACAAGACCGACGAGGTCGTGACGCAATTCCCCGAGGAAGCAGTTCTGCGCGTGCGCGCCTATTTCCACGCACTCGATCTCAGCAAGTCCGAGGCGGCACACCCACTGTCGACCGACGTCAGCGCGTGAGCGTTGAAGGCTATCACTTGTTGAGAGTGGCGACGGCCTTATCGAGATAGGTCGAACCGGTCGCCGGATCGGTCACCACGTTCTTGACCTCCGCCTTGCCGACCTTGGTCAGCGTGAACCTCGTGTCGCCGAAGCGGAACGAATTGTCCTTGATCAGCACCTGCTGGTACTTCACCGTGCCCTCGCTCTGGTACCTGACCTGGGCGCGGAAGCCGCTGACATCCGAAACGGAAATCGAGAACGATTTGTTGCCGGGGTATTTCCCGGTCCACGTGCCCTGATAGAGGCCCGGATCAACCGGTACGTACTTGGTGTTGCTCTGCGCCGACGACAGAACGTTCGAGCGATACGACTTCGCCAGAATGCTCGTGATGTCGGCCATGACGAAGCCCCGCTACTGCTTCCCTGAAAGTCCCGCCGCGATGTTGCGGTTGATCTCGATCAGGGGCCGGAAGTGATCGAACTGCGGGCTGACCTGCAGCGCCGCGGTCTGGGTCAGCACGAACATGCTGATGTTCGCGATCCTCTGCCGTACATCGAGCGGCTGCGGATTTTCGTCGCGCATCGCCTCGCTCAGAAAGATCGTCCACAGCTTGCGATTGTACAACAGCGCCTGCTTGGTCTGGTCGCTGATAGGATCGGCGTTGTCGACTGCCTGCTGCAGCTTGTTGGCTGCCTTGAGAAGCACCTGCGCTTCGATTTCGCGGGGAGATGCAGTGGTAGTTGCGACACGCGCGTAGGCCGTAGCAGCAGAATTCGACATTCATCACCCGGGGAATTTCGTGGGACGCCACGCCAGCTTAAGTATTTGTTTTCCCAGCCTAAGCGGCACATTTTAACATTTGCTTACGTGCAATTGCGGCATTTCCTCCGCATTACTACGGGGCTCCGCGGATCCCTCTCGCGCGCAGCTGAATGCGATCATATCCATGCGAATTTTCGCGCAATTGGACGCGATGAATTCAGCCAGGCGAGTCTTAGCGCGCTACGTGAAAAGAAAAGCGGGGCATAAAGCCCCGCCGTAATCGCCACGAAAGCGCCGATTGCAACTCAGCGCAACAGCTGCAGCACGCTCTGCTGCGACTGGTTGGCCAGCGCCAGCGCGGAGACCGCGATCGACTGGCGCGTCGAGAGCGCCTGGCTGTTCGCCGCTTCCTCGTTGGTGTCGGCCAGCGTCAGGTTCGCCGAGCCGGTCTGCAGCACGTTGATCAGGTTCTTGGAGAAGTCCTGGCGGATCTGCACGACCGACAGGTTCGAACCCAGAGCTGAGGCCTGCGAACGCAGCGTGCTGCTCGCATTGCTCAGCGACGTCAACACGCGGTTGGTCGCCGCGTTGTCGATGAAGTCGGTGCCCTGGACCAGGTTCGACAGGCCGAGGCCGCCGGCGTTGAAGGTCACGCCGGTGATGGTCAGGGTCGACTTGCCGGTTTCGTTGAACACCAGCTTCAGCGTATCACCATTGAGCAGGTTGACGCCATTGAACGACGCGTCCTGCGCCGTGGTGTTGATCTGCGACATGATGTTGTTGTACTGCACGACAAGGTTCTGACGCAGCGCCTGCGAGGTTGGATCCTTGATCGGAGTCGAAACCGTGATCGCGCCCTTCGCGGCCTGGAACGCACCGTTGGTATCGGTAGCGTTCTGCGCCGTGCCACCGACCGTCGGGAACGTGTACGATGCATAGTCGTTGCTCGTCGATACCGTGAGGTGGCCGGTCGAGTCGATCGAGGCGGACAGGTTGTTGCCGGCGAGCAGCGTGTTGAGGTCGTTCAGCGTCTTGACCGTGCCGCCGGTGCCATCGCCGAAGGTGACGGTGGTGGCAAGACCGCCGCCCAGCGAGGCGAAGCTCAGGGTGTCGCCGGTGCGGTTGTACGTGTTGGCGGTCAGACCGAAGTTGGCAAGCGCGGTACCGGAGAGCGTCAGATCGGCGTTGACGCCG
>NZ_JACRAW010000115.1 GCF_016213215.1 Bradyrhizobium sp. | reverse complement strand
GGCGGCCTCAAGGTCGCGGCGGTCAAGGCGCCGGGCTGCGGCGACCGCCGCAAGGCCCTGCGGGAGGCCATCGCGATCCTGACCGGCGGCCAGCTCATCTCCGACGAACTCGGCATCAAGCTTGAAGGCGTCACGCTCAACATGCTCGGCCGCACCCGCAAGGTCGTGATCGACAAGGAGAACACCACGATCGTCAACGGCGCCGGCAAGAAGAAGGACATCGAGGCGCGCGTCGCGCAGATCAAGGCGCAGATCGAGGAGACCACCTCCGACTACGACCGCGAGAAGCTGCAGGAACGGCTGGCCAAGCTCGCCGGCGGCGTGGCGGTGATCCGTGTCGGCGGCGCCACCGAGATCGAGGTCAAGGAGAAGAAGGATCGCGTTGATGACGCGCTCAACGCCACCCGCGCCGCGGTGCAGGAAGGCATCGTGCCCGGCGGCGGCGTGGCGCTGCTGCGGGCCAAGCGTGCGGTCGGCCGCATCCACAACGAGAACGCCGACGTCCAGGCCGGCATCAACATCGTGCTGAAGGCGCTGGAAGCGCCGGTGCGCCAGATCTCCGAGAACGCCGGGCTTGAAGGCTCGGTGGTGGTCGGCAAGATCCTGGAGAACAAGTCGGAGACGTTCGGCTTCGATGCGCAGTCCGAGCAATATGTCGACATGGTCGAGAAGGGGATCATCGACCCGGCCAAGGTGGTGCGTACCGCCCTGCAGGACGCCTCCTCCGTCGCCGGTCTGCTCGTGACCACCGAGGCGATGGTCGCCGAGCTGCCGAAGAAGGAAGCCGCGCCGGCCATGCCGTCCGGTGGCGGAATGGGCGGCATGGGTTTCTGACCCGGTCTGCTCGCTCCATTTCGACAAGAAGGCCGCCTTCGGGCGGCCTTTATTTTTGCGCAAGCCGCCGTGCTTTCCGATTCAAGTGCCGCCGAAAAGGCACTAGGTTGGCGCCGATTCTGCCCGTTCAAGGAAGGTACCGATGCGCGCGCTTCTGTTCTGCCTGGCGGCCCTGGTGGCGGCTTTGCCAAGTTCCGCTCCCGCCCAGATCAAGGCTTCGCCCAAGGCTGCACCGCCGACCACGGAGACCCGCTATTTCACCTCCATCGACGGATTGATGGAGGGCAACGCCGACGTGATCCTGAAAGAGACCCGGCAAGGAAAGACGCTCACCGCGGCGGTCCTCGACGTTTGCTACCCGCTCGACAAGGGTTCCGGACGCAAGGACCGCTTCGTCGCCAACCTGTCGGTCAGCGGCCAGACCCTTACCGGCAACACGCAGACCCTTGGCGAGAAATCGCCCGTCACGATCAAGCTGCAGCGCAAGCCGACCGGCGAGACGTTCGAATTCCGCGGCCAGATCACGATCGGCCGCACAGTGACCGAAGTGGCGTCCTCGGACAATTCCGACCTCAGCGAGAGGGAATTCCAGGAAAACCAGACCATTGACGACGGCATCACGCCGTCGCCGAAGGATTTCACCGAGGTCTCTCCCGAAGCGATCGGCGTCCGGATCAAGCTCGAGGCCGCAACCGAGCTCCTCAAGAGCCTGAAGGGGCAGGACGTCGAGGTGTCGCTGTCAAGCCTGCCCATCACGTGCGACGAGCTGCGCGCCGGCGAGCAGACCATCAATCTCACGACCGACCCGGAGCGCGCGGGCGCGCTGATCGCACGGCTCAAGTCGACGCCCGGCGTGGTCGCCGTCGGCTGGACCGCCGGCATCGTGGAGATCGATCGCGCGATCCGCTTTCCGGCGGCCGACTGGCGCGACGGCGACAACGTCAACAAGGACAAGCTCGCGAGTGTCGTCTCAGGCGTGCTGAGCAGGACGCTGGCGGCAAGTCCGGCCTCGTCCAGCTGGAATCCGACGACCGGAACGTTGAAGCTGACCTTCAAGCGGCCGAGCCAACTCTATCCGGCCCTGGGCCTTACCGACACAATCGAGGTCGCCGGGCTGGTGTCGACCGACAAGCCCGGCGCATCCGACCGCCTGATGTTGTGGATCGGAAGCCCCTCGATCACGACCGCGGACGAAGGCCCCGGCCCCAAGCTCAACCTGTCCGACGAAGCGACCGGCGAGGAAGAAGGCGAGCTGCCCGACGACAACGGTTCGGTCGAAGCGCTGGCCAGGGAATTGAATGGGCAGCGCTGGGACGCCGACAAGTCCGCTTGGAAATAGGCGCATCCCTGCGCCCGTCATCCCCCGCAAGAGCGGACGATCCGGTATTCCGGAGAAAAGGCAGAGAACGGAAAGGCCGCGGCGTACTGGATGCCCCGCATGCGCGGAGCATGACCAGGCGGTAGAGCTGTCAGTTCGTATTGATTCGGAAGCGCAGCGTCTTCGGGCCGATGAAGGAGACGAGAGTGCCCTGCCGCTTCCAGCTCGCAGTCTCGCTCAATGCCGCGACCAGATCGTCATCGGCCTGCGCCTTGGCCGGCGGACAGGCCCGGTCCTGCATCTGTCCGGGCATGAAGATCACGGTGTTGCCGGCAACCGAGAACTGGCCCTTGCCGCCCTTGCACCAGAGCTCCAGCACGACCTCGCCATTGTCTCCGATCTCAAGGTTCGGAATCCGTTTCGAGCCGGGCTGCGGCGCGGTCTCGAGGGACATCTCGGTCCCGAACGGAAACTCCTCCGCGGCCCGGACACTTTCGGCCAAAGACACCAGCAACACCGCAGCAGCGGCGAATGCGAACCACTTGCTCGAAACCATGCACACCCTCGATTTCTGACCGGACGCCCTTCTATAAGACGGCAAGGGGCTTGAACAGGTTCGCCGCGCAAGGCGCGCAACGGGATCATGTTGAATTTCCTGTCGCCCTCAAGGAGTCCTTGATCCTGATCTTTGGGAATGAGGGCGCCCGTTTTAGTCGGATGAGACCCATTCGGTCCGCATCATGCCCCAACAAAACAAAATCCCGCCAACGGATCGCTCGCGGGGATTTTCGTTGCGAAACGCGCCTCGTGGCTACTTCAGAACCATTTCCGTGAATGGATAGACACAGGCCTGTAGCGTCACCGGCACGCCGAGCATGATCGAGTGCAGAACAGGCGTTGATCATTTTGCCCGTCACGACGCCAGAGGAGGTGGAGAGTGGAAGTGGCTATGAGGGTTGCGGATACCCGCAAATCCAGCGGTTCCCAACCCGCTCACAAGCTCGCGAAGTCGAAGTGCCCGACCGTTGCGCCCGTGCTAGGGTCGATGACCGGGCCGGGACAAGTCGTCGCAGGCTGTGAGATTTGCAATCGTCTCGCCGCCCTTTTCCCGCTGTTGCCTCCGGCATTTGCGCCCACCCCGCAGGAGACCATTATCTGTGAAGAACTTCCGCGCGACGCTCGCGACCGTATGGCGTATCGCCATCCCCTATTTCCGATCGGAAGACAAACTGGCGGGCCGGACACTGCTTGCAGCCGTGATCGCGATCGAACTGTCCCTGGTCGCGATCGATGTCCTGGTCAACCAGTGGTACGCCCGCTTCTACAATGCGCTGCAGGAGCGCGCCTGGGACGCGTTCGTCTGGGAACTCGGCATCTTCACCGTCCTGGCGACGACTGCCGTCGTGCTGGCCGTCTATCAGCTCTACCTCAACCAATGGCTCCAGATCCGCTGGCGGCGCTGGCTGACCATCCACTACCTCGGTGAGTGGCTCGACGGCGCCAATCATTACCGGATGCAGCTCAGCGGCGATGCCGCCGACAACCCGGATCAGCGCATCACCGAGGACGTGAAGATGTTCGTTGAGCAGACGCTGGGCATCTTCATCGGCCTGCTCAGCTCGATCGTAACGCTCGCCTCGTTCGTCGTCATCCTGTGGGGCCTCTCCAACGCGGCGCCCCTCCACCTGTTCGGCGGTGAACTCGAGATCCCCGGCTACCTGGTCTGGGGCGCGCTGATCTATGCGATCTTCGGCACCGCCCTGACGCACTGGATCGGCTCGCCGCTGGTCAATCTCGACTTCCACCAGCAGCGCTTTGAGGCCGACTTTCGCTTCAATCTGGTCCGGGTGCGCGAGAACTCCGAGCAGATCGCCCTGCTCAAAGGCGAGAGCGCCGAGCGCGAGCGGCTGCTCGATCGCTTCGGCCGCGTGGTCGGCAACTGGTACGCCATCATGAGCCGGACCAAGCGCGTCACAGCGTTCACGGCGAGCTACGCGCAGGCCGCCGTGATCTTTCCCTTCGTGCTGGTGGCGCCGGCCTATTTTGCGGGCAAGATCCAGCTCGGCGGCATGATGCAGACCGCCTCCGCCTTCGGCAGCGTGCAAAAGGCGCTGTCCTTCTTCGTTACCATCTACCGCTCGCTGGCGGAATGGCGCGCGGTGGTGGCGCGGCTCGACGGTTTCGAGCAGTCGATCGGCAGCGCCGCGAGGCTGCAGCAAAGCGACGAGGCGATCGAAGTGCTGACTCCGGAAGGCCACGACGAGATCGGACTCGAACAGCTCCTCGTCAAGCTGCCGAACGGCGCGCCGCTGGTGGCCGCGAGCGGTTTCAGGATTTCCACCGGCGAGCGGCTGCTGGTGACCGGGCCGTCGGGTGCCGGCAAATCCACCCTATTCCGCGCCATCGCCGGGATCTGGCCCTTCGGCACCGGGACGATCTCGATCCCGAAGCAGACCACGCTGATGATGCTGCCGCAGCGGCCGTATTTTCCGGTCGGCCGGCTGGCGGACGCCATCATGTACCCCGCCCGGAGCGGCGAGTTCGGCCCGGAGCGCATCCGCGACGTATTGACGGCAGTCGGGCTGCCCCGGTTCGCGGAGCGGCTGGAAGAGGAGGCGCACTGGAACCGAATGCTGTCGCTCGGCGAGCAGCAGCGGTTGGGGCTTGCACGGGCGCTGCTGCATGCGCCGGATTTCCTGTTCCTCGACGAGGCGACGGCCTCGCTGGACGAACCCTCCGAGGCGAAGCTCTATCGGTTGCTGGAAGAGAAACTGCCCTTCACCACAATCGTCTCGATCGGCCATCGCTCGACGCTGGAGGCGTTCCACAACCGCGATGCGGTCCTGACACACGATGGCGAGGTCTTCGTGCTCCAGGCCCGCAGTGAGCCGGCGATCCCCGCCGAACAAAGCGGGGCCGGCTAGAGATCGACAGATACGAACTCACCAGCCGTTATCGGGTGGAAAGCGTGTCGGCGCGGTGTCGATGTTTCTCCTCATGGTGAGGAGGGCGCCGTCTCGAACCATGAGGTGCGGCTGCCGCCTCGGGGCCTCATCCTTTTGAGACGCGCTCCTTCGGAGCGCTCCTCAGGACGAGGAGCTAAAGCCGATGACGTGGGACTGATTTGATCCGCGCCGCTGAACGCCTGCTGGAGCGCCGGCAAGCGCGTTCACGTCTCGAACCAACGCCCAAAACGAAAGGGGCGGCAGATCGCTCTGCCGCCCCTCAGGTAATTCCGGATCAGACCTTACTTCAGGTTGGTGACCGCCGTCAGGTCGACCGAGAGCTTGGCGATGCCGGCCGCGCCGCACCAGTTGGAGCCAACGCCCGTTGGATTGATCGGCGTCACGTTGGTACCGCTAGACGCGGTGATGTTGCCGCGCGCGGCAAAGTCGCTGGTGAACGCGTTGCAATCGCCCTTGGACAGGTCGGTGTCGGAGTAACGCAGATCCAGCGTGAACACCTTGTAGGTGAAGCCGATGCCGATGTTCCAGGTGTTGTAGTCGGCGTAATCAATGCCGTTCGGGAATGCAGCGACACCGTAGAAGCTGTCCGACGTTCCGAGCCACTGACGGCCGAACTCACCGGACACATACATGCCGACGCCGCTCGAACCGAAGACCGTGCTCGGCGCGGTGAACTTGGCGGTGATCGAGGAGTAGTTGCCCCAGGCGCCGGAGTTGAGGAAGCTCGGCGTATAGTACTCGTTCAGGCCGATCGCCCAGTTGTCGTTGATGGTGTAGGTCATCTTGCCATACACCTCGAAGAAGTTCAGGTTCTTCTTGATCACGTTGGTGTTGAGCAGCGCCTTCTCGGCGCACTCGGCGCCCTGGAAGTTGCCCGCAAAGTCGATTCCGGGGGCGCCGTAATAGCAGGTGCCGCCTGGATACAGATAGCCCCACACACCGATGTCGAACGCGAAAGCGCCGAAGGTCGGACGAATACCGCCGTAGATGTCGATCTCGGCCGCGGCGCGGTTCGGGAACGAAATGCTCTCACCGGCAACACCGATATAGAGCTGCAGGTCCTTGGTGACGTTGTAGCGCGGCTCGAAATAGGCGGCGACCGACGGCTTGTGGTTGGACTGGGTGATGCCGCGGAAGACGTAGTCGCTCATGATGGCGCTGCCGAAGGCGATATCCCACGGATCAAATGCCGGCGCCGGAGGAGCCTTGTAGGCCTTGACCGGCATATCCGCCGCCAGAGCCGAACCTGTTACCATTGCCAGCGCCGTTGCCAGCAGAGCGACTTTCTTCATGAGGATCCCCATCACCGTTCTTGATGTCGGTCCGATCCCGGCCCCCCGGGCATGCGACCGACTGCAACCAATGTTCTTACTCGGGCCAATTTGTTACGCGGCCCCGGACTCCGGAAGCAAAAAACTCGTGCATCTGCCGACTTTTTGGGCGTTGCGGCCGTTTTGCGACAGGTTGTTCGCGTGTGTTGCATTAACACCACATCTTTTGGCGAACCGGACGGCAGCAAATCCCGTGGCAATACGGGCCGGCAAGCGTTGTAATGCGGTGCCGGGCGCCGCCGCGAATCAATCGGCGCCGCGCTGTTCGCACATGGAAAAGGCCGCAGCGATGCTGCTGCGGCCTTATCAAGTCCCATAACGAGTGGTGAGACGGGGCCGGGATTCCTGACCCGCCTCCACTCGGGGCTAACTTGGAGTCTACCCCTGGCCTTCGCTCGTCGGCGAGGAGCCGTCACCGCCCCATGAGTTTGAAGACGGGGTCGCCCAACTCGCTTCGGATGACGCCTCGGGAGCCGGAGCTTCTGTCGAGACCTCGGGCTTCGGGGCAGGCGCCGCTTTTCTCTTCGCTGCGCGCTTCTTCGGTGCGGCCTTCTTCGCTACCTTTTTCGCTGCCTTTTTCGGCGCGGCAGCCTTCCTGGCGGATTTCCTCGCCGACTTCTTGGCGGACTTCTTCGCCGACTTCTTGGCTGCCTTCTTGCCTGCCTTCCTGGCAGACTTCTTCTTCGCCGCTACGACCCTTTTAGCCTTCTTGGCATTTTTAGCCTTTTTGGCCTTCTTGCTCTTCTTCGCTTTCGCCATTGTGAACCTCCTGTTGCCGCCGAACGATGTCCATCGGGCGATTCCAGAGTCACTCGAGGCGTGAGGCCAGTGGACTAACTTGATCCTGGCCGCGGACCGCCCGTCGCCCAATCGAGAAGCTCAATCGTGTGCACAACCGGAACTGATGTGCCGCTGGCAATCTGCACCATGCAGCCGATATTGCCCGCAGCGATCATGTCCGGTTTGACGCTTGCGATATTGGCGACCTTGCGATCGCGCAATTTGCTCGCAAGGTCGGGCTGGAGAATGTTGTAGGTCCCCGCCGAACCGCAACACAAATGGCTCTCCGGCACATCTTTCACTACGAATCCGTTCTTGGAAAGCAATTCTTTCGGCAGCTGCGTGATTTTCTGCCCATGCTGCAGCGAACAGGCCGAGTGATAAGCGACCACAACGTTGGTCGTTTGCACGGGGCGCAGCTCGAGACCAGCGACATATTCGCTGACGTCCTTTGCGAGCGCGGACACCTTTGCTGCGTCCTCGGAGAAGTTGCGATCCTCACGCAAGAGATAGCCGTAATCCTTGATGACCGTGCCGCAGCCGGACGTCGTGACCAGGATGGCATCAAGGCCGCCCCGCGCCGCCTCGGCGCACCATGCCGTCACGTTGGCCCGCGCCCGAGCCAACGCGTCATCTTCGCGACCGAGATGATGGGTCAAAGCACCGCAGCACTGCTCGTCCCTGACCAGCACAACCTCGACGCCATGGCGGGTCAGAAGGTTGATGGCGGCCTGGTTGATCCGGGGAGCCAGCACCTGCTGCGCACAGCCCTGCAACAGAGCGATCCGCCCGCGCTTTGGCCCGATGGCGGGGAAAACCGTGCCGGCGGCCGGCCCGGGCGACGGCAGGCTGCGTGGCGCCAGCGCCAGCATTGCCCTGATCCGCCGCAGGAGGGTCGGGGTTGAGGAGGGCCCCTTCGGCGCCGGCAGCACGGCCAGTATCGGCCGGCCGAAGCGCGCCAACATCATGCCGGCGCGGAATCGCTTCGGATCCGGCAGGATGTGCCCCAGCACCGCACGCAGCATGCGCTCCGTTACCGGTCTGCGATAGTTTCGTTCGATCCTGACCCGCGCCTGATCGACCAGATGCATGTAGTGCACGCCCGACGGACAGGTGGTCATGCACGCAAGGCACGACAGGCAGCGGTCGATGTGCTTGACGACGTCCTCGGTTGGCGGCTGGTCCTTCTCCAGCATTTCCTTGATCAGGTAGATGCGGCCGCGGGGGCTGTCGAGCTCGTCTCCGAGCAGCACGTAGGTCGGACAGGTCGCGGTACAGAAGCCGCAATGCACGCAGGCGCGCAGGATCTTGTCGGCCTCGGCAATGTCGGGATCGGCGAGCTGGGCCAGGCTGAACTCGGTCTTCATGGCACGCCGCTCCGGCTCAGCCTGCCGCGATTGAAGATGGTCTTGGGATCGAAGCTGGCGCGCACGCGCTCGCTCAAGCCGGCAATACCGGAAGGCTGCGGGTGGAAGACAGCCACGTTGCGGCGGACCTCGTCGGAGGCGCGAATCAGGGTGGCGTGGCCGCCAACCGCCTCGGCCCGCTCTCGGACCAGGGCGGCGTGCGCATCCGCCTTCGGCGGCAGGGCCGCCCAGATCAGGCCGCCGCCCCAATCGTAAATCACGTCGCCACCGGTCTCCCGTGCGAGCTGCTGGCCGACAGTCCCGCCGATGGCGGGAGGACAGACGATCCGCCACACCGGCCAGGCCCCGAGCGCCGCGCCCGCCGCAAAGGGCCGCACGTCGCGGATGACGCTCCAGAGCTCGGCCGAAGCCGCATCTTCGACGACCCGGGCAGCTCCGAACGGGGCCAGCAATTGCACCAGCGAAGCGGCCCGGCTGGCGGCGGAGGCCGTGATCCCCTCGAGCCGGAGCAGCGTGATCGCCGCCTCGTGCGAGAGCCACTCGGCTGGCCCCTCGGTCCCGGCGCGGAAGGCCGAGCTCGGCAGGTGGGCTGCGGCGGACACGTCGAAGGGCGAGCCCAGCGCCGCCGTCATGGCCTTGTTCGCCGAGACGTCGTCCAGACCTTGCAGCACCAGGGTGCGTTCGCTTTCCGGCTTTGGCATGACCTTCAACGTCACCTCGGTCATCACCGCGAGCGTTCCCCATGAGCCGGTCAGCAGCTTGCAGAGATCGTAGCCGGTGACGTTCTTCACCACCTTGCCGCCGGTCTTGAAGCTGTCGCCGAAGCCGGACACGGCGTGGGCGCCCAACAGGTGGTCGCGCGCTCCACCCGACTTGATGCGGCGCGGCCCCGCCAATCCTGCGCCGATCATGCCGCCGATGGTACCGACCTCGGGCGTGCCGAGGAGCGCGGCCGTGTTCATCGGCTCGAAGGCGAACTGCTGACCCTTGGAATCGATCAACGACATCACGTCGGCGAGCGGCGCGCCGGCCTCGGCCGTGATGATGAGCTCGTTGGGCTCGTAAGAGGTGACCGCGTTCAGCGCCGATACGTCGAGCACCGCGTTGGTCCCCATCGGCTGGCCGATCTGGCGCTTGCTGCCATGGCCAATGATCTCAAGCGGCTGCTCGCTGGCAATCGCCGCGCGCACCGCCTGCTCGACATCCCTGGCGTCGCGTACTTTGAGAATATCCACCTGCCAGCGGGTAGCGAAATTTGCGTCCGAAATCAAATTGAGCGACCCGCTGTCCTGCCCCTCCGCCGGTTGAGGCCAGACCGTTTCACCGCCTCCCGACCTTCGCTTGAGAGCCCCATGGAACCGCGCGGCCGGTCCCCTTCTTGTCTTTCCGGCCCCGAGCACATCAACTTGCCAGATACGAGAGCTCCCGTTCAGGACGGGCCGAAAGGACAAGAGATGTTTTCCGTGATCTTCGAGTTTCGTCCGAAAGCGGAAAAGAAGGACGAATATCTCGGCCTTGCCCACCGATTGAGGCCCATTCTTCAAACGATGGACGGCTTCGTCGACAACGAACGTTTCGAGAGCGCGCTGCGGCCGGGATGGCTGCTGTCGCATTCGAGCTGGCGCGACGAAAAATCCCTGGTGCGGTGGCGCACCAACGCCGAGCATTGCGCGGTCCAGGCCAGGGGACGATCGGAGATTTTCGACGACTACCATCTGCGCGTCGGCGAGCAGATCGCCGACAGTGACCCGCCGCCGCACGCCGCCATTGGCCAAAGCCGCTTCGACGAGACCGAAATCGGCAGCGCCAAGATCGTGACGTTCACCGAAGTCGCTCCGATCGAGGCGAGCGCGTTGACCGCCGATCGCCTGCCAGCCGAGCTTGGGCTCGACCTCAATCAGGGCGCGCTTGCCGGCTATGACATCTGGGCCAGCATCTATCATGAGGGCAATCTGGCCGTTCTGGTCGGCTGGAAAGATGCGAAGTCGGCCGAGGCCTTTGCGCCAAGGAAGACCGACGCCATCGACAAGCTGCGCCACCGCAAGGTCCGCATCCTGCGCGACTACGGGCGGTTCGACCGGCGCGAGGCGCCGCAGTTCTATCCCGACATCACGGACGCGAGGGCCGCGCCCCCCTAGCCGGCCCGGTCAGGCGGTCAGAACCTCGGGATATCCGGGAATGCGAGCTTGCCCGCGTGAACGTGCATGCGGCCGAGCTCGGCGCAGCGGTGCAGCGTCGGGAATACCTTGCCGGGATTGAGCAGGCCCTGCGCGTCGAACGCACATTTCAGCCGCTGCTGCTGGTTGAGATCGATCTCGCTGAACATCTCCGGCATGAGATCGCGCTTCTCGATGCCGACGCCATGTTCACCGGTGAGCACGCCGCCGAGTTCCACGCAGCAGCGCAGAATGTCGGCTCCGAACGCTTCCGCGCGCTCCATCTCGCCGGGCTTGTTGGCATCGTAGAGAATCAGGGGATGCAGGTTGCCGTCCCCGGCGTGAAAAACGTTGGCGCAGGCGAGCTGGTACTTTTCCGAGAGCTGGCGGATGCGCGCCAATGCCTTCGGCAGCATGCCGCGCGGGATGGTGCCGTCCATGCAGAGGTAGTCGGGCGAGATGCGCCCGACGGCCGGAAAAGCCGCCTTGCGGCCGGCCCAGAACAGGTTTCGCTCGGCCTCGGACGTCGAGATCTGGCACGTCGTCGAGCCGCAGCCGCGCGCGATCGCTTCGACCCGCTTGATCAGTTCGTCGACTTCGACGGAAGGGCCATCGAGCTCGATGATCAGGAGCGCCTCGACGTCGAGCGGATAGCCGGCATGGACGAAGGCCTCCGCGGCGTGGATGGCGGGCTTGTCCATCATCTCCATGCCGCCGGGGATGATGCCGGCGCCGATGATCTGCGCCACGCACTCACCGGCCGCCTCGACCTCGGCGAACCCCACCATCAGGGCCCGCGCCGTCTCCGGCTTCTGCAGGATGCGCACGGTGATCTCGGTGATGACGCCGAGCAGGCCTTCGGAACCGGTGATGATGCCCATCAGGTCATAGCCGGCGTTCTCCGCCGACTTGCCGCCGATCCGAAGCACCTCGCCCGTCACCAGGACGATTTCGCAGCCCAGCACGTTGTTGGTGGTCATGCCGTACTTCAGGCAATGAACGCCGCCGGAATTCTCCGCAACGTTGCCGCCGATCGAACAGGCGATCTGCGAGGACGGATCGGGCGCGTAGTAGAAGCCGGCATGCGCCACCGCCTGGCTGATGGCGAGATTGGTGACCCCGGGCTCCGTCACCACCACGCGGTTGTCGAAATCGATTTCACGGATGCGCTTGAACTTGCCAAGTCCCAGCAGCACGCCGTCCGCAAGCGGCAGGGCGCCGCCCGACAACGACGTTCCCGAGCCGCGGGGCACCACCTTGATGCCCTGCTCGAAGCAGTATTTCAGGACGCGCGACACCTGCTCGGTCGTATCGGGGAGCACCACGACCATCGGCACCTGCCGATATGCCGTCAGGCCGTCGGTCTCATAGGCGCGCATCTCCTTGTTGCTGTCGATCACGCCTTCGCCGGGGACGATGGCGCGCAGCGCGGCAACGATCTCGTCCCGGCGCGCCAGGACGGCTTCATCGGGCGCGGGCATCATGATCGCCATATGCAGAAGTCTCCCCGGGATTCTGACCCACTCGAATTGCACCACGGATCGAGCACGTCCAAGCGTTGTCGCTGGACAGCCTTGGAGCAGCATCGGACTACAACATAGCTCATCTCCGACGTCGTCGACATCGGTAATCCTTGAACTTTGTTTGGACTTGTGGGTCCGGGGAGACCCATGCCAAGAACCGCGGGGCCAACGTTCCGGAATCACACGAGCCATTCTCATGAACAAGTTCAGCTTCTGCGCCCTCATCCTCTTCGGCTCGTGCGTGGCCGCTCGCCCGGTCGTGGCGCAGGACGTCGCGGCCGGCAAAACGTCGTTCAACAAATGCGTGGCCTGTCACGCGGTCGGCGAAGGCGCGAGGACCAGGGTCGGACCGCAGCTCAACGGACTCGACGGTCGCAAGTCCGGCACCGCGCCGGGCTTCTCCTATTCGGACGCGAACAGGAATTCCGGCATTACCTGGAACGAAGCCGAATTCAGGGAATACATGAAGGATCCGAGGTTGAAGGTTCCGGGCAACAAGATGGCCTTCGCCGGCATCAAGAGCGAGAAAGAGATCATGGATCTCTGGGCCTTTCTCTTCCAGTTCGACGGCGACGGAAAGATCAAGAAGTAATCTCGGACCGCGCGCGGGAGACGCGCTATCTATTGCAGCCCCGGCCGACCACGACGCCTTCGATCATCGACTCGATCTCGGATCTGACGAGATCAGGTACGGCGTTCTGCACCATGTGACCAAGTTCGGGCCGCACGACCAGCCGCGCATGAGGGACGGCCGCGGCAAAACGGCGCGCGTGGATATTGGTTGACACGGTCTTGTCGGCCTCGCCTGCGATGATCACGGTCGGCGCCGCGATCTCGCGGTAACGGGGCGCCTGCTCCGCGACGGCTTCCTTCAGCGTCACGAGATCATACGCGTTGGCGATGAACTCGCGCGGGCGCAACAGCAGCGGCGTTGCCGAGTCCCTTACGAAGCCGTCCGGCATGGTCTGGGGCAGAAACACGCCGCGGGCGCCCGGCCCGGTGAGGAAGTAGCCGAGCGGCAGGGTGATGGTGTAGGCGAGCAGCGGGCCGATGACCGGCCTCGCGATCATGGAATTGTATCGTCCGACGCCGCCGCGCCAGGGGTGAGTGACCGGCGCAAGCATCACGAGACCGGCGACGCGCCGCGGATAATCCAGCGCCATGCGCGTGCCGAGCGCGCCGCTCCATGAATGAACCACGAACAAGGCACGATCGATGCCGAGCTTGCCGAGCATTTCATCGATCATGCGAGCCTGGATCGCCGGCGTCGAATCCTGGCGCCTTGCCCGCGTGCTCCAGCCATGGCCCGGACGATCGATCAGGATCACGCGCCTCGTTGCAGCAAGGAGGTCGCCGAGCGGCCGCCGCATCACCTCGAGGTTGGAGCTTGCGCCGTGGAGCATGACGATGGGCGGCCCGGCATCCCGTGGGCCGATATCGACCATGTGAAGCGTGGCGCCTTCGACTTCGATCATGCGGCCTTGCGCAGGATGCCGGCGCTCAACCACCCGAACACCGAGTTGCGTGATCACGACGAGCAGCGCGAGCGCCGTCACGGCAAGGATTGCGATCATGGAGATGATCCGGGCAATGAAGGCACGCGCGAATTACGAATGTACCGACTGGGGCTCCCGCACGGAAGCCGGCATCAGCATCAAGGTACCAGCGCGCGCTCAATCTTCAGCGCCGGGCGGCAGCATCCGAGCCTCGGTTGGACTGCGGTCTGCTGGCCACTCCCAACACGAAAACTTTAGCTGTGGATATCAAGCCTGCCGCAACGAACCGAAACATCAGTGGAATCAACGAACTCCTCAGTCGATGAAACTGGAAACGGCCCACCTTCATCCAGCCGTCAGGTTCCTACTCCATATTATCGCCATCGTCAGTTTCGCCATGATGGGGAGAAGGCGCCGGTACCTTCCACGTAATCCACAGGAACGCGGGAAGAACCTGCTCATTGTTAAGTTTTGTACAGGAGGCTTGTATGAGTTCCAGATCAAGCGACGCGGCGATCGATGAGATCGTGGAAAGCTGCAGCGGCGACCTGCGCGGTGCGGTGCGGGCGCTTCTCTTGGTCAACGAGCGCCTGGAGGCTGAACTTGCCGAACTTTATGCGGCCGCGGCTCACCAAAGCCTCACCGAACGCGGCGGCAACGTTCTGCACTAGCCGACACCCGCTCCTTCGCGCCTGTTTCTGCGTGGGTGTCCGGCTCTGATGAGCGCCCGCTTCTCGTCTGAACGCCGACAGGCTCACATCAACGTCCGCTGAACCGTCTTGCCGCCCTCACTTGTCGGCGGAATTGCCATCGGCCGCCGGCTCGTCTTTGGTGTCGTCCTTGGGGCACGCGCCTATCGTCGAGCGGGCGAGCTTGGCGTCGTCCTTCGACGTGTACGGACCGTCCCCGAACCAGATATCGCCAAAAATGACCGGGTTGCTGGTTACGATGTCGCATGTGTTGGTGGCGCGGTTGCCGACAACCCAGTAATTGTCGGCCGAGAACGCGGCCGCTTCTAGGACCATCAAGGTCGCACCGGCGAGTATCAAACGCCGCATCGCTTTGCTCCTACCGCGTAGTGAAATGCAGGTAAGTGTCGGGCGCGGAAACCGCACCCGGCCGCGAGCGAGCATATACGCTGGAGGTTAATTTTAGTGCGGCCGGATCGATCAATTACGATCATTGCCCGCACCACACCCGGCACGGAATTCCGCAACATACGCACAGCTCCCGCGCAAAGCTCGTACGCTAGATGTCGCGGCCCTCAACCTTCTCGCTCAAGCTCCTGACCAGTTCCGGCACCTTTTCGAGGTGCGGATTGACGGCGAGCGCCTTGCGGAAGGCATCCAGGGCGCGCTTGTCCTGACCAAGCTCCTGCATGATCATGCCAAGGCCGGCCAGCGCACCGAAATGACGGGGCTCCCGCAACAGCACCTGCTCGATATCGGCCAGCGACCGCATGTAATCGTTCTTCAGGTAGTAGAGCGTGGCGCGCCGATTCCACGCCTCGATGTAGTCGGGCCGTAGCTTGACGATTGCGTCGAGCAGTTTCATGGCGACGTCGGCCTGGTGCGCGTCCATGGCCGTCTTGGCCCGCGTCATCAACAGTGCGGCGGTATCGCTGGACGTCTGCAGCCAGACCGCCCAGATCCGGGCCTCGACATGCTTGGCGCTGGCCTGGTCCGGCGCGGCCTTCAGCGCCCCGAACAGGAAATCGAGGTTCTTGCCGCGCTCGACCTTCGGCAGCTTGCTGGGAGCTTCCGGCAACCGCTTCTGCTTGGGCGAAAGGGCGTGCGGGTCGTCCTGCGCAAAGGCTGCGGCCGGCACCGCGATCATCAACGCGGCGAGAAGCACGGTGTGCCGGAGGTTGCGCACGTCAGGGATTCTCAACTCCATACGAGGACTCTAAACGCAGCAAGCCGCCCTTGCAAAGCAAGGACGGCGTCAAAGACCTGTGAAGCGGAGTTTCGCGTTCGGGAACGCGCCGGTCAGCCCTGCCGCGCCTTGAACCGACGCTGCACCTTGTTGATGACGTAGACCCGGCCCTTACGACGGACCAGACGGTTGGCGCGGTGGCGGCCACGCAGCGATTTCAGCGAGTTACGGACCTTCATGAGAGAATCCTAAAGCTTCGAAAGGCCGTGTTCGGCACTACCGTGACGGGCGCGCGAATATGGCAAAATGGGATTTCCCGCCGACGGACCGATCCGCCCGGGACGGGGCGGTTTCTAAGCCATGGAGAGGCCGACTGTCAATGCAACCGGCTGTGCCGGGGCTTCCCGGGGCAGCTCGTCGGAGCCAGGCCCGCCTGCCCGGGAACCCGACTTCAGGCCTCTCCATTGCCAAATTCGTTATATAGTATAATCAATTCGCCAGAACCAAGCCTCCCCCGGGGAAACGAACAATGGCCAAACTGAAGCTGCCCAACATCGACGACGTCGTCGCAATCGACATCCACACCCATGCCGAGGAGCCCTGCGGCTGTCATCCTGACGACGGCTACGACGATTTCCAGGCGCGGATGGCCGAGTATTTCAAGTCGCCGAACAAGCATCCGCCGACCGTGCCGGAGACCGCCGCCTACTACCGCTCGAAGAATATCGCCGCCGTGATCTTCCCGGTCGATGCCGAGCGGGAGACCGGTTTCCGCCGCTACAACAATTACGAGATGCTGGAGGTCGCCTCAGAGCATCTCGACGTCCTCATCCCCTTCGTCAGCATCGATCCCCACAAGGGCAAGCTCGGGGTGCGCGAGGCGAAGAAGCTGATGGAGGAATACGGCGTCCGCGGCTTCAAATTCCACCCCACCATGCAAGGTTTCTACGCCAACGATCGCCTCGCCTATCCGCTCTATGAGGCGATCAGCGACGGCGGCGCGATTGCGCTGTTCCACACCGGGCAGACGGGCGTGGGCAGCGGCATGCCCGGCGGAATGGGTATGCGGCTGAAATATTCCAATCCCATGTACATGGACGACGTGGCGGCGGATTTCCCAGACCTGAAGATCATCCTCGCCCACCCGTCCTTCCCCTGGCAGGAAGAGGCACTGTCGGTCGCGACCCACAAGCCGAACGTCTACATCGACCTGTCCGGCTGGTCGCCGAAGTATTTTCCGCCGATCCTCGTGCGCTACATCAACTCCATCCTGCAGGACAAGATGCTGTTCGGCTCGGACTGGCCGGTGATCACGCCCGACCGGTGGCTGGCCGATTTCGCCAAGATCGAGATCCGCGAGGAGATCAGGCCCAAGGTACTGAAAGCGAACGCGCGGAAGATTTTGGGCATCTAGCGGAGTATCTTCGCGGCGACGCGAGGTGGTCCGTGACAAACTTCGCCAACGTTGCCGCCCTCCTAGCCGCGCTCCTGCCTGGAGGCGCGGTTGTGAACGCCGCGGCCGAGCCGCCCGCGGCGCTTGTCGAACTCGAAAGTCCGCTGGCCAGCCCGCAGCCGCTGCAGGGCTATCTGCGACTGCCCGGCGGCCCGGGCCCCTCGCCTGCTGTCGTGCTGCTGCATGGCTGCAGCGGCAATTGGCGGCAGCTCGACGAGCGCTGGGGCGGGCGGCTCGCGGCCTGGGGTTATGTAACGCTGACCGTCGACAGGTTCGGTCCGCGGGGACTCTCCAGCACCTGCACCGCCGGCCCGCCGGCCGCGATGCTTCACGACGCCTATCGCGCGCTGAGTTTCCTGACCGGACAATCACCGGTCGACCCTGCCCGGGTTGCAGTGATGGGATTTTCCCAGGACGCGTGGCTGGCGCTGTTCTCGGTCGAGCGCGGCGTCATCGAACGCAGTGCGACGGAAAAATTTCGTGCGGCGATCGCCTTCTACCCGCCTTGCCGCGGCTTCAAGGACGACATGACGGTGCCAACCCTGATCCTGGTCGGCGAGTTCGACGACTGGACACCCGCGAGAGAGTGCCGCAACCTGGTCGAGGGCCGCGACGATTGGGGAATCTCGCGCGAGAAGGGCAAGGGTATTCCGATCGAGCTCATCGTCTATCCCGGCGCGTATCACGGCTTTGACATGCCCCAGTACAGGACGCCGGCGCGGCTTCTTGGCCGTCATCTCGAATTCAATCAGGTCGCGGCGGATCAATCGGTCGACGCGGTCAGAAAATTCCTGTATGCGACGATCGGCGGAAAAGAGAAATCACCGTGACCCTCAAAGCCGTTGTGTTCGACGCCTACGGTACGCTCTACGACATTCAGTCGGTCGCTGATGTCACCGAGGACGCGTTTCCCGGCTACGGCGAGATCATCACGCAGGTCTGGCGCATCAAGCAGCTCGAATACAGCTGGCTGCGTTCGTTGATGCGCCGCTACCAGGATTTTTCCGTGGTGACGCGCGAGTCGCTCGCCTACACGCTGCGGGTGCTCGGGCTGAACTACGAGAAAGATGTGTTCGAGAGCATCATCGACAAATATCTGCATCTCGATCTCTATCCGGATGCGCCGGCCGCGCTTGCGGCGCTGAAGCCGCGGCGGCTGGCCATCCTGTCCAACGGCAGCCCGGAGATGCTGAATGCGCTGGTGCGCAACAGCGGGCTCGACCGCGTGCTCGATGCCACGATCAGCGTCGACGCGAACAAGATCTTCAAGCCGAGCCCCGAGGCCTACACGCTGATCGAACAGGAGCTCGGCACCCCGCCGGACCAGGTCCTTTTCATCTCCTCCAATCCGTGGGACGCCTGCGGCGCCAAGGCCTTCGGCCTGAACGTCGCCTGGATCGAGCGCGTCACGCCGGAAGCGATGGCGCTCGCCTGCGTCGAGAGCGACCTCGTGCCGCCGCTCACGATGTTCAAGGCGCTGAGGACCCAGATGGACGAGCTTGGCCTCGAGCCGGACTACCGCATTCGCTCACTATCGGAACTGCCTGACATTGTTGCCAGCCTATGAGCCTTGAGTCCGTTCGCGCGTTCTTCGCCGCGAAAGCCCCCGACATCGCCGTGATCGAATCGCCGATAAGCTCGGCAACGGTGGCGCTAGCCGCCGAAGCCTATGGCGTCGAGCCGGGACGGATCGCCAAGACGCTCTCCTTGCGCGTCGGCGAGCGCGTGGTGCTGATCGTTGCGAGCGGAACCTCGCGGATGGACAACAGGAAGGTGAAAGCCCTGTTCGGCGTGAAGCCGAAGATGCTCTCGCTCGACGAGGTCGCCGACATCACCGGTCACGAGGTCGGCGGCGTCTGCCCGTTCGGACTGAGGAGCCCGCTTCCGGTCTATTGCGACCTCTCGCTGAAGGCGTTCGACGAGGTGGTGCCGGCCGCCGGCTCAACCCACAGCGCCGTGCGTATCGCGCCGCAGCGAATGGCCGAGCTGGTCTCGGCCGATTGGGTCGATCTCTGCGAACACCGGCCCTGAGGGCGAAGCGATCTAGTACTCCTCATCATCATAGTAGGGCGGCGGCGGCCCAGGCCGCATGGCATAGGGCGGCGGCGCAGGCACTGCGTATGGCCGCGCCCGTACCATCCGGCCGTTTGGACCCCGAACCGGCGCAACGACGTCGGATTGGAATACGGCCCGACAGCCCGGAGAGAGCTGCGGTGTATTCTGCTGCAGGCAGGCGACGATGCCGTTCACATTCGGAATCTGGTGGCCGCACAGGCGCCAGACGTCGGGCGTACAGGCCATCTGCTGTTCGGCCGTGCCGCGATATTCCTGCGCTGATGCCGGGCCCTGAATGATCAAGCCGCCGATCGACAGCGCAAGGCTCAGCGCAATCCGCTGTGTTCGCATGCTGGGGCCCTCCCAAAACAAAATGAGTGGCCGATGAAGGAAGTTGGTCAATCAATGAGGCAGAGGAAGGTTCTTACGCGCAACAAAACGTGAAGTGATCCATGCCGGGCGTGGAAGCTGGCGGCTATTCCACCCGGCCGATCTTCTTCACCGCCGCGATCAGCCGGGCGCTGTCTTCGGCGACGAACTTCGAGAATTCCGGCGCGTCCAGATAGGCGACCGGGCTGCCCGCGCTCTCGAAGGTCTTGATGACCTCGGGTGCCTTCACAGCCTGTGCCATCGCTTCGCGCAGCCGAGTCATGATCGGCGCGGGCACCGCGGCCTGCGCGAATAGTCCCGCCCAGATGTAGAACTCGACGTCTTTGTAGCCGAGTTCCCCGAATGTCGGCAGATCCGGAAAACTCGCGATGCGGGTGGAGCCCCAGTTGGCCAGCACGCGCATCTTGCCCTCATCGACCTGCTGCTTCAGCGTGCCCGGCGCCGAGGCCAGCGCCTGCACCGTCCCACCAAGCAGCGCGGTCAGCGCCGGACCGGCGCCGCGGAACGGCACGTGCAGCAGTTTGATGCCGGCGCTCGCGGTGAACATTTCCATCGCGACGTGCAGCGTGCCGTATGGACCGGACGAACCATAGGGAATCTGGCCGGGACGTTTCCTGGCGTCCTCGACGAAATCCTGCAACGTCTTCCATGGCGCCGAGGCGGGCACCGCGAGCAGCGTCGGATCGGCGAGCACGCGCGCTACCGGCGCGAACTGCGAGACTTCATACGCCACGGGACGGCCGAACAATCGATCCGCCTCCGGCAGCACCGCCAGCGACGACAACGTCATCAGCAGCGTGTATCCGTCGGGCGCAGCACGCGCCGCCGCCGCATTGCCGATCGAGCCGCCGCCACCGCCGGCACGATTGTCCACGATGACCGGCTTGCCAAGGATGCGCTCGAGCGCCAGCGCCACGGGACGGGCGGCGAGATCGGCCTGCCCGCCTGCGGGAAACGGCACGATCATGGTGATGTTGCGAGAGGGATAGGCGTCTTGCGCGAGGGCTTCACCGGGGAATGGGGCGCGCGCCAGCGGCAGGATCGCGGCAGCGCGCAAGAGGTTGCGGCGGTTTATCACAGGCGCCTCCGAGGTGTTTTATTGTCTTGATCAGCAGCCTAGCTTGTTCGGCCATCCGCACGAAAGATCTCTTTGCGCGCATCCACGTGTTGGCCTGCCGGTGGAAGATTCCGGCTTTTGCCCTGCGGCATCGAGACATAAGCAGTTGCTGCTTGTGGCGGTGGGCACGCTTCAGCAGCCCACCCTACGAACTTTTGTTTTAGCGGGTTCAACACCCATCCACGCTAGCGCTTCTTTCCCTTCGCGAATTGCGTTGTGAGAAATTCCACCAGCACCTCGACGCGCGCGGGTCGCGGGCCGCCGGGCGGCATCACCAGATGCACCGCGCCCTCGGGTTGCTTCCAGCCCTTGAGGATCACCTCGACCTCGCCGCGCGCGATGGCGTCGCCGACGATGAACTCCGGCAGATCGGCAATCCCGAGTCCGGCGAGTAACGCCGGCATGACAGCTTCGCCGTTGTTGGCGCGCAACTGCCCGCCAGGACGTACGCTGGCCTGCTCGCCCGCCGCATTGGTGTACTGCCAGACGTTGGGCGTGGAGAGATAGGCGTAGCCGAAGCACTTGTGCTGGGCCAGATGCATCGGATGGGTCGGCCGGCCGTAGCGCTTCAGGTAGGAAGGCGCGGCGACCGTATAGCGGGGCATGGCGCAGAGGCGTCGCGCGATGAGCGAGGAATCCGGCAGGCGCGCTATCCGCAAGGCAAGATCAAAGCCCTCGCCGATCAGGTCGATGGTCGCATCGCTCAGGTGGAGGTCGATCGACACTTCCGGATATTCCTTGAGGAATTGCGGCAGGAGCGGCGCCACCGTCTTCACGCCGAAGGTCATCGGCATCGCGAGCCGCACCAGGCCGCGCGGCGCAACCGATTGCGCCAGCGTCTCGTTCTCCGCCGCCTCGCCGTCGGCGAGGAGGCGCGTCGCCCGTTCGGCGAGCCTTTGGCCGGCGTCGGTGAGCGCAAGACGCCGCGAGGTGCGGTTGAACAGCCGCGCGCCGAGCCGCTCTTCCAGCCGGGTCACTGCCTTGGAAACGGTCGCTTTGGAGATCGCCAGTTCGCCTGCGGCCGCCGCAAACGACCGCAATTCCACGACTTTTGCAAAGATCGCGAGCGCCTCGAAGTCGGGAAGCCTGGCCATGCGCGAAATCCAGTTTCTCACTTTTGGAAACAATATGTTTCGATAGTTTCTATTTTTATACCAGGCGCGAGTGCTTATCCAGAGGGCAACGAAAGGGGTTTAAGCATGATCGAACTCAGACCATTCGCAAGGCTCGGCAGCGCCGATCACGGCTGGCTCAAGGCCAAGCATCATTTCTCGTTCGCCGGCTATTTCGACCCTGACAACATGGGACACGGCTCGTTGCGGGTGTGGAATGACGACGAGATCGCGCCCAACACCGGCTTTCCGGCCCATCCCCATGCCAACATGGAGATCATCACCTACGTCCGCGAAGGCGCGATCACGCACCAGGACAGCCTCGGCAACAAGGGACGCACCGAGGCCGGCGACGTCCAGGTGATGAGCGCAGGGACCGGCATTCGCCACTCCGAATACAATCTGGAGCCGACGACGACAAAGATCTTCCAGATCTGGATCGAGCCGGTTGCGCCCGGCGGCCAGCCGACCTGGGGATCGAAGCCGTTTCCGAAAGCCGATCGCTCCGGCAAGCTCATCACCATCGCAAGCGGCATCGAGGGCGATAGCGAGGCCCTGCCGATCCGTGCCGACGCGCGCGTGCTGGCGACGACCCTGAAGGCGGGCGAAAGCGCGGAATACGCCCCGGCCAGATCGCGCCATCTCTATCTCGTGCCGGCCGCAGGCAGCCTCGAGGTCAACGGCGTGCGCGTGAATGCGCGTGACGGCGCAGCGATCCGGGACGAAGCCAAGCTCAAGATCACCGCGCTGGAAGATTCGGAACTGGTGCTGGTCGACGCGGCCTGATCGCAACCTTTGTGATCCCCGGGCAGAAGCGCAAAGCCCGTCTTTGCGTGATGCCGCGGCATTCACGACTTCCCAAAAATTCGGAACCGCTGATGGCCGGAAACACAGTCCGGCCATGACGGCCGAAACTATTTCGAACAGTTCACATCAAGTTCAAAACCACGGAGAGCCTCATGGCAAAAGTACTCGTCCTCTACTATTCCTCCTACGGCCATATCGAGGCGATGGCGAACGCGGTAGCCGAAGGGGCGCGCGAAGCCGGCGCCACGGTCGACATCAAGCGCGTGCCGGAACTGGTGTCGCCCGAGGTCGCCAAGGCATCGCATTACAAGCTCGATCAGGCCGCGCCGGTGGCGAGGATCGAGGAACTTGCGAACTACGATGCAATCATCGTCGGTACCGGCACCCGCTTTGGTCGAATTGCGTCGCAGATGGCAAACTTCCTCGATCAGGCCGGCGGGCTGTGGGCCAAGGGCGCGCTGAACGGCAAGGTCGGCGGTGCCTTTACCTCGAGCGCAACCCAGCACGGCGGCCAGGAGACCACGCTGTTCTCGATCATCACCAACCTGCTGCATTTCGGCATGGTGGTGGTCGGCCTGAACTACGGATTCGCCGGCCAGATGAAGCTCGATGAGATCACCGGAGGCGCGCCCTATGGCGCCACCACCATCACCGGCGGCGACGGCAGCCGGCAACCCAGCGCCAACGAGCTGGCAGGCGCACGTTATCAAGGACGCGTGATCGCGGAGACCGCGAACAAACTGCATGGCTGATGCGATGCGGGCGGCATTCTTTTTTGCGAATGCCGCCCCCATTTCCCGCCGGCACCGAAGGAGAAGGTAATGGTCGAAATTCTGCTGATTGCCCAGTTGATCCACAAGCCGATGCAGGTCATGGCGCGGCGCTGGTATTGCCGCGGACTGTCTCGCGCTTCACGCGGGCGACTGCACTGCGCCGACTGCACTCGTTCGTGAGCCGCGCGTGATCAACGGCTCGCAGTCGGCCGCGTCTGATCCGGCTCGCACTCAGTTGTCCTCGCGCGGCGCAGGCCTGCCGAGCGCGCGGCTGATCCATTCGGCAAGCCGCGGATAGCGCCGCAATTCCTGGGCGGCACGGTCACGCAGAACGAGAGGAATTCCCCGCCAGCCGATTGCAGCGCTGACGTCGGTCAGCGGCAGCGGCGTTGCACCGAACCGGCGCTTGTAGACGAAATTGCCGATGCTGAGGTCGAACTCACGCACACCGTCTGCGTGCAAAGCAGCCATGGTCCGCTCGGTGATGAGCCGGCTCGGCGAACAATGCGACCATTTCTTTCCAGCGTTGCTGATGCGCAGGAACACGAAATTGCTCTCGCGCCGGATACCGAGAACCGTTGCCACCACGCCTTCGTCGCAACTCAAGGACGACACGACGGCATAGCCTTCCTTGAGTCCGCGCTTCACCAGATCCCGATAGAACTTGCCCCAGCTCCCGTCGTTCAGGATGAACGACTCGCCGATCGACTCCATTCGCGCTTCCTGCTGCGCATCCATGACGTCGATCAACCGCAGGGCCTCTTCCGTGTCGTTGATCATCCTGAAACCGGCGCCCGGATAGCGATTGAAGACGCGCCAGCTTCGCGGCAGCTGCATCCGCTTGATCGAGGCCCGGTAGGTCTCGAAATCGTCATCGACCTCGATGATGTTGCCGTTCAGCGAGCACGACCCGATGCGCCCCAAAGCCACCAGCGGATTCGGCCTGCCGTCGATTTTGGCCGGCATCTTCTGCATCCGGATCAGATCCACGCGTTCGGGCAACCGGCGCAACGCGGCATGCAGCGCCCGGGCCATGGCGTGCATGGCTTCGGGGTCGCGCGGCGCACCCGCGCCCAGTATCGGCGCATTGTAGTCGGTTAAACCGAGGTCGGCGAACTCGACCAGACGAACGCCGTGCTGCTCGCGGCAGATCAGCGGCACCAGCGCAACGTTGCGCTGCGTAGCGGCGTCCGAGATCAGGGCGATCAAGGGGGAGGCGCGATCGAACGCGCTGTACCATGCATCCAGCCACTGCTTGTGCTGGAAGGCTGTGCCGTAACCCGAACCGTCCCAGAGGGCGCAGGCCAGATTCCAGTCACGCACAAATTCGACGCGGAACTCGGAAGCGGTTGATGCTGCCCGCACCTCGGCCCTTCCAAGCTCCCAGACGGCCATCTCGTTCACTTTATCTTACCTTCTTTCGCACTCTCGTGCTTGTCCCGCGATCGCTTGGTCCGGTTGGGGTGTTCGTCGCAGGTTGCTGTCGCATACCGTCACACCACCAGCTGCCGTCCCGATCTGGGACGGCACGTGGCGCTTACCGGACTATCTGGCAATTTGAGTGCCTCGGACCGGCGCTCTCGCTTACCGGAAGCTAATGTCTGCACGGTATGGCTAACGGGACACCGTCCCTCAGGCGCACAGCTCCACGATGGCCTCAGAACCTGCATATCAGGCGCTCTTCCTGACCGCCGGACCGCAGATGCACTGCGGCGTCGGTCAGTTCACCCGCAAGCTTTGCGAGACCGTCGGCAAGCTCGAACCTGGCGGCGTCGCCACGTTAACCTTGACGCGGACGGAAGGAACGCTGGCCGACATCTGGAGCCGTGTCGGATCTGCACGCAATGTGGTGTGCAACTTCCCGATCGTGGCCTGGAAGCGCGTGATCGCGAGGCCGCTGCTCGCGCTGGCGATGGCGCGGCTGCGCGGCAGGCGCGTCATCCTGATGCAGCACGAATGGGCAGGCCTGCACTGGATGCGACGGCTGACCTACGTTCCGGCACTGCTCCTTGCCGATACAATCGTGATGTTCTCGCCGCTGGTTCGCCGCGAGCTCGCCGCCGACCGCCTCGTCGGCTGGACGGCTCGCAAGTGCGTGCTGGCCCCCTTGCCTCCGAACCTCCCGGCACCGGCCGCAATTGCCGAATCCGAGCTGCGGCAGCGGCTCGCCGATGCCAGGAAGCAGGGGCGGCTCGTCATCGGCCATTTCGGGTCGATCTATCCAGGCAAACAGCCCAATGCGCTGCTGTCGATCTGCGCCGCCCTCAAGCAACGCGGCCTGAAGCCGGTGATCGTCTATGTCGGCTCGTTCATCCGCGGCATGGACCGGATCGAGCAGGAGTTCTATGCCCGCGCCGCCGAGCTCGGCCTGACGGACGACGTCATCGTTAGCGGTTACGTCGCTTCCGATCACGAGGTGTTCGGCATCTTCAACCAGGTCGACGCGTTCTGCTATCCCCTCGAAGAAGGCATCAGCGCACGACGATCCAGTATTCTCGCCTGCGCGCAATCGGGCCGTCCGCTGATCGTCACCGGTCCGGCAGAGGCGGATGAATTCGACCATCATCCGAGGTTCAAGGAGCTGATCGACCGCGGCGCCATCATTCTGGTGCCGCGCGGCGCCACCGAAGCGGCCTATGCGGACGGCATCGCAGCCGCGGTCACGCGGCACTCGGTACGGGTACCGTTCGACTTCGACGCCTGGTGGCGCGACGTCGCCGAGGCGACGCGGGCACAATTCGCGAACTGACCTGAAAAGCCGCCTACCCGACCGCCTTGAAGCGGGCGAGATAGTGCAGGCCGAACACAGCGAGCAGGAAGGTGAACCACAGTGGATCGGAGCGGTCGAGGAAGAAGCTCTCGAGCGAGGAGAGGTAGAGTCCGAACAACCAGATGCGCAACAGCGCCATCGCCAACGGGCCGTTGTTGCCGCCTTCGTCGGCAAGCTGAAAGTCGCGCAGCGGCGTGATGACCACTGCGAAAATCAACAGGAGGAGCCCCGGCAGCCCCATGCCCAGGGCCGTGTCGAGATAGCCGTTATGACTGTGCGAGGCGGTTTCCGCCCATTCCTTGCCTTCGGGAAGGCTGCGGACGGTATCGGAGCCCCAGAACGCCGCAAAGCCGTAGCCCGTCGGCAGGCGCTCCTGCAGCGACTGCAGGGCAAAGGTCCAGATGTCGGTTCGGCCGGTGAAGCTGGTGTCGAGCGGCAGATGCTGGACGAGCTCGGCGAACAGCGGGCTTATCACCGTTCCGATGCTGAGCAGGTTGAGCACCACGAGCGGCGTCACCAGCATCACCATGCGCAAGCCGTAGCTGCGCACGATCGAGGTCAACGACGTCACCACCAGCACGGCGATTGCCAGCACCGGCGCGCTCTTGCCCGAGGTGTTCAGCAAGAACACCGACGCCAGCGCCAGGATCGCAACGCCCGAGATCCAGGCGCCGGACCGGACGATGTAGATGCCGATGAACAGCAGCATCGCCATGATGCCCGCGGCCATGTTCTTGTGGCCGAATGCGCCGCGCCAATCGCCCGCAAGCTGCGGCTCCTGGGTATCGCTGGCGAGGTGGATCGATAGTTGCGGGGCGAACAGGATGCCGAGATAGCACACCACCAGCAGCACCAGGGCCGCGACACTGAACCAGCGCATCAATTCGTGCTGCGATTTTGGCAGCAGCATGATGGCCGCGGCGACGCCGATCACGCAAACGGTCAGGCTGACGCGGCGGATCGACGTGCCGGGGTCAAGCGACAGCACCACGGTGATGGCCAGCCACGCGGCGAACAGCATGAAGGGCGGTGAAAGCAGGGTGGCGATGCCGCGCATGTTGTCGCGCATCGCAAGCGCGACCGTCATCACCGCGAGACAGCCGAAGGTGATATAGGTCGGCGCCTCGTTTCCGGTCGTGGTGTCCTTGAGCTGCTGGTCGCCGAGGTCTACGAACGGACGCAGCGAAATCCAGGCCAGCAACACGGCGCCGATGAACGCAGCGCCGCGCACAATGTCCATCACCTGCTGGCGCCGCATTCCCGACAGGACGGCACGGAACTCCGAGCTGGTGACGAGCTCGCTCACGTGATCTTCGAGGCCTTGTAGGGTTGCGGCTCGATGCCGAGCGCCGCCAGCGCACTGCCGAGGGCGACGACAATCGGATGCAGCGCGGTCAATGCCTCCCGCCTGCTCAGCGCGACACGAACGGCCCGAAACAGCGACAGCGGCAACCTGGCCAGCACCCTTGCGAACAGCGCCACCCGGGACCACGGCGTCTGCGCCCACTTGCGCTGGACATGGTAGTTGATGGCGCCGATCCGCAGGCCGCGGATGGCGATCCAGCGGGTACTGGTCCGCACTTCCGGCACGGTCTCGGTGATCACGGCTTCGGCGACCCAGTGGAATTTCATGCCCGCCTGCCGGCACTGCTCGAAGAAGTCGACGTCGCCGCCGCCGAGATAGTTGAAACGCAAGTCGAAAGCTGGCGCGCCCAGCGCATCAAATACCCTGCGGGTGATCAGGCAATTGCC
Organism: Bradyrhizobium sp.; assembly: GCF_016213215.1. Classification (GTDB taxonomy): domain Bacteria; phylum Pseudomonadota; class Alphaproteobacteria; order Rhizobiales; family Xanthobacteraceae; genus Bradyrhizobium. Next base: position 14,462 of record NZ_JACRAW010000115.1, on the reverse strand, counting down.
GCAGCCATAGATGACCGGCACCGGGCCGGTCCGGTCGTAGAAGGGAGCAAACGCCGGGTGGCTCTGAAGCTTCTGCTTAGATCCGTTGTCGAACACAGGGAAGACCGGGCCGCCCACTACATCCGCATCGGCCGTCTCAGCGGCGCGAACCATCAATTCGAGCCATTCGGACGAGGCGACCTCGTCATCGTCGATCATCAGGAAATGCGCTGCGTCGGGGAAGATCGCGAGCGCGGTCTCGAAAGCGGCGTTGATGGCGTGGCAGTTGCCCTGCTGCTGCTCCACCACGCAAACGCCGGGAAACCTGCCGCCGCGCAGGAATTCAGCCGCAACGCCGGCGCCCTCGGCTCCAATGGCGTCGTTGTCGACGATCACCACGGCGAAGCGGCGGGTCGTGAGCTGCTGGGCCAGCGACTCCAGGGTCTTGCGCAGGTGCTGCGGGCGACGAAAGGTCGGAATGCAGACGACCGTCGTCATCGACGGGTCCAGCGCCGGAGAAGCGGCGACCCAGGCGCGGACGGAAAGCGATCGGTTCGTGGGGATTGGCGTCGGCAGGCGGTCGAGCATGTCAGTACGCATTCTTCTTGAAAACGGTCTCGTCGCGTCCAGACGCATCGTCTTTCGAGATCGGGACAGAATTGTCCCGATCTGATCGACGGGTTCGGATCGCCGGAACCTAGGCCATGGTGGTTGCAATATTCGGTCCGCCACCTGCCTTGGCGCTGCCGAAGCCTGCCTATGGTTAACTCAGTCCGAAGATGGCGGCAGCAAGCCGGCCCCGCCCATTAGTGGCGGCCGGCGAAGAGCTTCCTGAACAGCCGTTGCGACTGCGGAAACTGGTTGTTGTCGATCTGGGTTGGCCACAGGCCGTTCACGTCGAAGTAGGCCGCGTAAGCGATGAGGGATTCGTTCTGTACGAACCAGGCGTGCATTCGCTCGATGAAGAACGGATTATCGCCGAAATTGCCGACGCCCCATTCGGGATAGCTCATCTGCTTGCCGTGCCGGGCGGCAAAGTCGCGCTGCCACTCCAGTCCGAACGGTGCGTTCAGATAGAACCCGTTCCAGCGTTCCTCGGCCGTGCCCTCATACTTGAAATCATAGACGTCGAGGCCGATGTAATCGACGACGTCGTCGCCGGGATAGGCGAGGTCCGCAGGTGATTCCTGCGGTCCCCAGCCCGGACACCAGTCGAACCTGAACTCGCCGGAGTGTCGCCGGAAGATCGCGACCACGCGGCGGAAGGCGGCGACGTAGTCGGCTTCATGACCGCCGGCGAACCACGCCATCTGGGCAAGGTTCATCTCCCAGCCGAGGCGGATGATCGCCCGGGGCTGCCCTTCGGCAATCGCGCGGGCGGCGGCTTCGAACTCGGCGTCATGGCGCCCGTCCGCGACGTCCGAAAGCGGCGTGCCTTTCATCGTCAGCGGCACGGACCACACGACATTCCGCGAGGGATTGAGCTTCTTCCAGAGACCCGGCACCCAGGTCCAGCGATGGAAATCGTCCCAGGTCGAATCGGCATAGAAATCGATTGCAAGCACGGAAGACGGTTTCTGCTTCAGCCACTTCTCCCAGGACTGGAGCGTCGGCTCGCGCCCTTCGCCCTGCCATTTGACGAAGGCACCGGCGAGCTTGGGCGGCATCGCGCTCGAAGGCGAATCGTTGGCTTCCTCGCGCGCGCCGGCACCCGAGGCGCCCACAGCGACGACCAGGACCAGGGCGAGTGCGGCGTGCCAGATACGATCTTTGTGCTCAGTTCGAGACATCGTCAGCCTTGGCCATGCGCTTGACGAAATGCGCGGCAAGCCGTCGAGCCACCTCGACCGAACCTTTCATCGTGAGATGCCCGGCATCGAACTGCATCGGGGTGTCGCCTTCGGCAAATTCGTCGCACTGGCCACGGCCGCACATCGCGTCATAAACGGAAAGATAGCTGGCGCCATGCGCGGTCACCATCTGACCCATCTTCACGTCGCGCTCCTGAATGCCTGGTGTGCGCATACGGCCGGCGATTGCCGGATTGCCGCGCAGGATCTCGTCGGCGAGAAGGCGCGGCAGCGCGCCGTCATATTCCACGATCGGACCGAGGACGGCAACGTCGAGCCCGCGCGCCTTCAGCGCATCCAGCGTCCGCTCCAGGCCGGGAAGGTCCTCATCCTTCCACGAGGCCGCGAGCAGGACCTTGTCGATCCGGTTGTTGACGAGAAAATCGTCAAACACGAACCGCATGAGCTTGGGACAGGCGCGCGTATCCAGCAGCGAAACGCCGGATATGGCCGGACGGCACATGCTGACGGTGGCCTGCATGACGTTCACCTCTGGCAAGGCCGAGGTGAGGCCGAACCAGAGATGCGCGGCGTGGCTGTCGCCGACGAGCAGATAGTTCGGCCGCGTCGCGTCGAGCTTGAGGCAGGATTCCAGATCGAGCTGTTGGCGGTTGGTCGCAAGAAAGCAGCGCCCGGTACGGAACTGGCCGGACGGATCGTAGGCAAGAAAGGAGGCGATCGAGACCACCCGCTCGGGGAAGCGGAACGGCGCGCCCTTGACGACGAGGACCAGGCCGCACAGCGCCAGCGTCGAGGCCATGGCCGTCGACGCTGTTCCGAACACAATCGCCTTGGATCGCGTCTTCGCCATCGCACGGAACGGCGTCTCGATATATTTCCACGACAGGTAGGCGACGCCTATCGAGATTGCGACCAGCACCACCTTGGTCAACCCGGCAGGCCCGAGCGAGAACACCGCGTCGGTGCGCTCGAAAACGATGAACGGCCAGTGCCACAGATAAAGCGAATAGGAGATCAGGCCGATGAAGACGATCGGCCGCCATGAAAGCAGTCGTCCCGCGAGCGAAACCCCAGCTTCGCTGGAAGCGATCACCAGCGCCGCGCCCAGACCCGCGAGCGACGTCATCAGGAGCAGCGGCACCGAGGGGGAGCCAAGAAAGATGACGCCGAGCAGCAGGAACAGGCCGGCGATTCCGCATACGTTCCTCACCCATTCGCCTTGGGGCGCCGGAATGAACCTGATCGACAGCAGGGCCCCGAGCGCCAGCTCCCAGGCGCGCAACGGCGTCAGATAGAACACGAAGGCCTCGTTGCGGTAGCTGACAACGAAGGCTGCCGCGAAAGAAACGAGGGCGGCCCCCGCAAACAGCAGCTTGGCCCGCTTCGGCACGAAGCGATAAGCAAACAGCATGAAGAGCGGCACCACGAAATAGAACTGCTCCTCGACCCCGAGCGACCAGGTGTGCAGCAGCGGCTTGGTCTCGGCGGGCGCGTCGAAATAGCCGGCTGTGCCGGCGAAGTAGACGTTCGAGACCGAGAACACCGCGCTCGCAAGACTCCTGGCGTAATCTTCCAGCTCGACGGGCAGCAGGTAGGCGTAGGCGAGAACGCTTGTGACCGCGAACATGGCGAACAACGCGGGCAGGATGCGCAGGATTCGCCGCTTGTAGAACTGACCGAGTGAGAAGCATCCTTTGGCGATATCCGCGTCGATCATTCCGCAGATCAGATAGCCGGAAATGACGAAGAAGATATCGACGCCGACGAAGCCGCCGGAAAAGCCGGGAATCCCTGCATGGTAGAACAGCACGGGAAGTACGGCGAGCGCGCGCAGGCCGTCGATGTCGGGACGGTATTTCATCAATCTCGCTCCAGCCTGGTGCGGCGAGATCGGCGAACGGCGGCCGTCTCAAAGACGGACAACCCGCAGAACGGGATTGTGCCGAAACGGGGCTGCGCCATTGCTAACGCCGCGCTGCCAGACCATCTCGGGCGAAAATGCGCCTCTGTCTTCATACTTCCAAACCTTCGTCGAGGAGATCGGCGATTCCCGGCCGCTTCTGCAATATCCGGTCCAGCCATTCGGCTCCTGACGACGACGGTCGCATCATGGTTACCGCTCGCCCTTGATACCGGCCACTTTGAGGCCTTTCGCCTCCGTAGACCGCTCGCGCTGACACGGGCGGTGTTGCAAATGCGGACAGGCCGGACAGTCGCGCGCGTGCATGCCGAAGGGGTCGTTCGCCAATGCCTTTTCGCAGCACGCGCGGGAGCGGGTTTGCTGGGGCTGATTCGCTTGATGGGCCTACAGTTCGCGAAATTAACCCTTCCAGCGTCGCGCTCCGGAGTTTGGGTCCATCCGGCACCGATCTTGCTGACAGGTTCCTCGAGTCATCAAAGCCTCGAAAACGACGGCCGAAGATGTTGCTGCCGGAGCTTATTGTAAATGAACCCCGTCGCGTTGCTGACCCCGACCTACAGGCGCGATCTGGAATTGTGCACCCTGCTTTGCGAGAGCGTGGACCGCCACGTCACCGCGTTCTCCAGGCATTACCTGCTCGTGCCCGATTGCGACGAGGCCATCTTCGCGCCGCTTGCAAGCGAGCGCCGAGTCGTGCTGCCGGCCTCGCGCTTTCTGCCCGCCTGGCTCCGGCCGCTGCCGTCCGTCATCCAGCGCAAGCGACGCCAGTTCTGGTGGTCGTTGCGGGCGAGCCCCGTGAGCGGCTGGCATGTGCAGCAGATCCTGAAGATCGCGGCCAGTGCCTCCCTGCCCGAACAGCGGTTCTGCATCCTTGATTCGGACGTGGTGTTCTTCCGCAAGTTCGACCTGACGCCGTTCGAACATCCAAACGCAATTCCGCTCCTCAACATCGTGAACGGGGTGACGCCGGGTCTGCTGCGCCATGTAGCCTGGATTGAGACCACCCATCAGCTGCTGGGCTATCCGGTACCGAACCTGCCGGCCTCCGACTTTATCGGCCACCTCATCTTCTGGGACCAGGAGACGGTCCGAGAAATGATCTCGCGCGTCGAAGCCATCGGCGATTGCGAATGGGTCGAGGCACTGTGCCGGGTCCGCAACTTCTCCGAATACATGCTGTACGGCTACTTCGCCCAGACCGTCAGAAAGGCGCGCGCCCGCCACATCCCAGTCGCGACCACGCCCTGTCTCAGCTACTGGGACGAACCGACGCTCGGTAAGGACGAATTGCATTGCCTGCTGCAGCGCGCCGACAGCAATGATGTCGCTTTCTCCATCGCCTCCTTCTCCGGCACGCCGGTCAAGACCATTCGCGCGGTCATCGCCGAGAACGAGGCTCCGCTCGCGCCCGCCAATTTCAGCGGCAAGGATGCCGAGGTCGCATTGTCATGCTGATTGGCCAGGCCAGCCTCTATCTGATCGCCAACGCGGTCTCAGCCTTGGTCGGGCTGGTGAGCGTGTGGGTCTTCACACGCCTGTTCTCGCCGCACGACTACGGCATCTACCTGCTCGGCGTGGGCTTCGCTGCCGTCGTCAGCGTGTTCCTGGGGGGCTGGTTTCGCAACCTGATCATGGGCGGGCAGGCCCGCAATGACGGGACCGACGTTCGCGGCACCGTGATCGCCGGATACACGCTCTGCTGCTTGTTGACTCCGATCGCCTACGGCATCGCCCGACTTGTCGGGCTGGAGACGGAAGCGGCGATCGCCGCGGTCGTATTGGCTGTTGCCATCGGGCTGTTCGAATTGAACCAGGACCTGGCCAAAGCGCGCTTGCAGGCAAGCACGGTCATGATCGCGACCGTGGTGCGCGCCGTCTCGGCGGTAGGTCTCGGCATAGCCGTTGCGCTTCTCGGCGCGCAGGGCGTCCTGCTGTTGCTGTCGTCCGCCGCCGCCTATCTGCTCGCCGTCCTGATCCGGTCGCGCCGGACCTGGCACGGCACGATCATCACCTTCCGCCGTGCCGAACTTCTGCAGGCGGCCCGGCAAGGCCTGCCGCTCACCCTGTCCTTGACCCTGCTCGCGATTGCCAGCGTTACCGACCGCTTCATGGTCGGAAACCTCGTCGGGGCGGCAGCGGCCGGAAAGTATATCGCCGCACAGGATCTGGTCCGACAGACCCTGATGCTGCCGGCCATGAGCGCCGCGTCGGCCTTCGTGCCGCTATCGGTGCAGATTCGGACTCATGAGGGCGATGCGGCGGCGCGAAGTCACCTCGCCGAATGCGCCGAGCTACTGCTGAGCATCACGCTGCCGGTATGCCTGGGCTTTGCCATGATTGCCTCGCATGTCGCCAACGTCGTCCTGGGACCGGAATTCCGCGACCTTGCCGCCGAGATCATGCCGATCATCGCGGTGGCGGTGATCTTCCAGATCCTCACCCAGCAGTATCTGCACAACAGCTTCCTGCTGTCGGGGCGCAACAGCTTCTATCTGATCAATACCTTCTCGATTATCGCCGCCAATGTCATCCTGTCCTACGTCCTGGTCGGGCACTACGGCACCATAGGCGCGGCGTGGGCACGGCTCGGAGCCGACGCGATCGGCCTCGCCACGGCACTCGCCCTCACCCGCCGGGCCTATCCGATCCCGATTCCGCTGCGCCGGTTTGCGCTCACGATTATCGCCGGGCTGATCATGTCGCTGGTGGTCGGCGCGCTCGATCGCAACCTCCATGTGGCGGACCTGACCGCCTGCATCCTGCTTGCCGGAGCCGGGATGATCGTCTGCGCAGTGCTGTACTGGCTGCTCGACATCTCCAAGACCCGCGCGCGCGCCAGATACGGCCTTGCGCTGTGCCGGACCAAACTCGTCAATCTGAACATCGGGCAGTGAACGAATGCCACAAACAGCAGCACTCGATCTCGACGACACCGTTCCTTCCATCGCGCCCGCTGAACCGGCCGCGAAGCCGCAGCTTGCGCCCACCTTGCCGCGGGCGCTTCTTGATCTCGCGCCCGGCGAGGCGCGCGACAGCCTGCTCAGGATCCACACCCTTCTCGTCGCCGAACTGCCGAAAGGCAACCTCGCCATCTACGAAGCGGGCGGCGGCTCCACGAGCTTCCTTCCCCTCAACGTCCTCGATCGCGCCCGTATCACGGTAGTCGACATCGACGAAGACCAGATCCGCAATAACGACTATGCGCAGGAGCCGATCCTGGGCGACATCCAGACCCATCGCTTCGCGCCCGACAGCTTCGATCTGGTCATCTGCTACAACGTCATCGAGCATCTGCCCGATGTCGAAGCGGCGCTGACTAATTTCTGCGAGGCGCTCAAGCGCGGCGGGCTGATCCTGATCGGCGCGCCCAATCCGCGCTCCCTGTCCGGCGTCGTCACCCAATACTCGCCTCACTGGTTCCATGTCTGGTTCTACCGGTATGTGCGCGGCATCAAGGAGGCGGGCAAACCAGGCCAAGCGCCGTTTCCGACCTTCTTCCATTCGCTGGTGACGCCTTCCAGGCTCGAAGCCTTCGCCCGCGCGCATGGGCTCGAGGTGATCTACCGCAGGGAGGTCGAGAGTCCGCGATTTCCGGAAATGCGCGCGCGCAAGCCGCTGCTTGCCGCCTTGGTCGACGCGCTCGCCGCCACGCTGAACATGGTGCTGCCCGGCAAGACCGACGTCCGCCGCGGCGACTATCACATCGTCCTGCGCAAGCGCTGAGCCGCCAACATGGTGCACCATCGCATCCGCACGAGAGCAGAAGAGGGGTCGCCGATCGGCGGCATCCCGCGGACGCGCGCCGTGCACGAAGCACGACGCACTAACGAAGCATTAAGCTTTGAAAGCAGCTGGAGCGCAGCACTTCACAGGCGCGGAACCCGCGGCGGGCCAAGGCCCTTAAACGCTTTGTTTGCCAATTCGGTGAATAGTCCCTCAATGGGTATGGTTAATTTTTCCTGTTGCATTGACCCGGTGCCGGTCCCGGCTCGCGTGACCCGAAGAGCAGCCCCTCAGCCGAAGCGTATGACAGTTGCAATGGAAGCTGGGGCTCATGCTTGACTATGATCAGCCGATAGATCGCGCCGAGCCGGCGACCCGATCCGCGCCGAAACCGCTGGCAGGACTCAGCGTGGCTGAGCTCTCGCGCCTGGTCTGGCGGCGCAAGGCGATGATCGCGAGCGCCGGCCTGATCTGCGCCTGCCTCGCCGTCGTGATCGGCAAGAACCTTCCACCGCGCTATACGGCGACCGCCCAGCTTTATGTCGATCCGCGAGAGCTGCAGCTCGTCGATCGCGAGTTGACCCCGCGCGCCCAGGACGTCTCGGGCATGGCCATGGTGGTGGAGAGCCAGGCCCGCCTGATCACGTCGAACGGCGTGCTGCTGCAGGTTATCCGAGAGAACAACCTGGACAAGGATCCGGAGTTCGGAGGCGTCGGCGGCGGTGGCGCAAAGGGGCTGCTCTCGTCGCTGTTCGGCGGCGAGCCCCGCCCGGCCGACGAAGACAAGGCGGCGCAGACCGCAGCGCTGGAGGCGCTGAACAAGCACATCACGATCCGCAAGACGGAACGCAGCTTCATCGTCGACGTGGAGGTGTGGTCGCAGGATCCCGCCAGGGCGGCGATGCTCGCCAACACCCTGGCCAAGGCCTATCTCGCCGAGTCCCGCAACTCGCAGGCCACCGCCGCGCGGCGCGCCACCACCGACCTGTCGAGCCGACTCAAGGAGCTGCGCGACCGTCTGCGCAATGCCGAGACCGCGCTCGCGACCTACAAGGCGCAGAACAACTTCGTCGGTACGCAGGACACGCTGATCAGCGACCAGCAGCTTTCCGCCAGCAACCAGCGGCTCGCCGCGGCCCGGGCCGCGACGCTGGACGCGCAGGCTAAATACGACCAGATCGAGGCAAGCCGCCGCGCCGCGACCGACGCCGGCGCGATCCCTGAAGCGCTGCAGTCGCCGACGATTGCCAACCTGCGCTCGCAATATGCCGATGCCCGCAAGCGCTACGCGGAGCTGGCGGCCGAACTGGGACCGCGTCACCCTTCGCTGCGCCAGACCGAGAAGCAGGTCGAGGATCTCAGGCGGACCATCAACGAGGAGATCGACCGTTTCGCCCAGGCCGCCAGGAACGACCTGACCCGCGCCCGCGACTATGAGGCATCGCTGAACAAGGCGCTGGAGACGCAGAAGCGCTACAGCGTCCAGCTGAGCCAGGCTTCGGTGCGGCTGCGCGAACTCGAACGCGAGGTCGATGCCAGCCGCGACGTCTATCAGGCCTTTCTCAAGCGATCACGGGAGACCGAGGAGCAGGAGAGCCTCAATACTTCGGCCGCACGCATCATCGGCGAGGCCACCATTCCGCAGCGGCGCACCTTCCCGCCCGGGATGAGCCTGCTCGCGATGCTCGGACTGCTGCTCGGGGCGCTTGCCGCTGCCGGCTGGGTGATCGCGGCCGACCGGCTGTCCTTCGACGCGACCGAGCCGGAACCTTCCAGGCGCGGACGCGCCGCCATGATGCCGACGCAAGCGACGGCCGCGCCGCCGCAGCAGGCACCGCTCGCCCTCATCGAAAAGCCGCTCATCGCGCGCCTGCAGGAAACCGACGTCATCCGTACGCTCGGCGCAATCCTCGCGATCGACGACACGATCGACCTCACCCGGCTGGGTTGGCCGACCCTGCGCCCGGGTTTCCCGTTGACTACCCTGCTCAACGCCTTGCGCGACATGCGGACCGCAGTCGTGAAGCGCTCGCCCGGCCACCCCGTTCCCGTGATTGCGATCGTCGGAGCGGGTAATGGCGAGGAACGCACCGTCGCAGCGCTCAACGTTGCTCTCGCGGCCGCGCGTGACGGCGCCAGGATCCTGATCATCGACGCCGACCACTCGGCCCAGCTGCTGTCGAACAGAATCGACAAACCCAACAGTGACGAGCCGAGCAGGTTTGGCTGGCTCTCACTCGGCAACAAGGGGCCGGGCGAGATCAAGACCGCGAACGAAATCTCGATCTTGCCGGCAGCGACGGCCGAAGCCGGCAAGGCCGCGGACACGATGATCAAGGCCATCGCCCAGGTGCGCTCCGCGGGCGGCTACGATTTCATCATCCTGGACGGGCCCGCCATGCCGGTCAGCGATGCCGATCGCAAGCTGCTTGATGGGGCCGACGGCCTGATCGCAGTGCTGCCGACCAGCCTCGATATCAACGACAGCATGGAAGACATCATCACCGCCCTTGGCGGCGCCGAGCGCAAGCTCGTCGGCGTCATCCTCAACGAACTCACTCCCGCGTCCGAGCCCCTCCCACAAGGCAAACAATATGCTTGAGCGCCGGGTCAACCCGATCGGCAGAGCCGCGACCGCCAGGGTGCCGCGAATTACGGTTGGCGGACTTCGGCTGGCCGTGCTCGATCTCCAGCAGACCGCCGATTTCATGATCGAGATGGCGAATCACCGGATCGGCCGTCCGCTGTACTTGACCTCGGCCAACGGCGAGGTGCTTGCCCGCTGCTCGACCGAGCCGATGACCGAACGGCTGTTCCGTGCCGCCGACCTGATCAACGCCGACGGACAGCCGCTGGTGACCGTTTCGCGGCTGAAATCCTGGACGCCACTGCCCGAACGCGTCGCGACCACCGACCTGTTTCATGTCGTGGCCCGGAAGGCGGCTGCGGCCGGACTGACCTTCTACATGTTCGGCGCCAGCGAGGAGGAGAACGCCGCCGCCGTCGCCAACGTCCGGAACATGCATCCGAACCTCAAGATCGTGGGGCGTTGCCACGGCTATCTGCGGGGCGAGGCGCTGCGGGCCAAGGTCCAGGAGATCAACCAGCTGGCTCCCGACTATCTGTGGGTGGCGCTCGGGGTTCCATATGAGCAGGCCTTTGTCGAGGAATATGCGCACTGCCTGTGCAACGTCGGTGTCATCAAGACATCGGGCGGATTGTTCAATTTCCTGTCGGGAAGCCGCCCGCGCGCGCCGCAATGGATGCAGAATGTCGGGCTCGAATGGGTCTGGCGCACCTTGTTGGAACCTCGTCGCCTGTTCTGGCGCTATTTGACCACCAACCCCCGCGCGCTTTATCTGTTGTTCAACCGCAGCAAGCCATTCGATCGCTGACCTTTTGGAGCTGACATGAAGGACCGACCGATCGTCCTCGTCACCGGCGGCGCTGGCTATATCGGCTCGCACTGCTGCAGGGCGCTGGCGGCGGCTGGTTACACTCCCGTGGTCTACGACAACCTGTCGACCGGTCATCGCAGCTTCGTCGCAGGGGAACTGGTGGTCGGTGACCTCCTCGACAAGGCGACGCTCGCGCAGGTTTTCACGCAGCGCAAGATCGCAGCCGTGATGCATTTTGCGGCCGCAAGCCTGGTCGGCGAGTCGGTTGCCGACCCGCAGAAGTACTACATCAACAACGTCACCGGGACGCTGTCGCTTTTGCAGGCGATGCGCGAGGCAAACTGCAGGCGCATCGTGTTCTCCTCGACCGGAGCGGTCTATGGCAACGCCGACAGCAAGGCGCTGCCGGAGGATTTTCCCTGCGCCCCGATCAACCCCTATGGCGCGTCGAAGCTGATGATCGAGCGCATGTTGGCCGACTACCGCGGGGCCTACGGCTTCGGGGCATTCTGCCTACGCTATTTCAACGCCAGCGGTGCCGACCCTGCCGGCGGCATCGGCGAATTGCGGGACAATGAGACCCACCTCATTCCCCGCGCCATGATGGCGCTGCAGGGCCATGTCGGCGACTTCGCCGTGTTTGGCGAGGACTACGACACGCCCGACGGCACCGCCATTCGCGACTACATCCATGTCACCGACCTTGCGGCGGCGCATGTTGCCGCGTTGAATCTGCTGCTGGAAGGCCATTCCGGCGGCGCCTTCAACCTCGGCACGGGCTCGGGTTTTTCGGTGCGCGAGATTCTCGCGGCGATCAATGCCGAGACCGGGCGCGAAGTGCCCCACGTCGTCAGGCCGCGGCGTCCCGGCGATCCCACCTACCTGGTCGCTGATCCGGCTGCGGCGCGCAAGGTCCTGCGCTTCACTCCCCGCCACTCCGAGCTTGCGACGATCATCCGCACCGCCTGGGCCTGGCACCAGAGAGCGCACCCGCTGAAGACGCGTTGATCGGCAACAGGGCTCGCGTTCGTCATCGCCGGTTGACTGACCACTTCGATCGTGGCGAGGTTCACCGTGACTCCGCAGCCGCGTCTACTTCACGACGTCCGCGCCGGCCTTGCAGATCACGGCGTCCTGATCGCCGGTGCCGCCACTGCAGCCGATAGCGCCGATGACCTTGCCGCCTTCCACCAGGGGAAATCCGCCGGGGCTCGCGACAAGCATCGGATCGAGCGTTGCGAGATAGGGCTGACCCGTTTGGATGGCATTGAAGAACGCGCGCGTCTCGCGACGGTATCGCGCCGACGTGCGCGCCTTGCCGATCGAGACGTTCCCGGATCCGATCTGCGCGCCCTCCATACGCGAGAAATGGACGACCTCGCCGTTGGTGTCGACCACGGCGATATTCATCTTCCAGTTCCGCTTGCTGGCCTCGGCCTCCGCGGCCGCCATCACCTGCTTGGCCTTTTCCAGCCCGATCGATAGCCCGTAGGGAATGTCAAACGGTACCTTATCCGGCGTCCCGCCGCCGGATGGTGGCGGGGGCGGTGCAGCCGGAGTTGGCGTCTGTGCCAGCGCCGGACCGCACAGGGCCGCAGTTGCGAAGACGGCTACGGCCATCAGATTGATCGATCGCATGACTTCCTCCCGTCTCTGTCTGGGCGCCTTGAGGCGGCGTGAGAGAGTTATGTTGCCGTCCGATGAGCTGACACGTAGCCAACACCGACTGGCACTCATTATTCCGATCAAAAAGCGCTACGCCTGCGCAGTCCGCGTCGGCGCTCGAAACGGTCCGCCCTCACACCGACGTGGAGCGCGCGAAATCGACGTAGATTTCGCGCAGCCGATTGGCCATCGGGCCCGGCGTGCCGGAGCCGACCTTCTTGCCGTCGATCGAGACCACTGCCTGGACGAACACGCTGGCGCTGGTGATGAAGGCTTCCTTGGCAGCGAGCGCTTCGGCAATCGAGAACGGCCGTTCCTCGACCTTGAGCTGGCGCTCCTCGGCCAACATCTTCACCGCCTTGCGGGTGCAGCCCGGCAGGATCGAGTTCGAGTTCGGCCGCGTTACGATGACGTCGTCCTGGGTCAGGATGAAGGCCGACGACGAGCCGCCCTCGGTGACAAGGCCATCCTCGATCATCCACGCCTCGCCGGCACCGGCCTCGGCGGCGGCCTGCTTGGCCAACACCTGCGCCAGCAGCGCCACGCTCTTGATGTCGCGCCGCGCCCAGCGAATGTCGGGCACCGTGATCACGCCGATGCCGGTCTTGGCCGATGCGGCGTTGACGATGTCCTTCTCGGACGTGAACATGACGAGCGTCGGCTTCACGCCTTTGGGGAAGGCGAAATCGCGTCCCTTGTCCGCGCCGCGCGTCACTTCGAGGTACACCATGCCGTTGACCAGCTTGTTGCGCGCGATGAGCTCCTTCTGGATTTCCTGAATGCGCTGGATCGTTTCGGGCAAGGCCAGCGAAATCTCGCCGACCGAGCGCTCGAGGCGCGCCAGATGCGAGGCATTGTCGATAAGCTTGCCGTCAAGAACGGCCGAAACTTCGTAGATGCCGTCGGCAAACAGAAAACCGCGGTCCAGGATCGACACCTTGGCCTCCGAAAGCGGAACGAACGAGCCATTGACATAAGCGATCTGGTCCAAGGGTAGTCTCCTGTCGGGCAAACGGGCTGTGCTGGTTTCTATACGCAATTCGCTAGTGTCGATAAACCTCATTCGTCATTCCGAGGACGCCTCGAAGAGGCGAGCCGGAATGACGATCGCTGTTAGTGTGACAGGATCTTCGACAGGAATTTCTGAGCGCGTTCGCTGCGGGTCTTTTCGAAGAAGTCCGCCTTCGTCGCGTCCTCGACGATCTCGCCCTGGTCCATGAAGATCACCCGGTGCGCGACCTTCTTGGCAAAACCCATCTCGTGCGTGACGACCATCATGGTCATGCCCTCGCGGGCGAGGTCGACCATCACGTCGAGCACCTCGCTGATCATTTCGGGATCGAGCGCCGAGGTCGGTTCGTCGAACAGCATGGCAATCGGATCCATTGCCAGCGCGCGCGCGATGGCGACGCGCTGCTGCTGGCCGCCGGACAATTGCGCCGGGTATTTGCCCGCCTGCTCCTGGAGCCCGACCCGATCGAGCAGGCTCATGGCCTTGGCCGCCGCCTTGTCATGTGCCCGCCCGAGCACCTTCTGCTGGGCGAGGCAAAGGTTGTCGATGATGCGCAAGTGCGGAAACAGCTCGAAGTGCTGAAACACCATGCCGACGCGGGCGCGCAGCTTCGGCAGGTCGGTCCGCGGGTCGTTGACCTTGGTCCCGTCGACGATGATCTCGCCTTCCTGGAACGGCTCCAGCGCGTTGACGCACTTGATCAGCGTCGATTTTCCCGAGCCCGACGGGCCGCAAACCACCACCACCTCGCCCTTGGCGACGCTGGTGGTGCAGTCCTTCAGCACCTGGAAGCTCGGGCCGTACCATTTATTGACGTGACTGATTTCGATCATGCGGGGCTCAGGCGTTGCGGCGAATGGGGAATCACCTCTCCCATGGGGAGAGGTCGGCGCGCAGCGCCGTGTGAGGGGTCCTGCTCCAAAGACAGGTCGTAAACCCACACCCCGATAACT
>NZ_JACRAW010000014.1 GCF_016213215.1 Bradyrhizobium sp. | reverse complement strand
GCTCAGGATCGTGTCCTGCGCCTTGGCGTGCAGGATGAGCCGGGTGGAGTCCGCCTTGGGGTCGCAGCCGACGATCAGGATGCGGTGGCCCATCTCGGCCAGTGCCGCCAGGGTGTTCTGCGACGTCGTCGACTTGCCGATGCCGCCCTTGCCGTAAAACGCGATTTGTCTCAGTGAAGACATGTTGCTCTCCATCAACCGATTGCCAAAGATTTCGCGCGCAAAAGGACGCGCGAGATTTTGCTTCTGTCGCAGAAGCGGGCACACGGGTTACGGGAAGGAGAGCATCGCTCGCCGTCAGCGTAGGCGCGCCCTCAGCCCTCACTCGTAGTTGCTGAGTTCAAATAGCAACCGGCGTGCCACTCGCCGCTGCCAACGCTAAGCCTCTGAGCAAGCTCGAAAAACATGCGATTCCGCCGTCGGCGCCGTCTGTGTCGAACGCGACAGGCCTCAAGGCCCTGTCAGAAACCGGACAAGACGAGCGCGATATTCGCCTCAGGAGGACGGCTTGCGGCGTCGATATCGGCCGCCGTGGAATGGAAATTGCTACCTCCTTTGCGGAGCGTGCCGGACGCGATTTCCTGGGAGAGCAAAATGCAGATCGGCGTCGAGACAGCCAAGGTCATGGACCAGCGTCGCGTCTTCGTGATCGAGGAGGACGAGATCAGCCGGGCCGCGCTGCAGTTCATGCTGCACGATGAAATCGAGACCCACGAGCTCGCCAGCCTGGAGGAGGCCTACACCAAGGGCGTCGATTGGCTGAAGCCCGACGTCGTGCTGCTCGGCGTGTCCTTTGTGAAGGATCACGGCACGGAGCTTGTCGCCGAATTGTCGGGGAATTTCCCCGGGGTGCGCATTCTCATCGTCACCGGCAAGGCCGACGAGGCCATTGCGATCGAAGCCATGAGAGCCGGCGCGCATGGCGCCGTGGTCAAGCCGCTGACAGTGCAGGCCGTGCGCAGGAAGGTCGACACCGTCCTCGGGCGCGCCGCCGCGGCTCCGCTGATCCAGCTCAGCGTCATGCCCTGAGCCGTGATGGTGTGCTGCTCTTGCGGACTAGTGCTGCGCGCCGCCGCCTCCGCAATGGCCCCCGCAGCCGCCATGCGCCGCATCGTGCGGGTTGTCGATCTGATTACGCATCCAGTCGGCGAGACGCGACATTGCGATATCGAGCTCCTGGCGGGCCGCGGCGTCCTTCACCGTCTCGTTCAGCGCACCGCGCATGCAAAGCAGCCAGGCGTCGCGCTCGGCTTCACCGATGGCAACGCCGAAATGCCGCTGTCGCAGGCGGGGATGCCCCCTCTCGACGGAATAGAGCCTGGGGCCGCCGGTCCATTCGCTGAGGTAGCGCTTCAAGATATCCTTGGTCCTGGCAAGGTCGTCCGGATGCATGGCGCGGATGACCTTCGCCTCGGGCAGCGCATCCATTCGCTGATAGAAACTCTCGACCAGCCGATCGATGGCGGAGGCACCGCCGATCCGATCGAACAATGAAATAACCGCCGTTTCGCTCATCCTCTGTCCTGATGCTCAATGTTGTCGCGGGTTTCGCGGGCCGGACGCCCTGGCGTCCAAGCTCGCAGAAGATAGCTTCCGCCGGCGCGCGCGGGCCTTGATCTCGGACAAATCCAGCCCGTGGCGCGCGAAAGTGGTCTCCTGGAAGTCCCGGACTAGTCCGGGTGGATCATGATGTCCATCGTCTCGTCATCATCGTCGTGCATCGGCCAATCGTCCTCGACCAGCCGCACGCCGCACAGGCACAGCTCACCGCCGACCACGACGAGCGCGACCGGCCGCAGGCTGTCGCCCCGGCAGGGCCCGTCGATGCAAAGGCCGCTGTCGATTTCGAAGGTCGCGCCATGCCGGCCGCATTTGAGAAACCCGCGGTCGGGCGTGAAGAAGTCGCCGCCGCCGATGTTGAGCCAGACGCCATCGTGCGGGCAGCTGTTGGCGTAGCCGAAATAGTCATTGTCGTGGGTCCGGATTACCATGATCGGGAACGGCCGGCTCTCGCCGGCCTCGTCGATGCGCGACAGGCTGAAACTCCTGGCGCCGCCGCGTTCGATGTCGGCGGCGGCGCAGATCACAAAGACCTCGATCTCGTCGGATGTCATGCGGCTGCCTCTTCGTCAGCTTTCAGTAGATCGCAGCTCCGGCGCCGACGTTGATCGAGGCGTCCTTCATGGTCTCGACGATGAAGGCGATCTGGTCGTCGGTCAGATGGGTATGGAACGGCAGCGCCACCGCACGGTCGCCGATCTTCTCCGTGACCATGAGATCGCCGCGGCGATAGCCGAGATCCAAATAATGTCGCTGCAGGTGAAGCGGCT
Organism: Bradyrhizobium sp.; assembly: GCF_016213215.1. Taxonomy (GTDB): domain Bacteria; phylum Pseudomonadota; class Alphaproteobacteria; order Rhizobiales; family Xanthobacteraceae; genus Bradyrhizobium. The sequence continues at coordinate 51,665 of NZ_JACRAW010000014.1, read as the reverse complement.
GGCTGTAGGCCGTAGCCTCGACCTGCTCGACCCGGAGGTCGTCGGCAATGGCATCGCGGCTGGAGCGGGTGAAGCGGGTGCCGAGATGCACGACGTAGAGGAACCAATTCACCTCGGTCACGTCAGGGGCGATGTAGGGCGGCTTGATGCCCTCGAACGACTGCACGTGGCGCAGGTAGAGCTGCTCCACCAGCCCGCGGCGCTCGATGATTTCGTCGATGCGGTTGAGCTGGGCGAGCCCGAGCGCCGCCGAGACGTCGCTGATCTGCGCCTGATAGGGCGCGGCGGCGCTGACAACGACGGAACCGCGTTCGCTCAGGCGATGCGAGCGGTGGCGGCGCAATGCCACCGCAATGTCGATATCGTCGGTCACGACCATGCCGCCCTCGCCGCAGGTGAGCAGCGAAGGCTGGGAAAAATCGAAGACGGCAAGGTCGCCGAAGCTGCCGACGAGCTTTCCCTTGTATCGCGAGCCGATGGCTTCGGTGGAATCCTCGATCAGCGGCAGTTGATGCCGTTCCGCGATCGCGCGCAGCTCCGACCATGCGGCGGGATGGCCGTTGTTGTTGCAGGCGACAATCGCGCGCGTCTTCGCCGTGATGCGCTCTTCGACCTTTTGCGGCGCCAGCGTCCCCGACCAGTAGTCGATATCGGCGAAGACCGGACGCGCGCCGGCGAGGCTGATCGCGTGCGCCGTCTCGCGGAACGAATAGGACGAGGCGATCACCTCATCGCCCGGGACGATGCCGTAAGCCTTGAGCGCGACCAGGAGGCCGATCGTGCCGCTCGGCACCGCGACTGCATATTTGCGGCCGAGCCAGGCGGCGAAGGCGGCTTCGAACGCTTCCGCGACCGGCCCGTTCGAGAGGCGCGGCGAACGGAGCACAGCTTCTACCGCCTCGATCTCCACCATGGTGACATCGGGATCGGACAGCGGAATGAACGATTCGCTGCTCCGAACCGGCGTCTCGCGACCATCACAGGCGACGGCAGGGTCGATCATGGCGTCCGCCGCGCGAGCACGAGGCCGGTCGCCCGAGCCAGGTCCGCCGTGATCTGCGCGCAATGCCCGCTGCTGTCGAGGAGATGAAGGTCGAATTCGCGAAAGCTGCGAAACGGCACCTCCGTCACGTCGGAGGCGTCGCAGCGGATCCAGGAAAGATGCGGAAACTTCCTGCGCAATTCGACATAGGCCTGCGATGGCGCATCGGGCGCCGAGAGCACATTTTCGATTTCGTCCAATTCGTTCGCAGCCAGCGCCATCGTGAAATCCCTATTGCCAGAACACCCGCCTCGGATCGGCGTTCAATTCTTCCGTCAGCTCGGCCAGCCGATGATGCATCGAGTACAGCTCCCACGCGTTTGTCGTGTGATCCTTGCGGAACAGCTGCCAGGTGCAGCTCGATCGATCATGATGCAGCAGCGCGATGTCGATGACGCCGCCGTCGGCGTCGATGTTGCGCGAGCAGCACGGGCTCTGGATGCGATAGCCGTCGGCAACGGCGACCACGTCCGGCAGCACGTAGCGGTAGCGCCGCCGCGACTGAAGCGCGCGCTCGATGCGCCGGCGGTCGAGCTCGTTGGGATGCGCAGGCAAGGGAGACACCAACTTTCCGAGAGCTGCAGCGGTCATCGGCGCATTCCCCTAGATCGGGCTGATCTCGTCCTCGAGGCAGCCGATCACAAACCTTTGGCCGAACTCGACGAGGTAGATCGGCAGGTTGGCCTCGGCATGCCGTCCGACGTTGACGATCTCGCCGATGCCGCCGACGCCGATCAAAAGGGCTTCGGCCGGCGCCCCGGGATACGATCCATCGTTGCGCAGGTCGACCAGCGCCTTCACGCGCTGGCCCCATTGGTATTTCGGCAGCCTCGGCTCGATCATGCGACTGTTCCTTCCGGCAAAGGCAGGTCTTCGAGGTCCTCGCGGGGAACGGCGAGCTCGAGCTCCTTGCGCTTCATTCCGACGCGATTGCCGCTGTCCAGGAACTCGACGCCGTAGATGTAGAACTGCTGCAGGAAGGTGCCGATCGAAACGACATAGCCGATCTCGCCTTTTCTCGCGAGAACGTCCCCGATCTCCCTGCCGGCATAGGTGCCGTCGTTGCGGACCGTACGCCGGGCGCGCACCTTCTCGCCATAATTGAAAACCGGCGGATCGTTCAGCTCGACGACGTCGCTGTCACGAACGATATTGCTCATGCCGAAGTCTCCAGCCCATACATCGTGAAGATCATCCCTCCCTCCTCACGCGGGCGCCTGGTAGCGCGGCAGCGAGGCGTCGATGACGCAGGTGTTGTCGACCGGACAGACCGCGACGCATTGCGGCTCGTCGAAATGGCCGATGCATTCGGTGCACTTCTTCGCATCGATCACGAAGGTGCCGCCCTTCTCCGAGATCGCAACATTCGGGCATTCCGGCTCGCAGGCCGAGCAGCTGGTGCATTGGGACGCTATGATCTTGAACGGCATCGCTCTCTCCCGGCTCCGCTCAGGCTGCCGTAATCAACGCGCCCTGGCGGATCGCGGCGTCGCCGCGCTCGACGTGCTGGATCTCGCCGGCATTTATCTTGCCGAGATAGGCCTTGAACCAGGCGATCGCCGACTTCTCGATGAACTCGTGGGCGAATTGATCGATCGGCTCGATTCCGGCCTTGGTCAGATCTGCCTTCGGGCAGCCGCCGATCTTGGCCACGAACACGGCATGGCAGTCGTTGATGGCGCGGATGACGGTCTCGAGCCCGCCCTCCTCGCCATAACCGCCCTGGCAGTACATATCGACGCGGCGATGCCCGATGAATTTCGCGCCCGCGGTCGACAGCTCGTAGATCTGGAACTCCTTGGCGTGGCCGAAATGCTCGTTGATCAGGCCCGAGCCCTTGGTCGCGACCGCCACCAGCACCTTGATGTCGCTCGCAGCTCCGGCGAGCTCCGCGAGCTCGTCCTGCCGGGCGGCGACCTTGGCGACGCGCTCCTCCTCGACCTTGGCCTGATAGGCCTGGCGCGTATCGAGGTCGTACTCGACCTCCATCGCCATGATCTTTTCGGTGGTGAACTCCGCGCTGCGGTCCTCGCCGAGCAGGCCGACCGCGTCGGCGCGGCACTGGCGGCAGTGCCGCATCATGTTCATCTCGCCTTCGCAGGCGTCCTGCAACGACTTCAATTCCTGTGCGGTCGGGCCGCGCTGGCCGCTCAGTCCGAACACCGTGCCGTGCTCCGGGGAAGAGATCAGCGGCATGATGTTGTGCAGGAAGGCGCCGCGCGACTTCACCGCCTTGTTGACCTCGACCAGGTGCTGATCGTTGACCCCGGGGATCATCACCGAATTGACCTTGCACAGGATGCCGCGCTCGGTGAGCATTTCGAGCCCCCTGAGCTGACGCTCGGTGAGGATCTTGGCGGCTTCCACGCCCGTGTAGCGCTTGTGGTTGTAGAAGATCCAGGGATAGATCTTGGCGCCGATCTCCGGATCAACCATGTTGATGGTGATCGTCACGTGGTCGACCTTGAACCTGGAGATGGTGTCGACGTGATCGGGCAGCGTAAGCCCGTTGGTCGACAGGCACAGCTTGATGTCGGGCGCGGCCTTGCTGACGAGGTCGAACGTCTTGAAGGTCTTTTCCGGATTGGCGAGCGGATCGCCGGGACCGGCGATGCCAAGCACGGTCATCTGCGGGATGGTGGAGGCGACCGCCACCACCTTTTTGGCTGCCTGCTCCGGCGTCAGTCTCTCGCTGACGACGCCCGGGCGCGATTCATTGGCGCAGTCGTATTTGCGATTGCAGTAGTTGCACTGGATGTTGCAGGCCGGCGCGACCGCGACATGCATGCGGGCGTAGTGGTGGTGCGCTTCCTCGCTGTAGCAGGGATGGTTCTTGACCTTCTCCCAGATCTCGGCCGGAAGGTCGCCCTGCCCCGCCGCCGAGCCGCAAGCAGCCTTGCCTTTGCCGCTCGTGGTGCCGCAGCCCTTGTGTTCGGCGATCACCTGCATGATCTCGCCGATCTCGGCAACGTTGCCGCCCGTGCTTGCACCGTGTTGCGCTGACGCGTCCATGCCCAGTTCTCCCTGCAGGCGAACAGGTCTCCCGGAGCCCGACTTCCGAGAAGCCCACGCAGGAGGGATTAGCAACTCGCATGCCATGGCCGCGCAGGCCGGCTTTCCTGCTTTGTCTCAATGATTTAGCGGGGCTGGGGCGAATGTCGCGTTGCCAACATGAAGAAAGGCTTCGGGTGCGCGCTGTTGCAAACATGACAGGGGTCGCGCAGCTGTACTCCCTGCAAGCGGGGGTGAGGTGAAAGCTCAGCCCGCGATCAGGATCTCCGCCGCACGCGCCAGCGGAATGGCCAGCGGGGTGATGCCCTGCTCGACCAGGAAGCGCAGCTCGTTCCGGGACAGCGCGTCGGGCTCGACGGTCGCATAATGGATGTCCGTCGACCGTTTCGACACCTGGCGCGCATAAATGCGCAGCAGCTGGTCGTTGAAGCGGCAGCCGAGGAACAGGAAATTGCGTCCGGTCCGCCGCTCCTTCACCTCTTCGGGGATCGGCGTCTGGATGTCGATCTCGGTCAGCACCTCGACATAGTCGGCATCCGAGATCAGGAAGTTCTTGGCCGGCACGATGCTGCCGTGCGGCTTGTAAAGAATGGTGGCCCAGCCTTTCGCCTGGGTGCGGTCAGCTTCCCGGCCGGCGACGTCATAGAACCGGTACCAGCGGTCTTCGCCGATGCCGGCGCGGGTGATGCCCTGGATCTCGCCCCAGTCGCTGCGGTCTGACAGTGCGGCACGTATCGCGCCATCATACCAGCTGTCGACGATGAGCGGCAGCGGCAGCGCGGCGAGATGATGGTGCAACGGCGTCGGCTCGACTGGTGACGCAAACGCGTCAGCCATCAGCGCCGTCACCGTCGCGCGGTGGCGCGTGCTTTCGATATGCTGCGCCGCGGCCCAGGCATTGCCCTTGGCCCGGCGCGGCAGTGCGACCTTGGCGCCGAAGAAGGCCGCGAGCGCCTCGAAATTCATTGGCACGCCCGGCTTTGCGAGTTCGGTGACACCGGTCCCAAGATAGGGAATGACACGGCCTTCGCGCAGGCGCGCGCCGACATCACGGAGGATCGCCTCGGCGTCGGCCGGACCTGCGAAATCGATGCTCGGGACCGCGGCGTTCATCGCTCCCCGCCGTCTTCGCCGCGCTTCCTGGCATTGATGGTGATCGGAAGCGCGGTATCGGCCGCCATCTCCGGCAGATCGAGCACCCAGCCGTTGGCGATCTTGATCCAGCCGCCCCACAGCGTCTCGTGCTGGAATTCCACGATCGGCTCCTCGAGATCCTTCTTCGGTACGTAGATCGACAGCCCCATCTCCGGAGAGCGGCGTATCATGACTTTCATAGGATCATCTCCGTGGATCGAGAGGCGTTGGTTGGCATAACGCTCGCGCGCTCCTGCCACGAAGGTGACAATGCTTTCAGCCTCTGAAGAATTTCCGGCAGCACCTGCAGGACGTGATCGATTTCCCCGACCGTGTTGTCTCGCGACAGCGAGAAGCGGATCGCGCCGCGCAGCCAGGCTCCCGGCACGTTCATCGCCCGCAGCACATGGGAAGGCTGCATCGAACCCGACGCGCAGGCCGAGCCCAGGGAGGCGGCGATACCGGCGCGGTTCAGATGGTGCAGGATCGCTTCGCCTTCGAGATGCTCGAAGGCGATATTCGAGGTGTTGGGCAACCGGCTCCCGGTATCGCCCAGCACCATGCAGTGACCGAGCCGCAGGATCCCCGCTTCCAGCCGGTCGCGCAGCGCGCCGATCCGGCTCCGCTCCCGGTCAAGCTGCGCGGCGGCGATCTCGGCCGCCTCGCCCAGTCCGACAATGCCGGGGACGTTCTCGGTGCCGGCGCGACGGCGTCGCTCCTGCGGCCCGCCGAAGATCAGCGGCTTGAACTCAATGCCCTTGCGCACATAGAGCGCACCGGTCCCCTTCGGTCCATGCAGCTTGTGTCCGGAGAGCGACAGCATGTCGATCTCGGTATTCTTGAGCTCGACCGGCACCTTGCCGGCCGCCTGCACGGCATCGGTGTGAAACATCGCGCCGACTGAATGGGCCATCTGGGCCAGCAATTCGACCGGAAACAGCGTGCCGGTCTCGTTGTTGGCCGACATGACCGAGGCGATCGCGGTGCGCGGCGAAAGCGCGCGCCGATAAGCCTCGATGTCGAGCCGTCCGTACGCATCGACAGGGACGACATGGGTCTTGACGCCGCGGCCGGCGAGTTCCTCGACCAGCGACAGGATCGCCGGATGCTCGACCGCAGTGGTGACGATGTCGTAGCGACCTTCCTGCACCGCGAGCGCCGACAGGATGGCTGTATTATCGGATTCGGTGCCCCCCGAGGTGAAGACGATCTCGGAGTCGGAGGCGGCACCGAGCAGCGCTGTCAGCTGCTTGCGCGCCTGCTTTACCGCGCCGGCGACCTCGCCGCCGAAGGCATGGGAGGAGGAAGCGTTGCCGAACTGCTCGGTGAAGAACGGCAGCATGGCGGCGACGACTCGGGGATCCGTGCGCGTCGTCGCGTTGTTGTCGAGGTAGATCGGCCGCACGAAACCGCCTCTTTCAATGCCGGGGCTTTGCCGCTCCGGCGACCGGGATCAGGCGAACGAACTCGCCGAGCCGCTCGATGAGTTTTCCCTGGATTCCTTCCAGTGTCGCGCTGGCGAGCTTGCACAACACGCAGGCACCGGTGAGCTTGACCATGATCTTGTTGCCGTCGATCTCGATCAACTCGCAATCACCCCCGTCACGCTTGAGATGGGGCCTTACCTCGTCGAGCACGGCGCGGACGATCTGCTCGCGATTGGTCGGCTCTGGGGCTGGCGCTTGCTTCAGGTGTTCGGATTCGACCAGCATGGTTGCTCTCTCTCTCCAAGGTCGCGGATCAATTCTGTTGTTGGACTAGCTGAACGACTTGCCGCAGGAGCAGCTCGATTTCGCGTTCGGGTTGTCGAAGGTGAAACCCGATCCTTCCAGCGCGACCACGAAGTCGATGGTGGTTCCGGCGAGGTGCTCGTGGCTCTTGTTGTCGACGAACACCTTGACGCCCTCGTGCTCGATCACGGTGTCGTCGGGCTTGGCCTCTTCGGCGAGACCCATCATGTATTTGAATCCGGCGCAGCCGCCCGTTTCGACCATGATCCGCAAGCCGGCTGCCGGTTGCGCCGACGAGGCGATCGCGCTCTTCACCGCGTTCACGGCGCTGTCCGTCAGGTTGATCATCGCTTGACCCCTCATTGCCTGGGTTCGCTGAGAGGCAAATTGGCAAGTCCCGTGCCAGCCGACACACAGCTGATAATGCTGGCCTTTCTCGCTTACTGCCTGTTGCCTTCGCGACGCGTGTCGGGTTTCCGACAAAGCTGCTCGCTGCGCAACGCCGGCTCGATGCGCGGTCGGTGCAAAAACGCAGTGTTTTCATCATTTGCTGCATGGTTGGGCGCTGCGGCAAACAACTTGCATAGCCCTCCTCGAGCACAGCGGACGAGGAGTGCATTTCATGACATCAATCGAGAAGACGCCCCTTGGGCGGCTGGATCACGAGGGACGGCTTTTCAATGCAGTCTTGAAGGGCGGCACGACCAAGCCGGGCCGCTTCGGCTTTCGCGGCGACATCGCGCTGAAATTCCAGACCCAGCTCGCGGACGAAAAGCGCCCGCCGGAATATTCCATCGAACAGGTCCTCACCGTCGCGCAGGAAGGCGACGACACCATTCCGGTGCTAGCCGGCTATCTGCATTCGTTCGCCTGGCTCGGCGATGTCGCAAAGGTGCTGCACGGTGCGCTGAGTCCGCAGGGCAGCTATTTCATGTTCTGCAACAACATCGACCTGTTGGCGAAATACCGCACCAGGATCGGCGACATCACCTTCCGCATTCTGCCTTGCGACGAATCCACGGTGTGGAAGGAAATGATGGATCTGGCCGGCGTCGACAAGAACGACGTCAAGAAGCTCAATACGGCCGGAAAGCTCGATTACCTGCTCGATGCCGCCAAGGACATCGACGCGTCATATGAGGAGATCAGCTTTGAAGAAGGCCTGGCGCGGATGGAGCCGGTGAGGAATCGCAACGAGAACCGGCCGGTTTGAGTCCCGCCTCATTCGACGCGTCATGGGGCTTCATCAGAGGCCTCGTCGTCCTCGACGAGCGTCACTCCGGTGACGCAGATGTCACCGTCGAGCACCGCAAGTGCGATCGGCGTGAGCCCCTTCCCCCTGCAGGGACCCTCGACACAGGTGCCGGCGCCGAGCTCGAAGGTCGAACCGTGCTTGCCGCACATCAGGCGGGTGCCGTTCGCGTCGAGGAACTGGTCGCGTTCCCAATCGAGATTCACCCCGTGATGCGGGCACTTGTTGACGTAGCCGAAGACCTGCCTGCCCCATCGCACAATGACGATCGGCCACGGCTGCGGCGCGCCGTCCTCGCCGACGATCAGGAGGTGAAAGCCGCGCGCGCGCTGGCTCGGAATATCGCTGAAACGACAGATCGCATAGGCGGTACTCTGTTCCATGCTGCCCTCCTTCACGACAGGTCGACGCCAGCCTTGCAAGAATCGCGCAAGCACGCGCGAGCGGACTCTTTAGTCGCCTGCCCGGTTCCACATCCTTGTGCGGAATCCGGCAGCGCTGTGGCAACGTCGCCATGCGGTCATTGATGGAAGCAAACCGCGCAACCTCATCCATCGTTCACTGGGATCGGAGCGCGCGAGCCATGTGGCACGGAATTTGATGGACTTCAGCGAACACACATGGAGAGCGACATGAACAGGGCATCCAAATTCGCCGGCTGTGCAGTGGACCAGGCGAAAATGACCTTGGCCGAAGTCCTGCACGGGCCAAACGCGGCCCTGAACGAGCCGGCGCCCATGAGCCTCGTTTGCGGCGGCGAGAGGTTCGAGTTGCTGGCATCTCCCGATCGGACCGCGTTCGTGCTGCGTTCGAAGCGCGACTTCTATGTGGCCCATCTTGAAGGCGAGGAGGCCGCGCGCTTTGTCGCCGACTACCAGGCGATCCACCGGCAATATCCGGCCTGGCAAGCCGACCAGACCCTGTCGCAACTCTGGGACCAGGGCGGATACATGTGGTTTGCGGCCCAGAACGCTGACTGATCCCCGCGACGCCGGGCGAGGTTCGAGCGCCATCCGCACTGAACGGCCCCGGCAACCTCTTCGCCGGTGTCCAGAATCTGCTAACAGGTCAGGATGACCGCACCTCAGGCCACTCCTGGAACAATCGCATCGGCCGCCACGTCGGTCCCATCGACCCAAGCTCCTGCGCCGAACTGGCGCGAGAGCCTCGCCGTGTACCTGAAAAAGCGAGTCCTGATCGTCCTGCTCCTCGGTTTTTCCTCGGGCCTGCCGCTGGCGCTGTCGGGTTCAACCCTCTTGGTCTGGATGCGGGAATCCGGCGTCGACCTCGGCACCATCGGGCTGTTCGCGCTGGTCGGCACGCCCTATACGCTGAAGTTCCTGTGGGCGCCGCTGGTCGATGCGCTGCATGTGCCGGCCTTCACGCGCGTGTTCGGCCGCCGCCGCGGCTGGCTGTTGTTCGCGCAACTGCTTCTGATCATCTCGATCCTGCTGCTCGCCCTGACCGACCCGGCCCGCTCGCCGTTCTTCGTGGCGCTGGGGGCGCTGCTCGTGGCGACGACGTCCTCAACCCAGGACATCGTGGTCGATGCTTTCCGCGTCGAGAGCCTGCCCGAGAGCGAGCAGGCCGCCGGCATGGCCTCCTATGTCGCGGCCTATCGCATCGGCATGCTGGTCTCGACCGCCGGCGCGCTGTTCATTGTCTCCGGCTTCGAGAGCACCGGCCTTCCGCGCCCCTCCGCCTGGATGTGGGGCTATGTCGTCATGGCCGCGCTGGTGCTGATCGGGACGGTCACGGCGCTCGTTGCCACCGAGCCCGAGCAATCGGCACGCGCGGAAGCTGCGGCGGCCACGGAGACCGCGCTGAAGCGGATTGTCCATGCCGCGGTCGGCGCGTTTTCCGAGTTCCTGTCCCGCCAGGATGCCCTTGCCGCGCTCGCCTTCGTCGTGTTGTTCAAGTTCACCGACGCGTTCTCCGGCACCATGACCGCGCCGTTCGTGATCGACCTCGGCTTTTCCCGCAACGACTATGCCGCGATCGTCAAGGGCGTTGGCCTTGCCGCCACGCTCATCGGCGGCTTTGCCGGCGGCTACGTCGCCCGCCGCTATTCGCTTGCCGCGAGCTTGTGGTTCGGCGGCGTGGTGCAGGCGCTCGCCAACCTTTCCTTCTCGTGGCTGGCGCTGGTCGGCGTCAACCAATGGGCGCTCGCCTTTGCGATCTGCGCGGAGAACTTCACCAGCGCCATCGGCACCGTGATCTTCGTCGCCTATCTCTCGGCGCTGTGCCGGAACCCGCTGCACACCGCGACCCAATATGCCCTGCTCACGGCGCTGGCGGCCGTCGGGCGCACCTATCTTTCATCGGGCGCGGGCTATGTGGCGAAGGCCACGGGGTGGCCGCTGTTCTTCGTGATCTGCGTCCTCGTCGCAGTCCCCAGCCTGATCCTCCTTGCCTGGCTGCAGCGGCGCGGGCATTTCGAGGCGCTGGGACCGGTGAAGGTTTAGGGCTTTCGCGTCGTCACCCGCGCAAGCGACGTAGGATGGGCAAAGGCGCGACATCGCCGCGCCCACTATCGATCAAGGTGGTGGGGCGCGCTTCGCTATGCCCACTGCATCTCTCACCCGCTGTTATTTCGTCACCAGGCTCCATTTGGTGATCACAGCCTCGCTCATCTGGCCGGGATCGACGGCGCAACTGACCTCGTCGACCTTCACCGAGATCTGCTTACCGACCAGCGATTTGAGCTGGGTGGCCTGGGCGTCATTGGAGGTGACGAGCTGGAAGGTTTCGGGACCGGTCTCGAGATTGCAGAGCCCGCTCGGCGGCGGCAGACGGCGCGGCTCGCTGGTGAGCTGGAAGGTGGGGACGCCCTTCTTGGCACGGCGCAGCTTTAGAGCATTGAGTTCGCCCGAGAGCACCTCGCCCATCTTGATCGGCTTGCCGGGTTTTGACGGGCTCTCCGCCTGCTGGGCGGATACTGCAGACACGGCAACCGCCGCCATAGCCACGGCCAGAGTCAGCCGTTTGCCGAATGGTCGTTTCGTCATGTGATCCATTTCCGTAACTACTAGGCTAGAACAGCGTCCGCTGCCGCATCGCGGCCGAGAGCGTGCCTTCGTCGAGATAATCGAGCTCACCGCCGACCGGCACGCCATGGGCAAGACGCGTCACCTTGACGTTCGCGTCCTGCAGAAGGTCGGTGATGTAATGCGCCGTGGTCTGACCGTCCACCGTCGCATTCAGCGCAAGGATGATTTCGTTTACCTGCGGATCGTGCGCGCGCGCAACCAGCGCGTCGATGGTAAGATCCTGCGGACCGATGCCGTCGAGCGGCGACAGCGTCGCGCCCAACACGTGATAGCGGCCATTGGTCGCATTCGCCCTTTCCAGGGCCCACAGGTCGGCGACATCGGCAACCACGACAATGATCGACGGATCGCGCCGTGCGTCGGTGCAGACGGTGCAGGGGTTTTGCGTATCGATGTTGCCGCAGGTCTTGCACACCTGCACCCTGTCCAGCGCGACCTGCAGCGCCGCCGATAGCGGCGCCATCAGCGCCTCGCGCTTCTTGATCAGGTGCAGCGCCGCGCGCCGGGCCGAGCGCGGCCCGAGCCCCGGCAGCCGCGCCAGGAGCTGGATCAGGCGTTCGATTTCTGGACCGGCAACCGCAGGCATGGGTGCTAGCCGAGGCCAAACAATCCCGGCGGCAGGCCGAGCCCGCCGGTCAGCGCCTGCATCTTCTCCTGCATGGCGCTTTCGGCCTTGCGGCGCGCATCAGCATGCGCGGTGACCAGAAGATCCTCCAGAACCTCGCGCTCTTCCGGCTTCATCAGTGAGGGATCGATCTGGACACCCTTCACTTCCATCTTGGCGGTCATCCGTACCGCGACCAGCCCACCGCCGGAGATGCCCTCGACCTCGACATTGCCGAGTTCCTCCTGCATCGCCTGCATCTTGGACTGCAGCTGCGCCGCCTGCTTCATCATGCCGAGAAAATCGGCCATCCGTGCTTTCCTTGCCTTTGCTACAGATCGTCGCCGTCAGAACCGTCGGCCAGATCCTCGCTGCCATACTCCGCGTTAATAGTGGATTCTGGCGGCTCGGGGGCAATCCTGCGCACCTCGATCACCTTCGCGCCAGGGAAGCGGGAAAGTACCTCCCGGACGCGCGGATCGGCTTCCGCAGTGCGCTCGCGCTCCTGCCTGGCCACCTGGTTCTGCGAGCGCAGGGTCGGCTCGCCGGCATCGTTGGATACCACCACGGTCCAGCGCCGGCCGGTCCACTGTTCGAGCTTGCGGCCAAGATCGGTGATCAGCGTCTTCGGGGCGTTGGGCTCGAGTGCGATTTCCAGCCGGCCATCCTCGAACCGCACCAGGCGGACGTCGCCCTCCAGCGCGCCCTTGGTCAGAAGATCGCGCTTTTCGCCGGCAAGGGCCACGAGCTGGCGAAAGCTGGTGATCCGCAGCGCGGGCGCGGCTTGGGTATCCGGCGCAGGCGCCGTCATTTGCGGGCGTGCGCCGCCCTCAAACCTTGGCCCCGGCGAGGTCGGCGCGCGAACTGCGGCGGGGGCTGCGGACGCTACCGGAGAAGCGGCCGCGCTGCGCGGCGCAGCGCTTGTGCTCGTGACCTGCGAGGCGCCGCCGCCCTGCTCCAGCATCCTGATCGCTTCGTCCGGCGTCGGCAGGTCGGCGACATAGGCGATGCGGACCAGCACCATTTCGGCGGCGGCCGCCGGGCGGGTCGCGCCTTGCGCCTCGGTGATGCCCTTGAGCAACATCTGCCACATCCGCGACAAGACGCGCATCGAGATCTTGCTGGCGAAATCGCGCGCGCGCAGCCGTTCGGTCTCGCCGAAAGCGACATTGCCCGCCGTTGCCGGCACGATCTTGACGCGGGTGACGAAGTTGACGAATTCGGCGAGATCCGACAGCACCACGATCGGGTCGGCACCGGTGTCGTACTGGTCGCGAAACTCCTTGAACGCGGCGGCGATATCGCCACGGACCAGCGCATCGAACAGCTCGATCACCCGCGTACGATCGGCAAGGCCCAGCATCTGCCTGACCTCGTCCGCACGCACCGTTCCAGCCGCATGCGCAATCGCCTGGTCGAGCAGCGACAGTGAATCACGCACCGAGCCCTCGGCGGCACGCGCGATGATGCCGAGCGCCTCCGGCTCGATCTCCACGTTTTCCTTGGCCGCGATATTGGAAAGATGCCTCATCAGGACATCGGCCTCGACACGGCGCAGGTCGAAACGCTGGCAGCGCGACAGAACCGTGACCGGAACCTTGCGGATCTCGGTGGTAGCGAACACGAACTTGGCGTGCTCCGGCGGCTCTTCCAGCGTCTTGAGGAACGCATTGAAGGCCGCCGTCGACAGCATGTGCACTTCGTCGATGATGTAGACCTTGTAGCGGGCGCTGGTCGGTGCGTAACGCACGCTGTCGTTGATCTGGCGCACGTCGTCGACGCCGGTGTGCGAGGCGGCATCCATCTCCAGGACATCGATGTGCCGGCTTTCCATGATCGCCTGGCAATGCACGCCGAGCTTCGGCATGTGAATAGTCGGCCCTGTCACCGAGCCGTCCGGCAATTCGTAGTTGAGCGCGCGGGCAAGGATGCGCGCGGTGGTGGTCTTTCCGACGCCGCGCACGCCGGTCAGGATCCAGGCCTGCGGGATTCGCCCGGTTTCGAACGCGTTGGAAACGGTCCGGACCACGGCGTCCTGGCCGATCAGGTCCTCGAAGCTGGAGGGGCGGTACTTGCGGGCCAGAACCCGATACGGCTTGCTCGCCTCGGGCGGGGCGCCAGTCTGGCTGGCGCCGTCGGGCCGGGAAGAAGGGGCGCCAGCGTCGGTCATCGGTCAATCCGCAATGAAATGTCTCTCGGCCGGCTTTGCGGAAAGGAGCGCCGCACGGTAATCACCGCCCGCGCGATACGCTCGAAAAACAGGTAGGAGACTGACGAGCGACCCGATCCGGACCTCGTTAGGGCTGCTTCCTTCCGGACCTGACCCGGTTGGCGAGTGGCTCGTCCACCGCCAATCTCCCGGCCTCTATTTGGGGCCAAAAGGGCCGGAAAGCAAGCGGGGTATCCCCGGTGATACCCCAGGGGGAGATGGTCACCGGGGCCGGTGGCGAACCGGATCATCCGCTTTCGCGGATGGTAACGCCTTGGTATGAAGCCAGGACCGTGCCCACAGAAGCACTCAAGAAGCCCGAAAGCATCGGGTATTTGGGAACTCTCATGCCCGATCCCGCCTGGTCCCTCCATTCCCAGCTCCAAAAAGACACCATCGATATCGGCGACCTGCCGCTGTGCCGGGTCCTGGTCATCAAGGATGCCCACTATCCCTGGCTCCTCCTGGTCCCGCGCCGCCCCGACGTGGTGGAAATCATCGATCTTCAGGAAGTCGAGCAGGCGCAATTGATGACGGAGATTTCCCGCGTCTCGCGAGCGCTGAAGGAAATCACCAAATGCGACAAGCTCAACATCGCGGCGCTGGGCAACCTCGTGCCGCAACTTCACGTGCACGTCATCGCGCGCCGCACCAGTGACGCGGCCTGGCCGCGACCGGTCTGGGGCGTGATGCCGCCGCTGCCCCATGACGCCGAAGAGGTGCAGAACTTCATCGGCGCGCTTCGCCGCAAGATCTGGTTGGGTTGAAAGAACAATGTCAGCATTCGATGCCTTTCCGCTGGGGCAGCCGGCCTTCATCAGCAACATCCTCGACCGGGCGGCGCACCTGCGCTCCAACGACGAAAAGCTGTTCGCGCTGGAGAGCAAGCCCTCCTCGCGCGCCTATGTCGTGCACCGCGATTCGCTCCTCGTGAGGCGCGAAGACGATGGAGTGCGCGCGCTTCTGACCATCGACGAAGCGCTGAAATTCGGGGCCAATCCCGGTACCATTTTCCTGGGCTTGCGCGACGGGGCCGCCGTGTTCGGCATGGGCATTTCGCAAGGCGCGGTCGAACAGCTCGTGGGACGCGACGACGTTACGGTCACGGAACTGCGCGGGATGGCCATGCAGGGCGTGCTGCCGCCGGAGCAGCTCTCGGCCATCGCGATGGCGAAATCGCTGGTCACCTGGCATCAGCGCCACGGCTATTGCGCCAATTGCGGAACGCGTACCGGGATGAAGGAAGGCGGCTGGCGGCGCGACTGCCCGAGTTGCAAGGCCGAGCATTTTCCGCGCACCGACCCGGTCGTGATCATGCTGGTGACCTCAGGCGAGAAATGCCTGCTGGGACGGCAAAAGCAATTCCCCCCGGGCATGTATTCGTGCCTCGCCGGCTTTGTCGAAGCCGCCGAAACCATCGAGGATGCGGCACGCCGTGAGATCTTCGAGGAATCCGGCATCCGCTGCACGGACGTCGCCTATTACATGACCCAGCCCTGGCCCTATCCTTCATCGCTGATGATCGGCTGCACCGCACGCGCCCTGAACGAAGACATCGTCGTCGACCGCGCTGAGCTGGAAGACGCACGCTGGTTCGATCGCGACGAAGTGCGTCTGATGATCACGCGCAAGCATCCGAATGGACTCGCCGGGCCGCACCCCTTTGCCATCGCCCATCACCTGGTGGGGCGCTGGTTGCATGGAGCGGATAGCGGCGGCGCATAGCGAGCACAGGAACTGCCGATGCCCTGCGTGATTAAATCGCCTGACCGGCTCTGCGCGGGGGCGCAACCGGCATGACGGATCCCGGCATGGACTTTCACACCGCCGCGCCGAAAATTGCGCCGCGTATTCTTTGCATCGGCATGCCGGTGAGGGACCTGACGTTTCGCGTCACCGGTGTGCCCGCGCGCGGCTCGAAGGAGAACGCGACCCATTTCGGGGAAATCTGCGGGGGCAACGCGCTCAATGCCGCGATCGCCATCGTGCGGCTCGGCGGCCGCGCGGCGATCTGCGGACCGATGGGGGATTCCCGCGAGACCGCGAGCCGGTACATTTTCGACCGGATGGCGCATGAAGGCGTCGAGACCGCGCACATCGTGCATATGCCGAATGTCGTGACGCCCATCTCCGCCATCATGATCGACCCGACCGGCGAGCGTACCATCGTCACGTTCCGCGATCCCGAATTGTGGAAGGTGCAGCTCCCGGACGCGGACGAACTGCTGAACGATTGTCACGCGATCCTGACCGAAAGCCGCTGCGCCGAATTCTGCACCGACCTCTGCGCCGAGGCGCGCCGGCGCGGCATTCCCGTGATCGTCGACGCCGATCGCGCGATGTCGCTGCGCGAGGGGCTACTGACGGTATCCTCCCATCTGGTCTTCTCCAGCGAGCCGTTGCAGGAGACCGCCGGCGTTGCCGACGACGGCGAAGCGCTGAAGAAGGTCGCGCGGCTGACGCCGGCCTTTCTCGCCGGCACGCGCGGCCCACGGGGCACCATCTGGCTGGACGAGCAGGGGAAATTGCAGGAAACGCCGGCCTTCCCGGTCCACACCGTGGACACGCTCGGCGCCGGGGACGTGTTTCATGGCGCCTTTGCCTTGGCCATCACGGAGCGGCAGGAACTGCGCGAGGCATTGCGGTTCGGTTCCGCGGCCGCCGCCCTCAAATGCACCCGCTTCGGCGGCGCCTTCGCCGCCCCGCAACGTGCTGAAGTCGAAACACTTTTGCGCCAGGACCGGGTTTCGCACCCGGCGCGGCCGCCCGGCTAATGGGCTTGCCTTAGAAGATTTTTCTATATATGAGGGAAATAAACCCACATAATGGAATTAAGTTCTTCAAATGAGCGATGCAGCGATCCAGATCCACGAACCCCGGCGCCTTGATGCCATTGATCGCAAGATCCTGATGGTACTGCAGGAGGATGCCTCGCTCTCGGTCGCCGAGATCGGCGACCGGGTGGGGCTGTCTTCCACCCCCTGCTGGAAGCGCATCCAGCGCCTGGAGGCCGACGGGGTCATTACCAAGCGGGTCGCGCTCGTCGACCAGAACAAGATCGGGCTCGGCATTACCGTGTTCGTGTCGGTGGAAAGCAGCGATCATTCGGAAGCCTGGCTGAAGAAGTTCGCCGAGGCGGTCAGCGCCATGCCCGAGGTGATGGAGTTCTATCGCATGGCCGGCGATGTCGACTACATGCTGCGCGTCGTGGTCGCGGACATGCCGAGCTACGACGTGTTCTACAAAAAGCTGATCAGCGCGGTGCCGCTGAAGAACGTGACGTCGCGCTTTGCGATGGAGAAGATCAAGTCGATCACCACGCTGCCGATTCCGGCGGTGGTGGCGGCTTGAACTGAGGGCGTGTACTCATAAATCGGAGAGCCACGGATCTGGGCGTCTTGATTTCGACAACGGCGCGAAAGCGGACGTCGTTGGAGATCCGCTTCGTGGGCATCGGCTCATGCATCAGGAAAGCCGTGCTGACGCATTGATCCGCCGCCACGGACTTGCGGAATACGCCGTAGGGCGAGAACGACGCAGTTGAGGGTGCCAGGCCATGGTCCCTACAATCCACTACGCAAAAAGCGGCGACGTTCACATCGCGTATCAGGTCGTTGGTGAAGGGCCCATCGACCTGGTGCTTATTCATGGCTGGATCTCTCATCTCGAGTATCAGTGGGAGGATCCCGCACTGGCTCGGTTCCTCAACCGTCTGGCCTCTTTCAGTCGACTGATCGTCTTTGACAAGCGCGGCACGGGCCTGTCTGACCGCGTTGCGGAGAGCGCGCTGCCGACCCTCGAACAGCGGATGGACGACATCCGTGCGGTCATGGACGCGGCGGGTTCAAATCGCGCCGTCATCTTCGGCATCTCTGAGGGCGGGCCGCTTTCTACGTTGTTTGCCGCGACCTATCCGGCGCGAACCGCTGCGCTGATCATGTATGGCGCTTACGCCAAGTGGATTCGCGCCGACGACTATCCTTGGGCCCCCACACGTGAGGAGCACGAAGCGGCTTTCAAGGCATTCGAAAAGCATTGGGGAACGCCAATCGGTCTCAAGACCCTGGCCCCCAGTGTCGCCAATGACGAACGAATGCGCCAATGGTTTGCGCATCACATGCGCGTATCCGCCAGCCCTGGCGCCGGCGTCACGCTCTACCGGATGAATGTCGAGGTTGACATCCGTGCCATACTTCCGACGATCAGGGTGCCCACTTTGATTCTCCACCGCAGTGGCGATCGATTACAGCCCTGCCAAGGTGCTCGCTACATGGCCGGGCAGATCCCGGGCGCAAAGTTCGTCGAGCTCCCTGGCGATGATCACATTCCCTGGATCGGCAACGCCGATCTGCTGCTGGCGGAGATCCAGGAGTTTCTGACTGGCGAACCTCCCGTACTAGAGGCGGACCGTGTCCTCGCAACCGTCCTGTTCGTCGATATTGTCCAGTCAACCCAGCGCGCCATGGCGATCGGGGACTCGCGCTGGCGCGACTTAGTCGAAAACTATCAGCAGCAAGTCGCCAAGGAGGTCGCGCGTCTCGGCGGCCGCGTAGTCAACACCGCCGGCGATGGCGTCTTTGCAATGTTTGACGGTCCGGCACGCGCGATCAAATGCGCCCGCGCGGTCAGGGATGTGGTTGGCACGTTGGGATTGGCGATCCGCTGCGGTATTCACACCGGCGAGTGCGCCATCGAAGGCAACGACGTGGCTGGCATCGCTGTTCACATCGGTGCCCGCGTAGCAGCCCGCGCTGACCCCGGGGAGATTCTTCTCTCCAGCACCGTGAAGGACCTGATTGCCGGATCGAGAGTGGAATGCTCGGATCGAGGTTCTCACGTCCTCAAGGGCGTCCCCGGCCGGTGGCGGCTTTTCGCTGTCAAACAAGGTGCCCCTTAAGTGCTGCTTGCGGGAAAAACATCTGCTTTGGGGTCGAGAGCGCCGGTTTGAAAGCCGACCAGTCACGTCCGGCCCACCCCGACGAGCAGACCCTTTCCAAGCCAGAGCGGACTTCGCGTTAGCCAAGCAGCGCGTTCATTGTTTACGATCCGGTGAGTCGTATCCGGTGTAATTTTACGCATTGGGAGACCGCCATGGGGATAAAGCACCGTACCGCCGCGCCCACGGCAGCTCTTGCTCTCGGGCTCTTCTTCATGCCGCAGGTTTCCACCGCCATCGATGGGATCATCAACACGGCCGCGCCGCTGGTCTCGGCCGCCATCGGCAGTTTCAGCTTCATGTCCCCTGCAATGGGTCAGCCGGGCGCACTCACGAAAAAGCAGTCGGATGCACTCAATACGTACAGCCGTGCAGTGAACGACTTCGAGACGATCCTGCGCCAGCGGCGCGAACAGATCAATTCGAATGAACGGCTGCCGAACTTGCCGGGACAAGCGCTCTACCTTGCACGCGTGAACATGATGAGCGCATACAAGGACCTCACCGACGCTGTTCCGTCCAAAGTCGGACGATCCAATAAATTCGGAATCCCTCCGGCGTACTTTGACGCCGACAATGAGCCGTTGCTCGATGAGTACAGGAAACTCTTCGACCTCATGGAGGCGCCGCCCGTCAATGCGCAAAAATCAGATACTCCGTTCAAGGACGTTGTCGATCTGGGAATTGCTATTGCGCGAGCCAGGGGCCTTGATGCGACGGACGCTGAAGCGGCAGGCCGTATCAGCCTGGGGCTGTTCTTTGCCGAGACAAACGGCAATCAAAACGCGGGGAATGCGCGCTCGAATAGATACAAGGGAAGTCTGCAAACGGGTCCATCCGAAGATCAAAACGGTCGAACGAAGTGGGCCGCGATAAAACAGTCGATCGCAGCCTTTGATCCTGCGTTGAGCCTTCGCGACGACACGGAAGAGGCGCGGGTTGGCAATCTGGACCATCGGCTCAACCACTGGACCGCCGTGCGAGATGGCCTAATGAACGCACACGCGGATATTTTTCCGCAGGTACCGGAGATCGTGAAAACACTGCCAAATCCGATCGATCAAATGAAGTTGTTTGAACTCATCCAGATTATTCCCGCTCCCACCAGGTCCGCACTCAAGTCGGGAAACCTGGTCAACCATAGAATTTCCGGCCCGACGATCATGGGATATCTGCGTAACAACAGTATCTTCGCTTTTGGACAGGCTGACAGGGCAAGGACATCCGCAACCTTGCGCGAGATTCTTGATGCGATGTGGCTCTTCAATGATAAGTTTGAGCGAGCGCTGTCCCAATTCGACGCGATCAAGGCGCGGTCAAAGGGTTGAAATCGGCTGGTCGGAATCGGATGCGAAGTGGGGCCGTCACCGCGTCATCAGAGCGGACCGAGGATGGCCCATCGAGGCTCACAGAATTGCTTGACGGCCGCCGTGACACCGCTGCTGATGATGTCCCGGCGTTCAGGTGAGTCCATCTTGAGCTCTTCGTCCCGGTTGATGATCGAGCCCGCCTCCAGCAGGGCGGCAGGCATCCGGGTCTTTCTCAGCACGAGGAGCTGATCGTAGCTGTAGACGCCGGTTTCCTTGTTCAGCAGCGGGTGCTGGTACCGACCCATGATGGCCTGGGTATATTGCTGGGCATACTGGAGGCCCTGGGCCTTCATTTCCTTGCCGATCAGTTCGGCGAACGCGAGGCTCGTCTTGAAGTCCGGATTGTTGCGGGAGACGAAGACGGAATAACCGCTGAAGCGGTCGCTGAAATGGCTTTTCTTGCCCTCGAACTCCCAGTCCTCGAGGAGTTTGCTAGGCACGGAGTCATGGTGGATCGACAGGAAGAGATCCGCGTTCCGATTGTTGGCGGTGGCGATACGCTTGAGGAGGCTGGGCCTGGCCTTGCCCTCGGTCAGGAGCAACCCGGTCTCGACAAAGCCTTCGGCCTTCAATTTCTCCTCAATCCGCTGCGCAAGACGCAGATTGAAGACGAACTCGGCCACGTTGCGGGCGCTGATCGCGCCTTCTGATTCGGCAGTATGTCCCACGTCCAGAACGATCCGGAATCTCGAGGGATCGCATTTTGCGACCCGTTTCGAAGCGACAGGGTTCAAGGCGGCCGGCTCCAAGGCGGCAAGCCTTACGGTGCGGCGCTTTGGCTTGGCGGCAGGCTTCGCCAAGGTGGCTCGCTTGGGCGAGGAGACGTGCTTTGGCGATGTGCCTTGCTTTGACGAGCCCTTGAACACATCCGACAGCCAGCCTGCATCGCTGGCCTCGATTGGCAGTAGCAACAATGCGGCCATCACGGCGACGATGCTGCGGCGGCCGGGCCAAAATCCCGCAACGATACCGCCGAGAACCCAAATAGACCCGCGGCGATTCATGCCGGCCCTCCCGAAGGCCATCATAGCGGATCAGATAGCGATACCGGAAGAGGTTGGTGACGTCCGTTCCTTCACAAAACTGACCATCGATTGAGGCACGCTGCGGCCCACTGGATGCCCCGCTTTCGCGGGGCATAACGCTTGCTGTGCGTGGCGCTCAGATCTTCTGGTTGTACTCGCCGACCTCGGGGTGGGTGCGCAGGACCTTGTCGACCACCTCGAACATGTCGCGCATGCGCTGTTCGGAGACCGGGCTCTCGACCACGACAACCAGCTCGGGCTTGTTGGACGAGGCCCGCACCAGGCCCCAGCTGCCGTCCTCCACCGTGACGCGCACACCGTTGACGGTGACGAGATCACGGATCGCCTGGCCGCCGATCTTGTCGCCCTTCTTCTGCAGCCCCTCGAAATGCTTCACCACGGCATCGACGATGCCGTATTTGGCTTCGTCTGCGCAGTGCGGCGACATGGTCGGCGACGACCACGTCTTCGGCAGGGCGTTCTTCAGGTCTGCCATCGACTTGCCGGGCGCACGGTCGAGCATTTCGCAGATCGCAATTGCCGACACCAGGCCGTCGTCATAGCCGCGGCCGAACGGCTTGTTGAAGAAGAAGTGGCCGGACTTCTCGAATCCGGCGAGCGCGCCCAACTCGTTGGTGCGGCGCTTCATGTAGGAATGGCCGGTCTTCCAGTAGGTCGTCCTGGCGCCCTGCTTCTGCAGGACCGGATCGGTGACGAACAGGCCGGTCGACTTCACATCGACGACGAACTGCGCGTCCTCTTGGATGGCCGACATGTCGCGCGCCAGCATCACGCCGACCTTGTCGGCGAAGATCTCTTCGCCGGTATTGTCGACGACGCCGCAGCGGTCGCCGTCACCGTCGAAGCCGAGTCCGACATCGGCCTTGTGCTCGAGCACCGCGTCGCGGATCGCGTGCAGCATCTCGAGATCTTCCGGGTTGGGATTGTATTTGGGAAAGGTATAATCGAGCTCGGTGTCGAGCCGGATCACCTCGCAACCGATCGCCTCCATCACCTGCGGCGCGAACGCGCCGGCGGTGCCGTTGCCGCAGGCGACCACCGCTTTCAGCCTGCGCTTCAGCTTCGGACGGCTGGTGAGGTCGGCGATGTAGCGAGCCGGGAAATTCTCGTGGAATTGATAGGAGCCACCGACCTTGTTCTTGAAGTCGGCGTTGAGCACGATCTCCTTCAGGCGCGTCATCTCGTCCGGGCCGAAGGTCAGCGGCCGGTTGGCGCCCATCTTGACGCCGGTCCAGCCGTTGTCGTTGTGCGAAGCTGTGACCATGGCGACGCACGGCACATCGAGCTCGAACTGGGCGAAATAGGCCATCGGCGTTACCGCCAGGCCGATATCGTGCACCTTGCAGCCCGCCGCCATCAGTCCGGAGATCAACGCATATTTGATCGAGGCCGAGTAGCTGCGGAAGTCATGCCCGGTGACGATTTCCTGCTTCGCGCCCAGTTCCGCGATCAGCACTCCCAGCCCCATGCCGAGCGCCTGCACGCCCATCAGGTTGATTTCCTTGTTGAACAGCCACCGGGCGTCGTACTCGCGAAAGCCCGTGGCCTTCACCATCGGCTCGGATTCGAAGGCGTAGGTATTGGGAACCAGCACGGCTTTCGGCTTTGGAAACATGCAAATGGCCTCTGAATCGGAAAAAGGACTATGGCCGCAGCCATAGCGAATACCTAGCCGCAGCGGAAGGCGCTTTTGTGAGGATCAATGGGGCGGATTGATGCTCTTGGTCATCGTCTGCGAGGCCGATGATCGAGTTTTCCAGAAACCGGCGAAATGGCGAAAACCGGCGCGCATCCATGCCCGGCCAATCCGGCGCGTGACGTGGAGCTGACCTACTGCTCCAGGACCATCTTCCCGTTGGCATATTCGAAGCGCTTCAGCTTCGACAGGAAGGACAGGCCGAGCAGGTTTTCCGACAGCGCCTCGTCCGGAAGCACAAGGGCGTCGACGTCACGCACGACGAGCCCGCCGACATCGAGCATGGCAATGCGCGTGCGCGCCGCCTTGACCGTGCCGTTGGCGGTGGAGACGGCGGCCTTGTATTCGCCGCGCGCGGGGCGCAGCCCGAAACGGGCAGCGGAGCTCTCGTTCAGCGCTACCACGGAGGCGCCGGTGTCGACCATGAAATCGATGCGCTGGCCCTCAATGCGACCTTCGGCCTGGAAATGACCTCGCGCGTCGCGGGGAATGCTGATGCTGCGGACGCCCGCCTGGCCCGTGGTCGCGGCGACGTTCATGGCGCGCGAAGTGGTCGTGGCCGACGCGGATGTCGGGGTCATCTTGTCCGCCATCTGCGCCATGAAGGTGCCGAGGACGATCATGATGGCCGCGAAGATCATAATGTTACGCATGACGCCACACCCGGAACCGAAAACGCAATTTCACCACGCCCGCCATCGTTCGGCGACCGACACCGCCGGCCGAAGGCTGCCATTTTGGCGAAAAGGATGAGCGAAGGGTTAATTCGCCACTCTCAATCACGTGCCGCGCGGCTTGGCGCGCCGGCTCGGCAGAGCATTGGCCGGGTCGTCCGGCCAGGGGTGGCGCGGATAACGCCCGCGCAGCTCGGTGCGGACCGCGGCATAGCTGCCCCGCCAGAAACCCGGCAGGTCGCGCGTCACCTGCACCGGCCGCTGCGCCGGCGACAGCAATTCCAGCACCAGCGGCACTTTTCCCTTCGCGATGGAGGGATGCGTGTCGAGCCCGAACAATTCCTGCAGCCGCACGGCGATGGTCGGACCCTGCTCAGCCTCGTAGTCGATCGCCAGCATGGTGCCGGTCGGCGCCTCGAAATGCGTCGGCGCCTCGCGATCGAGCCGGGCCCGCAATTCCCATGGCACTAGCGCCAGCAGCGCCTCCGACAACTCGCCGGCGGAAAGATCCTTGAGCGCCAGCTTGTCGTAAAGCGCAGGCACCAGCCAGTCCTCGCGCCGCGCGATCAGGGCAGCGTCGGAGAGGTCGGGCCAGCTCTCGCCCTCGGCCTTGCGCAGGAACATGACGCGGTCGCGCCATTGTTTGGCGTGCTTGGACCAGGGCAGCTTGTCGAGGCCGACCGTGCTCAGCCCGTCGGCGAAAATGCGCGCCGTTTCCGCCGAAGGGGTGAGCGCGAGCGGCGCCTCGGAGAGCGTGATTGCATGCAGCGTGCGCTTGCGTCGTGCGCGTAGCGCGAGCGCGGTCCGATCGAAGGAAACCTCGTCGGCCGCTTCGATGTGATCGGCGAAGCGAAGTTCGATCTCCTCCTGCGTGATCGGCGCGGCCAGGAGGATGCGTCCGTTCGCCGCCGTTCCGGTCAACTCGGCGACGGCGATATAGGGCGCGCGCGCAAGGGCCGACGTCTGCTCGAGGTTGGCGCCACGACCATTGGCGAGGAGGAAGCTGCCGTTGCCGCGGTTGCGTGCAACGCGATCCGGAAAGGCAAGGGCGAGTATGACACCGGTGGAGAGGTCGGCGTTCCTCGCCGCCGTGTTGCCTCCGCCGTTTGCGAACGATGCGACCTGCGAGGCCCAGCGGCGGGCAAGCTCGCGCGCGCTCATGGCGCGTGGCGACCGGTCGCGGCGAAACTGATCGAGCCGGTGGTCGAGATCGACACTGTCGCCGCCGAGCCCGCGCTCGGTGAGCACGGCAGCGATCTCGGCCGCCTCTTCGCCGGCACCCAGGCGGTGCGAATCCACGATCATGCGCGCAAGGCGCGGCGGCAGCGCCAGGGCGCGCAGGCTCTTGCCCTCAGCGGTGATCCGGCCATCGGCATTGAGCGCGTCGAGCTCGGTAAGCAGGCTTTTCGCTTCCTTCAGCGCCGGCAGCGGCGGCGGATCAAGGAAGGAGAGCGCGGACGGATCGCTGACGCCCCATTGCGCAAGATCGAGCACGAGCGAGGACAGGTCGGCGCTCAGGATCTCGGGCTGGGTATAGGGCGCGAGCGAGGCCGTCTGCGGCTCGTCCCACAGCCGGTAGCAAACTCCGGGCTCGATGCGCCCGGCGCGGCCGCGGCGCTGATCGACGGCGGCGCGCGAGGCGCGCACGGTCTCTAGCCGCGTCAGCCCGATATCCGGCTCATAGCGCGGCACGCGCGAAAGGCCGGAATCGACGACGATGCGCACCCCCTCGATCGTCAGCGAGGTTTCCGCGATCGAGGTTGCGAGTACGACCTTGCGCATGCCCTTCGGAGCCGGCGCGATGGCGCGGTCCTGCACGGATGCCTCCAGTGCGCCGAACAGCGGAACGATTTCGATGCCGGTGTCCTGGATGCGTTCGGCGAGAAAATTCTGCGTGCGGCGGATTTCGGCCGCGCCCGGCAGGAACGCCAGCACGGAGCCTGGCTCGGCGCGCAGCGCCGCCGCGATCGCGTCCGCCATCTGCCGCTCCAGCGGCACGTCCACCTTGCGGCCGAGGTAGCGGGTCTCGACCGGAAAGGCGCGGCCTTCGCTCTCGACCACCGGTGCTTCGCCCAGCAGTCTTGCGACGCGCGCGCCGTCGAGCGTCGCCGACATCACCAGGATACGCAGATCCTCGCGCAGGCCTATTTGCGCATCGCGCGCCAGCGCCAGTCCGAGATCGGCATCGAGCGAACGTTCATGGAACTCGTCGAACAGCACCGCGGCGACACCGGTTAGCTCGGGGTCATTCAGGATCTGGCGTGTGAAGATTCCTTCGGTCACCACTTCGATGCGCGTTGCGCGCGAGACCTTCGAGCCGAAGCGGACCCGATAGCCGACGGTTTCGCCGGCGCGCTCGGAAAGCGTGCGCGCCATCCGCTCGGCGCTGGCGCGGGCAGCGATGCGGCGGGGCTCCAGCACGACGATCTTCCTGCCGCTGACCCAGGGCTCATCGAGCAGGGCGAGCGGCACGCGGGTGGTCTTGCCGGCGCCGGGAGGCGCGACCAGCACCGCGGCGTTGTGGCGGGCCAGCGTGCCCGCAAGCTCGTCGAGCACCGCGTCGATCGGAAGTGGCGTGTCGAAGCTGCGGGGCAAGATCTCACCAATCCGTCATGCCCGGACAACAGCCCGAAGCGCGTCTTCGCGCCAAGCTTGCCGGGCGTCCACGTTCTCTTAGCAAGGAGAAAACAAGACGTGGATGGCCGGGACAAGCCCGGCCATGACGAAATCGACAGCTGGAGATAGAGCCGTCATTCCTGCGACGACGTCCGCCCGACGCTTTCATAGACAAAACCGGCGGCCGCCAGATCCTCCGGACGATAGACGTTGCGCAGGTCGACCATCACGGGCTGCGCCATCACTTGCTTGAGCCGGTCCAGATCGAGCGCCCGGAACTGCACCCATTCGGTGACGATGACCAGGGCGTCCGCGCCGCGGGCGCAGGTATAGGGATCATCACAATACTCGATGGTGGGCAGTTCGTGGCGCGCCTGCTCCATGCCGGCCGGATCATAGGCCCGCACCTTCGCGCCCATGTCCAGGAGGCCCGTCACCAGCGGGATCGACGGCGCCTCGCGCATGTCGTCGGTATCGGGCTTGAAGGTGAGGCCGAGCACGGCCACCGTCTTGCCGCGAAGCGCGCCGCCGAGCGCATGGGAGACCTTGCGCGCCATAGCGCGCTTGCGGTTGTCGTTGACCGCCAGCACGGCCTCGACGATGCGCAGCTGCACATCGTTGTCCTGCGCGATCTTGATCAATGCACGCGTATCCTTCGGGAAGCAGGAGCCGCCGAAGCCCGGACCGGCATGGAGGAACTTGGTGCCGATGCGGTTGTCGAGGCCGATGCCGCGCGCCACCTCCTGCACATTGGCGCCGACCTTTTCCGACAGGTCGGCGATCTCGTTGATGAAGGTGATCTTGGTCGCCAGGAACGCGTTCGCCGCGTATTTGATCATCTCCGCGGTGCGCCGCGCCGTGAACATCAGCGGCGCCTGGTTGAGCGACAGCGGCCGGTAGATATCGCTCATCACCTTGTGCCCGCGCTCGTCGGCAGTGCCGATGACGATACGGTCGGGGAACTTGAAGTCGCGGATCGCGGCGCCTTCGCGCAGGAATTCGGGGTTCGACGCCACCACCACATCGGCGTTTGGATTGGTCTCGCGAATGATGCGCTCGACTTCATCGCCCGTGCCGACCGGGACCGTCGACTTTGTCACCACGATCGTGAAGCCCGACAGCGACTTCGCGATCTCGCGCGCGGCGGCATAGACGTAGGAAAGGTCGGCGTGGCCATCGCCGCGGCGTGACGGGGTGCCCACCGCGATGAATACGGCTTCCGCCTCCGCCACCGGCCTGGAAAGGTCGGTGGTAAAGTCGAGACGCCTGGCCTTCACGTTGGCGGCGACCAGCGCGTCCAGCCCCGGCTCAAAGATCGGAATCTCGCCCCGCTTCAAGGCTGCGATCTTGCTCTCGTCCTTGTCGACGCAGGTGACCTCGTGACCGAAATCAGCAAAGCAGGCGCCGGAAACCAGCCCCACATAACCCGTGCCGATCATGGCAATTCGCATGAGAAAGACCTGCCTGGTTTGGTTAACGCAAGATGATGATTTGGGCGGTCTTAGAGCATTTTCATGTCCGAAGGAAAAGGGAAAACCGGCACGGCAATTGTAGGAGTAAAGGAGACCGAAACCGCCGGGCGCCATACTGCCCCGCCCTGGAGCGGCGGGCGCCTCGAAAAAGGACACCATGACACGAATCGGCACAGCTGCGGCCAGCGGGCGTACCACACCGTCGTCGACGCGCGCACGCATCGACTGGGTGGACTATGCCAAGGGCATCTGCATCGTCATGGTGGTCATGATGCATTCGGTGCTCGGGGTCGAGGCCGCCGCCGGCCAAACCGGCTTCATGCACGGCCTCGTCGCCTTCGCAAAACCGTTCCGGATGCCGGACTTTTTCCTGATTTCCGGCCTGTTCCTGCCGCTGGTGATCGATCGCGACTGGCGCACCTATCTCGACCGCAAGGTCGTGCACTTCGCATACTTCTATGTCTTGTGGGTGACGATCCAGTTCGGCTTCAAGGCGCCGGCCTTCGCCGCCGAGACGAGCTGGCGCGAAGTCGGCCTGTTGTATCTCGAATCGTTCATCGAACCGTTCGGCACGTTGTGGTTCATTTATCTGTTGCCGATCTTCTTCGTCGTCACAAAACTGACATGCCGCGTGCCGTCGCTTGCCGTCTGGATCGTGGCGGCCGCGCTGGAGACGGCACATATCCTGACCGGCTGGACCGTCATCGACGAATTCTGCGCCCGCTTCGTCTACTTCTATTCAGGCTATGTCCTGGCAGGCCATGTGTTCGCACTATCGGAGCGGGCGCGGGCACGCCCGATGCTCGCGCTGGCGGGACTCTTCTGTTGGGCGTTGATCAACGGCGGTCTCGTCGCCACGGGAAATAGCGAATGGCCGATCGTTTCGCTGCTGCTCGGCCTTTCCGGCGCCTGCGCCATCGTCACGATCGGCACGCTGCTGGCCCAAGCGCGCTGGCTCAATTTCCTGCGCTTGTGCGGCGAGCATTCCATCGTGATCTACCTCGCCTTCTTCCTGCCGATGGCGGTGACACGGACGCTGCTGTTGCGCTCCGGGCTCATTCCCGATATCGGCACGATCTCGCTGATCGTCACGATCTTCGGGATCGCCGGCGCGCTCGTGATTTGGCAGGCCGCGCTGCGCCTGCGCGCGAACTTCCTGTTCGAGAGGCCGGACGCGTTCTGGATCGCGCCGAAGAAGGCTCAACCGGTGCTGCAGGCGGCGGAGTAGCACAGGTTGTCGTCGCCCCGGCTTGACGGGGCGACCCATTACTCCGCGGCCTATCGGCATATCTCACCTGCTCTGGAACGCTGGATCATCCGCTTTCGCGGATGATGACAGCGGGGATACCTGTTTCGAGTCGCTAAGAATCGGCCCATAGAGGCTGTCAACCGCCGCAAAAATCCCTACATTGCGGCCATGCCCAAATCCTCCCCGAAGACCGCCGCAAAGCCCGTTGCCGACAAGGCGCCCGGAACGGGCGACCATGTCTTTCTGGTCGACGGCTCCTCCTACATCTTCCGCGCCTATCACGCGCTGCCGCCACTCAACCGCAAGTCCGACGGGTTGCAGGTCAATGCCGTGCTCGGCTTCTGCAACATGCTGTGGAAGCTGCTGCGCGAGATGCCTGCGGACAACCGGCCGACGCATCTTGCCATCGTCTTCGACAAGTCCGAGGTCACGTTCCGCAACAGGATCTATCCCGAGTACAAGTCGCACCGGCCGCCCGCGCCGGACGATCTGATCCCGCAATTTCCGCTGATCCGCGCCGCGGTGCGCGCCTTCGACCTGCCCTGCCTCGAACAATCCGGCTTCGAGGCCGACGACCTGATCGCAACCTACGTGCGGCAGGCCTGCGAGCGCGGCGCAACCGCAACCATCGTCTCCTCCGACAAGGACCTCATGCAGCTCGTGACCGACTGCGTCACGATGTACGACACCATGAAGGACCGCCGCATCGGCATTGCCGAGGTGATCGAGAAGTTCGGCGTGCCGCCGGAGAAGGTGGTCGAGGTCCAGGCGCTGGCCGGCGATTCCACCGACAACGTGCCGGGCGTGCCCGGCATCGGCGTCAAGACCGCGGCGCAGCTGATCATCGAATACGGCGACCTCGAGCAGTTGCTCCACCGCGCCGGCGAGATCAAGCAGCCGAAGCGCCGCGAGGCGCTGATCGGGAACGCCGAGAAGGCGCGGATCTCTCGGCAACTCGTGCTGCTGGACGACAAGGTCGAGCTCGAAGTGCCGCTGGACGATCTCGCGGTCCACGAGCCCGACGCGCGCAAACTCATCGCCTTCCTCAAGGCGATGGAGTTTTCCTCGCTCACACGGCGCGTCGCCGAATACTCGCAGATCGACCCGGCCGACATCGAGCCGGACGAACTGTTGAAGAGCGGGGGCAACTCGTCCGCAACCACGCAAGCCGCTTCCATTCCTTCCTCCCCTGTGGGGGAGGGTCAGGAAGGGGGGTCCCACACGAACGGTGCCTCGGGCTTACCCCTCTTCCCCACCCTCCCCCACAAGGGGGGAGGGAGCGCAGCGGGCCAAACGGCGCTCGCCGGTGCACCGAACAACAAAGCCAAGGAAGACAAGGGCGCGAGCCCCAAGGGCTCGCCGATCTCGCTGGCCGCTGCCCGCGAGGAAGCCGCGCGCAAGACGCCGGTCGACCGGAGCAAGTACCAGACGATCAGGCACCTCGACCAGCTCAAGGCCTTCATCGCGCGCATCCACGAGGTCGGCCATGTCGCCATCGAAGCCAAATCCGGTTCGATCGACCCGATGCAGGCCGATATCTGCGGCATTGCGCTGGCGCTGGCGCCGAACGACGCCTGTTACGTCCCGCTGGCCCATAAGCAAGGCGGCGGCGCCGATCTGTTCGATCCGGGTCTCGCGCCCGACCAAATCAAGCTTGCCGATACGCTCGAGGCGCTGCGGCCGGTGCTGGAGTCGCCGGGCATCCTCAAGATCGGCTTCAACGTCAAATTCGACGCGGTGCTGCTGGCGCAGCACGGCATCAGCCTGCGCAACTACGACGACGCGCAACTGATGTCCTATGCGCTCGATGCCGGGCGTAACGCGCACGGACTGGATGCGCTGGCCGAGCGCTGGCTGGGACACGCCACCATCAGCCATGGCGAACTGACCGGGAGCGGCAAGAACAGGCTGTCCTTCGACCAGGTCGCGGTCGACAAGGCGACCGCCTACTCGGCCGAGGACGCCGACGTGATTTTGCGCCTGTGGCGCGTGCTGAAGCCGCGCCTTGCGGCGGAGCACATGGTGGCGGTGTACGAGACGCTGGAACGGCCGCTGGTTGCCGTGCTGGCACGAATGGAGCGGCGTGGCATCTCGATCGACCGCCAGGTGCTGTCGCGCCTGTCGGGCGAATTCGCCCAGACTGCGGCCCGCGTCGAAGCCGAATTGCAGGAGCTCGCGGGCGAGCCGATCAATGTCGGCAGCCCCAAGCAGATCGGCGACATCATCTTCGGCAAGATGGGAATTCCCGGCGGTACCAGGACCAAGACCGGCGCGTGGTCGACCTCGGCGCAGATCCTCGACGACCTCGCCGAGCAGGGCTACGAGTTTCCGAAGAAGATCCTGGAATGGCGCCAGGTCTCAAAGCTGAAATCGACCTACACCGATGCACTGCCGAACTACGTCAACCCGCAGACCCATCGCGTGCACACCACCTACGCACTCGCGGCGACCACGACGGGGCGGCTGTCGTCGAACGAGCCCAACCTGCAGAACATCCCGATCCGCACCGAGGACGGCCGCAAGATTCGCCGCGCCTTCATCGCTTCCCCCGGCCACAAGCTGGTCTCGGCGGACTATTCGCAGATCGAATTGCGCCTGCTCGCCGAGATCGCCGACATTCCGGTCCTCAAGCAGGCGTTCCGCGACGGGCTCGACATTCACGCCATGACGGCGTCCGAAATGTTCGGCGTGCCGATCCAGGGCATGCCGAGCGAGATCCGCCGCCGGGCGAAAGCGATCAATTTCGGCATCATCTACGGCATCTCGGCTTTCGGCCTCGCCAACCAGCTCGGCATCGCGCGCGAGGAAGCTTCCGCCTACATCAAGAAGTATTTCGAGCGCTTCCCGGGCATCCGCGCCTACATGGACGAGACCAAGGAGTTCTGCCGCAAGAACGGCTACGTCACCACGCTGTTCGGCCGCAAATGCCACTACCCGGAAATCAAGGCTTCCAATGCCTCGGTCCGCGCCTTCAACGAACGCGCGGCTATCAACGCTCGCCTTCAGGGCACCGCGGCCGACATCATCCGCCGCGCCATGACGCGGATCGAGGACGCGCTGGCCGAGAAGAAGTTGTCGGCGCAGATGCTGTTGCAGGTGCACGATGAATTGATCTTCGAGGTGCCGGACGGGGAAGTCGCGGCGACGCTGCCGGTCGTGCAGCACGTCATGCAGGATGCGCCGTTCCCGGCGGTACTGCTCTCGGTCCCACTCCATGTCGACGCCCGCGCCGCCGACAACTGGGACGAGGCGCATTGAGGGCGAATGGCGAATAGGGACTAGCGAATAGTCGTCGCGGGCGGAGCGCGGAATACTACTTCCTATTCGCTACTCGCCCCCTTCGCTATTCGCCAACTAGTCCAATCTTGCTTCCATGCCGCGCTTGACGGCCGGGCGCGCCATCAACGCATTGTACCAGCGCTCGACATTGGGAAAATCCGCAAGGTCCACCTTGTGGCGCGGATGACGCCAGGCCCAGCCGAGGATGGCAAAATCAGCAACCGACAGATCGCCGGCAACGAACTCGCGGCCCTCAAGCCGCCGGTCCAACACGCCATACAACCTCCGCGTCTCCGCCATGAAGCGCTTCAGGCCGTAGGCACGGTCCTGCTCGTTTTCCAGCGCGATGAAGTGGTGCACCTGCCCGGGCATGGGGCCGAAGCCGCCCATCTGCCACATCAGCCATTCATAGACCGGAATGCGGTCGATCAGGGCCTTAGGCAGGAATTTTCCCGTCCTCTCGCCGAGATAGAGCAGGATCGCGCCCGACTCGAAGACGCTGACGCGCTTCCCCTCGGGGCCACCGGGATCGACAATCGCCGGGATCTTGTTGTTGGGGCTGATTTCGAGGAACGACGGCGCCATCTGCTCGCCCCTGGAGATGTTCACCGGGATCACCTTGTAGGGCAGCTCCATCTCCTCCAGCGCAACGGAAATCTTGCGGCCGTTCGGCGTGTTCCAGGCGTAGAGCTCGATGGTCATCCTTGTTCCTCCGCGAAAGCGCCTCAGTACGCTGGACTGACCCGGCCTTACAACCGGCGTCAAAATACCGGCCGCTGCGGCGGATGGGCCTGTTGACGGCGTTGTCTCCGCTCTGGAATGTAACGGCCAGCGCCGGTAAATTCCGCTGCTTTTCAAACATATAGACCTTAAGAGAACGCCGTGTCGAAATCAGCCTCCCGCGCCCGCCTTCACGACATCATCCGCAAGCGCTCGTTCGGACGCGGCGAGATCACGCTCGCCTCGGGACGCAAGAGCGATTTCTATTTCAACCTCAAGCCGACCATGCTCGATCCAGAGGGCGCGGCGCTCCTCGCCGAGCTCACCTACGAAGCGCTGAAGGACGACCAGCTCGACTTTGTCGGCGGGCTGGAGATGGGCGCGGTGCCGCTCGCCGGCGCCATCGCCCAGCTGTCCTGGCTCAAGGGCCATCCGATCGCGGCCTTTTTCGTCCGCAAGAAGCCGAAGGAGCACGGCGCGCGTCTGGCGATCGAGGGATTGGCCAAGGACGAGAATCTTCAGGGCAAGCGCGTGGTCGTGGTCGAGGACGTCACCACCACCGGCGGCTCGGCGATGAAGGCGGTCGAGGCCTTGCGCGAAGCCGGCGCCAACGTCGTGCTGGTCTTCACGATGGTCGACCGCGAGGAGGGCGCGAGCGAAACCTTCGCGCAGGCCGGCATCCCCTTCCGTTCGCTCTACAAGGCCTCGGAATTCTTGAAGAGCTGATCGCTTCAGCCAAGGCCGTCATGCCGTCCTCTGCCGGGCGTCCACATCTTGGCCGATCGATTCAAGAATTTCGTGGACGGCCCGGACAAGCCCGGCCATGACGGATGCGCGCCTCTTTTCCGGCAAAGCGGCGCGCCGGTGACCGCTCATTTACCATCCAACGCTATGATCAACCCAAAGCTGAGGCACGGCCTCGGCATGGTCAGTTGCGTGCGGTGGAGTAAGCGTTGCGTAGAGAGTGGTCGGTTGCGCGAAGGCGGCGCCGCGTGATGTCAATTGCCGCCGCCACGATCGCCATGCCGCTCCTCTTGGCACCGGCGCCGGTTTCGGCCGAGAACCTGTTCGATTTCCTGTTCGGCGGTTTCCAGAGGCCCCAGCGCGAAGTGCCGGCGCAGGCGAACTCCTATGCCGATCCCGGCGGGTGGCAACCCTACGGCAATCAGCAGCCTGTATCCCGTCCGGTCATGGCCGGCTCGGGACCCGCCTTCTGTGTGCGCACCTGTGACGGCAAGTACTTTCCGCTGATGCGCGGCAGCGCGTCGCCGGCGCAAATGTGCCAGGCGTTCTGCCCAGCCAGCGTCACCAAGGTCTATTTCGGCTCCAATATCGACGGTGCCCATGCCGCCACCGGCGAGCGCTATGCCGACAGCGAGAACGCCTATGCCTACCGCAAGGCGCTGCGCGCGGACTGCACCTGCAACGGGCGCGATCCCGCCGGACTCGCGCCGATCGACGTCGCCCTCGACACGTCGCTGCGACCTGGCGATGTCATCGCTACCACCGATGGATTGGTTGCCTATTCGGGCGTCCGCATCGGCAACAACCAGGCCGCGGAATTCACGCCGGTTGCGTCCTATCCCGGGCTGACCCCGGAGGTGCGCGCGCGGCTCGGGGTGATGAAGGTCGCTCCGGTGCGCGCCGAGATGGTGACCGGCGACGCGCCGATCTCCGATGCGGCTCACGAAGCTCCACCTACCTTGATCGAGGTGCCGAAGCTATCGCCAAAATCCGCCAAACGCGCGGCGGTGGAGTAG
This sequence comes from Bradyrhizobium sp., assembly GCF_016213215.1. GTDB lineage: Bacteria > Pseudomonadota > Alphaproteobacteria > Rhizobiales > Xanthobacteraceae > Bradyrhizobium. The sequence goes on along the minus strand of NZ_JACRAW010000014.1, from coordinate 16,814 downwards.
ATCCTCATGGTGAGGAGGCGTGCATGCGCCGTCTCCGAACGATGCTTCGCATCGCCGGCAGAACCATGAGGCCTCCCGCGGCCTCATCCTATCGAGACGCCGCTTGCGCGGCTTCTCAGGATGGCGGGCAACCTTCTCACCTTCCGATGATCACGCCGATGACGTTCGGCGCCGCGAGGTATTTTTCCTCGATCGCTGCACGCGCGGCGGCGCGGTTCTCCGGTGTCAGAAATCCGCGCTTCTCCGCGAGGATCATCCAGCAGAAACCCCACCAATCGGTCAGCATGCCGCTGTCATCAACGAGGTCGTAGCCCTGCTCGGCGGCAAAAATGCGCGCATGCGCCTCGTCCAGGGTATCGAGGAACAGATGATCGTCGGCGGAAAATAGCTCGTCGCTGAAATCGTCGGTGGTGTAGCCCCAGATCGACTGGCACACCGCGTTGAATTCGCGGTCGATCTCATCGTCATTCACCGGCCGGTGGCGCGCCGCTTGATGCAGGCGCGACAGCGAGCGCGCAAAGTCGCCAATGCGGGTGAGGGCAAATTGATCAAAAGCGATAGTGGACATGTAGTCCTCGCAAAGTCGGACAGACCCTAGATATTGTGTCGGCGATACGCCGAATCACAATGATATATCAGTCACTTGCTAAAGTGTTCTTAATTTGTTCGCCCGTCCATTTTCGTCCCTGATCAAGGCGAGGCGAAGAGGCTCCGGCCACGGTGTGCGCTTCGATCTGCCAAAGCGGCCCGTCCCATTCCGAGGGGAGCGCGTCGGTGTCTCAAACGATGCTGATGAACGGCGCCAATCGGAAATCCCATTCACTGAGCCGGGCCGCATCAAGTGATGCAAAGATTTTTCGCGCCCCCTCGAGCTAGGAAAGATTGCTCAACAGCATCTCTTTGGCAGCAAGACGTATGGTGCGGCGGGCGGCGATGATTTCGCCTTGGTTCCAGTTCATGAGATCTTCACTCGCAGCCTCTTACTGTAAGCGCCTTGCCTTACAGGGCCCCGATCCGCCCGGCCGTATGGCGCCGCAACCCGGCGGGTTCAGGTGGATTTGGCGGCCCGGTCCTTGCGGGGAACCTTTGGGGCAACCAGGCAACCCGCACCCGCGGCAACCCGGGTTTCGGTTGCGCAGCAAGGCGCGTATGATTTGGCTTGTCACACTGTCAGGATGCGAAGTTGCACGATCAGTTGTTCCATTATCCGACGCCCGACCACCCGATTGATGAACTGACGCTTGCCGAGATCAAGGGCGCGATCCTGGCCAAGCTGCGGCTCGCCATCGGCAAGGACGCAAGCGTGGCGACGCGGCACGACTGGTACAAGGCTGCAGCGCTCGCCTTGCGCGACCGCATCGTGCACCGATGGCTGACCTCCGAGAAGGAGAGCTACGATGCCGGCCGCAAGCGGGTCTACTATCTGTCGCTCGAGTTCCTGATCGGGCGGCTGTTCAGCGACGCGCTGAACAATATGGGGCTGCTGTCCGTGTTCGACGCGGCGCTCGGCGACCTCGGCGTCAATCTGTCGGACCTGCGCAAATGCGAGCCAGATGCGGCGCTGGGCAACGGCGGTCTTGGGCGTCTTGCCGCCTGCTTCATGGAAAGCATGGCGACGCTGGCCATTCCGGCAATCGGCTATGGCATCCGCTACGATTTCGGGCTGTTCCGCCAGTTCATCAACAACGGCTGGCAGCAGGAATATCCGGACGAATGGCTGAGCTTTGGCAACCCCTGGGAACTGCAGCGGCCGGAAGTGGTCTACCAGATCCATTTCGGCGGCGGCGTCGAACATGTCGACGACAAGGGGCGCGACCGCGCGATCTGGCATCCGGCGGAGACCGTGCAGGCGGTCGCCTACGACACCCCGATCGTCGGCTGGCGCGGCCAGCACGTCAACGCGCTGAGGCTGTGGTCGGCGCGGGCGTCCGACCCGCTGAGGCTCGACGTCTTCAACACCGGCGACTATGTCAGCGCCAGCGCCGAGGAGGCGCGGGCCGAGGCGATCTGCAAGTTCCTCTATCCGAACGACGAAAGCCACGCCGGCCGCGAGCTGCGGCTCCGGCAGGAATATTTCTTCGTCTCCGCTTCGCTGCAGGATCTCGTCAAGCGCCACATGACCGCCGACGGGCAGCTGCGCAGCCTCGCCATGAAAGTGGCGGTGCAGCTCAACGACACGCATCCGAGTCTCGCGGTCGCCGAGCTGATGCGGATCCTGATCGACCTGCACAACTTCCGCTGGGACGAGGCCTGGAAGATCACTGTCGCGACACTGTCCTACACCAACCACACGCTGCTTCCCGAAGCGCTGGAGACCTGGCCCGTCGAACTGTTCGAGCGGCTGTTGCCGCGGCACCTGGAGATCATCTACCGCATCAACGTCAACCATCTGGCGTTGGCGGAAGCGCGCTGCCCCGGCGACATCGATTTCCGCGCCTCGGTCTCGCTGATCGACGAGAAGAGCGGTCGGCGCGTGCGGATGGGGCAGCTGGCGTTCGTCGGCTCGCACCGTATCAACGGCGTCTCGGCGATGCATTCCGATTTGATGCGCGAGACCGTCTTCCACGATCTGAACCATCTCTATCCCAGCCGCATCGTCAACAAGACCAACGGCATCACCTTCCGGCGCTGGCTGATGCTCGCCAATCCGAAGCTGACAAAACTGTTGCGCGAGGCCTGCGGCAACGCCGTGCTCGACGATCCGAACAGGCTGGAACTGCTGGAGGCGCGCGCCAGCGACAATGCATTCCAGCAGCAATTCCGTAGCGTGAAGCGCCACAACAAGATGGCACTGGCGCGCCTGATTGCCGAGCGGCTCAACATCTGGGTCGACCCTGGCGCGCTGTTCGACGTGCAGATCAAGCGCATCCACGAATACAAGCGTCAGCTCCTCAATATCCTGGAGACGATTGCCCTCTATCAGGCAATCAAGGACGATCCCAACCGCGACTGGGTACCGCGCGTGAAGATCTTCGCCGGCAAGGCGGCGGCGAGCTACCGCTACGCCAAGCTGATCATCAAGCTGATCAATGACGTCGCCGAGATCGTCAACAACGACGCATCGATCCGCGGTCTTCTCAAGGTCGCGTTCCTGCCGGACTACAACGTCAGCCTCGCGGAAGTGATCATCCCCGCCGCCGACCTCTCCGAGCAGATCTCCACCGCCGGCATGGAGGCCTCCGGGACCGGCAACATGAAGCTGGCGCTGAACGGTGCAATTACGATCGGCACGCTGGACGGCGCCAATATCGAAATCCGCGATCATGTCGGCGCCGAAAACATCGCGATCTTCGGCATGGAGGCGATGGACGTCATTGTACGACGAAAGCAGGGGCTCGATGCTTCCGACGCGATCCGCAACTCGCCGCGGCTGGCGCGCGCCATCGATGCGATCGGCAGCGGGGAGTTCTCGCCCGGCGATCCCCGCCGCTTCGAGTCGATCGCGCATGCGCTCCGGTATCTCGACCACTACATGGTCAGCGCCGATTTCGATTCCTACTACGAGTGCCAGCGCGGCATTGATGCGCGCTGGCAGGTGGTGCCGGCATGGACACGTGCCGCCATCCTCAACGTAGCCCGCATGGCGTGGTTCTCCTCCGACCGCACCATTCGCGAATATGCCGAGGAGATCTGGACCGTGCCCGTGCACCCCGCTCCGGGCCCGCTGCAGGAAGAAGAACTTCAGCGCGGCGCCACGCGCTGAAATTCCGGCACGCGAAATCAGCATTACCCGGAACGTCATTGAATTTATTTCGGCGGCGGCGATACTGGGACTAATGCTTCAGCTCGTCTTTGCGAGCCAACGGGTCGCGCGAATACGCGCCCGATGACAGGCGCGCAAAGCAATCCAGAAACATCGCCATGCAACTGGTCTGGATTGCTTCGTCGCTTCGCTCCTCGCAAAGACGGATTGGCAGGTTGCGAGGAATGCGATGCTCACAAGATCCACCCACGTGTTCGACGATGCCACGCGTGTCACCGCCGGCGACAGCCGCTGGCGGGGACACACCAGCGATGACTACTGGGCCTTTGTCGGTCCGTTCGGCGGGGTCACAGCCGCCACCATCCTGCGCGCGCTGATCGAGCATCCGCAATGCTCCGGCGATCCGTTGGCGCTGACCGTGAATTTCTGCGCCCCCATCGCTCAAGGCCCGTTCGACCTCGACGTCCGCCTGGTGAAAGCGAACCGTTCCACCCAGCACTGGTGCGTCGAGCTTTCGCAAGACGGCGGAGACGTCGCGACGCTCGCGACCGCCGTGTTCGCCGAACGGCGCCCATCCTGGTCGCACCAGCCGGTAACACCGCCGGACGCAAAGCCGTTCGAAGAGACGTTGCCCTTCGCCAAGCTCAGCATGTCCTGGGTCAAGCAGTACGACTTCCGCTTTGTCGAGGGCGAACTCAAAGTCGGCACGCCGCACGCCGCGCCGTCCAGCGCCTATTCGAAATTGTGGATCAGTGACCGCGTGCCGAGAAACATCGATTGCCTCTCTCTGATGTCGATGTCGGACGCCTTCTTCGGCCGCATCTTCCATGCCAAGGGCGAAATGGTCCCGTTCGGAACCGTCTCGATCACGACCTATTTTCACGCCGCCACCGAAGAGCTCGCGGCCGAGGACATCACGCGCGTGCTCGCGGTCGCCGACGCCAAGATCTTCCACCGCAGCTACGGCGACCAGCACGGCGAATTGTGGTCGCCGAGCGGCCGCCTGCTCGCGACCACGACCCAGATCGCCTATTTCAAGGCGTAGCTCGTGATGCGCGGGCCTGATCCGCGCATCCGTCACAACAAGTGTTTTCGCCTTGAGCCGTATTGCCGGGACAGACCCGGCAATGACGCCGTGTGAATCTACTCCGCCGCGAGCCGCAGGTCCGGTGCGGCCGCGCGCACATCGGGATCGACCTGGGCCTCGAACTTGGCGAAGTTCTTCTGGAACATGCCAATTAGCGCACGGGCCGTCCTGTCGAACTCGCCCTTGTCGTGCCAGGTGTTGACCGGATTGAGGATCTCGCTCGGCACGCCCGGCAGCGCCGTGGGCACCGCAAAGCCGAAATACTTGTCGGTGCGGAATTCGACGTTGCGCAGGGAACCATCGAGCGCCGCGGTGAGCAGCGCGCGCGTCACCTTGATCGGCATGCGGCTGCCGACGCCGTACTTGCCGCCGGTCCACCCGGTATTGACCAGCCAGCAGTCGACATCGTGCCCTGCGATCAAATCGCGCAGCATGTTGCCGTAGACCGATGGATCGAGCGGCAGGAAGGGCGAGCCGAAGCAGGTGGAGAATTCCGGCTGCGGCTCGTTGCCGAGGCCGCGCTCGGTGCCGGCGACCTTGGCGGTGTAGCCGGAGAGGAAATGATACATCGCCTGCGCCGGCGACAGTTTGGCGATCGGCGGCAGCACGCCGAAGGCGTCGGCGGCCAGCATCACCACGTTCTTCGGATGCGGCGCCCTGCCGGTCCGCGAGGCGTTGGGGATGAAATCGAGCGGATAGGCAGAGCGGGTGTTCTCGGTCTTGGAACCGTCGTTGAAGTCCACCTCCCGGGTGTCCTCGTTGAGCACCACGTTTTCCAGCACCGCGCCGAAGCGTTTGCTGGCCGCCCAGATCTCGGGCTCGGCTTCCTTCGACAGCTTGATGCATTTGGCATAGCAGCCGCCTTCGAAATTGAAGACGCCTTCTGGACCCCAGCCATGCTCGTCGTCCCCGATCAGCGTGCGCTTCGGGTCGGCCGACAGCGTGGTCTTGCCGGTGCCGGAGAGGCCGAAGAAGATCGCAGTGTCACCCGCAGGCCCGACGTTGGCCGAGCAGTGCATCGGCATCACGCCGCGCTCGGGCAGGTAATAGTTCAGCGTCGTGAAAACCGACTTCTTCATCTCGCCGGCATAATAGGACCCGCCGATCAGGACGATCCTGCGGGCGAAATCGATTGCAACCACGTTCTCCGAGCGCACGCCGTGTCGTTCGGGATCGGCGCGGAAGCTCGGCATATCGATCATGGTGAGCTCGGGCACGAAGGTCGAGAGCTCGATCGCCTGCGGCCGGATCAGAAGGGTGCGGATGAACAGCGAATGCCAGGCGAGCTCGGTGAAGACCCGTGTCTTGATCCGGTAGGTTGGATCGGCGCCGCCATAGAGATCTTGCGCATAAAGCGTCTTGCCTTCGGCGTGCTCGAGGAAATCCCTATACAATGCTTCGAACTGCTCGGACGTGATCGACTGATTACCGGCCCACCACATCCTCTTGTCGGTGGTGCCGTCGCGGACGGTGAACTTGTCCTTCGGGCTGCGGCCGGTGAATTCGCCGGTGTCCGCACAAAGCGCGCCGTCGGCCGAGAGCACCGCCTCGCCTGCGGCCAGTGAATATTGGTACAGCTGGGGCGCACCCAGATTCCAGTGCACCCGTTTGAGATTCTGAAGGCCGAATTTGTCGGCGCCGAAGGCGCCGTTGCGCACGCCGGTTTCTTGCACGAACCATCCTCCTCGAATCCGCGTTGTCGTTCGGTGCAGCCTGCCCAAGCTGCCCGTCGTCGCGGCGACCGTTACGTTGAAGCCGTCGGTCTTATCTGAGCGACCTTAGTGATGAACGCCGGTATTGCCAAGCCGATCCCGCGCGACTTGATCAATTTGGAACCTCAACGTCGAATCTGCCTTTCGGACAGGCACTCGGTGCAACAATCGGGCGCATTGCGGCATTCACGCGCGTGCGAGATCGAACACGCCGCATCGCACAATTGGCACGATCACGTGATTATCGTGCGGCTCCCTCGCCGATCAGCGCAAAGGGAGCCCACAACGCGGGGTACGCGTTCCGCGGTGAAGACGAATCCTCAAGGTAGGTCAGCATTGCGCGGCGCAATGCCTCCGCGCGGCCCATGCGCGGATCGTCTCTCAAAAGATCAAAGGTCGACGTCGTGAGCCGGGTCGCCGCCTCCGAGTCGACGGCCCAATGCGAAACGAGCAGCGCGCGCGCTCCCGCATAGAAGAAGGACCGTGCCAGTCCCGACAGCGCTTCGGCTCCCGGCTTGTCGCCGGCAATGGTGTTGCAGGCGGACAGGACCACCCAGTCGGCATTCAGCTTGAGCTGCGCGACTTCGCTCGCCGTGAGCAGCCCGTCGTCGAAGTCGGACGCAACCGCGGGAATGGACAATGCAAGCGAGGGCTCGCCCAATCCCTTGACGTCGCCGGCGACCAGCCCGTGGGTTGCGAAATAGACGATGCTGTAGTCGGCAAGTCGTGCGCGCTTGACCGTCGTTTCGCTCGCATCTCTGCCGAGATGGACGTCCGAAGGCGCGGCGCCGACGTCCTTTGCCACGGCGTTTAGCTCGTCCGCGGTGTCGGGCAATTGCGGCAGCGCCTGCGCAAGCCGGGCGCGATCGACGCCCGCGCCCTGCCAGAAATCGCTGTAGGCGATGGTCGCGATGTTGCGCGCGGCGACCTTGGGCCGGGTTGTTCTCTTGTCCGAGAGTCCTTCCTGACCCGGATTGAACAAGGGATCACCGAACCCGGTCATTGGTTTGACGCCCTGGTCCTTGCGCGCGAACGCGCGCAAGGATTTCAGGCTCGCCACCGACGGCAGCACCGAGACGGCCTGACGCCGCAGCAGCCAGGCGGCGTTCCGGTAGCCGTCGAGCTTTTCGGGAATCGCCGCAGGCGGCTTCTCGGTGACCAGGAGATGGAAGGGCAGGGCCGTCAGCGCGCCTGACGGCACCACGAGCAGGCTGCGCCTGTCCTTCGTGAGCGCCTCGACCGGGCCGAGCAGCGCCACATAAAGCTCGTTGGCGAGCGCAAGATCAAACAAACCTGCCTTGCCGGTAGCATCGCTCGCCTTGCCGACGTCGAGGCCGCGGCGGAAGGCGGCTATCTTTTGCGTGATCGCGTCGCTGCCCAGGGGCGTCTGTTTCCAGTCGATGCCATCGCGCGTGATCGCGACCACGTAGCTTTCCTTGTCGACGACCGAGTACAGCACCATGGCTTCGTCGGTCGACAGAAGCGCCTGAATCTCCTTTGCCGTCAGCGGCAGGGGGTTGGAGAGCGCGGCGTAGTCGGGAAATTCGACCGCCAGGATCTTCTGCAGACCGGCTCGCTCGGCGGAAATGGCGGCCAGCCGTTGCCGGCTGCGCTGTTCCGCGGCGGCATCGCGCTTGGCGGCCTCCTTGGAGACCGCGGCGATGATCGACTTGTCGAGCGCCTCCGCTTCCGCGCCGAGGTCCTGGTCCTTGCGGACCAGCTCGGCAAGCCGGTCGCTGCCGGCGGCAAGGCGCACCGCGAGCTTGTTCACCGCGGACGCGGCGGAAGATTGCGTGCCGCGCTGGATTGCGCCGAGCGCGTCATCCAGCGCCTTGTCTTGCGGCATCAATTGCTGTTGCCGAGCCGCAAACAGGACCGGAAGCGCCACGCGCAGCTGCGCGCGACGGCCCGCGGTCATCCGTTCCACCAGCGGCAAGGCATCCGCGGTGCGGCCCTGAGCCTGGTAGAGTGCAGCGAGATTGTTCACTGAGGCGGCCGTGTCGGGATGATCGGGACCGACGGCGGCTTCGCGGATGGCAAGCGCGCGCTTGAACAGCGGCTCGGCCTCGACAAAGCGTCTTTCGCGCTGATAGAGGTCCGCCAGATTGTTCAGCGAGCGTGCGACGTCGGGATGGCTCGGTCCGAACCGCCTTTCGCGGATCGCAAGCGAGCGCTTGATCAATGGCTCGGCGTCGCCGTCGCGTCCCTCGGCCTTGTAGACCTGCCCCAGATTGTTCAGGAGTGTTGCGACCGCGGGATGTTCCGGACCCGCCGCCTTCTCGTAAATCGCGAGCGCGCGCTTGAACAGCGGTTCGGAATCGGCATGGCGGTCCTGGCGCTCATAGAAGGTCGCGAGATTATTCAGGGCCTGACCTACGTCGGGATGACCGGCCGAAAGCGACCTTTCGCGGAGCACAAGCGCGCGCTTGAACAACGGCTCGGCTTCCGAGTAGCGGAGCTGCCGCTGGTAGAGCGCACCGAGATTGTTCAGCAGAGGCGCCATCTCGACGGAATCGACACCGACCGCCTTTTCCATGGTGGCAATCGCGCGCTTGAATATCGGCTCGGCATCTGCGTCCCGACCGACGTCGCCATAGAGCTGCGCGACATTGTTCAGCGCGCCCGCAACATCGCGATTGGGCGGGCCCTTCTCGAGATTCGCCAACATGGCTTGCGCCAGCGCGATCGCCTCAGCGTATTTTCCGGCGCGGCCAAGTTCGATCACCTTGCCGCTCTGCGCCGCCAGGCCTTCGGCAGATGACGGGCTGGCCAGGCAGGCGCACGCGGCCAGCGCCACGCACACTGTCAGCGCCACTCGATTGCATCTTTTCATGGGAACTCTCGCGCGAAATCTGCCATAGGTCGCAGCGAGGCGCCCCGCCGTTCAAGGAACCTTGCCAAGGGAACCCAGCTCTTTTTTTCTGGCTTCATCCGCCAACTGCACAAGCGTCTTGCGCAGCTCCAAAGGCGTGCTGACGGGCTGGGGGAACTCGAGCCGGAGCACGGTCTGGCCCGACTGCATGTCGATACCTTCTGGGTCGCAGCCGGAGCAGCGCCAGTCGGCTTCGGCCGCCGCAAGCAGCCGCCTCGCGTAGAGATTCATCGTGTCGCGATGGTCGGTGTTCATGTGCTCGATGATATCGGGTTCGGCTTCTACCAGCGCCTCGGCACCGGCGAGGTCGATGATGAACCGGTCGGCCTTAAGATCCAGGATCCGGCCGAATCCGGCAACCAGATGGGTCCATGCCGGGTGAATCCGGTAGAACGAAAAATCTGCAAAGGAAACAAATGCTTCCGCGGACGGATGGGCACTGAGGTAGCGGCGGCGAACCAGTTCCAGCTCGCTTTGCGCCGCCGCCTCGGCCTTGCCGACCAGCATGATTCGCGCCCCCTCCAGCGGATCACCGGGCGCCCGCTCATCCAGCATCAGCGACACCCGGTTGTCGGCAAGAATATTCCTGGTGTGGACCGCCAGGGCCGAGATCAGGAGGATCGGCGAACCATCAGGATGGCTCGCGACATTGGCCAGCGCGCAGTAGGGATCGCCGGTCCCGGTCATCAACGTCGCCAAGGCGCCCTGCCGGCTGCGCCGAAGCAGGGACTTTGCGAGCTTGGCCGGGTCGAAATTGGAGGTCGGCTGCATGCTTCTTTCCTAGTCAATCGGTTGCATGACGGGGCTTATTTCAGGTAAACGGAGTCCTATATGGACGAGGCGCGTCGCCGGGCGGCGTGTTTAACGGAACTTGGTCACACTTCAGCCCAGCTTGCACTGCTCGGTGGCTGTGTTCGAAGCCCATGTATGCGGCGCATCACTGGATTGCTCGCCGTTTCTGCCACTCCAAACGGAAAGCAGGCTCATGCCCACAATCGCTTTGGTCGACGACGACCGCAACATTCTCACATCCGTCTCGATTGCGCTGGAAGCCGAAGGCTACCGTATCATGACCTACACCGACGGCGCTTCGGCGCTGGACGGCTTCCGCACCACCCAACCCGATCTCGCCATTCTCGACATCAAGATGCCGCGCATGGACGGCATGGAGACTTTGCGTCGGCTCCGGCAAAAGTCCGATCTGCCCGTGATCTTTCTCACCTCCAAGGACGAGGAGATCGACGAATTGTTCGGGCTCAAGATGGGCGCCGACGATTTCATTCGTAAGCCGTTTTCGCAGCGCCTTTTGGTCGAGCGCGTCAAGGCGGTGCTGCGCCGTGCGGCGCCGAAGGATCCGACCGCCGCGCCGAAGGAGAACGATGCCAAGGCGCTGGACCGTGGCCTTCTGCGCATGGATCCGGAGCGGCATACCTGCACCTGGAAGAACGAGCCGGTGACACTGACGGTGACGGAATTCCTGATCCTGCAGGCCCTGGCGACACGTCCGGGCGTGGTGAAAAGCCGCAACGCGCTGATGGACGCGGCGTATGACGACCAGGTCTATGTCGACGACCGGACCATCGACAGCCACATCAAACGCCTGCGCAAGAAGTTCAAGGTGGTCGATCCCGAGTTCGAGATGATCGAGACCCTTTACGGGGTGGGCTATCGCTTCAAGGAAGCCTGAGCCGAACAGTTTCGCGCGGGGTTGCTGACTGACGCGGCCGTCGGTCTGGGCTAGGATGCGGGTGCCCGCGCATGCCGGTTGAACGAAACGCAGGCTTAGCCATTGCTTGACCGAACGCAGCCTCATTCGAGCCTGAACGCCGACGAAGACGCGTCGTCGCGAGCCTTGGACAATGCTGCGGACGAAAAGCCTGTCGCGCAGGGCTGGCAGGGGCCGCTGGACTGGCTGCGCCGCGCCGGACAATTCTTCTTCGCGCTGAGCTTCTCCAGCCTCACGCGACGCATCGTCTCGCTCAACCTGGCGGGTCTGGTCGCACTGGTTGCCAGCATTCTTTATCTGTCGCAGTTCCGCGCGGGGCTAATCGACGCCCGGGCGCAAAGTCTGCTGGTGCAGGCCGAGATCATCGCCGGGGCGATTGCGGCCTCCGCAACCGTGCAGACCAACGCCATTACCATCGATCCCGAACGGCTGCTCGACCTGAAGCCGGGCGAGACCAGCGCACCGGACGAATATTCGCCGCTCGATTTTCCCATAAATCCGGAGCGCGTGGCCCCGGTGCTGCGTACCCTGATATCGCCGACCAAGACGCGGGCCCGCATCTACGACCCGAGCGGCGGCCTCCTGCTCGACAGCCGCAATCTGGAGAATGTACTGCGCTTCGACCTGCCGCCGCCCTCGGCGGAAAAGCCCGGGATTATCGAGCGCGCGCTGATCGCGGCCCGCACCTGGCTCAACCGCGGCGATCTTCCACTTTATCGCGAGCTCGGCCCCGAAAACGGCAACGGCTACGAGGAGGTCGCAGATTCGCTGAAAGGCCAGAAGCGCAGCATGGTGCGGGTCAATTCACGCGCCGAGGTGATCGTCTCGGTGGCGGTGCCGGTGCTGCGCTCGCGCGCCATCCATGGCGCGCTCATGCTCTCCACCCAGGGCGACGACATCGACCAGATGGTCACCGCGGAACGGCTGGCGATCCTGAAGGTCGGCGGGGTCGCCGCTGCCGTCATGATCATGCTGTCGCTCCTGCTCGCCAGCACGATCGCAGGCCCGGTGCGGCGTCTTGCCGACAGCGCCGAACGGATCCGCCGCCGCATCAAAACCCGCGTCGAGATCCCCGATTTCACCCGCCGCCGCGACGAGATCGGCCATCTCTCCGGCGCCCTTCGCGACATGACGGCGGCGCTCTATAATCGCATCGAGGCGATCGAAATGTTCGCCGCGGACGTCGCCCATGAACTGAAGAACCCGCTGACCTCGCTGCGTTCCGCTGTCGAGACGCTACCTCTGGCGCGCAACGACAACAGCCGGTCGCGCCTGTTGTCGGTGATCGAGCACGACGTCAAGCGGCTCGACAGGCTGATCTCCGATATCTCCGATGCCAGCCGGCTCGACGCCGAGCTGCAGCGGCAGGACGCCATGCCGGTCGAGCTGCGCCGGCTCCTCACCACCCTCACCTCGGTCGCCAACGAGACCAAGCTCGGCCACGACGTGACGGTTGAAGCCCGCTTCGAAGGCCCGAGCCCCGCCGACAGCTTCTCGGTACCGGGTCACGATTCCCGGCTGGGGCAGGTGATCTCCAACCTGTTGTCCAACGCGCAGTCCTTCTCCAATCCCGGCGGCAAGGTGCGCATCACCTGCCGGCGCGTGCGCTCGGAGATCGAGATCGTGGTTGACGACGATGGGCCGGGAATTCGCGACGATGCGCTCGAGCGGATATTCGAGCGCTTCTATACCGACCGTCCGCACCAGGGCTTCGGTCAGAATTCTGGACTGGGCCTGTCGATTTCCAAACAGATCATCGAGGCGCATGGCGGACGGATCTGGGCGGAGAACCGGCCGGGCCAGACCGGACCGGACGGCCTGCCGACGGTTGCGGGCGCGCGCTTTGTGGTCAGGCTTCCCGCGCTATGAGCCTGGAGGGAACCAGCGTTCACGCTTCGGCCGTGAGGGTTGGGAACCGGGCGGCGTTGATCCGCGGTCCCTCGGGGGCCGGCAAGTCGCGCCTCGCCTTCGATCTCATCCTGGCTGGACGGGCCGGCCTGATCGAGCCGGCAGTTCTCGTGGGCGATGACCGCGTTTATCTGGCGCCGGAGGACGGACAAGTCGTGGTCCGCCCGGCAGCCGGGTTGGCGGGACTGATCGAGATCCGCGGCCTCGGCATCCGCCGCTGCGACCATGTGGACAGCGCCGTCGTCGCCCTGGTGGTGGATCTTGATGCCCGGGACGCGGAACGCCTGCCGCGGAGCGAAGCGCTGACGACAAGTATTTGCGGTGCAAAAGTACCACGAATCCCCGTCGGCAGGGGCTTCTCGCCTGTCCCCCTGGTTATCGCCGCGCTCACGACGACGGAGAGTTCACCTTCCGGTAACCTTTCCGGCGATTGTTTGAAGGAAATTGGTAACCATATGAGCTCCACTATCGCGACCGAATAGACCGTGCGTCTCCCCCTCTTTCCCGCCAGATTCCGGGAGAATCGCAAACATCCCCTCTTGCGCGGGGGCTCTGGATGGTCAAAGTGGCGCGTTCGTGCGGTGCACCGAGAGCGCCCGCGAGGAGTTTTCGGATGATTGGTCTAGTACTTGTGACTCACGGGCGCCTTGCCGACGAATTCAAGGCGGCGCTTGAGCATGTCATGGGTCCGCAAAAGCAGATAGAGGCGATCACGATTGGCGCCGAGGATGATTCCGATCTCTGCCGCAGCGACATCATCGAAGCGGTTAATCGTGTCGACACCGGCGACGGAGTGGCCATTCTCACCGACATGTTCGGCGGAACGCCGTCCAACCTGGCTATTTCCTGCATGAGCCGTCCCAAAGTGGAAGTGCTCGCGGGCATCAATCTTCCCATGCTGGTCAAGCTGGCCAAGGTCCGCGAAGAGCGGCCGCTTCCCGAAGCGATCGCGATGGCGCAGGAAGCGGGCCGCAAATACGTCACCATCGCCAGCCGAGTGCTTGCCGGCAAATGAGCGACGACGACGCGGCGCCACTTGACGGCCAGCGCGGGCCGGGCGTGCCCGAGGGCGCAATTTCCAGGGAACTTCTCATCATCAACAAGCGCGGCCTGCACGCACGCGCTTCCGCGAAGTTCGTCCAGGCCGTCGAGCGCTTCAACGCCCAGGTGTGGGTAACGCGCGGCGCCGAGACCGTCGGCGGCACGTCGATCATGGGCCTGATGATGCTCGCCGCCGGACCGGGCACCACCATTACCGTTTCCGCCATGGGTCCGGAAGCCGAGGCGGCGCTCGCCGCCATCAGCGAGCTCGTCGCCTCCAAATTCAACGAAGAAGGCACCTGATGGCGCGCCTTCAGGCGCCGTTCCGGAATGGTTCGAAGGACCAGACCCGGAATCTCGAGATTCCCCGGTGCGCACTTGCGCACGATGGTTCGCGCTACGCGCGCCCTGGAATGACTTCGGTCACTTCGCCGGTGCTGCGATATAGACGTTCCAGATCATCGTCGGACCCGGCTGGCCGTGGAAGAAGCGGCGCGTGGTCATGACGATGCGCTCGGCGTGCGGCGCCGCCTCGGCAATCCACTTCTCGAATGCCGGCAGCCGCCCGTCCGCAGGATCGAACACCCCGATGAAGCCGAGCCGTTTCACGTCCTGCTCTGACGTCAGGCCCGCGCTCCAGATCTCGCCGGGCGTGAACGGTACCGGATGGTCGGGACTGTAGAACGACAGCGGCTGGATGTTCTCCATCATGCCCGCCACGATCGACCATCGCGAAGCAAAGCGCGTGTGCCAGGCCTGCGTCAGCTCGCGCGCAAGCTCGGCCCGCGCGCCGTAGATCGCGCCGTTGTTGGGATTGACCGCCATCTCGGTCTTCGCGATCCAGGGCGAGCCGGCCAATGTCGCCAGCGTGAGCACCAGCCAGATCGCGGCGATGTTGAACAGTGCGGCCTTAGGCACCCGCAGCGTCGGTATGGCCACCAGCGCGAGCGGCACCAGGAAGAACAGCGAGATGCCCCAGTCGGTCTTCAAGTAGATGCCGAAGGCGAGCGCGCCGAGCAGTGGGCCGATGGCGACAACCGACTGAACGATCCAGATATTGAGCGCCTGCGACAGGTTCACGCCTGCGTTGGCGCCGCGCGCCCAGTTGCGCGCGAGAAGCCCGACCGGCCTTTTCGCCAGGATCGCGCGCCACCCCGGCACCAGCACAAGCGCGAGACCCGACAGCGCCACCGGCAGCGCGAGAAGCGCCAGATTGTGCGCGACATAGCCCAGCACCAGCCGCACAACCATCCCCTGACTGGAGAGGCTGTAGACGTCGCCGGCGTAGACCAGCGGCAGGAAATGCACGCCGTAAAGCCAGGTCAAGTGCGGGATCATCGCGACGAGAAGGGTTGCGATGGCAACCCACGGCGCCGGCGAGCGCAGGAATGCGAGGCGTTCGGGATGAAGCAGCGCCGCAAGCCCGATGGCGCCGATCATGGTCAGGACCCAGTACTTGGTCATCAGCGCCAGCGCCCCGGCAAGCCCGAGCCAGATGCCGGACCGCAAGCTGCGTTTTTCGAACGCGTTGAGATAAGCCAGCACCAGCAGCGGCAGGGTAACGAGCTGCAACAGGTCGGGGTTGTATTTGAAACCCTTGAAATTGAAGATCGGGTAGAGCGCGAGCATCACCACGACCATGAACGCGCGCCGGCGGTCGACCACGCGGAGCGCGATGAACCAGCAGATGACCAGACCGATGCTCACGGTGGTCATCGCCAGGGCATAGGTCGGCCAATCGGTAACGGGGAAGACGCTGAACCACAGGCCCGCGATCCACCCCGCCAGCGGCGGATGCTTGCCGTAGCCAAGCTGGAATTTCTGACCCCAGGCAAACCCCTCCGCGACATCCATATGGATGTCCTGCGCCGCCTTCAGATTGATCAGGATGAAGGTCCACAGTACCGCGTGCAGCACGGCGAACTGGATGACCAATAGCGGGCCGCTCCTGGGATCACAGGCGCGGGCGGCAAGCCAGGCCGCCGCCCGGCGCAGGGTCGGGCGCCTTTTTGGACGCGAGGTCGCCGGCAGGAACGACGTACTTGTCATGGCCGTTGCCTAGCGCGTTTTCGGCGCAAGTGGAATCAGCTTGGCGTGAACAAAAACCCTTCAAATACTGCAATATGGTTGCCGCACGGAGACGTGAGTGGTATCCCGCGCCCCATGACCGGCCCCATTTCCAACATCCGCAATTTCTCCATTGTCGCCCATATCGATCATGGCAAATCGACGCTGGCCGACCGCCTGATCCAGATGACCGGCGGTCTGTCGGAACGCGAAATGGCGGGCAAGGAGCAGGTGCTCGATTCCATGGACATCGAGCGCGAGCGCGGCATCACCATCAAGGCGCAGACCGTCCGGCTCAACTACCGCGCCAAGGACGGCAAGGATTACATCTTCAACCTCATGGACACGCCGGGTCATGTCGACTTCGCCTACGAAGTCTCGCGTTCGCTGGCGGCGTGCGAAGGTTCCCTGCTCGTGGTCGACGCCAGCCAGGGCGTCGAGGCACAGACGCTCGCCAATGTCTACCAGGCGCTGGACAACAACCACGAGATCGTTCCGGTCCTGAACAAGATCGACCTGCCCGCCGCCGAGCCGGACAAGGTCAAGCAGCAGATCGAGGACGTGATCGGCATCGACGCCTCCGATGCCGTGATGATTTCGGCCAAGACCGGCCTCGGCATTCCCGACGTCCTGGAAGCGATCGTCAACCGCCTGCCGCCGCCCAAGGGCGACCGCGAAGCGACCTTGAAGGCGCTCCT